>PTKV01000009.1 GCA_002937895.1 Alphaproteobacteria bacterium MarineAlpha5_Bin9 | reverse complement strand
TAACGGTTTCCGTTGGTTAAGGGGCGTTCTGTTGCCCGGTGCCCCAAACCGCGCTATCCTAGAAACTAGGCAGCGAGTGCTAATTTATTATTGTTAGCGTTTATAATTTAGCCCGATAACGGTGGTACCATACCGAGTAAAGTCTTAATCCTTTTAACTAACGTCGATCCTATTTCAGCCCCAAAAGGTTTTTTTGGTGGAGCCGCCGGGTACTGCCCCCGGGTCCGTATAGTCTATTATGATAAGCATTTATTACCATAGTTGGTAAACCAACAATTTTATTATAAACCAATATCTTAAGTGTTTAAAGTTTTCTTTATTTTTGAAGCATATATTTTGTTTTTTTAATAATTTATGTGTTTTTGAATCAATATAATCAAGATAAAATGAGATAATGAAAGGTAAGAATTCACTTAGAGCTATTATGGCAGTCGATGATAAAGGCGGAGTTAGTAAAAATGGAATTATGCCTTGGCCAAAAAATTCAAATGATTTACGATGGTTTAAAAAGAATACTAATAAAAATGTTGTTATTATGGGAAGATTGACATGGGAAGATTCTTTTATGCCTTCACCACTTCCCAATAGAATAAATGTATTAATTAGCTCTCATCAGAAAAGTAAATTTCCAGGCGCTGATGAATATATTGATAAAAATATAATTGAAGGTGTAAAAAAAATTTCAGAAAAATATCAAGATTATTATAAATGGATAATTGGTGGTCCAAATATTATAAATCAACTTTTTAATTTTATTGAAATATTTTATTTAACTAGAATTTATGGAGATTTTAATTGTGATAAAAATCTTGATTTAAATAATATTTATAAAAGTATGCAATTAATAGAAAAAATAAATTGTGATAAAACTTGCCATTTTGAAATTTGGGAAAGATGAAACAATATCTTGATATTTTAAATAAATGTTATGAAGAAGGTGTAGATGTAGATAGTCGCTCTGGAAAAGTAAGAAAACTATTTGGAAATCAAATGCGTTTTGATTTAAAAGAAGGATTTCCAGCAATAACTACTAAAAAGCTAGCATGGAAAGCAGTAGTTTCAGAATTGCTTTGGTTTATTGAAGGATCTAATGATGAAAGAAGGCTTGCAGAAATATTATATGAAAAGGATAGAAAAGAATTAAAAGAAAAAAAAACAATATGGACTCTTAATGCTAATTCTTCCTATTGGAAACCTCATGCTAATTTTGAGGGTGATGTTGGAGAAATATATGGTGTTCAGTGGAGAAATTTTAATGGGATAGATCAGATTGATGAATTAATTAAAAGTTTAAAAAAATTCCCTCATCAAAGAAGGCATATTTTAACTGCTTGGAATCCTAGTCGAATTGATAAGATGTCTCTTCCTCCATGCCATGCTTTTTCACAATTTTATGTTCAAAATAATAAGTTAAGCTGTCAGTTATATCAGAGATCTTGTGATATGTTTTTAGGAGTTCCTTTTAATATATCAAGCTATAGCTTGCTTACTCATATGTTGGCAAGAGAATGTGATTATGAAGTAGATGAATTTGTTCATACTTTAGGAGATTATCATATTTATCATGAACACTTTCCTCAAGTGAAAGAGCAACTAGGCAGGAAACCTTATGCTCTTCCCAAACTAAAATTTAAAACAAAAGAATTTTTTAAATATAAAGCCAGTGATTTTTTGTTGGATGATTATAATCATCATACAATTCTAAAAGCAGGCATGAATGTTTAAAAGCTAAATTTTTTTAGCTATTTCAAAATATTTTTTTGCTATTTCACTTTTTGGATCAGAAAAAACAATTGGTGTTCCATTATCCGAATTAATTCTTAAATTTTTATCTATTGGTAATTCGCCTAAAAAAGGTATTTTAGATTGTAATGCTTGATTTCTAGCACCTCCATTAGAAAAAATTTCGTGACGTGTATCACATTTTTCACATAAAAAATAACTCATGTTTTCAACTAAGCCAATCAATGGAACATTAACCTTTTTAAACATGTTAATTCCTTTTTTTACATCTGCTAAAGCTACTTCTTGAGGAGTTGAAATTATAATAGCTCCTGTAAGTTTTGATTCTTGTGCAAGTGATAGATGGGCATCTCCAGTACCAGGAGGAAGATCAATAATTAGATAGTCTAAAACACCCCATTCAACACCATTAAACATTTGATCAAGTGCTTTAATTACCATTGGACCTCTCCATATAGCTGGTGTATCGACATCTATCAGGAATCCTATTGACATGCATTTTATCCCATATCTCTCTAAAGGAATTAATTTTTTATTTTCATTTGCAACTGGTTTTTCGTAAACTCCCATCATTCTCGGAATACTTGGCCCATAGATATCTGCATCCAATAAACCAACTCGATTACCTAATTCTTTTAGAGCTAAAGCTAAATTAGTAGCAAAAGAAGATTTTCCAACTCCTCCTTTTCCGCTTGCAATAGCAATAATATTTTTAGAATTTACTAAAAATCTTGCCACTTTTTTTTCAGGATGAGATTTTTTTTCAGATGTCAAAATTACGTTTACAGACAAAATATCTTTTATTTTAGCTATATTTTCTTCTAGTTTTTTTTTGATTTCAAGATAGGCATCTATTTTAGAAGGGTCAATTTCAAATGAAATGTTTAGATGATTATCTTTAAAGGCTAAATTTATATTGGGATCGTCTATTTTAAGCGGTTTTTTGGTTAAAGGATCATCAAAATTCTCAATTATTTGCTTAATTTTATTAATTATTTCTTCGGGTATACTTGATTTTTTCATTTTAATAGTAATATATTTATTAATCCTAATCTTTAATGATATTGTATTTAATATATATATACTTATTTAAATTAATATAAACTATGAATTGGAATCAAAATAATCAGGGACCTTGGGGATCAAACGGTGGGAATGAAAATCCATGGGGCGGAAGCTCTGGCGGTCCTTCTAATAAAGATTTTGAAAAAGCTTTTCAAAAAGCCAAACAAGGTTTTGATAAATTTAATTTTTGGAAACCAAGAAACCTTTCTTTATTAATAATTGTTTTCATTCTTATATGGTTAGCGACAGGTTTTTATAGAGTAGAACCCGATGAACAGGGAATAGAATTATTATTTGGAAGATGGAATCAAAGCACTACTGATCCCGGATTGCATTATTTTCCTCCTACACCTATAGGTAAAGTAATCACACCTAAAGTAGAAGTAATAAGAAAAATAAATGTAGGTTTTAGAACAGCTTCAGATTTAGGTTTTAGCTCAAACACAAATGCAGAAAGAAATGTTCTTGAGGAAAGCTTAATGTTGAGTGGAGATCAAAATATAACAGATGTTCACTTTACAGTTTTGTATAAAATAAAAGATGCTGGTAAATTTCTTTTTAGACTTCGAAATCCAGAATTAACAGTAAAAGATATGGCTGAAAGTGTTATGAGAGAAATTGTAGGTCAACGCGATTTACAATTTTTATTAACAGAAGGAAGGCAAGAAGTTGAACAAATTGTTAGATCTAGTCTACAAGATATTTTGGATGAATATGAAAGTGGAATTTTAGTTCAGTCTATTCAATTGCAAAGCGTTGATCCACCCGCGTCTGTTATAGATGCTTTCGATGAAGTTCAAAGGGCTAGACAAGATAAAGAAAGATTAGTTAATGAAGCAAATTCATATTTGAATAAAATAGTTCCAAATGCAAGAGGTCAAGCTGCTCGTTTAGTTCAAGAAGCTACTGCTTATAAAGAACAAGTAATTAAGCAAGCAGAAGGGGTTGCTCAAAATTTTATTGATGTCTATGAAAGTTATATGAGCGCTAAAGATGTTACAATTAGAAGAATATATCTTGAAACTCTCAGAGAGGTTTTAGAAGGACCAAACAAAATAATTTTAGATGACACAGGGGAAGGTGGAGTAGTTCCTTATTTACCTCTAAATGAATTAAATAAAAAAGGGATAAACAATTGATGAAATTTTCAGCAAGAAATTTAATTGTAACACTTGTAGTTTTTATTGTATTTTTAACTATAACTGGTTCATTATTTGTTGTAAATGAAACGAAACAAGCAATAGTTCTTCAATTTGGTGAGCCTAGACAGGTTATTTCAAGTCCAGGTCTAAAATTTAAAATTCCTTTTATTCAAGATGCAATGTTCTTAGATAGAAGAATGTTAAATTTAGATCCTCAGCCTGAGGAGATGATTTTATCAGATCAAAAAAGAATTATAGTAGATTCTTTTGCAAGATATAAGATTATTGATCCTTTAAAGTTTTTTCAAACAGTTAGAAATGAAGCTACATTTTCAGATCGTTTTGGAAGAATCTTAAATGCAGCTGTCAGAGGAGTTATTGCTCAATATCCACTTACTTCTCTTTTAAGTGTTGAAAGAGACAATATTATGAAACAAATTGAATCTCAGGTGAAACCAAATGAAATTAATTTTGGAATACAAATAGTTGATGTTAGAATAGGTAGAACAGATTTAACTGAGCAAGTAGCAAATAATGTATATCAACGTATGAGATCAGAAAGAGAAAAAGAAGCTAGTTTACTAAGAGCTGAAGGTGAAGAGCTATCACAAGAAATAAGAGCTTCTGCAGATAGGCAAAAAACTGTGATTATAGCAGAGGCAGAGAGAATTTCTTCTATTTTAAGAGGAGAGGGTGATGCTCAAAAAAATATTATTCTTGGAGAAGCGTACGGAAAAGATACAGATTTTTTTAATTTTTTAAGAACTATGCAAGCATGCAAAGATACTTTTGGAGATACTGAAATGTCAATGGTTATTGCTCCGGGAAAGGTTTGCGAAAAATTTTTTGGAGACATAAATAAAGAAAATAACTAATGATAAAATATATTATCATTGGTCTTGGTTTTATGTTTCTTTTTGAGGGTTTAATGTATTTTATTCTTGCTAAAAATTTAAAAAATTATTTTAGATTAATTGAAAATACAAGTGCAGAGAAAATTAGAAATATTTCTATAATTTCTTGTGTTTTTGGTGCAAGTCTCATTTATTTCACAATTAAATTTTATTAATCTTATATGTTTTTTAAAAAAATTTTAATATTAATAACTTTTATTTCATTTTCTTTAAATGCTAAACCCGTACCTGAAACATTTGCAGATTTAGTAGAAGGGTTGATACCAGCAGTTGTAAGTATTGCCTCAACTACTACTATTATTAATCAATCCCCAGATCAAAACGTTCCTCAATTCCCTGAAGGATCTCCTTTTGAAGATTTTTTTAAAGAATATTTTGATCAAGAGAAAAGAAATACTCCTTCACAAAGACCTATGACAGGCTTAGGCTCAGGTTTTATAATAGATCAATCTGGAATTATAGTTACTAATAATCATGTTATAGAAGGAGCAGATGAGATAACTATTATAATGTCTGATCAAACAGAATTCAAAGCTGAGCTGCTTGGACGCGATCCTAAAGCTGATTTGGCAGTTTTGAAATTTAATCCTGATGGTAAAAAATTGAGTTATGTTAGATGGGGAGACTCTGACTCAGCAAGAGTAGGAGATTGGTCAATTGCTATTGGAAATCCCTTGGGTCTCGGAGGAACAGTTACCGCAGGTATAATTTCAGCAATTTCAAGAGATATTGGAAGTGGTCCATATGTAAAATTTATTCAAACAGATGCATCAATAAATAGAGGTAATTCAGGAGGACCTTTATTCAATATAAATGGTGAAGTTATAGGAATCAATACTGCAATTATTTCACAATCAGGAGGAAGTATTGGATTAGGTTTTGCAATTCCTTCAAATAGCGCAATAAAAATAATAGAGCAACTAAAGGAATTTGGAAGAACAAAAAGAGGATATTTAGGAGTAGAAATTACAGATGTTTCGAAGGAAATATCTGAAAGTTTAGGACTCTCTTCTACAGAAGGAGCTTTCGTTTCTGGATTAAATCCAAATGGTCCAGCTAAAGCAGCTGGCATCGAAGAAGGAGATATTATAGTTAAATTTAACGGCAAAAAAATAAAAAAAATGTCTGATTTGCCAAGATTAGTTGCTGAGTCAGATATAGGATCCATTTCTAACGTAGAAATATGGAGAAAAAATAAATTTATTAACATAGAGGTTATACTAGGCGAACTTCCAGAAAAAAGTTACGTAAAAAGATCTGTAAGTGTAGATATAGAAGTTGCAAGTTTAGGCATTTCTATAAAAGAAATAAAAAATCAATCAGGTGTTGAAGTTACGAAAGTTAATATGGATTCTAAATTACTTAAAGGTGATATTATAACTGAAGTAAATAGAGAAAAAGTTACCTCAACTCAACAATTCATTACTTTAATAAAATCAATAAAAGATACAGGCAGAAACTCTTTGTTGTTAAAAATTTTAAGAAATAACAATTCAGAATGGATAACTATAAAATTTAAAGACTAATTTGACTTTACCTTTGATTATAATTTCAGGTCCAACTTGTTCTGGCAAATCATCCATTGCTATTGAAATTGCCAAAATGACTAAAGGAGAAATAATTAATGCTGATAGCATGCAGGTTTATTCGGAACTAAAAATCTTAACTGATAGGCCATTAATTAATAATCAAAAAAAAATTAAACATCATTTATATGGTCATATTTCAGCAAAAAAAAGATATAACGTTGCACAATGGTGTCAAGAGGCTAAAAATATTATTAGTGAAAATAATAAGAAAAAAAAACAGTCAATTTTAGTTGGTGGAACTGGAATGTATATAGAATCTTTGATTAAAGGAATTTCAAATATTCCATCAATAGATGAAATTTATAAAAAAGAATCAGAAAATATTCTTAATAAAATTGGATTTAAAAAATTTTACTATAATGTTTTAAAAATTGATAAAAAATCCTGTTTAAAAATTAATACAAATGATGTTCAAAGACTCAAAAGAATATGGGAAGTATACAAAGCAACAGGGAGAACCTTAAGTGAATGGCAAAACGAAAGTCATAAACTTTTTTTAAAGAATATATCTTATCAAATTTTTTTGTTTTTACCTGATAGAAAAAAAATTTATGAAAAGATAAATAATCGCTTTAGTACAATGATTAAATCTGGTGGTTTAAATGAAGTTAAAAAACTATTAGATTTAAATTTGGATAAATCATTACCAGCAATGAAAGCCCATGGTGTAAAAGAGATAGGGAAATTTTTAAATAACGAGATTACTTTAGATGAATGCATAAAGAAATCTCAACAAATTACTAGAAATTATGCCAAACGTCAGATTTCATGGTGGAATTCTTCAAAATTAGAAAATATTTCAATCTTTAGTGATTTTCCTAAAAATATTGACCTTAAAGCATTAAAATTAGCATAAATGCTAATAATTTATTGATTTTATTTTATCCACAGCCTATGAGGTGAAATATATCATGGAAAAACTATCTGGATCTGAAATTGTCATAAAATCACTGATTGATCAGGGTGTTGATACAGTATTTGGTTATCCTGGGGGAGCAGTTCTTCCAATATATGATAGTTTATTTAAACAAAATTCAATCAAGCACTTTTTAGTAAGACAAGAAGCTGGAGCTATTCATGCAGCAGAAGGATACGCAAAATCTTCTTCAAAAATAGGTGTTGTTTTAGTTACATCTGGGCCTGGAGCAACTAACATCGTAACTGGATTAACAGATGCAATTATGGACAGTGTTCCTATAGTTTGTATTACGGGACAAGTACCACAACATTTGATTGGAAGTGATGCATTTCAAGAATGTGATACAACAGGAATAACAAGGCCATGTACAAAACATAATTATTTAGTAAAAGATGTTAATCAGTTATCAGAAGTTTTTCATGAAGCATTTAAAATAGCAAAAAATGGAAAGCCTGGCCCTGTTCTAATTGATATACCAAAAGATGTTCAATTTGCTTTGGGTCATTATAAAAAGCCTGAAACTATAACAATTCAAAACCATAGATTATTTCAACCAAAAATAATTAACAATGATAATAAAGTTGAAGAAGCTACTAAATTAATTTCAGAATCACGAAAACCAATTTTTTATATTGGAGGAGGCTGTATTAATTCAGGGAATGATGCTTCAGATTTAGTAAGAGAATTTGTAAAATTAACAGGAGCTCCTGCAACGATGACTTTAATGGGTCTAGGTGTGTGTGCAGCCTCTAATAGTCAGTCACTTGGAATGCTTGGAATGCACGGAATGTATGAAGCTAATTTAGCTATGCATGAATGTGATGTAATGATAAATATAGGAGCAAGGTTTGATGATAGGGTTACTGGAAGATTAGACGCTTTTTCCCCTAACTCAAAAAAAATACATATTGATATTGAAGCTAGCAATATAAATAAAAATGTAAAAGTTGATATACCAATTGTAGGGGATGTTAAACAGATAGTCACTAAATTAATAAGCTCTTGGAAAAAAAATAATTATTCTATAGATAAATCATATTCCAATTCTTGGTGGGAAAAAATTAATAAATGGAAAAAAATAGATTGTTTATCTTTTGAAAATAATAGTGATATAATTAAGCCACAATTAGCAATTAAAAAATTATTCGAACAAACTAAAAACAAAGACACCTTTATTACAACTGAAGTAGGTCAGCATCAAATGTGGGCAGCGCAATATTATAAATTTGAAAAACCTAATAGATGGATTACATCAGGTGGTTTGGGGACAATGGGTTTTGGAATGCCTGCAGCTATTGGAGCACAAATTGCCAATCCAGAGGCTTTGGTAATAGATATAGCTGGAGATGGTTCAATTTTAATGAATATTCAAGAAATGAGTACAGCAGTTCAATATAGACTTCCTATAAAAATATTCATTTTAAATAATGAATATATGGGGATGGTAAGGCAGTGGCAGGAATTACTTCATGGTGGACGTTATTCTGAGAGTTATATGGATAGTTTACCGGATTTTGTTAAATTAGCTGAAAGTTTTAAGGGAATAGGTTTAAGGGCTAAAAAACCTGAAGAATTAGATAATGTTATAAAAGAAATGATAAATAGTGATAAACCTGTTATTGCTGATATCTGGGTTGATAAAGAAGAAAACTGCTTTCCTATGATCCAAAGTGGTTCAGCTCATAACGAAATGGTTTTAAACAATAAAATGAAACAGGACTCAAAATCAAAAGAAAAAGGAAAAATTTTAGTATAATGAACAAATCTGTATATAGCTCACAAACAACTGACAAACCTTCTAAAAGACATTTAATTACTGTTTTGGTTGATAACGAGCCAGGAGTTTTGGCAAGAGTTGTTGGTATGTTTTCTGGAAGAGGTTACAACATAGATAGTCTAAATGTTGCTGAAGTTGTAACTAATGATCACTTATCTTGTATAACTATAGTAACTCACGGAACGGATGAGGTAGTAGATCTTATTCGCAAGCAATTAAATACGATTGTTCCCGTTCATAGTGTAAATGATTTCCAAGATCAAGAAAGTGCTGTCGAAGCCGAAGTTGCTTTAGTATATTTATATTTAGAAGAAAATAACAAAAAAGAATCATATAAAATATGTGATATTTATAGAGCAAGAAAAATTGAAAATGAAAATAATACTACTATTTTTGAAATAGCAGGAACGTCTGAAAGAATAGATTCATTTATTAGTGATATTGAAAAGATATGTAAAATTGAAATAGTAAGGAGTGGTCCTATAGCTATTTCTTCATTATTGAGAGAGTGAGGTTTTATGAGAGTATATTATGACAGGGATGCAGATATCAATATTATAAAAGATAAAAAAATTGCCATTTTAGGATATGGAAGTCAGGGCCATGCTCATGCAATGAATTTAAGAGACACTGGTATTAAAGAAGTAGTTGTTTCTTTAAGGGAGGGATCTGACAGCAGACCTAAGGCTGAAAATGCTGGGTTTAGAGTAATGACACCATCTGAAGCATCAAAGTGGGCAGATATAATTATGATTTTAACGCCTGACGAATTACAATCAAGTATTTATGAAAATGAAATTGTTAGCAATATAAGAGATGGTTCATCAATAGCTTTTGCTCATGGGTTAAATATTCATTTTGGATTAATTAAGCCAAAGGAGACAATTGATGTAATAATGATAGCTCCAAAAGGTCCTGGGCACACAGTTAGAGCAGAATATCAAAGAGGGGCAGGTGTTCCTTGTTTAGTTGCTATAGATAAAAATTTTTCTGGAAATGCCCTTGAAGTAGCTATTGCATATGCTTCTGCAATTGGAGGAGGCAAAGCAGGTATTATTGAAACTACCTTTAAAGAAGAATGCGAAACAGATTTATTTGGCGAACAGTCAGTTTTATGTGGGGGACTAACTCATCTAATTATAGCAGGTTATGAAACTTTGGTAGATGCTGGATATTCTCCTGAAATGGCATATTTTGAATGCTTACATGAAGTAAAATTAATAGTAGATTTGTTATATGAAGGTGGGATGGCAAATATGAGATATTCTATTTCTAATACAGCTGAATATGGTGATTATTCAAGAGGTCCAAGATTGATTACAGATGAAACTAGAAAAGAAATGAAAAAAATTCTTTCTGAAATACAATCTGGTCAATTTGCAAAAGAATGGATGAATGAAAATAAAAGCGGACAGACTAATTTTAAAATGTTGAGAAAGAAACATGCTGAACATAAAATAGAAAAAGTGGGTGAGAAGTTAAGAACCTTAATGCCATGGATTGCTGAAAGAAAAATGGTAGATAAATCTAAAAATTGAATATGGCAGAAAAAATTTACATTTTCGATACTACATTGAGAGACGGCGAACAATCTCCTGGAGCGTCAATGAATTTAGAAGAAAAAATTCAAATTGCAGAAATTCTTGAAGATATGAAAGTTGATATTATTGAAGCAGGATTTCCTATTGCATCTAAAGGTGATTTTGAATCGGTTTCAGAAATTAGTAAAAAAATCAAAAATTCTACTATAGCAGGTTTAGCTAGAGCAAAATTAGAGGATATTGATACTGCTTGGGAAGCGGTAAAGCATGCCAATTCCCCTAAGATTCATACGTTTATTGCCACTAGTCCTTTGCATATGAAATATAAATTAAAGAAAACCCCTTCTGAGGTTTTAGAAGCTATTAAAGTTACAGTTTCACATGCAAGAAATCTTTGTCCAAATGTTGAATGGAGTTGTGAAGATGCTGGAAGATCAGAAATAGAATTTCTTTTTAAATGTATAGATTTAGCAATATCATGTGGAGCATCTACTATTAATGTACCTGATACAGTTGGATATACATTACCTAATGAATTTGGGAATATTTTTAAACAAATAAAAAACAATGTTCCAAATATTGATAAAGCAATACTTTCTACTCATACTCACAATGATTTAGGTTTGGCTGTTGCTAATAGCATATCAGCCATTCAAGAAGGAGCAAGGCAAGTTGAATGTACAATAAATGGTTTAGGGGAAAGAGCAGGAAATGCCGCTTTAGAAGAAATAGTAATGGCGCTAAAAGTTAAAAAGGATTTAATGCCTTTTTACACTGATATAAAAACTGAATCTATTACTAGAGCTTCTCGATTAGTTTCCTCAATAACTGGTTTTTCTGTTCAGCCAAATAAAGCAATAGTTGGTGCAAATGCTTTTGCTCATGAAGCAGGAATTCATCAAGATGGAATGTTAAAGCATTCTGGAACTTATGAAATCATGACTCCAGAATCAATTGGATTAACTCAATCCTCTTTAGTTCTTGGCAAACATTCTGGAAAAAATGCTTTTAATAAAAAACTTAATGAATTAGGATATGAATTAGGGGATAATGCTTTGATGGAGGTATTTGGACGCTTTAAAGACTTAGCTGATAAAAAAAAGGAAATATTTGACGAAGACATTATTGCTTTAGTAGGAGATCAAACTACTAGAATTGATGATTATATAAAATTTGTATCGCTAAAAGTAAATGCTGGTTCATTTCAAAAACATGAAGCTGATTTAATCTTAGAAATTGATGGTAATAAAAAAAATTCTGTAGCAAGTGGAAATGGTCCAGTTGATGCTACATTTAATTCTATTAAAGAAATTACTGATGTAAATGCAAAACTTAAACTTTACCAAGTTCATGCTATAACGGCTGGAACTGATGCTCAGGGTGAGGTTACTGTTCGTCTAGAAGAAAATGAAATTACTTCTCAAGCAAAAGGTTCTGATCCTGATATTATTGTTGCATCTGCTCGAGCATATATTAATGCTCTAAATAAATTACTAATTAAAAGAACTAAGTCTGCTCCAGATAAAATATCTGAAGTAAAAGTTAAAGGAGTGTAATAATTAAAATGATAGTTGATAAGTTTTTCGGTTTTTTTTCTAAAGATATGGCCATTGATTTAGGCACTGCAAATACTTTAGTCTATGTTAAAGGAGAGGGCATTGTATTAAATGAGCCATCAGTAGTTGCAAAAATAGAAGTAGATGGCAAAACACAAGTATTAGCAGTAGGGGATGAAGCAAAAAGAATGTTGGGAAGAACTCCTGGAAAAATTGAAGCTATTAGACCTATGAAAGATGGAGTGATTGCAGACTTTGAAGTTGCCGAACAAATGATAAAGCATTTTATTCAAAAAGTTCATAAAGGTAGAACAATTACTAATCCCCAAATAGTAATATGTGTTCCTTCAGGAGCCACAAATGTTGAAAGAAGAGCAATTAGAGAATCTGCTGATGCAGCCGGTGCTAGAAAAACATATTTAGTTGAAGAACCTGTAGCAGCCGCTATTGGAGCTGGATTGCCTGTTGCTGATGCTACTGGTTCAATGATTGTGGATATAGGTGGAGGAACAACTGAAGTGGCTGTTTTATCCTTGGGAGGAGTTGTTTTGTCAACTTCTGTTAAAACAGCTGGAGACAAATTTGATGAATCTATTCAAGAATACATGAGAGGCACCCATAAACTTGCAGTTGGAGAATCAACTGCTGAAAGAATGAAAAAAGAAATAGGCTCAGCATGTCCTCCTGATGATGGAGAAGGTGAAAAAATGTCGGTTAAAGGTAGAGATTTAATCACTGGTCTTCCAAAGGAAATAACAATTAGTCAAAGACAAATAGCTGAAGCAATCGCTGAACCAGTCGCTGTGATAATAGATACTATAAAAAAAGCACTAGAAAAAACACCTCCAGAACTATCAGCTGATATTGTTGAAAGAGGAATTATGTTAACCGGGGGAGGTTCTTTGTTGTTTAATTTAGACACAGTTTTAAGAAGAGCAACAAGTTTACCAATTTCTATAGCTGAGGACCCTCTTTTTTGTGTCGTAATGGGCACTGGGAAAGCATTAGAAGAAAAATCCAAATTAAGTGATGTCTTCTATAGTGATTAAATAAATGATATTTAAAAATAGAAGTAGATTATTTGTAAAAACTAAAAATATAAAAAATATTTCCATTCCATTTTTATTTGTAATAACTTTTATTTTAATTTTTTTTAATAAAACAGATTATATTATTGCTTCTAAAATCAAATCATCTACTTTAGATTATATACATCCTATTACCAAAGTAATATCTTATCCAGTAAATTTAACTTTAAAAACAATAACTCATTATCAAAATATGAATTTGTTAGAAAAAGAAAATTTAATTTTAAAAGAAGAGATTATTCGTTTAAAAAAATGGCAAAAACTGGCAATAAAATGGAATGTTGAAAATTCTGCTTTAAAAAAACTATTAAACTCCACTACATCTGATATTAAAATTATTAAAACTGCATCAATATTATCATTTCAACCAAATTTATATTCAAAAACTATTCTTGTTAATGCAGGTATAAAAGATCAAATTCAAAATAATCATATAGCTATTAATGAAAGAGGCTTAATAGGAAAAGTTATTGAAGTTGGGAATAATTCATCTAAAATTTTATTATTGAACAATAAAAATTTATCAGTTCCTGTAAGAAATATAGATGGAAGTTTTTTTGCTATCTTTGCGGGATCAAATAATAGTAATTATTTAATTAGTAAATTTGTTAAAGGAAAAAAAATGCCAAAAATTGGTGAAATATTGATAACTAGTGGAAATGCTGGTGCATACCCAAAAAATATTTTGGTCGGAAAAGTAGTAGAAATATCTACAGACAAAATAAAATTACTGCCTTTTGTTGACATTAATAATATTGAATTTGTTCAAATTATAAATAACAAATAAATAATGTTTAGAAAAAGGCTTATAAAACCTTTTAATGTTTATTTATTAATCTTATTAATATCAATTTCTGTATATTTAAACTTTGAACCTAATTTTCCAAATTTAAGTTTAACTTTATATATTTTTATTCATCTTTTAATGATTTATATATTAATTTACTATTTTCATTTTTCATTATATCTCCTCTTTTTTTTTATAGGAATAATTTTTGATATTTATATTTCAAATGAAATAGGCCCTCATTTAATATCTTTTATGCTCTTAATTCCTTTTGTGAACTACATAAAAAAATTTTTTGCTACTTTTTCTCCTTTTAAGGTATTAATATTAGTATTTATAATTCTTTTAAGTGTTTTATTTGTTGAAATGATATTTTATAAACTATTATTTAATTTAGAATTCAACTTTATATTTTTTTATAAATCTATTTTAATCCTATTTATTTTCATATTTCCAGTAAATTATTTATTTAATAAAATTGACAAAATAAACTAATGTTTTTTAAAGAAATTAAAGATCAAAACAAAATAATAAATAGAAGATCCCTTTTTATTTTATCAATTAAATTAGGATTATTTTCATTAGTTGGTTGGAGATTATTTAAAATTCAAATTATAGATTCACAAAAATATAAAACTTTGTCAAAAAATAATCAAATTAATTTTGAGATAATATATCCTTTAAGAGGTAAAATTTTTGATAGAAATAATGTTTTAATTGCTAAAAATATTAAAACCTATGATCTATATATTATACCTGAACAAACAAAAAGTGTTGAAGCAACATTAGATGAACTAAATAAATACATTAAAATTGAATTTAAAAAAAAAAGAAAAGTAATAGAATTAGTAAAGAAATCCAAAAAATTTGATCGTGTAAAAATTTTAAAAAATATTTATTGGGATGACTTAGAGATTATAGAAGCTAATAAAAATAATTTCCCTGGATTGCATTTGCAAAACGTTCCTTTGAGAGATTATGTTTATAATAATTATTTTAGTCACATAATTGGATATATAAACAAACCTTCTGAACAAGATTTGTCTTTGCCTTATATTACAGGAATGCCTACCCTTGAAATTGGAAGAACAGGTATAGAAAAATCTTTTAATGAAAAACTTATAGGTAAAGCTGGAAAAAGAGAGATTGAAGTTAACGCATTTGGGAGAGAGGTAAGAGAAATTTCAAAAAATGATAGTATTAAAGGTTCTGACATTAAAATGTCAATTGATTCAAGGGTTCAGAAATACGTTCATGGCCAGATAAATAATCAAAAAGCTGCATCAGCAGTTTTAATTAAAATAGATACTGGAGAAATAATTTCAATGGTTTCAATTCCTGATTATGATCCTAATTTAGTTATTAAAAAACCCAATCTTGAATATTGGAATTCTCTTTTAAATAATCCTCTATCACCTCTTAATAACAGATGTATTCAGGGTTTATATTCCCCTGGTTCGACATTTAAAATTATTGTAGCTCTTGCTGCCTTATCTAAAGGAGTAATTAACGAAAAAGATCTTGTTAATTGTGAAGGCAAAATTGAATTTGGAGATAGGATTTATCATTGTTGGAAAACTAAAGGTCATCAAAATATGAATTTAGATTCAGCAATTAAAGAGTCTTGCGATGTATATTTTTATGAATTAGCTAAGAAAATTGGTATAGATTATATTTCTCAATTCGCAAAACAATTTGGCATTGGCGAAAAAACAGGAGTTAATCTAATAAATGAAAAAAATGGTATTAATCCATCAATAAAGTGGAAAAAAGATAATTTAAATGAAAACTGGTATGCTGGTGAAACATTGATCACAGCTATAGGTCAGGGATATATTTTAACTACACCTTTACAATTAGCGGTAATGACAGCAAGATTTGCAAGTGATGGTTTAATCATAAAACCTTCTATACAACTGCAAAATGAGTCAATTAACTTTGAGCAAATGAATATAAAAAAAGAACATTTTAATTTTATTAAAAATTCTATGTTCAAAGTTGTAAATGAATACAAAGGTACAGCATTCAAATCAAAAAGTAATATAATAACCTTCTCAGGTAAAACTGGAACTTCTCAGGTAAAAACAATATCATTAGAGGAAAGGGAAAGTGATGATTTTAGAAAAAAAGAAAAAGAATGGAAAAATAAAGATCATGCTTTGTTTATTGGATTTGCACCATCTAAAAATCCAAAGTACGCTTTATCTATTATAGTTGAACATGGTGGCTCAGGTTCATCAACAGCTGCACCAATTGCAAAAAATATTTTTAATTTTCTTCAAAGTCTTAATTTGATTACATAATGAATAAATTTTATAAATTTAATTTTTTATTGTTTATTACTATAATCATTATAGGTTTAATTGGTTTTTTTGCTTTATATTCAGCTGCTCATGGGAGTTTGGATCCTTGGGCTAAGAAACACATAATTCGTTTCTTTTTATCTTCATTATTATTAATATTTATTTCATTAATAAATTTAAAATTTATTTATAAATATGCTTATTTATTTTTTATAATATGTTTATCCTTATTATTGATTGTTCAAATATTTGGCACTTTGGGCTATGGAGCAAAAAGATGGGTATATTTACTTGGAATTAGTATACAACCTTCAGAATTAATTAAAATAGGAATAATTTTAGCTTTGGGAAAATATTATCATGATTTAAGGTATGATAGAATAGGTAAAATCAGTAATCTGTTTTTACCATTATTAATTATATTTTTACCTTTTACATTAATAATTTTGCAACCTGATTTAGGAACTTCTTTAATGATAGTTGTTTTAGGTGTCGCTATTATGTTTTCTGCAGGAGTAAAATTATGGAAATTTATTTTAGGATCACTTTCTTTAATTTTTATAGCACCTTTTGTTTGGAATTTCTTAAAGCCTTACCAACAAAAAAGATTATTTTCTTTTTTTAACCCTGAATTAGATCCTTTAGGCTCAGGATATCAAATAATCCAATCAAAAATAGCTTTGGGATCAGGCGGCATTTTTGGAAAAGGTTTTTTACAAGGTACTCAATCCTATTTAGATTATTTGCCAGAGAAACAAACTGATTTCATTTTTACATTAATAGGTGAAGAATTTGGATTCTTGGGCCTTATTTTTATTCTTATATTGTTTTTAATAATAATTTTTATATGTTTTTATATTAGCGTTATATCAAACAACATTTTTGGTAGAATTGTAAGTATTGGGATAAGTATTAATTTATTTTTGTATGTTTTATTAAATACATTTATGGTAACAGGATTAATACCTGTAGTTGGTGTTCCTATTCCTTTGATATCTCACGGAGGGACAGTAATGCTTTCTATTATGACTTGTTTTGGAATTTTAATGAATATTGGAATCAATAGTAATCAAAAAAAATTATAATAATTTAATGCTTGAAGTAAAAAATATAGATAAATTTTTTGGAGGAATTCATGCAGTTAATAATGTTTCACTAAAAGTTGAAAAGGGTTCTATAACTGGATTAATTGGCCCTAATGGAGCAGGAAAAACTACTCTATTCAACATAATTGCAGGAAACATAAAATCTTCCTCAGGAAAAGTTGAACTATCCAATGAAAATATTACTAACTTAGAAGCTCATGAATTATTTTCAAAAGGGGTTCTTAGAACTTTTCAAATAGCACATGAATTCTCAACACTTACTGTCTTAGAAAATTTAATGATGGTCCCAGGTAGTCAATATGGTGAAAAAATTATATATAATTGGATTAATAGTAATATAGTAAAAAAACAGGAAGAAGAAATACGAGCTAAAGCTATAGAGGTTATAAAGTTTTTAAATCTTTCACATTTAACTCAAGAAATTGCTGGAAATTTGTCTGGAGGTCAAAAGAAATTACTTGAATTAGGTAGAACCATGATGGTTGATGCAAAAATAGTTTTACTTGATGAAGTTGGCGCTGGTGTAAATAGAACTTTATTAAATGATATAAGTGAAGCAATAATAAGACTAAACAAAGAAAAAAACTATACTTTTTTTGTAATTGAACATGATATGGAATTAATAGAAAAATTATGTGAGCCTGTAATAGTGATGGCGGAAGGAAGTCTTTTATTCCAGGGTAATTTCAATGAAGTTAAATCTAATAATAGTGTTATTGAAGCCTATCTTGGAAAAGGTATCAAGAATAAAGAAAAATTATGAATTCTTTTAGTGGGAAAAATATGACTGCTGGATATGGAGGTGCTGATATAATTAAGAAATGTAATATAGAAGTAACACAAGGAGAAATAGTAGTTGTTATTGGGCCAAATGGAGCTGGAAAATCTACAGCAATGAAAGCTATGTTAGGTATGTTAAAATTAAAAAGTGGATCTATTTTATATAAAAATCAAGAAATAACTAAAATGTTACCTCAAGAAAGAGTAAAATTAGGGATAGCTTTTGTTCCTCAAACAAGAAATGTTTTTTCAGGAATGACTGTAGAAGAAAATCTAGAAATGGGAGCTTTTTTAAGAAATGATAATATTTATAAAACAATCAAAGAAATTTATGATCTATTCCCTGTATTATATGAGAAAAAAAATCAAAATGTAGGTGAGCTTTCAGGCGGACAAAGACAGCAAGTTGCTTTTGGTCGTGCCTTAATGACACAACCCAATATACTTATGTTAGATGAGCCAACTGCGGGTGTATCACCTATTGTAATGGATGATTTATTTTCAAGAATAATCGAAGTTGGAAAAACGGGTGTTGGAATATTAATGGTTGAACAGAATGCTAAACAAGCATTAGGTATAGCTGATCGAGGATATGTATTGGTGAATGGTGAAAATAGGATAGAAGGAAAAGGGGCAGATCTATTGAATAATCCAGATGTAAGAAAATCTTTTCTTGGGGGCTAATGTTATGACTGATTTCTTAAATGCAATTATTTTATTATTAAACTTTATAGTTGTTCCTGCTTTTTCTTATGGTTCACAGTTAGCACTTGGAGCCCTTGGAGTTTCTTTTATATATGCAATTTTGCGTTTTGCAAATTATGCTCATGGAGATTTAATGTCATTTGGTGCAATGTTTGCAATACTATTTACTTGGCTTTTTCAATCTTATGGTATTAATTTTGGTATTTTACCTACAGCATTATTAGCCTTACCTTTTTCGATTATAATTTGTGTATTTTTTTGTCTAATAACAGACAGATTTGTATTTAGATATTACAGAATAAAAAAAAGTTCTCCTGTAACTTTAGCAATGGTTTCTCTAGGAGTTATGTTTATAATACAAGCTATTGTAAGAGTTGTCATTGGTCCTGCTGATAGAAAATTTTTTGATGGTCAAAAATTTATTATTAAAGCTAAAAAATTCAAAGAAATTACAGGTTTAAATGAAGGATTAGCTCTTAAATCTACACAGGTGATAACAATACTAGTAACAGTAATTTTAGTTTCATTATTGTTTTGGTTTTTGCAAAAAACCAGGACAGGAAAGTCTATGAGGGCATTTTCAGATAACGAAGATCTTGCTTTATTATCAGGCATTAATCCAGATAGAGTTGTTTTTATAACTTGGATTGTTGTAGGGACTCTAGCATCTGTTGCAGGCACTTTATATGGATTAGATAAAAGTTTTAAACCTTTTACTTATCTTAATTTAGTTTTACCTATATTTGCATCTGCGATTGTAGGAGGAATTGGAAGTCCAGTTGGGGCAGTAGTAGGAGGTTATGTAATTGCATTTTCAGAAATTATGATTACTTATGCATATAAGAAATTTTTTATTTATCTTCTGCCCTCTAGTTTAGAACCTTCTGGATTAGTTCAATTACTTTCAACAGATTATAAATTTGCTGTTTCATATTCTATTTTAGTAATTGTTCTTTTGGTCCGTCCTTCAGGAATATTTAAAGGTAGAACATTATGATAAATAAAAATATTAGTGAACTGTTATCTTTATTTATAATGATTACTCTATTCTTATTAGTTGGATTTATTCAATCATGGTCGATGAGTATTACAATATTAAATATGTGTATTATCTCTGCGATTATGTCTATGGGAATAAATATTCAATGGGGATATGCTGGAATATTTAATGTTGGAATAATGGGTTTTACTGGTTTAGGCGGCCTCGCAACTGTTTTAGTTTCTTATTCTCCTGTTCATGAAGCATGGAGAGTTGGTGGCTTTGGGATGATAATAAGTTTATTTTTATTAATTTTAACAGTTGTTATAGTTTTTTTTCTTAATCGTATTTATAAAAATAATAAATACAAATATTTGATAATATCCTTAGCAATAATTGTAGGTTTAGTATTAATTAATTATTTTTATCGTCCTTCAGTCTTAGCTATTGAAGATGTAAATCCCGCAATATCTGGTTTTTTAGGTGGCTTAGGACTTCCCATATTATTTTCTTGGATTGTTGGAGGATTATTTGCAGCTGGAGTTGCTTTTATAATAGGTAAAATAGCTCTAGGATTACGTTCTGATTATCTTGCTATAGCCACTTTAGGTATATCTGAAGTTATAATAGCTGTTTTAAAACATGAAGATTGGCTTTCAAGAGGTGTAAAAAATGTTATTGGATTAAAAAGACCGGTTCCATATGAAATAGATCTTCAAGCAAGTGAATGGTTTATATCTTTTATTTCATATTTACACTCCGCAAAGCTATCAAAAATTAGCGAAGTATTAGAAAGACAAAAAGTTTTGGATCAACTAGTTATTGAAGGTTCTACTATATTTGTAAAAATATCTTATCTGATATTGTTTACTATTGTTTTATTATTTATTTTGTATTTGGCCAACAAAGCTCAATTTTCTCCTTGGGGTAGGATGATGAGAGCAATAAGAGATAATGAAATTTCTGCAAATGCTATGGGAAAAAATGTTGTTAAAAGACATCTCCAAGTTTTTGTAATTGGTTCAGCTGTTGTAGGAATAGCAGGAGCAATGATGGTTACTCAAAATGGTTTATTTACCCCTTCAAGCTATCTTCCATTGAGATATACTTTTCTCATTTGGGTTATGGTTATAGTTGGTGGAAGTGGCAACAATCTAGGTTCTATACTTGGGGGTTTTATAGTTTGGTTTACTTGGATTGAGGCAGCTCCTGTATCTCTATATTTAATAGAAATATTTACTTCTGGTTTAGATGAAAATAATAGTTTCAAACTTCATTTAGTTGATAGTGTTCCTTATTTTCGATTTTTAATTATGGGAGTGGTTCTCTTACTAGTTCTGAGATATCGTCCTAAAGGTGTTTTACCTGAAAAAGTGAGGCATTCATAAAAAAAACTCCAGCTAATAAGCTGGAGTTTATATAAAAATTTATTTTTTTATTGACGAACTTTAACTAAATCAAATTTACCGCCTGTTACTTCCATTTCTTTAAAAGAACCTGCAGCATCACCAAAAGTGCTAAGTTCAACATCTGTAGCTCCTTGGTAATCAACGTCACCTCCGTTAGCTAAAACTTCTAAACCTTTAGCTAGTTCACCTGGGAATATTTTAGTACCAGGAGCATTGGCAACCTTTTTAATATTTGAAACAATTGAAAGTTTATCAGCTGAACCACCTGCTTGCATAGCAAGTGCTATTAAGGCAGCAGCATCATAAGATTCACCTGCATAAGGAGCAGACGGATCTATATCACCAGCAATTGATGCAAATTTTTTAGCTCCATCAGAAACAGTTCCTGGTAAAGTACCAAATGAACCATTTAGATCAGATCCAATTGCATCTACAATTGATTGACCTATCATACCATCAGACATTACAAAAAGATCAAAAGATCCTGAGTCAAGAGCAGCTTCAATCATTCCTTTACCACCTTGATCTAAGTAACCGATGACAACTAAGGCATCTCCACCAGCTGAACCAAGAACACCAACTTCAGAAGAATAATCAGCCTTTCCATCTTCATGTGATGCAACAGCAGTTACTGTTCCTCCACCAGATGTAAATGATTTTTCAAAAACATCAGCTAGACCTTTTCCATAGTCATTGTTTGTATAAGTTATCGCAACACTAGCAAGACCTCTATCAAGAGCAACTTGTGCAAGAATTTGACCACCTTTAGCATCAGAAGGTGCTGTTCGGAAAAACAGCCCATCATCTGCAATAGTTGTTAATCCAGGTGAAGTTGCTGAAGGTGAAATCATTGGGATACCATTTGGAACAGCTACATTTGTAGTTATTGCTCCAGTAACACCTGAACAGTCAGCACCCATAATAGCTACAGCGCCATCATTAACTATAAGCTCAGCAGCTGCAACGGCAGCATCAGAGTCAACACAAGTTGAATCACCAATTAAAGGTGTAATAGTTTCACCACCAAGTAATGCACCTGAGTTAGACGCTTCAGCAAAAGCTAGTTTAGCTGAGTCTCTCATAGCTGGAGTAAGAGTTTCAATAGGTCCCGTAAAACCTAAAATAATCCCTACCTTAACTTCTGCTAGTGCGGCTGTAGAAAAAAAAGACATACCTACAAGAGCAGAAATAAATAATTTTTTCATATTTTTTCCTCCAAGAAATTTAAGTTTCAATTATATTAATATATATAATAAAACAATACTCTGATTTATATTCCTATTATTTTTTAAGAAATTAATAAAAAAATCAACTATTTCAGCTAATTATACATAAAATTAAATGAATTTTTATTATACTAACCTTAAATAAATAAACAAATTATATGATATAGAGCCTTTAGAATTTTAAAAATAAGATGAGCAAAAAATTGATAGGTATTATTGGAGGAGGAGTATGGGGAAGTGCTCTAGCTAAAACTTTAAGTGAAAATGAAGTTTTAATTTATGCAAGAGATGAAAATATAGTTTCTTCAATCAATAATTATAAATTAAATCCAAAACTAAAGTATGTTACATTTAATAAAAATGTAAAAGGTACAAATATTATAAGTAACTTGTATGACTGTGAATATGTTTTTATAGCCATTCCAACAAAAGAGATTAGACAAGTTATGAAAATTTATAAAAAAGATAATCTTAAACAAAATTTTATTATAGGATCTAAAGGAATAGAAATTAATACAAAAAAATTTCCTTATGATATAGTTAAGGAAGTATTAAATACAGAAAATATTAGTGTTTTATCTGGACCTTGTTTTTCTAGTGAGTTAGCTCAGAATATGCCTACTGCTGCAACTTTAGCAGCGCATAAAAAAGAAACTTTTGATGAATTAAATTCTTTATTCACAAATAAAAACATTAGACTATATTATTCTGATGATATTATTGGATGTCAATTAGGTGGAGCTTTAAAAAATATTTATGCTATTGCATCTGGAATATCAATGGGGTTAAATTTAGGGGATAATGCTAGAAGTTCATTAATTACTAGATCTTTTTCTGAAATGTCTAGATTTGCTAAATTTATGAAAGCTGATCCACAAACTTTGTTTGGATTATCTGGATTAGGAGATTTAATATTAACCTGTAATTCATTAAAATCAAGAAATACTTCTTTTGGTCAATTAATAGCAAGTCAACAAAAAATAAATATTTCAGAGCACATCAAAACTCAGGAAACAACAGAGGGTTATTATACTGTGCAAGCAGTTTTTGAAATATTAAATGATAATAAAATTAAAATGCCAATTGCTGAAGCTATTTATAATATCTTATTTAAAAAATGTATTATTAACGACGAAATCAACAATCTTCTTAATAGACCAACTACATATGAGTTTGATAATTAAATGCTAAAGATCAAACAAAAAAATTTTCAATTAAATGAAGATTGGATTAATAATGTAAAAGTTAATTTAAGTGCTGTAGAGAGAAGGACTTCTAGTTTAACTAAAAGAAGAACAGTAAAAAAAGAGTATCAAGTAGCCTGGTTATTAAAAGCAATAAATCTTTTGGACTTAACAACCTTAAGTGGAGATGATACTTTTGGAAAAGTGGAAAAATTATGTCATAAAGCTCTAAACCCAGTCTCTGAAATAGTAATAAGTAAATTAAATATCCCTTATAAAAGTGTAAAAGTTGGAGCTGTTTGCGTTTACCACGACTTAGTTTCCCACGCAAAGGAACTATTAAGTGGAAAAATTCCAGTTGCTGCAGTTTCTACAGGATTTCCAGCAGGACTTTCATCTTACCAAACTAGGAAAAAAGAAATTGTTAACTCAATTAATAAAGGAGCTGATGAGATAGATATTGTAATTAACAGATCATTTGTAATTCGCAATGAATGGAAAAAATTATATGATGAAGTAAAATCATTTAAAGAATGTTCTAAAGGAAAAAAAATTAAGGCAATTTTAGGAGTAGGGGATATTGGAACTTTAAGAAATGTTGCTAAAGCATCGCTAGTAGCTATGATGGCAGGAGCAGATTTTATCAAAACTTCTACAGGGAAAGAAAAAACTAATGCCAATTTAAATAATAGTTTAGTTATGCTTAGAATGATTAGAGAATTTTATGAGTATACAGGGAAAAAAGTAGGCTTTAAACCTGCCGGAGGAATTTCTACATCAAAAGATGTATTAAGTTATTTGATTTTAATAAATGAAGAATTAGGATCAGATTGGTTAAAACCTGAACTTTTTAGAATAGGTGCTTCAAGCTTGTTAATGGACATTGAAAGACAATTATATCATTATGTTTTCGGAAGATATGCAACTAATGATAAAATGGCTATAGCTTAAATGAATAATATAATAAAAAATTTTAAAAATCTTGAATATGGTATAGCGCCAGAAGATTCTCAAGATGTTTATGATTGGATTAATAAACTACCTAAACCAAATAATAATTTTATAGATGGTCAATGGCAAAAACCTACTTCTAAAAAAATATTAACTTCTATAAATCCAGCTACAAATAAAAAACTTTTTAGTTTAAATATAAGTAATGAAAGTGATGTAAATAAAGCAGTAAAATCTGCTAAAAAAGCTCATCAATTTTGGAAAAAATTGTCATCTTTTGAAAGATCCAAATATTTATATTCTTTAGCTCGCCTTATTCAAAAACATTCAAGATTTCTAGCAGTGCTTGAAACTATTGATAATGGTAAGCCAATAAGAGAAACAAGAGACATAGATATTCCCCTTGTCGCCAGACATTTTTATTACCATGCAGGTTGGGCAAAGAATTTTGATATTAATAAATTTAATTCAATAGGGGTAGTCGGTCAAATTATTCCATGGAATTTTCCACTACTAATGTTATCATGGAAAATTGCTCCTGCTATAGCTTGTGGAAATACTGTTGTTTTAAAGCCAGCGGAATACACTTCATTGACAGCTTTATATTTTGCTGAGCTTTGTCAGAAAGCCAAGCTGCCTAAAGGTGTGGTTAATATTATCACAGGAGATGCTTCTACTGGACAACATATAGTAAATAATAAGATAATAAATAAAATAGCTTTTACTGGATCTACTGAAGTAGGAAAAAAAATTATTTCTTCTACAGCTAAAGAAAATAAAAAATTGACTATGGAATTAGGAGGAAAGAGCCCATTTATTGTATTTGAAGATGCAGATTTAGATAGTGCTGTAGAGGGAGTTGTAGATGCAATATGGTTTAATCAAGGTCAGGTTTGTTGTGCAGGATCTCGATTATTAGTTCAAGAAAGTATTGAAAATAAATTTATTAAAAAACTTAAAAAAAGAATGCAAAAACTTCGTGTTGGAAATCCTTTAGATAAATCAATTGATATTGGTGCTATTGTTGCGCCTGTTCAATTAAAAAGAATTGATAGATTGGTAAAGGAAGGGAAAAAAGAAGGAGCTGAATTATGGCAACCATCTTGGTCTTGTCCAAAAAATGGATTATTTTATCCCCCAACACTTTTTACAAATGTTACTCCAGCTTCTAAAATAGCACAAATTGAAATTTTTGGACCAGTTCTAACATCAATGACATTTAGAACACCTTCTGAATTAGTATCATTAGCTAATAATACTCCATATGGATTAGCGGCAAGTATTTGGACTGAAAATATAAATTTAGCCATGGACATAGCTCCAAAAATAAAAGCAGGAGTAATATGGATTAATTCTACAAATTTATTTGATGCTTCATGTGGTTTTGGAGGCTACAAAGAAAGTGGTTTTGGCAGAGAAGGAGGATCTGAGGGCATTAGATCTTATACTTTAAATTCTCTTCCAGTTAGATCTAATAAAATCAAAACATCAAAAAATATTAAAAAAATTCCTCACGTGATAGATAGAACTCCAAAATTGTATATAGGAGGAAAACAAAAAAGACCAGATGGAGGATATTCTTTTCCAATATATAGTTATCATAAAAAAGAATTTATTTGTGATGTTGCAAAAGCAAACCGCAAAGATGTGAGAGATAGTGTTGAAATCGCATCAAAAGCTTTAGATAAATCAATGACTAATTTTAATCGTTCCCAAATCCTATATTATTTTGCAGAAAATCTTGAAAAAAGAAAAAATAATTTTGAAGATCTTTTAGTAACTTTAACAGGAGTATCTGAAAAAGATGCTAAAAAACAATTTTTGAAATCTTGTGAAAGATTATTCTTTTACGCTGCTTATGCAGATAAATTTGAAGGTGTTGTTCATAATCCTCCTTTGAGAGGTTTAACTCTAGGATTAAAAGAACATTTAGGAGTTTTATCAATTATACTATCCGATGATGAACCTCTTTTAAGTTTAGTAACTACAATGGCTTCTGTGTTTTCTACTGGTAATACACAAATTATTATTCCAGGTGAAAAAACAAGTTTAATTTCTACAGAATTATATCAAGTTCTTGATACTTCAGATATTCCAGATGGATATATTAATATTTTGACATCAAAAGAACATGAATTAATTTCTCCATTATCTAAACATGAAAACATAGATGGTATATGGTACTTTAGAAATTCATTTAAAGATCAAACAGAAATCATAAAAAGTTCTACATCTAATTTAAAGCGCTTTTGGTGCCCTAAAGAAAAAAATATAGATTGGAGTAATGACTCAAAGAATTTTTTAGAAGAATTTTTATATCAAAGTACCCAAGTAAAAAATATATGGATACCTTACGGTGAATAATTTATTTAATCCTTATTGCAAAAACTCTAAAGAATTCATAAAAAACATAAAAGATTGGAAGAATTTTGGAAAAAAGACGCAAATAGATAAAATAGAAGGTGTAAATAGATACACTAATGAGTTTTGGACATCCAAGCAACGCGCATCACATAGCATTCATGAAATAAGTTATCGCGCTTGTTTTAAAGCACAATTGCCTAATTTTTTTATTACAAGGTTAACTAATGAAAGAGATATGATTTATGATCCATTTATGGGAAGAGGAACAACTTTAATAGAAGCAGCTATTAATGATAGAAATTGCATTGGCAATGATATCAATCCTTTATCTAAAGCATTAGTTCTTCCTCGATTAAATCCTCCATCATTGTTAGAAATTCAAAAAAGATTAGAATTGATTCATTTTAATTATAAACTTAAAATTAAAAATAAAGATTTATTAACTTTTTATCATTCAAAAACATTAATAGAAATAGAAAAGATGAAAAATTATTTTAAGAATAAGCTACGAAATAAAAAGTTTGATAACATTGATAATTGGATCAGAATGATCGCCCTCAATAGATTGACCGGACATTCCAAAGGTTTTTTTTCGATTTATACTTTACCACCAAATCAAGCAGTTTCTGTTGAAAGTCAAAAAAAAATTAATAAAAAAAGAAATCAAAAGCCAGAATACAGAAATACTAAAAAGCTTATTATTGAAAAAACTAAAAGTTTATTAAGAAGTGGGTCAATTAAAAAACCAAAAATTATAAAAATTTATAATTATAATAGTTGGGAAACTAAGAAAATTGCTAATAACTCAATTGCGTTAACTGTAACCTCACCACCTTTTTTAGATATTGTTGATTATCAAAAAGATAATTGGCTTAGATGCTGGTTTTTAGATTTAAACATATCAAAATTGAAAATTTCACAAATTAAAAGAATTGATCAATGGGAAAATTTTATAAATAAAACTATTGTAGAGTTGGAGCGCATTACAAAATCTAAAGGGTACTTAGCTTTTGAGGTTGGGGAAATTGGAAAAGATAAAAAAGAGTTAGAGAGATATGTTATAAATGCTGCAAAAAATACATCTTTTAAATCGATATGTGTTTTAATCAATAAGCAAAATTTTACCAAAACATCTAATGCCTGGGGTATCAAAAATAATTCAAAAGGCACAAATACAAATAGAGTAGTAATTTTTCAAAAAAAATGAAATCAAAATTTTTAACTTTAATAAATGAACAATGAAAACAATTAGCATATTAGGTATTTATGTAGCAGATTTAGCATTTTTTGCTGATTCAATTCCTGTTAAAGGTGAAACAATTTTAGGACAGGATTATGTTGTAGGTCCAGGAGGAAAAGGATCAAATCAAGCAGTTGCAGCAGCTAAAGCTGGTGGTAATGTAAAATTTATTTCAAAAATTGGTGATGATCAATTTGGAAATATGGCAATAGAAATTTATAAAGAAGTAGGTGTTGATTATACTAATGTAATTCAAACAAAAAAATTTACCACTGGCACTGCAGGAATTTTTATAAATAAGCTTTCAGGAGAAAATGCAATAACTGTAGTGCCTGGGGCTGCAGGAAAAATTATAACAAAAGATATTGATATTTCTACAATAAAAAACTCTTCAATTTTTTTAACTCAACTTGAATTACCAATAGAATTGGTTGAGTATTCATTGGAAATTGCAAAAAAAAATAATGTAACAACTATTTTAAATCCAGCTCCAGCAGTAAAACTCAATGACAAAATTTTGAATTTAATTGATTATTTTACTCCAAATGAAACTGAAGCAAGTTTTTATGTTAATCATGCAATAAATTCAATTGAAGATATTAAAAAAGCATCACTATCTTTGTTAGATAAAGGAATTAAGAATGTAATTATAACTTTAGGTGCAAAGGGTTCATATTATAAGAGTAAAAAAGAAGAATTTTTGATTAATGCTTATGAACCAAAGGATAAAGTTATTGATACAACTGGAGCAGGAGATGCTTTTAATGCTGGCTTAGCAGTAGGTTTATCAGAAGGCTTAAGTATTAGAGATTCAATTAAATTTGCTAATGTTACAGCAGGATTATCAACTACAAAAATAGGAACAGCAAAATCAATGCCAACAAGATCTGAAATTGATAAATGTTTACAATTAATATATGATTGAATTATGCAAAAATTTCTTGAAAGATTATTGTATTTTTGGGCTGCAATTACAGCAATTGGCCTTTTAATTGCAGTTCTTTTTTGGGCTATTAAAATAGTTATATATATAGCATTTATTGCATTATTTGTTGCTATAGCAGTAACGGCATTTTATCATTTTTATTGGGTTGATAAGTAATAGAATAGCCTTATCAAAAGTATGAATAATAATTATATTTTTTATGATTTTGAAACTACTGGAAAAGGAAAAAAAGAAAATCCAAACTCTTTTGGCTTTAAAGCAAATTGGGAACAAATTTTACAAGTTGGTGCTATAGTAACCAATGAAAATTTAACTCCTTCAAATAAGACTTTAAATGAATTTTGTAGATTGCGCACTTCTATTATTCCTCAGCCTGGAGCCTTATTAACTACAAATAAAACTATACAAGATTCAATCACTGCTAAGCTTTCTTCTTATGAATTAATTTCTCTTATCAATAAAGTTTTTTTAGAATGGAAAGATAATTCTACAGATTCTATTTTTATAGGTCACAATACGCTAGAATTTGATGAAACTGTTTTAGAGTATAATTTGTTAAACAATCTTTACTTTCCATACATAACTAGACCAAATAGAGGAGATACACTCAATTTAGCAAGAGGGATGTATGGTTTAAATCCTTCATTAATAAGTGTAGGAAGTAATGCAAAAGGCAGCCAAATTTTTAAACTTGGAGTATTAGCTGAACTAAATAACCTAGGCCAAGAAAATGCTCATGATGCATTATCAGATGTGCGAACAACAATATCTCTAGCTAAATATATTTATGATAATGATATTGATGTTTGGAAAAATTTAGAATTAACTATGAATGCTGAAAAAGCAGCAAATTTCATTAATAATAATAGAGGTTTTTGCTGTATTAATTATTGGTTTGGAAAAATTCAAATCCAAGCATTATCAATGGTATGTGAATCTCAATATAAAGGTTGGTATCATACAATTGATTTAAAACATGATCCTGAACCCATTATAGAAAGCAATAATGATGAATTTAAAAAAATTATAAAAAAAAAGAACAGATATGTAATTTGTAATAAAAATCCAATTTTATTTTCTGGAAAACTAGCTACACGATATTCTCCTTATGATAATTTAGGATCAGATCTATTAAATGAAAGAGCTAAGAAAGTTTTTAAAAACAAAACTTTATCAGAAAAATTTAAATATATGGAACTTGATAGGCAATTAGAAAAGGAAGAAATGTCATCTCAAGATAATATTTTTCCAGAGAGTAAAGCTAACATGTATCTAAGTTTTGGCCAGCAAGATGTTATTAGATCTTTTCATCAGCAAGATAATTGGAAGGATAAATATAAATATGCTCTAATGCTGGAAGATCCTAGGGCTAGTTTTATTGCCAAAAGATTAATTTTTGACGAAAGCCCTGAAACTTTAAATGAACGTGATTTCAAATTTATTCATCAAGAATTACATGATAGATTAGTTATTAATCAACATAGACCATTTACTACTATTCCAGAGTCTATGAATTATGTAGATACAGAATTATCTAATATAGAAGATAACAACGATACTGATAAAGAAAGCAAGATAAAAACTTTGAAAGATTTTAATACTTATTTAATTTTTTTAGAAAAATATTTTTCAAACAAAAATGCAGAACCTCTTAAAAAAGGTAAGGATTTGTTAAAGCAAATATTTGGATAATATTATGTTTGATTTACAATATATTATATTAGGTATTACCCAGGGTATTACAGAATTTCTCCCCATTAGTTCTTCTGCTCATTTAATTTTATTGTCAAATTTATTTAAATGGCAAGATCAAGGTTTAATAAATGATATTGCAATCCATTTTGGCACTCTTGGAGCAGTTGTATTTTATCTTAGAAAACATTTAAGTAAAATTTTAATAAATTCAATTGATGTTAAATTACAAAGTAATTATTCTTTAAAAATCGTAGTTGCTACTATACCTGCTGTAATAGTAGGATTTTTTATTTTTATTTTTTTATACGATAATTTAAGAAACTTATATGTTATAGCTTATTCAAATATTTTATTTGCTATTATATTATTTTTTGCAGATAGATATTCCATTTCAAAAAGAAAATGGTCAGAAATAAGTTTTTTAAAATGTTTTTTTATAGGTTTATGTCAATCATTTGCTTTTATCCCTGGAGCAAGTAGGGCAGGAGTAACTATTACAGGAGCAAGAATTTTAGGAATAAATAGAGAATCATCTGCTATTTTTTCAATGATATTATCTATACCTATTATTATAGCTTCTATGACTTTGATTTTATTAGAAATATATCAATCAAATCAAATATATTTAAATTTTAATAACACAATTATATCTATGATCATTTCTTTTATAACAGCTTTAATATCTATTAATTTTATGATGGCGATTTTAAAAAGGACAAATTATAATATTTTTATTATATATAGAATTTTACTTGGCTCAATTATTCTGATATTATTATATTAATGAATAAAATCTCAGGTGTTTTTTCTGCTTCATTAACTCCTTATAATGAAGATTTTTCAGTTAATAATAAGATGTTGTTGGAACATTGTAATAGTTTAATAAAAAAAATTGATGGTATAGCTATTTTTGGAACTACTGGAGAGGCTAATTTACTTTCAATTAATCAGAAAATTGAATCTTTAGAGTTTCTTATAAATAATAATTTTGATTCAAATAGATTAATTCCAGGCACAGGATTAAACTCTATTAAAGATACAATATTTTTTACTAAAGCAGTTTCTAAAATGAAAGTTAAAGCTGTTTTAATGCTTCCTCCATTTTACTATAAAAAAATTAATTCAAATGGTTTAATTGATTATTATTCAAGAGTTATTGAAGAAGTTGCTGATAATAATTTAAACTATCTTCTTTACCATATCCCTCAAATGTCTGGGATTAGTATTGATTTGAATGTAATTGAAAAATTGATTAGTAAATTTCCAAAAAATATTATTGGTATTAAAGATTCTAGTGAGAATATTGATAATATGTTGAAAATGATCAAAATTTTTCCTGAATTTAGTGTTTTATCTGGGTCAGATTCTTTAGCCCTTAAAGCTGTTAAGCATGGAGGTTCGGGAGCTATTACTGCTGCTGCTAATATTGCTGGTGAATTATTATCTTTTATAGTCAATAATTGGAAAAAAGAACCAGAAATTGATAATTTTTTTGAATTTCAAAAATTAATTGAAGATATTCGTGCAGCGATTTTTAGCGGAGAGCCTATAAGTACATTGAAGGCTTTTTTATCTGTAGATCAAAATAATCAAGAATGGAATAGATTAATGCCTCCATTGTCTAATATAGAAAGCCCAGAACAAAATACTGCTGTCAATAATTTAATTGATCTAAGTAAAAAAATGAAAAATTTACTTTCTTAACCTAGAGTTAAAGTAGTTTTTAGCATTTATGGCTACAAATTTTTGAACTGGTTTAAGAAAAAAAGAAAAGCCTATTATATCTGTAAAAAAACCTGGCGTAATCAAAAGTAATCCAGAAACAAGTAAAAAGATTCCACCTTTTATTTCTTCGGTAGGGAAAATTCCTTGATACATATTTTTTTGAGCATTAAATATTAAACTTAAGCCTTGTTTTCTAACAAAGTAAATTCCAGTAATTGCAGTTAATAAAATAATTAATATAGTATTAAATATTCCTATCATAGATCCGATGTATATAAATATTGTTATTTCAACTAAAGGAATTATGATAAAAAGTAAAAATATCACTTTTTAAATTTTTTCACTAGATTTGTCATCAAATATACTTTTTTCAATTCTATCTTCGAATTCTCTTAAACGCCTATAGACACTAGCTAATTCAATAATAGTTGGCCATGCTTTTAATAAATATTGCATTGAACCTTCAACTCTTCCAAAAGCTCTGATAATTTGTTGCATTACGCCCAGTGTAACAACTCCTGCTACAATAGCAGGTGCTAGAAATACATATGCTGATAATACATTAGCTTGTAAATATGCTATGCGTCCAATATTGAAATATAGATAGCGTAGATAGCTTAAAAAATGAATTGAACGAACACCATCAAACAACTCTTCAATTGTTTTTGGTCTAACACTTCCATCATCTTCTGCTATTACCAAGATTTTTCTGTAGGCAGCTTCTTTTTTTTGTAAGTCATATTCAACACCAACTAGTCGTAATAACCATCCAAGTCCTATTAAAAATATTGTTCCACCTAAAGTCCAAAGTAAAGCACCAGTAATTAATCCATATTGCCAATCACCAAAAAAGAAAATTGGAATACCAATTGATAATCCTAATAGAATAGGAATAAACTGAACTAAAACCATAATTGATTCAATTAAGCTTGTGCCAAGTGATTCCATAATGCGTGAAAATTTAATTGTATCTTCCTGAACTCTTTGTGCTGCTCCTTCTATTTTTCTGGCTTTGTCATATACGCTATGATACCATTCTACCATTGCAGTACGCCATCTAAATAGAAAATGAGCTGTAAAAAAACTAATTGCAACTGCTAATGCAATATACATGCCAGCAAGGATTATAAATGAAAGTAGACTTGCCCAATATTCCGAAATTGTTATTGAATTTGGTGCTCCTAGAGCTTTTTGGATCATATCGTAAAATTCTCCAAACCATTCGTTGATTTCAACATCAATTTTGACTTGGAACCACAGGGATGATAAAATGATAGCAGAACCTAGCCAACCCCATAAAAACCATTTTCTTGTTGTAAAAAATCTAAACATAGTTATTTTTCATACTTAATCTTTAATGAATATTATAATTGTAATTTTAGCCATCACTTTAGCATGGTTTTTTATTGAAATAACCCTTTTTATCGTGAATAGGATCAATTTTGGCGGAAATAGTAAAAAACGTATTGTTAATAAAAAGTTTATCTGGAGTTTAAGGATGCTATTATTTTCATTGTTTTCATGTAGCACCGTCTATATGTATATTTTTCAGAATTTACAATTTCAGCAAGCTATTCAATATTGTTTAGGAGTCATCAAATGAAATTTTTAAATAGAACTGAACTAATACCTTTATTAGTTATAATAGGAGGAAGTGCATTATTACTAATCTCATTTGGTATTAGACATTCTATGGGTTTGTATCTTTTACCGATAACCGAATATCTTGATACAGGAAGAGAACTTTTTTCATTTGCATCTGCTTTAAATGTTTTAGTGATAGGAATAGGTTCGCCAATTTTTGGCGCAATTTCTGATAAATATGGTTCAGGAAAAGCAGCTCTTTTAAGTGTAATTATTGTTATTATTAGCTTACTTTGGATGGCTAATATTCAATCAGCTTCTGATGTTATAGTTAGTCAGGCATTGTTGGGATTCGGTTCAGCAGGATGTGGTACTGCAGTTATTCTTGGGGCTGTAGGCAGATCCGTAAGAGCAGAAAATAGAACTTTGTCACTTGGTATAGTTATGGCAGCTGGTTCTTTTGGTCAATTTATTATGGTTCCTTCTATAACCTATGGCATTGAAATTATTGGATGGTCACAATCAATTCTTCTTTTAGCAGGAGTAGCATCATTGATGCTTATTTTTTGTTATTTCTTAAATTTTTCTTCAATATCCGAAGCATCAAAAAAAGGAACTAAACAAACAGTTAAAGAAGCTATTTTTGAAGCTTTTAGATCTAAAAGTTTTAATTATTTATCAATGGGATTTTTTGTATGTGGTTTTCATGTAACTTTTGTTGCTGTTCATTTGCCAGCTTTTATTAAAGACGAAAATCTTCCATTTTGGTTAGGAGGATGGGCATTAGCTTTAATTGGTATTTTTAATGTAATTGGCACTTTATATTTTGGATATCTAGGGGACAGATTATCCAAAAAAAACTTATTGGCTCTCCTATATACTTTAAGAGGTTTGTTATTTTTAATTTTTATTTATTTACCAAAGACAGAATTAATAGTGTTAATATTTGCATGTCTTTTGGGAATTTTATGGCTCTCTACTGTTCCATTGACAAGTGGAATTATTACAGTTGTATTTGGTCCTTTTTATATGTCTATGCTTTATGGTTGGGTATTTTTTATTCATCAAATAGGTTCTTTTTTAGGATCTTGGTTAGGAGGTAGATTATTTGATACTTATGGTTCCTATGATTTAATGTGGTGGATATGTGTTGCTTTAGGTTTTTTGTCAGCGTTTATGCATATTCCAATTATTGAAAAACCTGTGGCTAGATTAGCTACTTGAAAAATTTAATTATTTATTTTAAATAGCTATCTAATTCAACCTGATAAGATTCAACTAATCTATTTGTTTCATTTGCCATAGCCACAACAGCGATAAGTTCATTAAGCATTTCATCAGACATACCTTGTTTTTTTGCAGCAAGAGTATGAGATTTAATACAATATTTACAGCTATTTGTCATAGATACAGCTACGTAAATCATTTCTTTAGTAAGCGTGCTTAATTCCCCCTTTTTCATTACCTGTTGTAATGAGTTCCAAGTTCTCTCTAATGTGTCTGGATTATTAGCAATGGTTTTCCAAAAATTAGGAATAAAATTTATTTTTCTTTTTTCTTTAATTTCTTGGAAAATTTTTTTTATTTTCCCTTGAGCTTGTTTTTCAGATATTTTTTTAAAAAATGTCATTATGTCTCCTTGATTAAGGAAAGATGATAAAACAAATATGTTAAAGATTAAATAAAATTATTTCTTTTTTTGACGTTTTTTATTTCTTCTATATTTCGAGCCTCTTTTTCTTCGGCCTCTATGTTTTTTTGGATAACCCATATTTATCAAAACTTATACAAAAAAAATTAAGTAAGTCAAAGACTAATATCTCCAATCTTTTGCCTCCGTATACAAAAAATCTCTAAAAACTTCTAATCTTCTATCATTTTTAAAACTTTCAGAATAAACAAAATATGTTTGATAAGATGGACCTTCTAAATTTGGTAAAACTCTTACCAGATGAGGTTTATCTGCTACCATATAATCTGGGAGAGCCGCTAACCCTGAATTATTTTCTACAGCTAAAGACATGCCATAAATACTATTAACTCTAAATTTTGGCTTTCTTTTACCAGTTTCTTTACCTATTTTTAAAATCCAATCTATATTTGAAACAGGAGAAGGTGATCCAGATCCAAAACAAATCAAATTATGCTTATCTAAGTCAAAAGTATTTCTTGGAATACCATGTTTTTTTAGATATTCTGTTGATGCATAAATATGATTATGAAAATTAACAAATTTTTTAAAAATTAAATTTGATTGAGTTGGTTTTTTAACTCTTACTGCAATATCCGCAACTCTGCTTGAGAGATCTACTTCCTCATCGCTAAAAATTAAACTAATATTTAATTCAGGATATTTTTCAGTAAATTTATTTATTCTAGGTGTTAGCCAAGTTGCTCCAAATCCTACAGTGGTATTAATTGTTAATTTTCCAGCAGGTTTAATTTTTTTGTCTAAAAGCTTTTGTTCAAATTCAGATATTGAAGTAATAATTTTATTTACTGATTGAAATAAATTTTCACCTTGTTCCGTTAATCTTACACCCTTTTGATGACGAAAAAATAATAAAGTATTTAAATCAAATTCTAAATCTTGAATTTGTCTACTTATAGCTGATTGACTAATATTAAGTTTGTAACTTGCTTTAGAGATACTATTGTTTAATGCGACTTCATAAAAAGATTTTAATTTGTTCCAATCCATTATTTTTTTAGTTTTTTAATAATTTTTTTGTAATTCTTATTTTTAGATCCATAAATAAATGATCCAGCTACTAATATGTTAGCCCCTTCTTTTTTGCATATATTAGCTGTTTTATAATTTATGCCACCATCAATTTCTATATCAAAATTTAAATTATTATTTTCTTTATATTTTTTTAAAAAAGAAATTTTTTTAATTTGATTTTTCATAAATTTTTGACCAGCGAAGCCAGGAACTACGGTCATAACAACAACTATATCAATTAAATTTAAATATTTGGATATATCTGAAACTTTAACATTAGGATGTATAGCTAAACCTGCTTTTACTTTATGCTTTTTAATTAATTTTATTATTTTTTTGGTATTATTAACAGCTTCAGGATGAAAACTTATTATATCAGCACCAGACTTTGAAAATATGGGAATAAATTTTTCTACATTTTTGATCATTAAATGTACATCTAAAGTTTTTTTTGTTATTTTTTTTGCTTTTTTTACAATTTCAGGGCCAAATGTAAGGTTAGGAACATAATTTCCATCCATAATATCTATATGAAAATAGTCAGCCCCAGCTTTATCCAAATCAGTAATTTCTTTACCAAGATTAAGGATATTTGCAGCAAGTATAGAAGGTGCTATTTTATACATAATTAAATATTACATTATTTTGTTAAATTTTGTATATTATAAATAATCTAATGAATAAAGAAGTTCAAAAACCTTGGGGCAGTTATCGAATAATTAATATAGGCAAAAATCATTTGGTAAAAGAAATTATAGTTAAATCAGGTCAAAAATTATCTTTGCAGAGTCATAATCATAGGTCAGAACACTGGATAGTTGTTCAGGGAGTTGCAAAGGTAACAGCTATAGAAAAAGAAATTCTTTTAAGAGAAAATGAAAACATATTTATTCCTAAAAAATCAAAGCATAGATTAGAAAATAATAATAATGAAGATCTAATTATTATTGAAATTCAGTATGGAAGTGATTTAAGAGAAGATGATATTATTAGATATGATGATATATATGATCGAATATAAATAAGATGATTATAAATACCCCAATTTCACTTGGTGAATTAGTTGATAAAATTTCAATTTTAATGATTAAGAAAGAAAAAATAAAAGAATTAGAAAAATTAAAATTTATCTCAAAAGAATTGCAAATGTTAAATGATGTTTTAAAAGAATATTTTAAGCATAATGAATTAGATAATTATATTAATGAATTAGTAAAAATTAATACAAAACTTTGGGAAGTAGAAGATGAGATTAGAGATTGTGAAAGAAAAAAAATTTTTGATAATAAATTTATTGAATTAGCTAGATTAGTTTATTTTTCAAATGACCAAAGATCGAAAATTAAACTTGAAATAAATCAAAAATTTGGCTCAGCAATAGTAGAAGTTAAATCTTATGAGGACTATTAATTTATCTTAATCTTGAAATACTTGAATTAATTAATTTAATTAATAAATCTTTAAATATATTATTTTTAAAAGCACCAAGACTATCTATCGCAATATTTGCAAAATGTTTTGATCTTTTTATTGTATCATAAATACAGTCATATTTTTTTATTATATCTAATGCTTTTTCAAAATCATTTTCATCTTGATTTAAATCTTGTATTGTTTTTTTCCAAAAATTTTTTTCTTCGGAATTTGATCTTAAGTATGCCAAAATAATAGGCAGAGTAATTTTGCCTTCTTTAAAATCATCTCCTATATTTTTTCCTAAATTATAACTGCTAGATGAATAATCAATTGCGTCATCAATTAATTGAAAACACATACCAAAATTTAATCCATAAGTTTTCAATGCTTCAATTTTTTCATTTGTAGCTTCAGTAACCATGCCTCCTACTTGACAAGACGCACTAAATAGTGAAGCTGTTTTATTTTTAATCACATCAAAGTAAATATTTTCATTAATTGTAAGATCTTTGTCATTATTTAATTCTAAAACTTCTCCTTCAGATATTTGAACACTTGTATTAGAGAGTAATTGAAGGATTTCTTTTGAACCATCCTTTGACATTAGCTGAAAAGATCTACTAAATAAAAAATCTCCAATTAAAACACTCATTTTATTTCCCCAAATTTCATTTGCTGAAAGCTTTCCTCTTCTTTTTTTGCTTGCATCAATAACATCATCATGAAGAAGAGTTGCTGCATGTATAAATTCTACAGCAGCTCCTAAACCAATATGTCGATTATTCTCATCATTAGGTTTTTTACACATTTGATAAGCACAAGAAGTTAAAAGAGGCCTTAAGCGCTTCCCTCCAGAATTAACGATATGAGAAGATATTTTTTTGATTAATGGGATATCACTTTCAATTTTTTCTAAAATTGTTGCGTTAATGGAAATTAAGTCATTTTTACAAATATTCAAAAGGTCATTTATGCAGTCTTCAAAGGAGTTATCTGTATTTTTTAGTTTTATTACTTTAGCCATTAATATTTTACTATACTATATATAATCAGTTACTAAAAGCTTTCTAGTCATAAGAACTTTTGATATTAGAAGATATGATTAATTTTTTATTTAATAAAAAAACAACTATTCCAATATTGAGGTTATCAGGCGTTATTAGTCAATCTTCAGGTATTAGAGGAGGTCTTAGTCATCAAGGCTCTGAAAAATTAATTGAAAAACTTTTTTCTGATAAAAAGAGTCCTGCAGTGGCTATTGTAATTAATTCACCAGGGGGCTCTCCTACACAATCATCCTTAATTGCAAATGAAATAATAAATAAAGCTCAAAAACACAAAAAGAAAGTTATAGCTTTTGTGGAAGACGTCGCAGCTTCAGGAGGATATTGGTTGGCATGTAGTGCGGATGAAATATATATTGATAAAAATTCTATAGTTGGTTCAATAGGAGTTATTTCTCCAAGTTTTGGATTTGTTGGTCTTCTTAAAAAAATTGGAATAGAAAGAAGGGTTTATACATCTGGAAAAAGTAAAAGTTTTCTAGATCCATTCAAACAAGCAAAGCAAGAAGACATTAAGAGGCTTAAGGACATTCAGAATCAAATTCATAATAATTTTATTGATTATGTTCAATCTAGAAGAAGATCTAAAATTAATAAATCTAATTATGGTAAAATTTTTAGTGGCATGTTTTGGATTGGTGAGAAAGCTATTAGTCTAGGATTAGCAGATGGTATAGGTGATTATAAAACAATTCTTAGAAAAAAATTTGGGGATAAAATTAAAATTAAACTTATTGAGCAAAAAAAATCTTTTTTTCAAAAAAGATTTTCTTCTAATATAAAATATTCATTGCTAGATAAGAATTCTATTATTGATTATTTTGAAGAACAAGCATATTGGTCTAGATTTGGTTTATAAATGAAGTGGGCAATATTATTATTAATAATATTTTTTGTGATGTATTTTTTTAAATTTTTAAAAAAAAATAAAGCTAACAAAAAAGAAGATGTAAAAATTGTAGACCTAGAAAAAGATCCGAAAACTGATGAATACAAACCTAAAGAGTAGTTAATGCCATCTAAAACATTGGAAGAATTAGTATCTCTTTGCAAAAGAAGAGGCTTTATTTTTCAATCAAATGATATTTATGGAGGAGTCAAGGGATTATATGATTATGGCCCTATGGGAATTGAATTGAAGAATAACCTCAAACAAACTTGGTGGAAATCTATGATATATGAAAGAGATGACATTGAAGGAATTGATGCAAATATTCTTACCTCTCCTGAAGTTCTTAAATTTTCTGGTCACGAAGATACTTTTTCAGATCCTTTAGTTGATTGTAAAAATTGCAAAAATAGGTGGAGAGAAGATCAATTAATTAATAATACTTGCCCAAATTGTAATTCTAAAGAATTAACTAATCCTAGGCCTTTTAATCTAATGTTTAAAACTTCTATAGGGCCAGTAGATGATGGTAGTAGTTTTGTATATCTAAGGCCTGAAACAGCTCAACAAATCTTCATAAATTTTAAAAACGTTTTAGATTCGACAAATAGATCTTTGCCTTTTGGAATAGCTCAAATAGGAAAGGCATTTAGGAATGAAATTACGCCAAGAAATTTTATATTTAGAGTAAGAGAATTTGAGCAAATGGAATTAGAATTTTTTGTTGAGCCTGGAAAAGATGCTGAGTGGCATAAATATTGGATTGACTCAAGATATCAATGGTGGATAGAGCAAGGAATAAGCAAAGAGAGACTAGAGCTATTAGAGGTAGAAAAAGATAGCCTCTCGCATTATTCAAAGAGGACTGTAGATATAATTTATTCTTTTCCTCATGGAAAAGAAGAACTGGAGGGTATTGCAAACAGATCTGATTTTGATTTGGGCTCTCATACAAAAAATCAAAAAGATTTTTCTATTTGTGCTAATATAAATAAAAATACAAAATCAACTACAAAGCTAGCTGTACAAAATTTAGAAAAGAAAAGTTGGTTTATACCTTATGTTATAGAACCATCTGCTGGGGTTGATAGAGGCGTGTTAGCAATTTTGAATGAGGCTTATAAAGAAGAAAAAATAGATAATAATAATTCAAGAATTGTTTTAAGTTTAAAACCTCATTTATCACCAATTAAATGTGCTGTTATTCCTTTAAAAAGAAATAATTTAGAATTAGTAAATTATGCAAAAAATATAAAAAAATCTTTACAAAAAATTGGATTGGGGAGAGTTGCTTTAGAAAATTCAGGAAATATTGGAAAAAGCTATAGAAGACATGATGAGATAGGAACTCCAATTTGTATAACAGTAGACTTTGAGACTCTTGAAAATAAAACTGTTACTGTAAGAGATAGAGACACAATGAAGCAACAAAGACTAAATCCAGAAGAACTAAAAAAATATTACACAAAATACTTTATTTAAAAATTTTTAATTAATTTATAATTTTAATTTGACCATTTTTAGTGTTTAGATATATATTTTGATTTTTTGAAAATTCTAAACTATCTTTTCTTATTAGTGCCAAACCTTTTGAATTAACTACTGATTTAACTATCCCTACATTTTTTTCATTGTGAAAGATATTATCACCTTTATTTATTTTACCTGAGGTTAAATCGAAAGTAGTTAGTGATTTTTTAATCAAGGCCCTATATTTCATTCTTGCAGTTATTTCTTGCCCAATATAGCAACCTTTATTCCAATCAATAGCATTAATATTTTCAAAATTATTTTCTAATAAAAGGGATTTATTGATTTCTAAGTCATAAATTGAATTTGGTATTTTATTTTCAATCATCAATTGCAAATATATATTTTCATCTGTTTTTATTAAGTTCTGTTTTTCAATATATTTTTCAATATCATTTTTTTTGATAATTAATCTAGTTCCAAGTTTTTTATTTCTGGGATCAACATAATGAATAGTTTTATTACTATCTATGAAGTCTCCTTCTTCTAAATTAGGATTAATTGATGAATTTAAAATAATTAAAAGTTTAAAATCATTATTATTAATGATTTCAACTTTTGACCGTAATTTATAGAGGTCTAGTTTCTTGATAAAATCTTTTAAGTATATTTCATTAATTTCTATTATAAAACCTTCATTATTTAGTGATATAAAAAAATCAGATAAAAATTTTCCTTGTGGGCTCAATAGGCACGAATAAATGACCTTATTATTTGTTTTATTTATATCATTAGTAATAATACTCTGCATAAATTCATATTTATCTACACCTTTTATAAATAAAAATTTGATATCATTTAAAATTATATACTTACCAGTTAACATAAATTAATTTATATATAATTATATAATTTAGAACTATCCTTTAAAAGTGAAAAAAATACTAGTAATTTCATCAAATTTAATTGGCGATTGTATACTTTCAACTGGTTTGATTAATCAACTTATAAAAAACAATTCTGAATCAAAAATCACTATAGTAAGTGGACCAACCTCTGCTCAAGTATATAAAAATTTTCCAAATATCGAAAATATAATTATAATAAAAAAAAGAAGATTTTCTTATCATTGGTATTTTCTTTGGAAGATATGTATTAAAATTAAGTGGGATATTGTTATTGATTTGAGATCTTCACTCATTAGTTATTTTTTATTTAAAAATAAGCATATAATATTTAAACATACCAACAATGAACATAAGATAAATCAATTACATAATTATTTTAATTTGCCTGAAACTCCTCATCCAAAAATTTACAATAGTAATGATGAGGAATCTAAATCTAAAGCAATGTTTCAAAAAGATAAGCAATATTTAGTAATTGCACCAGGTGGAAATTGGGGTCCTAAGATTTGGCCTGCTTATAACTTTAATCAGCTATCAAATGAGTTATTGAAAAAAAATCCAAACTTATTTTTAGTTTTATCAGGATCTTATAATGAAAGATTAAAGTATAAAGAAGATATATTAAAAAATATTAATAATGATAGAATCATAGATATTATGGGCGAAAATATTACTCAGACTCATTCATTTTATAAAAAATGTAATTTATTTATTGGTAATGATTCTGGACTAATGCATTTAGCTGTTGCTTCAGGAATAAATACTATAGGTTTATTTGGACCAACAAATGATAGTCTTTATAGGCCTTATGGTAAAAAAGGATATACTATAAGAACTACTAAAAACTATGAAGATTTTAAAAAAGTAAAAATAGATAAAAACTTAAGTTATATGGATTCAATTACAGTAAAAAAAGTTTTAAACTTTATTGAAATTAATAAATTGCTATGAAAAATATAAATTTAACTATTTATAGACCAGATGATTGGCATGTTCATTTAAGAGAAGGTGAATTGCTTAATGCTGTAATTAATAGCACAGCACGCTTTAATGGAAGATGCATTGCAATGCCAAACTTGGAAAATCCAATTACTACAACAAAAAACTGTTTAGATTATAAAAATAATATTTTAAAAAAAGTTAAAGTAAGTTATTTTGAACCATTAATACCCTGCTATCTGACAGATAATATAGATATTAATGATTTTAAAAATGGCATAAAAAACAATATTTTTTTTGGCGCCAAATTGTATCCTGTTAATGCTACTACTAATTCAAAAAAAGGTGTCACGGCTATTGACAAGATTTTTCCCTCATTAGAAGTTTTGTCAACTTATAATAAGCCTTTATTAATTCATGGGGAAAAAATAGGAAAAAATATTAATATATTTGATAGAGAAAAATATTTTATAGATGATGAATTAAAAAAAATAATTAGTTTTTTCCCAAATTTAAAAATTGTTTTAGAACATGTTTCTACAAAGTATGGAGCAGATTTTGTTAATCAAACAAAAAATCTAGCTGCAACAATTACACCTCATCATATGATACTAACTAAAAAAGATGTTTTTAATGATGAAATTAATTGTCATAATTATTGTATGCCAGTAGTTAAAGAACAAAAAGATTTAAGAAGCTTAAGAGAGTATGCGTGTTCTGGTAATGAAAGTTTCTTTATAGGAACTGACTCAGCACCTCACCAAATTATTTACAAGCAAAATGATGGCAATCTTAAACCTGGGATTTTTTCAGCTCCATGCTCTTTAGAGTTATATGCTCAAATTTTTGATGAAGAAAATTCATTACAAAATTTAGAGAGATTTTCTTCATTAAATGGACCAAAATTTTATGGAATGACTCATAATAAAGACAAGATTACATTAATTAAAAAAGAATGGAAATTAGAAGAATTTACAACATATAAAGATATAAAGATTAAAAACTTTTATTCAGATAAATATTTAAAATGGCAAATATTAAATTAATTGATTATAACTTAAATTAATTATGAGTTTTGAAACATTTTTATATACTTTTTTTTGTGGTAGATTTGTAGGCAAGGACTCCTTTGGTAATAAATACTATTGTAACTCTAAAGATTTTTGTTCAGAAGTTGCAAAAAGATGGGTTATTTATAAAGGAGAAATAGAAGCTTCGAAAGTTCCGCCTCATTGGCATGCTTGGCTCCATAAAACTATTAATGAACCACCAATCGATTATACGCATAAATATAATTGGCAAAAGGAACACCTGCCTAATATGACTGGAACCAATAAAGCAATTTTTCCAGATTCTCATCCAAGATCAAACTCAAAAAAAGCAAAAATAGATAAAGAATATGAGCGATGGATTCCTTAAAATATATTATTTTTCTTCTTTTTTTTTCTTATCTGCCTCTGTATGCTAATTATCTAGATGGTAGTTCAGTAGATTTACAAATTTTAGATAAAGTAACAGCTCGTATAACAAATCTTAATATACTTGTTGGTGAAAAATATTATTTTGATTCATTAGAAATTGAGATATTTGATTGTAAAAAAAAACCTCCTGAAGAGATACCTGAAAATTATGTATTGCTTTCAATTAAGGAAAAATTAAAAAATGATAATCATAAGCAAATTTTTCAAGGATGGATGCTTTCCTCAAGCCCATCTCTTTCTCCTTTTGAGCATCCAACTTATGATATTTGGATCAAAGATTGTAATATATTAATTGATTCAGAATAATTTATTTTTTTATCAAAAATGTGGTTTTTATTAACATTTTTTTTTAATAAATTTTGATATTCATCATTGAAAATTTCAAATGCTCCAAATTGTAATAAATGAGAATTATAAAATTGGGAATCTAAAATTTGAAATTTGTTTTTGTTTAATAATGCAATAAGATGAACAAGAGATAATTTGCTAGCATTTTTAACATTACTAAACATGCTTTCTCCAAAAAAACAAGCACCTATTTGAAGACCATAAAGACCTCCAACTAATTTTGAATTTTTCCAACATTCAACAGAATGAGCATATCCATTTTTATGCATTTCAATAAAAGTATTTATTATAGTATTATTGATCCAAGTATCTTTTTCTTTACGTAAAGAATTAGAGCAGTTATTAATTATGCTTGTAAAGTTTTTATTTATACTAAATTTAAATTTTTTTTTTTATATTCTTTAAATAATTTTTTAGGAATGTGAAATTCTTTAATTGGTATTAAAAATCTTTTATGAGGCTTATAAAAATTGACATTCAAATCATTTTTGTTTTTTGCCATTGGAAAATATCCATTTTTATACATTTTTAATAGATATCCTTTTTCAATTATAGAAATCATTTAAAATTAGACATAAAATTAATATTATATTCTCCCGATAAAAAACTCGAATGATTAAGAATTTTTTGATGCATTTGTAAATTTGTGTCTATTCCCATAATTACATATTCCTCTAATGCTTTTTTAATTTTGCTTAAAGATTCTTCTCTATTTTTTCCATAGGATATGATTTTAGAGATCATGCTGTCATAATGAGGCGATATTGTGTAACCTTGATATATAGCAGAGTCTACTCTTATTCCGGGACCTCCTGGTTGATGATATTGTCTAATAGTTCCAGGAGAAGGAATAAAAGTTTCAGGATGTTCAGCATTTATTCTACATTCTATTGCATGTCCATTGAATTTTATTTCATTTTGTTTCATTTTTAATTCTTCTCCAAAGGCAACTCTTATTTGTTCTTTAACTAAATCAATTCCTGTAACCATTTCTGTTACTGGATGCTCTACTTGAAGTCTAGTGTTCATTTCCATAAAATAAAACTTATTATTTTCAAATAAAAATTCTAAAGTTCCTAATCCTTCATATTTAAATGATTTAACTACTTGAACACATAATTCACTAATTTCCTTTCTTTGTTTATCTGATAAAATTGGACTAGGACATTCTTCAATTAGTTTTTGATGATTTCTTTGAATTGAACAATCTCTTTCACCAAGTGATAAAACATTTCCAAATCTATCTGCTAATATTTGGATTTCTATATGTTTTGGATCATTTAGTAATTTTTCAATATAAACTTTATCATCGTTAAAAGATTTTTTTGATTCCGCTTTTGCAGCAGAAATTGATTTTTCTATATCTTCATTTTTAGTTATGATTCTCATTCCTTTTCCACCACCTCCATTTGCAGCCTTTATAATTATAGGGAGATGATATTTTTTAATAAAATCATTTATTTTTGAAGTATTATCAAGATTATATTCATCAGGTATAATAGGGATATTATTTTTGATCATCATTTTTTTTGCTTGAATTTTATCACCCATCATTTCAATGTGAACAGCTTTTGGTCCAATAAATTTGAAATCATGTTCTTCAACAATTTCCGCAAACCTTTTATTTTCACTTAAAAAGCCATAACCAGGATGAATGGCATCAACATTGGTTATTGTGGCTGCTGTAATAATTGCTGGTATGTTAAGATAGCTTAATTGAGCATTTGATGGACCAACACAAATACTTTCATCTGCTAATTTTACATGCATAGCTTGTTCATCTGCTTCAGAATGGATTGAAACGGTATCTATATTTAATTCTCTACAAGCCCTGATTACTCTTAGTGCTATTTCGCCTCTATTAGCAATTAGAATTTTTTTGAACATTATTCAAAAACTAATAAAGTTTCACCAAATTCAACTGGTTGACTATTTAAACATACTATTTTTTTTATTACTCCAGATTTAGGAGCTTTTATTTCATTAAAAGTTTTCATGGCTTCAATTAATAAAAGAGTGTCACCTTGCTTTACATGTTGACCTTCTTTTACATATGCTGGTTTTTCAGGATCTGGAGATAGGTAAGCTACTCCAACCATTGGAGAAGTGACAATATTTTCTTTCTTGAACTCCTCTTTATTTTTTTCTGAATTATTTGGTTTCTTAATGTTTTGACTTATAGTTTTATTTTCAGTATTTAAAATTTCATTAGATTCTTTTGTTATTTCTATTTCGTATTCACCTTTTTTAATTTTTATTTTATTTATTTTTTTTGAATTTAAAATATTTTCCAATTGTTCAATATTTTTTATATCTTTTTTATCTATATCACTCATATTTGATTATTTATATTAATCTTTTAATTGCTTCAATAGCAAGAATATAACTATTTGGTCCAAATCCACATATTATTCCGTCTACCCCTGAAGATGTTAGGCTTTTTTTTCTATATTCTTCTCTACTATATATATTTGAAATATGAATTTCAATTTTAGGCTTAGAAATAGCTTTTAATGCATCAAGTAAGGCCAAAGAAGTATGAGTATATGCAGCTGGATTAATAATTAATCCGTCAAAATCTTTTTCAGTTTTATGTATATAATCAATTATTTCACTTTCACTATTACTTTGCACAAAGGATAAGTTTAAATTTAAATCATTACATTTATTAATAGATATTTTTTTAATATCTTCTAAACTTGATTTGCCGTAAATCTTTGTTTCTCTTATTCCTAATAGATTAAGGTTAGGACCATTAATTATAATTATTTTTTTCATTAATCCTCTAATATATTAAAGTGTTTGCTAAGTGCAAGATTTTGATTTTGATAATTTGAATTGATTTGAAAACCATATGTTTTAGAGGGAATTTTGTTTAATTTTTCATATAATATTTTTGCAATTGTTTGACCATCCTCTAAGCTAAAAGGCACTTCACTAGTTCTAACTTCTAAAACAGCATGTGATCCAAAATTATCCCCAAAACCTGGGTCAAAGAAACCAGCATAATGTGCTCGAAAGTCACCTATTGCTGTATCATAAGGAATCATTTCACCTGCCATGCTTTTAGGTATTTTTATTTTTTCTTTTGATTTTAATATATAAAAACTACCAGGATTTATTAAAATTGAATTATTTTTTGCTTTTATAGGTTTCCAAAAATCGCTAATCCTGTGTTTTTTTATTTTTTCAAAGAATAATGTAGGAGCATTATTTTTTGCTTGATAGGCTGATATTTTATTTTTGTCATTTAAATCAACACTAATTTTTAATCCTTGAGAGATTTCAGGATTTATTGGTATATTTGAACTATTAAAAACAATTGGATTAGACTTATTGAATTTCAATAACATCTTGTCATTTAAATAATTATGGTTATTTTTAATAATTCTCATTTGATTTAAAGATTCTCCTGCCTTTATAAAAATATTAAATGCTCTAGACGTTACCTCTAAATACATGTTTCCACTATAACCAACTGGTATGTTTTCGTATTCATTACAGTAATCAAATATAGTTCTACAAAAAATATCCAGTCTTCCTGTACTGCTTTTTGGATTACATTTACCAAACAAATTCCTTTTTAAGTTTATTTTTTCATTTAATTTAAATAAGTATGTCTTATTTCTCTTTAGCTTGATACCATTTTCAATATTTATTTTCTTTTTTATGAAATTATTTAATTTTTTTTTAACTTTACCATTTGATGATAAAAAACTTGATGAAATTTCATAGCCTTCATTGCTTAATGACAAATCAATACTAGATGGTTGAATTTGTTTTAGATTAAAAGTTTTAGATATAATAATTTTATTATCTAATAGAGTTTTGTAATCATTAAAGGTAAGAGATCCATTATCCATTTTTAATTTTTTTTAATAGAATTTTGCTTTTATTTATTAGATTTTTATCATTTGAAATCTTATTAACAGTTTCCAGATCATTTATTGCGTTATCTTTTTTCTTATTAATAAGATTTAAAATTCCACTTATAAAATACATTCTATCTTTTTTATCATTTTTTGCATATATTTTATACCATTTAAGATAAAAATCTTTATCATTAAAATAATTAAAAATTAGATCATGATATTCATTCTCAATATGGATACTATTTTCATTATTTATATTTTCATAATCAATTTCAAAAAGTCTCTTTTTTGCATAAATATTTGTGTTATCAATATTTAAGGATTTTGTATAAAAAATTTTTGCTTCTTCAAGATATCCATGGTTGTATAAAATATCAGCTTTTGTTTCTAATATATAAGGATTGTCATTTTTAATTTTTATTAAATTATTTATCTTTCTTAAAGAATCTAATAGTTTTCCCTCTTGACTTAGTTGTATTGCTTTCGCATAGTTTAAATCATTTTCAGAAAAAACTATATTATCGAAATTATTTTCAGTGTAGCCATATAATTTTGCCTTAATTGAAAAAAGTTTTGTGTTATATTTTTCTTCTAAATTATTATTACTGGTAGATAAAGTTTTAAAACTATTTAATCTTTCTTCATAACTTGGATGAGTTGAAAAAAAATTTGAATCTTTTGTTCTGCCTTTTTTAATAGATTCAATATTTAAAAATTTAAGAAATTTTATCAAATAATCTGTAGAAATATTAAGTTTATTTAGTCTTTGTATAGCAAAAAGATCTGCTTCTTTTTCCTGATCCTTACTATATGTCGAATAATAATTTTCTATTCCTGTTTTGTTTGTCAAAGCAGTTTGAACAAGCAAATCTGGATTTTTAAGCAGAATTGATGATGTTATAGATATTAGATTACCAATTTGATTAGTTTGTTTTAGATTATCTAATGATTGTTTTCTTTTTGTATGATGAAAATTTCTAATGTGTCCTATTTCATGTGCTATTATTCCGACTAAAGCCTCAGAACTGTTAATTTTTTTAAGCAAACCAGTTGTAAAAATTAAAATATTATTGTCAGTTACAAATGCGTTTGGATTATCATTTAAAATTATAGTAAATGAATATTCACTATTATCTAGGCTTGTTAATTTAATTAAATCTGAAACAAAAACATTGATTTCATGATCATAAATTACTGCGGCATTTGCTTTAAATATGCAAAAAAAAAATATATTATTAAAAAACTTCTTTTGATCAATTTATTGAGCCCACCAACCACTTTTTTGAGAATCATTTTCATCATTAATTTCTTTAATTTTATCTTTTTCATCAATTTTTTTTAAAGTTTTCTTTTTTACGCTTTTATCTTTAATAATTTTTCTTTTATCTTTATTTTTTAAATTTATTTTTTTTGAATTTATTTTATTATTTTCAATAAGTTTTTTTTCATTAGTTTCAACTAAATTAATTACAGGCTCATGAAGTGAAAAATTGTTATCAAATTTAAAAATTACTTTAGAATTAAATTTGTTTTCAATATTAATAATTTTATCTTTTTTTGAATTTAATAAAATATCACCTAATGATGAATTGCATCTTACTTGTATATCAGAATTTATATTATTTAATAATTTTTCATTAATCACTTTTAAAATTTGATCGCAAACAGCATCTGGATTAACTATTAATCCTGAACCATTGCAATAATTACATCTTTGAAAGGCTAAATCAATTAAGCTTGTTCTTAATCTTTGTCTTGATAATTCAAGCAATCCAAACATACTTATTCGACCAACTTGAATTCTAGCTCTGTCTTGATTAAGAGATGATTTTAGGGTTTTTTCAACTTTAAAATTGTTTCTGTAGTCTTCCATGTCAATAAAATCTATAACAATTAATCCTGCTAAATCTCTTAATCTCATTTGTCTTGCTATTTCTTTTGCTGCTTCAACATTTGTATTTAGAGCAGTGTTTTCTATATTTCTTTGAAATGTATTTTTTCCAGAGTTAACATCTACTGCAACAAGAGCTTCCGTTGCATTGATAACAATAGAACCGCCAGACTTAAGGTTTACTTTTAAGCTGAATAATTCGTTAATTTGATTTTCAATGTTTTTTTCGTTAAATAAAGTTCTTTCTGTATCTTTATATAATTTAATTTTCTTAATTAAAGAAGGTACTATTTTTTTTGCAAATTTTTTTGTATTTTCGTATTCATTTTTTCCTTCTATAATCATTTGATCTATATCATTTGTTAAAACATCTCTCACGACTCTATTAATGATATTACCTTCTTCATGAATTATACAAGGCGCAGTTGATTTCAAAGTTTTTTTTCTTATAGAATTCCATTGAGATATTAAGTAGTCTAAGTCTTTTGTTATTTCTTTTTTAGTTTTGCCAATACCTGCTGTTCTAACTATGACAGCCATGTTTTCAGGAATTTTTATAGTTTCTAAAATTTGTTTAATTTTTTTTCTCTCTTCTATATCAGATATTTTTCTAGAAATTCCATTATTGTTAAGAGTGTTAGGCATTAACACACAATATCTTCCTGCGAATGATAAAAATGTCGTTAAAGCCGCACCTTTGAGTCCACGTTCCTCTTTGTTTATTTGAACAAGTATTACCTGTCTAGATTTAATTACCTCTTGAATTTTATATTTCTTAAAAAAATTTAAGTATCTTCTTTTATTATTTATATAGGGATCTTTTTTATTTTCTGTGCTATCCTCTTCAGGTTCATCTAAGTGAATTTTTTCTATGTTGTTTTCATCTTCATGTATTTCAGCATAAAGTTTTTTTAAAGAATCCTGATCTGAAACAGGAATTTTGAAATAATCAGGATGAATTTCTGTTAATGGCAAAAACCCATGTCTATTCGCACCGTAATCTACAAAAGCTGCTTGTAATGAAGGCTCAACTCTTGATATTTTTGCAAGGAATAAATCACCCTTTGCTGCCGTCTTTTTTGTTTTTTCGATTTCAAAATCATCTAGTTTTCCATCAAGTGTTAAAGCATATCGTATCTGTTCACTTGAGGATGAATCAATAAGTATATTTTTTTGCATTTTTTTAGAACTCCACAAGTATTATAAAAAACTGTATATTTTTTTTTATTAAAAAATTGAAAAATTAATGAATTTTTATATGAATTTAACTTATACATATCATTTTATTGTTTATTTTTTTGTTAATGTCATATTTCTATCTTTTTCTCAACTTACAAATTTAAATTATGAAAATTTTCTATAATTATTTGAATTTTTTAGTCAAAATCTTAATCATTTTGATAATATTAAGCTTTGGCGCTATTTTTTATGGTTTATGGAAAATAGCCCCAGATTTGCCAAGTTATACAGAATTAAAAGATTACAATCCTTCATTAACTACTCAAGTTTTTACTTCTGATGGAAAATTGTTAGATAAATATTTTATTGAAGAGAGATTATTTGTCCCCATAGATAAAATACCAGATAATTTGATTCATGCTTTTATTTCAGCTGAAGATAAAAATTTTTATAAACATATTGGAATAGATATTTTTGCAATTGTTAGAGCTTCGCTATCAAATATTTTGAACATAGGTCAAAATAAAAGGTTAATAGGAGCATCTACAATTACACAGCAAGTTGTAAAAAATTTTTTATTAAATAATGAGGTTTCTTTTAAAAGAAAATTTAAAGAAATTATTCTTGCGATTAGAATTGAGCAAGTTCTAACAAAAAATCAAATTCTAGAGTTATATCTAAATGATATTTATTTGGGTTATGGATCTTATGGTGTTGCTGCTGCAAGTCTAAATTATTTCAATAAATCAATATCAAATTTGAATTTAGAAGAAGTGGCATATTTAGCGGCTTTGCCCAAAGCACCTAACAATTATCATCCTATTAAAAATAAAGAAAATGCAATAGAAAGACGAAATTGGGTAATAGAACAAATGTACTCAAATAATTATATTGATAGAAGAGACTTAATTTTTAAAGATAAAAATTTAAAAGTAATAAAAAGAGAATCAAGTAATTCAATAAAAGCAGAATATTACAGGGAAGAGATCAGAAAAATTTTATATAATGATTATGGTAAAAACACACTTTATGAAGAGGGCTTAGTTGTAAAAACAACTTTGAATACTTTCTTTCAAGATATTGCAGATTCTTCTTTATATGAAGGATTAAATATTTACGATAAAAGATATGGGTGGAGAGGATCAATAATTAATTTAAATAAAATAAGCATAAAAACTGAAGATATAAAGAATGTAGTAAATCCTTTCCCACAGAAATGGAAAATTTGCATAGTTTCAGGATATGAAGATGAGAAATTAATTTTAAAAGATATTAAAGATAATGAATTAAAGGTAGAGTTTATAAATGAAAATGAGTGGCTTAAAGATGAACAATTTGATTTGGGAGACCTTTTATATATTGAAGAAATAAATGGGGGAAAATTAGTAATTAGACAAATTCCTGAAGTAAATGGAGCAATAATTGTAATAGATCCTCACTCAGGTAAAATTCTGGCTTTATCTGGTGGGTATAGCTTTAATTTAAGTGAATTTAATAGAGCTACTCAGGCAAAAAGACAGCCTGGTTCGGCATTTAAGCCATTTATTTATATTTCAGCTCTATTAAAAGGTTACTCCCCTTCCACTTTAATTCTTGATGCTCCATATGTAATTGATCAAGGACCTGGATTGCCTAAATGGAAGCCTTCAAATTATACTGATAAATTTTATGGATTAAGCACAATGAGAATAGGAATAGAGAAATCAAGAAATTTGATGACTATAAGACTAGCAGATAAACTTGGAATGAATCATATAAAAAACACAGCTAAATTATTTGATGTAGATAAATATCTTGATAATAATCTCTCTATGGCTTTAGGCGCAGGTTTAGTAAGCTTAAAAAATTTAACTTTAGCTTATGGAATGATGGTTAATGGAGGTAAAAAGATTTCACCAAAATTAATCGAGAGCATTCATAACAGAAGAGGTAAATTAATATTCAAAAGTGATGAAAAGAAATGTATTAATTGTAATCAATTATCTAAAAAATTAAATTTTAATCTTCCTATCATTGAGTCTAATGACACGTATATAATTGATACAAAAGTTGCTTACCAAATTACATCTATGCTTGAAGGAGTTGTTAAAAGAGGAACTGGAAAAAAAATCAATCAATTGAATATTCCTCTTGGAGGAAAAACTGGAACTACAAATGATAATAAGGATGCTTGGTTCATAGGTTTTTCTCCCGATTTAGTTGTAGGGGTATATGTAGGATTTGATCAGCCTAAATCCTTAGGATATAAAGAAACAGGATCTAAAGTAGCTGTACCAATATTTAAAAGTTATATGAATAAAGCACTAGCAAATAAAAATAAAATTCCCTTTAGAATACCAAAAGGTATGAGTTTTGTTAGAATTGATAGTAAAACAGGTAAGCAAACTCAAAATGAACAAGGGGTTTTAGAACCATTTATTATTGGAACAGAACCATATAATAGTGATATAATAGTTTTAGATAGTTTGGGATCAGTTTTGTCAGATACTTTAAGCGGCACTGGAAATTTGTTGTTGGAGGAATAATAAAAATGAAATTAGAGGAAATTCATAAAAATATTAATTTAATTAAAGAGAATTTAATCCTTCTAAGGAGGGTAGTTTGACCTTGAAGATTTAAAAAATCAACTTATTGAATTAAAAAATCAAGCAGAAAATCCAAATATTTGGGATAAAGAAGATAAGGCTAAAAGAATTTTTAAAGATATTGCCTCAATTGAAAAAAAAATAAAATCTATATCTAATATTGAAAAAGATTATAAAGATCTTGTTGAATTGAATTCAATTCTAGAAACAGAAAAAGAAAATAATTTAATTCAAGAAACATTTGATTTTTCATTAAAAATTTTAGATTCTTGTAAAAAAAATAGATTTGAATTTTTGTTAAATAATGAAGCAGATGAAAATAATACTTTTATAGAGATACATGCTGGTGCTGGAGGAACTGAGAGTCAAGATTGGGCAGATATGTTAAAAAGAATGTATATTAGATGGGCAGAAGATAAAAATTTTAAAGTTAAAATTTTGCAAGAATCTAAGGGAGAAGAGGCTGGCATCAAATCATCAACAATAAAGATTGTTGGTGAATATGTCTACGGATGGCTAAAAAATGAAAGTGGAATTCATAGACTAGTTAGAATATCTCCTTTTGACAGTAATAAAAAGAGACATACAAGTTTTGCAAGTGTTTGGATTTATCCTGAAGTTAATGAAAAAATTGATATAGAAATAAATGAAGCTGAATTAAGAATAGATACATTTCGTTCATCTGGGGCAGGTGGACAACATGTAAATACAACTGATAGCGCTGTAAGAATTACACACATGCCGACTAATATTGTTGTTCAATGTCAAACAGATAGATCTCAGCATAAAAATAAATCTCATGCATTGGATATGTTAAAATCAAGATTATATGAATTGGAGTTAAGAAAAAGAAAAGATATCGAAAATAAACTTCATATTCAAAAAAAAGATATAGGGTGGGGAAATCAAATAAGATCTTATATATTGCATCCTTATAAATTAGTTAAAGATTTAAGAACTAATTATGAAACTTCTAATACGAATGATGTTCTAGACGGCAAAATCGATAAATTTTTAGAAAGTTCATTAACAATATAAATTTTTTAGCATTCTATTTTTTTTAAATAATTTAGTTTTGCAACTATTTCATCTCTATCAATGTAATAACCTTGAAGGTGTCTATGGCCTGAATTAGGATCGAATTGAGTTCTTCCATGTAGTATTCTTCTGTTATTAAAACAAAATATATCCCCAGATTTTAATCTAAATGATACACAATATTTTTCATCATGAAGTAAAGAAGCAAATTTTCTATATGCTTTATAGAATTTTGCCATTTCTTTTGGATGACAATCAACCGCTCCCATAGTAGCGACACTAAATCTTATATCGTTAAAATCATTATCTTTATTTAAAGTGATTAAAGGTGAATGAAAAATTCTAATAGTTGTTTGAGTATAGTCATTATCTTTAAATTTAACAGGGACAGATGTTAAAGTTTCAAACATTTCCCTTTCATTTTCTCTTAGAAAATTTGCAACTTTAAATGCATCTACAACTTTTGACAGGCCTCCCTCAGCATCATTTACTAAACAGTGTAAAAATTGATATCCTGGAGCATATTCGTAATATGGTAAATCTGTATGATTACATAGGCGTTCAGCAGTATAAGCAGTATTATTAGGATTAGGAATGTTAATTACTTCAAATGGAGTGCCAAAAAAAGTTTCTCTAATATGACTTATTTTATTCAAAATTTGTAAAGCTGATTTTTGTTCTATAGGTGAGTTTTTTATAATTGAGAAACCATAAATATTTAATATTTCTAGCCAATTTTCTAAATATGATTCATCATTTATAACATCAGTATAGTTTAGAGATATTTTCTCTAAATTATTTTGCAAGCTAGAGTCCCAAAGAAAATAAGGACTAATATATTTTTTGTCACTTTTAAGTGTATAGCAATTATTTTTTAACCATTTCGGCTCAAAGTAACTTGTGTGATTACCTTCGCTCCATTTTATTTCCAACTGTCCTTTATTATTAACTTTATATTCATTAGGATGAATATCTTCAGAAACAGTTAAAAGATCAAAAGTTCTTTGATTAGCAGTTGGGTGCACATCATTAGGGCAATTATCCCTTAACCACATGAAAAGAAAATTACTTTTTTTACCATCTTTCCATTCTATATCTAAAGTATTACTATTAATTGATATATTTTTTATTTCAAATGTTTCAGACATTAAATTATTAATTTAAAGTTTAATTTTCTAATGATTGAATATATTTTGTAAATAAAAAACTAGTATATAAATTTCTTTTTTATGGATATCTAGTTTGAGATTTTTTATAAAATACATCAATAAAGCATGCAGAAATAACAAAAAAAGCACCAAGAATTTCTCTAATTCCAATTATTTCAATTGTTAAGATTGCAGCAGAAAAAATACCAACAATTACTTCAAACGCTAAAAGAATGTTAATTCTACCTGGATCTAAAATTTCAACTGTAAAATATGTTAACAGAATTGAAGGTAAAAGCCAAACAGTTGCAAATAATAATATCCAAATATAAGTGTTAGAGAAATAAAATAATTTATCTGAAATATAGAAATCTCTTCCTCCAGGAATCATTGATACTATTAAATATATAGTAGGGATCAAAAAACTAGTTATTGAAGTTTTCTCAATCCCAGAAGTTTTTTTTGATATAGAAAAAAAAGTTAAAGACAGTGCCCAGGTTACTCCTGCAGCTAAAGCAATTAACTCTACAATAGAAGAAGGGTAAAATACTCCTTTATCTATTTTAATTATAATTCCAAGTCCTATAATTCCAAAAAATATTGATATAATTCTAGATATGGTAAATTTGTGATTTAAAATGATTTTTGCAAAAATAGTGCCCCAAATAGGACATAGATAAAATAAAATTACTACTTTAGCTATTTCCCCTCTTAAAAGAGATTCTGAGTATAATACAATTGCTAGACTTGCTAATAGGCATCCTAAAATGAAAAAATAATTTTGATAATAAAAAATATTTTTTATGGATCTTAAGAGTGGCTTTATTAAAAAAAATGAAAGAATTAAAAAACTTAAAAAAATAGGCCAGATTGAGTTATTGCTATTTTCATTCAAAAATCTAAGAGGTATCCAATAAGTTCCCCAGAAAAAACTAGCTATAATAACTGTGAGATTTGGATATATTTTGAATAATTGCATATATTTAAGATTTTTTAATATTTTAACAACATTTATCTATTTATAACTAAATTATAACCGTTTTAATTCATTTTATATGTTGAATTTTCACTTAATAAGAGTTTAATAGTAAAAATATTTAAATTAATTTAATTATAGGGGGAAATTTATGAAATTCATAAAAAATTCTATATTATCCTTATTATTTGTTTCTTTTTTTACTTTAGGTGCTGGCTCTGCTAACGCTGATTGTAAAGTAAGAATAGGTGACTTTGATTGGGATAGTGCAAATATTCATACAGCTGTTGGGGCATATATTTTAGAAAATGGATATGGTTGCGAGGTAGATGTTACTAAAGGAAGTACTATTCCTATTTTAACAGCTTTAGTAGATGGACAATTAGATATGATATTCGAGCATTGGGCAGATAACAATGCTGAATGGATTGATCCAGAAATAGCTTCAGGAAATCTAGTTGATGCTGGTATTAATACTCCTGCATCAGAGCAAGCTTGGTTTGTAGATAGAAAAACTTCTGAAGAATATGGCATTACTAGTGTTGAAGATCTCAAAAAACCTGGTGTATGGGAGCTTTTCAAAGATCCCGAAAATCCATCTAAAGGAAGAGCAACAAGTTGTATTTCAGGGTGGTCTTGCTACACTGTTAATTTAGTTAAAATGAAAGAATACGGATTAGACGAATTATATACAAACTATGATCCGGGTTCAGGAGGAGCTTTAGATGCAAATATTTCAGCAGCGTTTTCTAAAAACAAACCAATTTTAACTTATTATTGGACTCCAACAAGTTTAATGGGAAAACCAGAAATTGATATGGTTCGCCTATCTGAACCTGCTTATGATTCAGATTGCTGGGGTAAACTTCAAGAAAATGTAAGAGCTATACAAGCTGATGGTGAAGGAGCTTGGAAAAAAGGTTGCGCATGTGAATATAAAGACATGGCTTTAACTAAATTAGTAACCGGAGCTTATGCTAGTGACAATGCAGACATTACAGCTTTTGTCAAAGCATACACTATGCCTACAAGTCAAGTTAATGATCTTTTAGCTTATTATGTAGATGTATCTGGTGGAGATATGGAAGCTACAGCTATGCATTATTTGAAAAATAATTCAGATTGGGAATCTTGGGTATCTGCAGACGTTGCAGCTAAAGTAAAAGGTTCACTTTAATACATTTTATTCCTAGGGGTAAATTCCCCTAGGATTCTATAACAAATGAAAAAAATTCCTAAAAATATTTATTATTTTGTTTATCTAATATTATTTTTTGTTTTAGTTTTTGTCAGTTATTCAACTTCTAAAAAAAAACCTGATAATGTAACTGATTTACTTACAAATTATAAATGGTTAAATGATTGGCCAAAATGGCTTGATACACCTATTAGAGACTGGGTTAATAGTGGGTGGAAAGTCTTTATAGATAAGTATGGTTTAATATTTGATGCAATAGGTTATGGTTTATTAAGGGCTTATTCTGAAGTAAAGAATTTTATTGTTGAAGCTCCTTGGCCACTTGTAATAATAGCTGTTATAGCAATAACATATTTTTCAAGCGGAAAAAAAATTGGCACTACTGTTTTCGTTGCTTTTTGTACTTTTTTTATAGGATTTCTTAATCCAAGATTCTGGGATAAGGCTATAGAAACAACTACAATGGTTGTTGTTGGTATGGCATTATGTGTTATTATTGGTATTCCAGTAGGAATAGCGATGGCGCGTAACTCCAGAGTACGAAACATTATATTACCTATTTTAGATTTAATGCAAGTTATTCCAGCTTTTTGTTATTTAATTCCTGGAATAATCTTATTTGGTTTAGGGGCAATTCCAGCAATAATCTCAATTGTAATATATGCTGTTCCTCCATTAATAAGGTTAACAGATCTAGGAATTAGATTAGTCGATAAAGAAATTATAGAAGCAGCAGAATCTTTTGGAGCTAATAAAAAACAAAAACTTTGGGGAGTTCAAATTCCCTTAGCTCTACCAAATATTATGCAAGGAATTAATCAATGTACAATGATGGCATTAGCAATGGTTGTAATAGCCTCTATGATAGGAACTAGAGGATTAGGAGATGAAGTTCTTTTAGGTCTTCAACAATTAAATGTAGGAGCTGCGTTAGAAGCCGGGTTAGCTATAGTTTTATTAGCAATTGTTTTAGATAGGATGACCCAAGCATATGGAGAAAAAATACAAGAAAGAAATCAACCAGTTAAGAAAATAAAAAAATAAGATGCCAAAAATAGAAATAAAGAATGTATATAAAATATTTGGAAATGAACCTTCTTCTGTTCTTCCTATGGTTAAAGAAGGAGCTACAAAAGAAGAGATATTAGAAAAAACAGGGCATACAGTTGGCCTTGATAATGTATCAATTTCAGTTGAAGAAGGAGAAACTTTTGTATGTATGGGTTTATCTGGCTCTGGCAAATCAACCCTCATTAGACATATCAATCGGTTAATAGACCCAACAGATGGAGAAGTTGTAGTTGACGGAACTAATGTTATGGCTCTTAGTGAAAAACAGCTTATTGAATTTAGAAAAAATGAGATGAGCATGGTATTTCAGCGCTTTGGTTTATTTCCTCATAAAACAGTAATTCAGAATGTTGCTTATGGTTTAGAGATCCAGGGTAAAGATCTAGAGGAAAGAAACAACATTGCATTAACTCAAATTGAATCAGTTGGATTGCAAGGTTTTGAAGATCAATACCCAAATCAATTATCTGGAGGCATGCAGCAAAGAGTAGGACTTGCTAGGGCACTAGCTACTAATCCTAAAATTCTTTTAATGGATGAAGCTTTTAGTGCTTTAGATCCATTAATTAGAAGTGATATGCAAAAACAATTAGTTGAGCTTCAATCTAAATTAAAGAAAACCATTGTATTTATTACTCATGATCTTGATGAGTCTCTTAAGTTAGGTGATCATATTGGTATTTTAAATGGTGGTAGATTAGTTCAAGTTGGAAAACCAGAAGAAATAATTATGAATCCTGCAGATGAATATGTAACTGCTTTTGTAAAGGATGTAAATAGAGCCAAAGTTTTAAAAGCAAAAACAATAATGAAAAAAGCAAATGAAGTTGACTCCAAAAATATAACTTTAGGAAATACATTTAAAGTTGACGGAGGTGTTTATGTTGAAGAATTTTTACCAAAAGTGTTAAAAGATCGTTCTACTATTTTAGTAGTTGACGGCAAGGGGCACACGATGGGGTATATTACAGAAAAAGAATTAGCTGTATCTTTGAGCAAAAATACTCTTAATGAGTAATAAAGTATTAAATAATAAAAATATAGTTATATCTGCGGCAGCAGAAGGTATTGGTTGGTCAATTGCTAAAAAGTGTTTGGATAATGGAGCAAAAGTTTTTGTAAGCGATAAAAATAAAGATGCAATTAATATAATTAAAAATCAAAAAAAATATAAAAAAAATCTATACACCAAAGTTTTAGATGCTAATAATTATAGAGAAGTAGAAAAATATTTTTTATTCATAAAACATCACATCAAAAAAATTGATGGATTAATAAATAATGTAGGTATAGCAGGGCCAACATCAAAAATAGAAAATATTAAGATAAATGATTGGAGAGAAACCATTGATACTAATATTAATAGTCATTTTTATTTTACTAAGTTTGCGACTTCGCTTCTTAAAAAAAAATCAGGAGGTTCAATAATTAATGTTTCTTCTACTGCGGGTTTATATGGTTTTCCATATCGCTCTCCATATGCTGCAACTAAATGGGCAATAATAGGCATAACTAAAACACTTGCTATGGAAATGGGCAAACATAATATTAGAGTAAATGCAATATGTCCTGGTTCAGTTGAAGGCAATAGAATGAAACGAGTTATCAGAGCTAAATCTAAAATTTCAGGTTTATCCTATAAATCAATTAAAAAAGATCTTGAATCGATGGTTTCTCTTAATTCGTTTGTTTCAAAAGAAGATATTTCAAATATGGCTTTTTTTTTATTAACTGATGAGGCAAAAAAAATATCTGGTCAAATAATGACAGTTGATGGAAATACTGAAAAAATGAATTAATGTTAAATTTTGATTATATAATTGTTGGAGCTGGATCTGCTGGTTGTGTTTTGGCAAACAGATTATCTCAAGATTCAAAAAATTCTATAGCTATAATAGAAGCTGGTCCATCAAGTGAATCGTGGAAAGTAGATATGCCTAGTGCAATTTTATATACAATGCATGATCCTAAAATCAATTGGAAGTATTTTTCTGAACCTGAGCCATATTTAAATAATAGAAGAATTTTTTGCCCAAGAGGAAAAATGACAGGAGGATGTTCATCTCATAATGGTATGGTCTATATAAGAGGCCATCCCCAGGACTTTAATAGATGGGCTCAAAAAGGCCTTAAAAATTGGAGTTATAAACATGTACTTCCATATTTTAAAAAACTAGAATCTTGGTCTGAAGATGAAAGTGAATTTAGAGGAAAAACGGGACCTTTAAAAATCATGAAATCTAAAATTAATGAAAAATTTCCTCTTCATCAAGCTGTTATAAATGCAGCAATTGAGGCAGGTTATGATTATACTAAAGACCCAAATGGCTTTAAGCAAGACGGATTTTGCACATTTGATCTTACAATAGATAAAGGAAAAAGATATGGCGCTGGAAAAGCTTATTTAAAAGAAGCTTTAAAAAGAAAAAATATTGACATTTTTTTAAATACCGAAGTTCATAAAATAATCATAGAAAATAAAGTTGCAAAAGGTATTGAGTTGGAAATTAAAGGTAAAAATAAAAAATTTATTGCAAATAAAGAGGTTATCATCAGTTGTGGCTCAATTAATTCTCCAAAACTTTTACTACTTTCAGGTATTGGCAACCATAAGGAGTTGAGTGACCATGGTATTACTGTTGTTCATGATTTGCCGGGAGTAGGTAAAAATTTACAAGATCATTTAGAAGTTTATGTTCAACATAAATCTAAAAAACCTGTTACTTTATATAGTCTTTTTAATAATCCATTTATGAAACTTTATCATGGTTTACAGTGGTTTATTTTAAAAAAAGGGTTATTAGCTCATTCCCATTTGGAATTAGGCGGTTTTGTAAAAAGTTCTAAGAACTATGAACATCCCAATATACAATTTCATTTTTTTCCATCTCTAGTAATTGATCATGGATTGAAAAATCCAGAAATGCATTCTTTTCAATTTCACGCTAGTCCTAACAGACCTACAAGTAGAGGATGGGTAAAACTTAAGTCCTCTAATCCCAAAGAATTACCTTTAATTCAATTTAATTATTTAGAAACAGAATCTGACAGAAAACAAATGAGAGATTGTGCTAAAATAGCAAGAAATATTTTTAATCAAAAATCTATGGAGGAGTATATTGGAGATGAAATTCTGCCAGGAAATAATATTAAAACAGATGAAGAACTAGATGACGTAATAAAGAATACTGCTGAAACAGCTTACCATCCATCCTGCACGAATAAAATGGGTATAGATAATATGTCAGTTGTTGATCCTGAAACTAGAGTTCACGGAATTAAAAATTTGCGAGTTGTAGATTCATCTATAATGCCTGATATTGTTAGTGGAAATTTAAATGCCTCTACATTAATGATAGCTGAAAAAGCTTCTGATTTGATTTTAGGGAAACCTTCTGAAGATCCTATAGATTTAAAATTTTATAATAGCACATAATAAAAAAGAGCCCCTTAGGACTCTTTTTTTGGTTAGGAGTTAATAATTTAAGGGAATAAATATAAAAAACTTATAAAGCTTTTCTTAATGACCACCCATAGCGATTACTATAAAAAAGTTCAGTGTTATTGAAATTAAACAAATTATTAGGTTTCTCACTATTTTTAGTAATTTTCTTAGGAGATTTCAAAAAAATTTTATTATCTTTTTTATTTTTAATCTTCATAATAAGTGATATTTACAATATTTACAATTTTAATAAATATCAATATATTTCTTTATTTTTCCTAGTAAATATTGTAATTAATTGAATATAAAATATTGTAAATTTGTAAATATTGTAAAAATGAATAGTAGTGAATTATCAAACATAGGATCTAAAATTAGAAAAGAGAGGAGGCTAAAAGGTTTATCACAGTCAGATCTATCTAAAAAACTTGGTATTTCACCCAGTTACTTAAATTTAATAGAAAGCGGAAGAAGAACAATTACTGTTCCTTTATTAATAAAAATAGGGAATGAACTATCATTATCTTTGAAAGATTTAACATTAGAAAGTAATCAAAGACTGTTATCTGATGTTATGGATGCTTTAAGTAATGATATGTTTGATGACTTAGATATAACTAATCAAGAAACAACTGAGTTTATATCGAGTAATCCAAATCTCGCTAAAGCATTTTTGATTCTTAATGATAAACAAAAAAATCTATCCGAAGATATGCAAGATAAACTTGAAATACTTGATATAGAGTCAGTTAAAAATAAAAAAGATTTATCAAGACTTCCTGTTGAAATAGTTTCTGATTTTTTACAAGAAAATAAAAATTACTTTCATGAATTAGAAATGATTGCTGAAGATATAAGAAAAAAAATTGGCTTTGAAAAAGGCAAAAGTATAATAAGTTTAGTTGGTTATAAATTAGTTCAATATTTAAAAAATCACCATGGTATAACGATAAAATTTGTTCCTCCGGAAGATGATCAAAAATTTGTTAAGAAATTTAATAAAAGTTCAAAAACACTTTTTTTATCGGAAATGATAACTTATTCTGCACGAAATTTTAATATTTGTTTTCAAATAGCCCTCTCTTCAGGTGAAGAAAAAATAGATCAAATTATAGCAGATAATAAAATTGCTTCTAAAGATGTTGTTTCTCTTTTAAAGATTTCTCTTTTAAATTATTTAGCTGCATCTATTTTAATGCCATATGAAGAATTTCTAGATAGTGCTAAAAAATATAGATATGATGTAGAATTATTAATGCATCATTTCGCAACTAGTTTTGAGCAAGTTACTCATCGGCTTACTACATTACAGCGTCCTAAAAATGAAGGAGTACCATTTCATTTTCTAAAAACTGATATAGCTGGAAACGTTTCTAAAAGATTTTCACTTTCTGGAATTCATATACCTAGACATGGAGGAGCTTGCCCAAGATGGAATGTTTATAGTGCTTTTTTAAATCCTGGAAGAATTAATACACAAATCTCTAGAATGCCAGATGGAAAAGTGTATTTTTGTATAGCAAGATCTTTTGAAAAGGGAATAGAAAGACATGGCATACCGAAAAGTTTTGTTTCTATAGGTTTGGGATGTGACATTAGATTTGCTAAAGAGTTGACATATTCTGAAGGTATTGATTTACAAAATAAAAATTTAGAAACCAAAATAGGAATTTCTTGTAGAATTTGTCCTCGAATAGAATGTCAGCAAAGAGCCTTTCCTCCAATAGATAAGCAATTAAATCTTAATATTGGTTTTAGAGGCACATCACCATACATCACAAATTAACCTATTCTAACTAACATTTTCCCTAGATTTCTTCCTTTTAATAATTCTATAAATGCTTTAGGTGTATTTTCTAATCCATCAACAATAGTTTCTTTGAATTTAAGCTTATTCGATTTTATCCAATAAGTCATATCATTATAAAATTCCTCTTTGTCATTGAGATGATCAAATATTAAAAAACCTTTTATAGTTAATCTTTTGACTAAAACATGTGCCATATTTTTTAAACCTGGGCTAGGTGAAGTTGCATTCATTTGTGAAATTCTTCCACAAATTACTATTTTACCATAATTTTTCATTCTGTATATTGCAGCTTCAAGAAAGTCTCCGCCTACATTATCAAAATATAGATCAAAACCTTCAGGATTAATTTCTTTTAAATATAAAACTAAATTATCTATTTTTTTGTAGTTAAAAGCATGATCTACTCCTAGCTCTTTTTCTAACCATTTAACTTTTTCATCACTTCCTGTTGAAGCTATGACTTTACATCCATTAATTTTTGCAATTTGACATACAATAGATCCAACAGAGCCAGCAGCAGATGAAACTAAAACAATATCATTTTTCTTTAATTGTCCAATTTTAAATAGACCTATATAAGCTGTATGACCAGTAAACCCTAAAGGGCCTAAAAATGTTTGCGGTTGAAATTTTTGAACATCTATTTTTGTTAAAAAATTATCACTTGAAATAAAATAATCTCTCCACCCAAAATTACTAATTACATATTCTCCTTTTTTAAATTCTTTATTATTACTTTCTATTATCTTCCCTAAAGCGCCACCTTCCATAGGCTTACCTAATTCAAATGGGTCTATATAATTTTTTCTTTCAGTCATTCTTCCTCTCATATAAGGATCAACTGATATCCATTCATTCTTAACTAGTATTTGATCATTTACTTTAAAATTTATTTTCTCAGATTTTATAGCAAAATCATCTAAAGAAGGCATTCCTGATGGAATATATCTTTTTAACGTAATAAAATTAGATTTTATTATCATTTTTAATTAACGTTTATTGAGTTTTAATTTATTTCTTGTTTCATCAGGAGTAAGGACACTTGAACCTATTTCATCAATAATTCTTATTGCTTTTTCAACAAGTTGTGCATTTGATGCAAAAACACCCTTTTCTAGATATAAATTATCTTCTAAACCAACTCTAACATTGCCTCCAAGTAAAATTGATTGTGCTAACATTGGCATTTGCATTCTTCCTATGCCAAATCCAGCCCATAAACCATTTTTTGGAATCATATCAGACATTGCTTTCATTGAGTTTGTATTTGCAGGTGCGCCCCAAGGAATGCCTAAGCAAATTTGATACCAAGGAGGATCATTTATTAAACCCTCATTGTAAAGTTGATTTGCAAACCATAAATGACCCATTTCAAAAGCTTCCATTTCAGGTTTTACATCAAGTTCTTGCATTTTTTTAGCAGCTTTTCTTAGTTGAACCGGGGTATGAATGAAAGTCATATTATTATCACCAAAATTAAGGGAGCCACAATCTAGAGTACACATTTCTGGTAAAAGGTTTTCTACATGCTCTAATCTATCTAGTGCATGAATCATGTCTGTATTAGGTCCAACTGGATTAAGAGGATTTTTTCCTTCGCCAACTTCAAAATCTCCACCCATACCAGTTGTAAAATTAATAACAACATCAGTTTCGCTTGAACGAATTCTGTCAAAGGTTTCTTTGTAATATTCTAGATTTCTACTCGGCTTACCATCTGCCTCTCTTACATGAATATGCACTATTGATGCGCCAGCCTTAGCTGCTTCTATTGAAGATTCAGCAATTTGTTTGGGTGTAATTGGAAGATTTGGGTGTTTTTTAGCTGTATCTCCTGAACCTGTAACTGCACAAGATAATATAACTTTATTGTTCATATAAATAAAATGTAGTATCCTATTTTGGAGGATCCAACAAGTGAGTATTTTTTTATTAAATGGAATAGTTAAGCCAGAATGGACTGATTATAACAAACATATGAATTTAGCATTTTATATTCATCTATTTGATTCTGCTTGGGAAACTGTTTTAAAAAAATTTAATATGGGTGAAAATTCAGCCATAAAAGAAAAAAAAACTACATTTGCAGTAGAATCACATACCACATATGATGGAGAGGTAAGAGAAGGCGATGAGATTGAAATGACTTTGCTTTACTTAGATCATGATAAGAAAAGACTCTTGTATAAATTAGCAATGCATCATAAATTAAAAAAATATTTAGCAGCAACAACTGAAGTTTGTTCTTTATATGTTGATCTTAATTTGAGAAAAGTTACTAATATAGAGGATGAAAAAATTAATAGAATAAATAATTTCATTTTAGAAAATAAAAATAATTTTAATCCTGGAAATCTTTGTCTAAATCACAAATTGAAAAAATAATTAAAAATCTTGATAAGGTGTACGTTTAAAGATTCTTCCTACCATCGGTTCAAATTCTTTTAATGGAATTGTTTCATAATTAGGATCAAAAGAAGTTTGATCCCATTTCTGACAAAAGTTTATAGTGTCTTCATAGAAGGGATGTCCAAAATATTTATCTCTTAAATTCCTATCTTTTCCATAATGATGATTATAATAATAAGTTTGAAAAAGGCCATGCATTTCAACTATCCACCTAGTTTTTTCTGAGACAAAAGGTTTTAAAACTGCCGCAGCAAGCTCTGAGTGATTTAATGGAGCAATTTCATCTCCTATATCATGAAGTAAAGCAGCAACTATCATTTCTTCATTTGCACCTTCCCTTTTTGCTCTTGATGCTGTTTGAAGTGAATGTTCTAATCTTGAAACTTTATAACCTCCTAATGAATTATCTAGACTTTTTAAAACTCTTATTACCCTTTCAGCTGTTCCTTCTATATATTTATCTTCAAATTCCGCTAAAAGTTTATAATCTTCTTTGTCGCCATCTTTCATTTGATTAAATTTGACTGTTTTCATAATTAAATTTCTAAATAATAATTATAATATTCCTTATCTTTTTTATAATCAAGACTTTCATAGAGATATTGAGCTTTCTTATTTGTAATTGCAGTAGATAGTTCAATTATTTTATATTTTTTTTTAATTGCAAATTCTTTAGCTTTTTTCATTAATATTTTTGCTATTCCTTTGTTTCTATAATTTTCTAAAACATATAAATCATATAAAACTAATTTTTTATTTAAATTAAGAGAATCAAATGTTTCATATAATTGAACAAAAGCAACTGCCTTATTTCTTAAATAACATGCATATATGATTGAATCATTGTTATTAATTCTTTCTTTTATATAATTAGTTGATTCTTTAATTGCTGTTTTATATTTGTAAAATTGTCTATATAAATCAAATAACACACCTATGTCTCTAATATTTTTTTGCCCTACTTTTATAAGTCTTACTTTCATTTTTTTGTTAGATTTCTAATATATCCTGTAACTATAGAAAAAATAGTAAAATAAAAAATAGTGTATAAAAAACCATTATTTCCTAATCTATCCATAATAAAACCAACTATAATTGGTCCTAAAAATTCACCAGCTTCATAGACAATTATAAATAAAGATGTAGCTATAGCTATTTTTTTTATATTAATTCTTTCACCTAGATAAGCTAAAGCAACAGTATAAAGGCTTATAGATGCAATCCCCCAAATAGAAATTGCAATTAGAGTCGTGAAAGTATTTTTATAAAATATTAAAATTAATGGCCATAAAATATGACAATAAAGTAATCCAAATATTAATTTTCTTTTGTTAATTCTGTCTGTTAAAGCACCTATAAATGGTTGCACAATGACTCCAAATATTCCTCCTATAAAAATATAAATTCCTATTTGTTTATCTGAGAATAATTCATTAATCATATAAACTGGGAATAAAGCGGTAAATGAAGAATCATCTATTCCGCTAATAAATATTGCTAAAAAAATAAAAGGAGCTATTTTTAAAAAAGAAAAGTCTAAATTTGTTGCCTGTCGTGGAATTTTAACGTTATTAATATGTTTTTTAATTAAGATAACACTTAGTAATCTTACAAAAAAAAACAAACCTGTAATTATAAATGGAATGAATCCTGTAACTCCAAAAATACCTATAAATAACGGCCCCATTAAAAAACCAATTGTGATTGCGGAATTATAAAATCCTATAGCTTTTCCTCTATTTGAATTTGTTGAGACAATATTAACCCATGTGTCCATTGTCATCCAATTCATACCCCCCATTAATCCGCTGATAAAATAGCAAAAAGCTAAATTAATGGGGTTAAAAAATAAGCATATTGATAAGATACATATTCCTTGTATTAAAATAGAAAAAATAAATGTTTTATAAAGTCCTATTTTTTCTAGAACATAAGTAACAAAGAATCCTGCAGTCATTAAGCCAAAAGCAGAAGATGAAGCTATAATACCAATAGTTAATTCTGAATATCCTTCATATTTTTGAAAAATAGTAATAATAGTGAAAAAATATCCTAAAACAACACCAGTAAAGAAGGCAGTAATTGATAAATATTTAATACTAGGATTAATTGAACTTAAATCAATATATCTTTTAATTGAGTTTATCATTATAAAAATTATTCAGACCAAAGACCTTCATATTTTAATTTTTCAAAAGAATTGTTAATAGCCTGATATAATTTATTACATAAATCATCCACCTGCTCTTTTGTTATAATTAAAGCAGGAGATAAAACACATATATGGTAAAGTGGTCTAATTATTAAACCTAATTTAAGTGACTCCTCATCTATTCTTGAAGCTATAGCCTTATCAAGATTCAAAGGATTTTTAGAATTTTTATCGATAACACACTCTATACCTGCCATAAGTCCCATACCCCTAACATCTCCAACTATTGGTATATTGAATAATTCATTTAATCTTTTAAAAAAGTATGGAGAAATTTTTTTAACATTTTCTAAAATTTTATCTCTTTTTAGTATTTCAATATTTTTTAGAGCTGCTGCACACGCAGCGGGGTGACCAGAATAAGTGTATCCATGATAAAATAAAGCTGAGTCTTTTTTTATATCTTCCATTAATTTATTTGAAATTAGCACTGCCCCCAAAGGAAAATAGCCTGAAGTAATTCCTTTTGCGGTAGTTATAATATCAGGTAAGATTTCAAATTCATCTTCAGAGCTAAAAAAATGTCCTAGTCTTCCAAAGGCAGTTACTACTTCATCAGATATATATATAACTTCATATTTTTTACATATTTGCCAAAATCTTTTATTATAATCTTTAGGAGGCACAATACATCCACCCGAGGCTAAAATAGGTTCTGCAATATAGGCAGCTACATTTTCCGGGCCTAGTTCAAGTATTTTATCTTCAAATTCTTTTACTCTCTCATTACAAAATTCTTCAACAGATTGGTCATTTTTTCTTCTATAAGGATTAGGAGATTTAAGATGATGAATAAAATTTTTTTCAAAATCAAAATTATTTTTTTCTCTATCTTTTCCAGTAATAGATCCTGTTAAATATGTGCTTCCATGATAAGCTTTATCACGACTAATAATATGTTTTTTCTTAGGCCTCCCAAGAATGTTATTATACATCATAACAAATCTCAAAGCACTATCATTAGCAGTTGATCCGTCAGAAGTAAAAAAAACAGTATTCAAATCTCCAGGTGAAATTTTGGCAAGCTCTGAAGCTAGTTCAGCAGATATTTCCGTAGATTCAGAGAAAGGACTACAGTAATCTATTTTTTCTAATTGATTTTTGATTGCCTCTGCAATTTCTTTATTTCCATGACCTATATTATTGCACCACATTCCTCCTGGACCATCAATATATTTGTTCCCATCTTCATCATATAAATAAATGTTTTCTGATTTTACAATAAGCTTTCTTTTATAAGTACCTCTAAATTTTAAATCTTCATATGGATGTAGAACTTTTCTATCCTTTGAATGTATTTGACTAATATAATCGTTTTTCATTTATTTCCATTCTCGAAACCAATTTGGTTCAGCAAATAATGTATCTGATAATCGTCATTAACATCAGGTTGATCTTCGAAAAACCTTCCTGGTTTTTCATCTGCTGCAAAAATTGATGAGGTAAAAAGAAAAAATATTAATGCTAATAATAAATTTTTCATAATACCTATACTATATAAAAGCAGGGATAGCATTTCTTCTTGGATTCTTAAAAAATTGCTTTTTAACCACTTTGCATTCTGCCCAAATTTTTCTGTAATCGAGTTCTTCTGGATGATAAATTTCAGCATAAACATTTGATCCTAATTTATAATGTTCTTTATTAACAAATCCAATCGCAATATTAGATTTAAGGACAGGGGACCACATTGCAGCTGTCACTATACCAATTTCTTTGGCT
>PTKV01000008.1 GCA_002937895.1 Alphaproteobacteria bacterium MarineAlpha5_Bin9 | reverse complement strand
TTATGCTAGGTTTTCTATTAAACACAGAGATAATAGTGATTCTTATTTGCGTAAAGCTTATCTAAACATGGATCTACATACAGATGGTACATATGTTAAAGAAAAAACTGATTGGTTAATGATGACAAAATTACTTGAAACAAATGTTATTGGAGGTGAAACTAGTCTTTTACATTTAGATGATTGGGAACATCTTGATGAAATGATAAGTTATTCTGTTGGATTTAAAAATTTTATTTGGAGTTCACCAAAAAGTAAGAATATTAACTACAAAGTTAAACATCCTATTTTTTTTTATGATAATAATAAAAAAATACAAATTTCTTACATAGATCAATTTCCAGAACCTCAAAATATGAAACAAGGTCTTTTTTTACAAAAACTTTCTAATAATCTTGAGGAAAGTAAAAATAAAGTTTTTGTAAAATTACCTACTGGTTCATCTATTATAGCTAATAATTCTTTCTGGCTACACGGAAGAAAACCTTTTAAAACAAATACAAAATTAAATAGAGAATTACTGAGAATTCGAGGTATTTTTTTTAAATAATTTATCCAAAATTCAATTTTTTAGTGAAAATATATATATTAATATATTTATTATTTCCATATTATTGCTAGTTTTGATATTCCTTACATATGTCCATCAGATATTTCATTTTTTTATGTTTTATTAACTGTTTTTTTTGTTTTCCATTATTGGCTAATGAATGCAAAAAACCAACAATGCCATCAGATGAAGAATGGAAATCTTGGTTGAGTGATATGGAAATATTATCATTAGATTCTGGAATTAGTCAAAATACAATTGATAAATATCTATTAAAAGCAACACCTGCTAGTAAAATTTTACTTAGGGATAGATGTCAGGCTGAATCTACTATGACATTAGACGAATATCTTTTTTACAGAATAGATAAAGCAAGAATTTTTGCTGGTAAAACAATGATGACGCTTTATCAATCTGATTTAGAAAAAATTAGTAATCATTTTTCAATTCAACCAAGATTTATAATTAGTATTTTAGGACTAGAAAGTTATTATGGTAAAAACCAAGGAAATGTTTCCACTATTCAAGCTGTCTCAACATTAGCTTTTGATAGAAGAAGAAGTGATTTTTATAAAAAACAACTAATAGCTACTTTAAAAATAATAGATTCCGAAAAAATAAATTATGATAAATTAAGAGGTTCTTGGGGTGGAGCTTTAGGAATGCCTCAATTCATTCCTACTACATATCTAGAATCAGGATATGATTGGGATAAAAATGATTTAGTTGATATATGGGATAGCTATCAAGATACTTTTGCTAGTATTGCTAATTATTTAACGTCTATAGATAAGAATCCTTGGAATATAAATAATACCTGGGGTAGAGAAATATTACCACCAGATAATATAAAACATATATATGAAAATTTAAAACAAAAAGATCCAAAAGGTTGTGGAGCTGTTAAAAGTATGAGTATTGCAAAAAAATTAAAAGAGTGGAATGATCTAAATTTTAAAAGTATAAATGGAGATGATTTACCTACTAATAATAATATTGATGCAAGATTAATAGCACCTGATGGAATTAATGGTAGAATGTTTTTAGTATATGGTAATTATAAGAATATTTTATATTATAATTGTAGTTCATACTATGCTATTGCAGTAGGATTATTATCTGATGCAATTAAAAATTAATTATTTATATATTTTTTTATTAATATTTCTTTTTTCATGTAAAAATATTGATGAAATAAATAATAATAAATTTGAATTTAATAATGTAAAAAAATCTGTAAAAAACAAAATTGAGACGTTATCAAAAGAAAATGAAAATCAACAAACAATAAACAAAAATAATAATTATTTGCCTTTGTATATTGTCGGTGATTCATATTTTATTGAAGGAATTGAACATTTTCCTCAAGAGGATTATTCTTATAATAAAATAGGTCTTGCAACTTTTTATGATAAAGAACTTCATAAAACCAAAACTTTAAATAATGAATACAATAATGTGACTGAATTATTGGCTAGACATAAAACTCTTCCATTGCCAAGTTTAGTAAAAATTACTAATCTTGAAAATGGTTTATCCTTAGTAGTTAGGATAAATGATAGATCAGAAAATAATTTGGCAATTATAGAAGTTTCAAGAAAAGTAGCTCAATTATTACGATTTTATAAGGAACCTAAATTAGCTAAGGTTAGGGTTGAAATTTTAGTTGATGAAAGTAAGCAATTAAAGATTGTAAATCAATCTTTTAGTGACCCTAACTTTGAAGCTACATTAGAAGCTGTTCCGACTGAAAATGTTTTGATATCAGATTTAAATGAAACTGATGAAATAGAAAATAATTTGAATAATAATTTTGAGAATCCAGTTGAATTAATTCAGGAAGAAATAGAGGATAATACTAACATTTACATTAATGTATTTAATTTACTAACATATAATGACACTCAAAATATTAGAGAAATGATAGAAAAAAAATTTAAGATTACTACTTCTGAAGAAAATGGTAAGTTTCAAATACAATTAGGTCCAATGTCTAAAAAGGAGGCAAATAATTTATTTCAAATTTTAGTATCTAAAGGATATAAGAATTCTGAAATTCTATTTAAATAGGACAAACTTAAGTCATATTTTAAAATTAATAATTTATTTATGAAGTATTTTTTTATATTTTTATTTGTTTTTTTATTAAATAACAAAAGTGCATACCCGATTGATACAAAAGCATCTCAAGCTATAGTTATAGATTTCAATACAAGTGAAGTTTTATACAAAAAAAAATCAGAATTAAATACTATACCTGCAAGCATGACAAAAATTATGACAGTTTATGTAGTTTTTGATCGTATAAAAAATTCTAATTTATCTTTAGAGGATATATGCACTGTTTCTCCTAAATCTTATAAAATGGGTGGGAGTAAAATGTTTTTAGAAATAAATGATAAAGTATCAATATTAGATTTATTAAAAGGTATTATAATCCATAGTGGTAATGATGCAAGTGTAGCCATATCTGAATGTTTATCTGGAACCGAAGAAAGTTTTGCAGAATTAATGAATATTTATGGTAAAAAAATGAACTTAATGAATACCAACTTCGTTAATTCATCAGGTTGGCCAAATGAAAATCATTATTCTACTGTTGAAGATATCGCGATCATTTCTAATAATTTAATTAGAGATTTTCCTGAGTTATATAAACTATTTAAAGAAACAGAATATGAATATAATAATATTAAACAACCAAATAGAAATTTTCTATTATCAAATTTAATTGGTACAGATGGTTTAAAAACAGGATTTACCAAAAAAAGTGGGTGGGGTATCGCACTTTCTACTAAAAGAAATAACAGAAGAGTTACTGTAGTAATTAATGGTTCAAACTCAAGCAGAGAAAGAGCTCTTGAAGCTGAAAAACTTACAAATTGGGCTTTTAGAGAAACTAATGAAACAATTTTATTTAAAAAAAATCAAATTATTAAAACTGTTGATGTTTGGTTGGGTTCTAAGTCAAGAATAAACCTAATAATAGAAAATGATGTTAAGACTATTCTTTCATACGAACAAATTAAATCAATATCATCTGAAATAGAATATACTAAACCTATTCCTGCACCATTGAAAAAAGGTGATAAATTAGGCGAAATCAATATAAGTATTAATGGCAAAGACAATATGATCATTCCTCTTGTTTCTGATAAAAATGTTAACTCTATAAATCCATTATTTAGGATATTTTTTGCAGCAAAATATTTAATTTTTGGAAACTCTTTAAATGAATAAAATAGGAAAATTCATATCTTTCGAAGGGCCTGAAGCTGTAGGAAAATCTTCTCAAATTCGATCTCTAGGTATTTATTTAAAAAAACTAAAGATTCCTTATTTGTTAACTAGAGAACCTGGAGGAACAATTGTTTCTGAAAAAATTAGAAAGATTATCTTAGATAATAAAAATGATATATCAAATAATGAAGAATTACTATTATTAATGTCATCAAGATTAAATCATATAAATAATGTAATTAAGCCAGCAATGAATAAAGGAAAATTAGTTATTAGTGATAGATTTTGTGATTCAACATTTGTATATCAATGCTACGTTAATGGTTATGGAATTTCCAAGGGTTTGAAATTACACAAAGATTTGCTTGATAATTTTTTACCAAATAAAACTTTCTTATTTTTAATTTCCCCTGAAGAAATTATAAAGAGATTAAAAAAAAGAAAAAAAAATAATAAATATGATAAAATAAATTTATCTTTTCATAAAAAAATTATATTAGGATATAAAAAAATTTCAAAATCAGACAATAGATTTATTTTGATAAATGCAAATAAAAATTTTAACTATATTCAAAAAATTTTGAGAAGTGAAATTTATAAAATTATTAATTAATGTCATTTGAATCAAATCATTTATTATTTAATAAAATTAAAAAAAAATTGATTTCATCAACTTTACCAAGTGGTATTATTATTTATGGTGATAAGGGATTTGGAAAGTCTAATTTTGTAAAATTATGTATCAAAGAAACTTTTGAAGAGCTCATTAAATTTAATAAAAATAATTTAAATAATAATAATTTAATAGATAATGATACTCACCCTAATGTTATTATTTTAAAAAAAGAATTAAATGAAAAAACTGGTAAAACATATGAAAATATTAATATTGATCAAATAAGAAGTTTAAAGGATTTTATATATAAAGCTAGTATTTTACCACTTCCAAAATTAATCATAATTGATAAAGCTGATTATCTAAATATAAATTCGTCAAATGCAATTTTAAAGTTTCTAGAGGAACCTAAAACTAATACATTTTTTATACTTTTATCTGACCAAATAAATAAACTTTTACCAACTATCTTATCTAGATGTATCAAATTTAAATTTAAACCTCCAACTTTTAATGAATTTACTAATAATTTATTAAAAAATAACATTTCTAATAAATTAGATTTCAAATTTTTATATCAATTAACAAATGGTAGTGTAGGCTTATCCAAAAGATACTTGAATTTTAAAAATGAAAATTTATTTAATAATTTATTAAATCTTTGTTTAATGAAAAAATCTTTAAATAAAGAAATACTTGAATTCTCAGAATCGATAAAAAAATTTGATAATGAAGAATTTGAAACTTTTATTTTTTTTCTACAATTTGTTTTTTTAAATATTATTAAAATTCATAATGATATAGATATTGATAAAAATATTGATTCAGATTTTTTTAATAAATTAAAGTCATTGTCTGTTTACATAAATTCTATTTCTTGTATTAAAATTCTTGAATATATTAGTGTGAATTATAATAATTTAATAATTTATAATTTAGATAAAAAAATATTCATATTAAACTTATTCAATAAATTATACTCAACAAAATGAATTCATTTTATATAACTACACCAATTTACTATGTTAATGATAAGCCTCATATAGGGCATGCATACACAACAATAGCTTGTGATATTATATCAAGATATAATAAATTAATTGGCAATGATGTTTTTTTTCTTACAGGAACAGATGAACATGGACAAAAAGTTGAAAAAGCAGCAGCAAAATCATCAATGAATACTAAAATTTTTGTTGATAAAATGGCTCAATCTTTTAAAGATTTAGTCCCTTATCTCAAATGCAACATAGATTATTTCATCAGAACTACAGATGAAAATCATATAAAAGCAAGTCAATCTCTCTGGAGTGAACTAATTAAAAATGATGAAATTTATCTCTCAAATTATGAAGGATGGTATTCAATTAGAGATGAAGCATTTTACAGTGATAGTGAATTAACTAAGATAAATAATAAATTTATAGCACCTTCTGGCTCAGAAGTAGAATGGGTTAAAGAAGAGAGTTATTTTTTTAGATTATCTAAATGGGAAAAACCTCTTTTAGATTTTTACAAAAATAATCCAGAGGCAATTTCTCCAAAATCCAGATACAATGAAGTAATAAGTTTTATAAAATCAGGTTTGAAAGACTTATCAATTTCTAGAACTACTTTTAAATGGGGAGTGCCTGTTCCAAATAATACTAATCATGTAATGTATGTTTGGATAGATGCTTTGTGCAATTATCTAACTGCTATAGGGTATCCAGATAAAGAAAATTTAAAATTTAAAAAGCTTTGGCCTGCTACTCATGTAGTAGGTAAAGATATATTAAGATTTCATTCTGTATATTGGCCTGCTTTTTTAATGGCAGTTAATTTAAAACCTCCAAAAAAAGTTTTTGCACATGGATGGTGGACTAATGAAGGTCAAAAAATAAGTAAATCTCTTGGAAATATTATTGATCCTTATGATATAGTATCACAGTATGGTATAGATCAAATAAGATTTTTTTTATTTCGTGAAGTTCCATTTGGTAATGATGGAGATTTCTCAAAAAATGCTATTTCAAATCGTGTAAATTCTGATTTATCAAACAACCTCGGAAATTTAATTCAAAGAGTATGTTCTTTTATTAATAAAAATTGTAATTCTAAAGTTTTAAATACATTTGATAAATCTAATTCAAATGATAATTTTATATTAAATCTCTCAATTGAAAAATTTGATAATTATAATAAATTTATGAAAAATTTAGAAATAGATAAGGCGATAAAGGAAATTTTTGAATTATTATCTGAAACAAATTCTTATATTGATAAAGAATCACCATGGAAATTAAAAAATAATGATGAAAAAAGAATGAATACTATTCTATCAGTAGCAGTAGAAATCATCAGAAGAGCCTCTTTACTTCTTTATCCTATTATTCCAACTAGTTGTGAAAAAATATTTTCTATTATCGATTTAAATAAAAATTCTATCAATTTGAATAATTATAAATCTCTTCCTGATAATTCATTTTTTATAAATGAATCTTTTCCAGTTTTTCCAAGAATAGAAGTAAATGATTGATTCACATTGTCATTTAAATTTTAAGAATATATCTGATAATTTGGATGAAATAATTGATAATGCTATTAAAAACAATATTAAATCTATACTTTCAATAAATACAAATCCAAAAGATTTTGAAAGTCATTTTAATTTAATAAATAAATATAAATCAATTTATATCAGTTATGGATTGCATCCATTAGAAGTAAAATCAGATAATATTTTATCTACTGATTCAATTAATTCATTTTGTAAAAATGATAAAGTAATAGGAATTGGAGAAACCGGAATTGATTTATATTATTCTAAAGATAATATTAGATATCAATATAAATCATTTGAAAATCATATAGAATCATCAATTCAATCTAAAATACCTTTGATTATTCATCAAAGAAATTCTGAAAATGAAATTATTGATATACTCAAAAATTACCAAAAAGAAAATGAATTGAGTATTGTTTTCCATTGTTTTTCAGGTTCACAAAATTTGTTATATTTTTGTCGTGAAAATAATTATTACATTTCTATTTCAGGAATTATAACGTTTAAAAATGCTAATAAATTAAGAGAAACAATTAAAAATTTTCCAATAAATAAAATGCTATTAGAGACTGACAGTCCATTTTTATCACCAGAACCTCACAGAGGTAAAACAAATCAACCTTCTTATGTTAAATATATATATAAATATCTCTCCGAGTTTTATAATATATCTTTAGAAAAATTTATAGATATAACCGAGGAAAACTTTTATAAATTGTTTTCAAAAGCTTATAGATATAATAAAATATCAAAATGAAAATACAAATTTTAGGATCTGGCGGTTCTTTTGGCTCTCCTTTAGCATGGAATCATAACGGGAATATTGACATTAAAAATAAAAAAAACTTTCGAACTCGTTCTTCAATTTTAATAAATATTAAAAATACAACAATATTGATAGATACTAGTCCAGACTTAAGACAACAATTATATAATTCACAATGTACAGATATTGATCTTGTACTTTTTACTCATAACCACGCAGATCACACTTCTGGATTACCTGATATGAGAGCTATATCTTTGATTAATAAAAAAATAATACCAGCTTATATGCCCGAAGATATGATTTCTTATATTTCTAACCATTATAAATATATTTTTTTTGGAGAAAAAGATTATTCCCCTTTTATGAAGATCAATAAATTAGAAAAAGAATTTATATATAATGATATTAAAATTAATTCATTTAAACATAATCATGGAACTATAGATGTTAATTCTTTTAGGATAGGGAATTTTGCATATTCAACTGATTTAAAGAAATTTTATAATAATGATATTGAAAAATTGAAAAATTTAGATTTATGGATTGTAGGTTTATTAAGATATGATCCACATCCTTCTCATGCAGGCTTAAATGAAATCTTGGATTATGTAAAATATTTGAAACCAAAAAAAACAATTTTCACGCATATGACAGCATTAATAGATGAAAAATCACTTTTAGATTTATGTCCTCAAAATGTTTTTCCTGGTTATGATGGATTGGTAATAGAAATTTAAAAAACAATAAAAATAAGAATTAATATTTAAAATATATGAATAATTTTAAAAATCAAAAATGCAAACCATGTTCAACTAAAACACCTAAGATGGAAAATAGTGAAATTAGAAAAAATTTATTTTTACTCAATAATTGGGCTTTAAATGATAGCAAAGATATGATTTATAAAAAATTTAAATTCAAAAATTTTTCCGACTCCCTTAATTTTGTTAACTTGGTCGGTGCACTAGCTGAAAATGAGGGACATCATCCTGATATATCTTTAGGATATGGCTACTGTCTAATAATGATACATACACATGCTATAAAAGGATTATCCTTGAATGATTTTATTCTAGCTACAAAAATTGATACTATTAATTTAGATTAATTATATTTAATAATTTAAATTATTGAATAATTATTAAATGATATATTGACCAAAATAAAAAAATAATAATAATCAAAATTTCTTTAATATTATGAGAATAGGTGTTGACGTTGGTGGGACTAATACTGATGCTGTTATAATGAACGGTAGAGAAGTTCTTCATGGAGTTAAGTCTGCTACCACAGAGGAACCTGGTTTAGGTATAATTAATGCTGTAAGTGACATACTTGAAAAAACAAAAATATCTCCAAATGATTTAGAATCTGTAATGATTGGGACAACTCAATTTACAAATGCATTTGTAGAAAATAAAAGACTAGAAGAAGTTGCAATTGTAAGATTAGCCTATCCAGCAACTATTAGTGTTCCTCCTTGTATTGATTTTTCTGATAATTTAAGAAATATTTTAGGAAATAATTTTTGGATTGTTCCTGGAGGTTATGAATTTGACGGAAGATATCTTGGGGATTGGTCTGAAACTGAAATTGAAAAAGTAGCTAAAGAAATTTCTCAAAAAAAATTAAAATATATTTCAATATCATGTGTTTTTTCACCTATTAATGAAAAACAAGAAATACTTACTGCTGATATCATAAAAAAATATAACCCTGAATCTATAATTACAATGTCACATAGAATTGGAAGAGTAGGTTTTATTGAAAGAGAAAATGCTACAATTATGAATTCTTCTTTAGGAAATCTTGCAGATAAAGTTATCACTTCATTTAATGAAGCATTAATAAAATTAAATATTAAATGTCCATTTTATATTAGTCAAAATGATGGAACATTAATGTCTGCAAACATAGTTAAAAATTATCCTGTTTTAACTTTTGCTTCTGGACCAACTAATAGTATGAGAGGTGCTGCATTTTTATCAGGACATAAAAACGCTATTGTAGTAGATATTGGAGGGACAACTACTGATTTCGGTGTAATCAAAGAAGGCTTTCCTAGAGAATCAGCAATTCCTGTTGATATAGGAGGAGTTAGAACAAATTTTAGAATGCCTGATTTAATATCTATTGGGTTAGGTGGGGGTAGTTTAGTAACAAATGTGAATAATAATATAGAAGTTGGTCCAGAGTCTGTTGGTTTTAAATTAACTTCAGAAAGTTTAATTTTTGGTGGAAATAAACTTACAGCTTCAGATATTGCTATTGCGAAAGGTTTATCAAATTTTGGAAATAAAGATAATGTTAGTAATTTGGATAAAAATTTAATTGATAATACAATAATTAAAATAAAAAAAATGATAGAGGATGGTATAGATAGAGTAAAGTTGAATAAAGATTTAGTACCTGTTATTTTAGTAGGAGGTGGTAGTATTCTTGTAGAAGGAAATTTAGAAGGAGCGGAAGAAGTTATTATCCCAAAACATTCTGATGTTGCTAATGCTATTGGTGCTTCTTTGGCTCAAGCAGGAGGTGAAATAGATAAAATTTATTCATATAATGAAATTGGAAGAGATAAATCAATAGAAAATGCTAAAAATGATGCTATCAATAGGGCTCTTCAAGCTGGAGCTATAAAAGAAACTATTTCAATTATTGAATTAGAAGAAATTCCGTTAAGCTATCTTCCATCAGGTGCCGTTAGATTACATGTAAAAGCAGTAGGGGATATATTTTAATATATGATTGAATTAACATTAGACAATTTGGAAAATTTTACAAGAGGAACAGCTTTTCTAGGTACTGGTGGAGGAGGAGATCCTTATATAGGAAAATTAATGTTAAAACATCAATTAGAAAAAGGGAAAAAAATTAAAATAATAAGTCCTGATGAAATAAAAGAAGATACTTTTGCTTGTAATGTTTTATCTATGGGGGCTCCAACAGTTTTTGTTGAAAAAGTTCCCAACGGACCTACAACTCTCCATGCATTAAGAAAAGTAGAAGAAATTATTGGTAAAAAATTCAATGCTATTATGCCTATAGAAGCTGGTGGTGTTAATGCTACATTACCCCTTGTTGTTTCTGCATTATCTGGTTTACCTGTAATTGATGCAGACGGAATGGGTAGAGCTTTTCCTGAATTACAAATGGTTACATATAATGTTGGAGATGTTGATATAAATCCAATTGTAGCTATTAATGATTTTTATGAAACGGCTATTTTTAATTCAAGAAATAGTGGATCTGGGGAATGGCTTGCTAGAGCAGTCTGCGTGAGAATGGGTGGAATTTGTGAAATGGCATGTTATCCGATGAATGCTAAACAAATTAAAGAAACAGCTATTCATAATACAATAAAATTATCTTTTGACATAGGAGAGGTCATTGAAAAAGCAAGAAATCAAAAAACCGATCCTGTTATGGCAATAATAAATTATATGGAAAAAAGCAATCCACCAAGATGTGGAAAAGTTCTTTTTTCAGGAAAAATAAATGATTTAATTAGAGAAACATTAAATGGATTCACTAGGGGGAAATTATTTTTAAAAAGTCTAGATTCTTCAGATGAAATGTTAATTGAATTTCAAAATGAATTCTCTTATGCTAAATTAAATGATAAAAAACTTTTAGCTATGGTACCTGATTTGATATGTGCACTTGATAGTGAAACTGGAGAACCTATAACTACGGATGGATTACGTTATGGACAAAGAATAAAAATAGTTGCTATTTCGGCAACTTCAATTATGAGATCAAAAAAAGCTTTAGATTTATTTGGCCCTAGAGCCTTTGGTTTAAACTTTGATTATACTCCATTAGAAGAATTGTAAAAATATGAATTTCAAAAAAATATATATATCTTACAGACCAATTTTTTTAGTTTTACCAACTTTTATTTTTTTTCTAGTTTTCTTTATAATTCCAGTTGCTAGTCTTTTCATTATAGCTTTTGATAAGCCAGTAACTGGAGTTTTAGCTTTACAAGGTGAATGGACTTTAAAAAGTTTTTTAAGAATATGGAATAGATCTTTATACTTTGATGCTGCAGTTATGTCCTTAACACTCGCTGCTCTAGTATCAATAATAACTTTAATTATAGGATATCCTCTAGCTTATTTAATTGCTAAAACTGAAAATGTTGCAAGAAATACATTCTTAATGATTTTAGTATTATGTGCTATGCAATTAGATATGGTTATAAGATTATTTGGGTTAATGGTTTTATTAGGGGATAATGGTGTAATTAATGGAGCTTTAATGTATTTTGACATTATAGAAAAACCAATAGGTTTGATGTATAATAAATTAGGAGTCGTTATCGGTTTGGTTCAATTTTCTCTTCCTTTTATGATTTTATCTTTAATAGGAATTATTAGGGGAATATCGCCTTCTGTTGTTGAAGCTAGTAGAAGTTTAGGTGCTTCTCCAAATAAGACCTTTTGGAATATTATTCTCCCTCTTTCAATGCCAGGAATACTTGCAGGAACATTACTGGTTTTTGCAATATCTATTAGTTCATATTTAGTTCCAGCATTAATGGGAGGTTGGAAAGTTATGATGATGCCTTTACATGTATATCAACAAGTTGCAGAAATGGGTAAATGGCAGTTTGGTTCTGCAATAGCTGTAGTTTTATTTTTAACAAGTTTATTATCAGTTTTAATATATCAAAAGACAGCTATAAGAATTGCTGGAGGAAGAGCATAATGGCAGCAAAAAGATTAAAAGAAGTTGGTGAAGTTGGTTTTCTTGTTAAATTTGGATCTTTTATTGCTTTATGTATTTTATTAATTCCGGTTTTTATTGTTGTTTTAACAGGTTTAAATTCTGGCGATCATTTAACTTTTCCGCCAGAAGGATTTTCAACTAGATGGATAGTGGCATTTTTCCAAAGCGAGGAATTTCTATCTGCTTTTTTATTCAGTTTTGGTTTAGCTTTAATTGTAATGGTTATATCAACTATTTTAGGAACCATGGCAGCTATATTTATTACTAGATTTAAATTTCCTGGTATTAATATTTTAAGAGCTATTTTTTTATCACCATTAATTTTACCGGGAATTGTTTTAGGATTAGCTTTATATGTTTTTTATATATCTTCAGGTTGGGGTTTAGCTAGAACATATTTAGGAATGATTATAGCACATGTTTTAGTTACTATGCCTTATGTCATAGGAACTGTTTCCGCATCATTATTTAATTTTGATGTTAATTTAGAACAAGCTGCCAGAAGTTTAGGGGCCTCACCTTTAACTGCTTTTAGAAAAGTTACTCTTCCTAATATTAGTAATGGAGTAATGGCAGGTTCTGTATTTGCTTTTATTGTTTCGTTTGGTCAATTCGATGTATCTTTATTTATGTCTACTCCAAATAACACTCCATTACCTATTGCTCTTTATTGGTCTCTAAGATATACTTTTGAACCTACTGCAGCTGCAGCAGGTATATTTGCAATTTGTCTTGTTATACTTTCTATGCTTATAACTTCTAGATTAGTTAATCTGAAAAAGTTTTCAGGGGTAAAATTTTCTTAATATTTATTGGTAAATAGATTTATTTTATCATAAAAAATTAGTAATAATAATTTAAAGCTTTTATTGAGAAAACTCTGTTGTATAGTTAATATTATATGCTAAGTTTTTATAAATATTTGTATAATGGAGTAATTTTATGAATAAAAAAAATATTTCTAGAAAAAATCAATCTAGACGAAAATTTCTCAAAAACACTGCTGCTGTAACTGCTGCTGCTTCTACATTACCACTATTTAATATTAACCACGCATGGTCACAAGATGTAACTTTTGATGGACAACCTTTTGATGCTGGTGGTGCTACATTAAAACTTGGAGAGTGGGGAGGTTTCTGGGAAGAATATATGAGAGGTGCTTTTATTGATGAGTTTGAAAAAACTTATAATTGTACAGTATCATATGATGGTGCTTGGCCTTGGTTTCCAAAGTATATTGCAAATGGTCCTCAAAACCCAGCTTTTGATATATGTAATTGGAATATTCCAGAAATGGTTAAAACTCAAAAATCAGGTGATTATTTTATGACTCCTGATGATATTGCTGATGCAATACCTAATGGAAAAAATATTTGGCCATTTGCTAAAGCTACAGGTGTAGGTTTAACGTGGGCTTTTGGACAATATGCCCATGTTTATAGAACTGATTTAACAGATCCAAATCCAACAACTTTTGAATCTTTTTGGGAAGACAGATTTGCTGGCATGAGAGGAACTTATATAACTTCTAATACTCTGCAAATGGTTTTCTTTATTTGTGCTTGTGCTCAATTTGGTAAAGACGAATATGATCTTAAAGCTGGATTTCAAGCTATGAAAGATGCAATGCCTGCTAAAATTTCTGATTTTACTGGTAATATGCAAACATTAGTTGAAAGAGGTGAGGTTCATATAGGTGTTCAATGGGAAGGTGAAATATATTTACAAATGGATAAAGGAATTCCAGTTGCTCCAATCGTTTGGCAACACAGAAAACCAATCTTAACTCAAACTCATACTGTTAGTAAATATGCTGATCCTATGCAGAAGAAACTTGCACTTGCATATGTAAATGCGAAATTAGATCCAAAATTTATGAATGGTGCAGGTGAAACATTTTATTTAAGACCTACAATAAAAAATGCTGAATTACCTGAATTACTAACTTCTAAAGGTGTTACAAATGATGCAGGAGCATTAGATGATTTATTTACACCAGATTGGAATTGGTATTTAGATAATGAAGATGATATAGTAGAAACTTGTAATGAAATTTTTGCTAGTTAATTCTTAATATTTATTTTTGTGGCCATTCAATATGGCCACAATGTTTTTATGTTCGATTTAAAATTAAATAATCTTTCAAAAAAATTTGATGAACTGCTTGCTGTAAATGATGTAAGTTTTAATATTAATTCTGGAGAATTTTTTTCTGTTTTAGGACCGTCTGGATGCGGCAAATCAACAACTTTAAGAATGATTGCAGGATTTGTTATGCCGTCAGGTGGAAAAATATTAATTGGTGATAATGACATAACTTATCAGGCACCGGAAACTAGAAATATAGGTTTTGTCTTTCAAAATTATGCAATTTTTCCTCATATGAATGTATTTGATAATATCGCATTTGGATTAAAAATGAGAAATATTAATAAAAATGAAATTATTGATAAGGTAAAAAAATCATTAGAACAAGTTAACTTGTTAGGATTTGAAAATAGATACCAAAGAGAACTTTCAGGAGGGGAGCAACAAAGAGTTGCTTTGGCTAGAGTCTTAGTAACTGAACCTCAAATTCTTTTACTTGATGAACCTTTAAGTGCGTTAGATAAAAAACTAAGAGAAGAGATGAAAATCTGGATAAAAGAACTTCAAAGAAAATTAAAGATTACAACTGTATATGTTACACATGATCAATCAGAAGCCCTTACAATGTCAGATAGAATTGCTATTATGGATAAAGGAAAAATATCTCAGATAGGAACTCCAACTGAAATTTATGAAAAACCAGCAAATAAATTTGTTGCAGATTTTATTGGAATTTCAAATTTTTTACCTTTAGAAAAAAAATCATACTCGGGTGATTATATCAATGTTTCTTTTTTGAATCAAAATTTTCAATTAAAAATTAATGAAAAAATTAATCAGGAATTTTCATCAGCTGTATTAAGACCAGAACATATTATATTTAATCCCAATACAGATAAAGATATTTGTATATTAGAGGGAACTATAGATATTATCTCTTACCAAGGAGCTATAATTAGATATATAATTAATTCAAATGAATTCAAATTCATATCTGAGTTTTCAAATTTACCAGAATCAAAAATATTTAAAGAAGGTGAAACTGTAAAATTTGGTTTTGATATAAATAATTTAGTTTTAGTTTAGATAAAATTTAGCTGATTTTTTCTATTGGAATATACTCATCCCAAACCTTAAATGGAACAGGTCCGAAAGTATCTAATGCTTCTTTACTTCTCATATTTTCAGGAACACTAACTCCAATAACATTTACTCTTTGACCATATTTAACATCTTCTGCAGTAATTGGTTCAGCAGTTTCTAAATCTACAAGACAAATCAAATCAGGGACCATTGCTACTGGTTTGTTATCTACTAATGCAATTAAAAATTCATTTTGCAATTGCACTACCATTTCTTGATTAGGATCACTCAAAGATGTTAATTTTACAGTTCCTTTTGCCCATCCATCTGTAGATTCCCTTAATAAGTCTGTAACTTTACCTTCAAATAATAGTTTACAAAATCTTTTATCAAAACTCGTTTTAAAATAGTCAATAATTCCATTTAAAGGACTCTTACCAGTGTCTCTAGCTTCTCTAATTGATTTTCCAATTTCATATGCCAAAGTACAAGTATGATGAACTGAAGTTTCTTTCATTTGTTTTCCAGTCATTGGGTATAAAGCTATCTCTGATTTTGTTCCCATTTGCATACATACAACTCTCGCAAACATTTCTGATGCATGATTATTCTCAGCATTAACTATTATTTCGTTATCTTTTTCATCTCTAACAATTACCGGTGAGCAATTAACTCCATAAACTCCAAATGTGCACATTTGGAGTTCTGGAAATGCTCTACCCATTCCATCTCCATCAATAACTGGCAAGCCAGTATAAGAGCTTAAAATAAAAGGGAGTGTGCCATTTATTCCACCAGCTTCTGCTCCAATAAGAGCTGTAGCTTTTTTCCCCATTAATTCTTCCATTTTTCTTAAAGCTTTAATGCAAGACTTAGCATTTGGTAGTCTTTCTACAATTACTGTCGGAGCTCCCATAACAGCTATAGGAATTATTAATGCATCATCATCAACTTCAGAACCTTTAATTAAATTGCAATTAATTCCCTTTTCTAATTCTTGTCTTAACATTAACCCTCCAACATAAGGATTTCCACCACCACCTGTGCCTAAAAAAGCTGTCCCTCTTAAGAAATCATCTAGATTTTTTAATGTTAGTTCTTTCATAATTATATATTCTCCAAATCACCAATAGCTTTAATTTGTAATCTTACAGATCTACCTGGAAGATAAGCTAGTGGATTTTCATTTATTTCCATAATCTCTATAGATTTTTCAATAGCACCTGCTTCTTTTGCTTTTTCTTTTGCTTCTATACTTGCTTGCTCTATAGTTTTATCTCTCCCTAATTTATCATAATGAAATACTCTATCAACTTCTCCACTAACTTGACCTAAAGCAGCTCCTACTGCATTTGCAACAGAAAAGTTTTCTGGAATTATTAGTTCAGAAACACCTTTAACATTCTCCTTATTAATAATAGTGCCACCACCAACAAAAATAGCTGGGACATCTTGAGAACTAGTTTTCATTTTATCAATTGAATCTTCTAGGAGTTTAGTTATTTGTTTTTTTGCATTTTCTACAATATTTTTATCTATATCTTTTATTAATTCTGGATTTCCTATTTTTAAATTATATTTTGCAACTGCAATATCTGTAGTTGTTAGAGTATCACCTCCAAAAACTTTAGCTTTTTTAGTTAACATATAACCAACACTATCAGGTCCTATTATCTTTCCATCTTCTCTAACTATACTTCCGCCGCCTAGACCTATTGAAACAATATCTGGCATTCTAAAATTAGTTCTTACACCACCAACATCAGTAGCAACAGCTGATTGTCTTGGAAATCCTTGTTTAATATATCCAATGTCCGACGTTGTACCACCAATATCTACTATAATTGATTCTTCTATGCCTGATAGAAATGCTGCTCCTCTCATGCTATTTGTTGGACCACACGCAAATGTTAGTACTGGATAAGATTTTACTTTTTCTGGTCGCATTAAAGTTCCATCGTTTTGACTTATGTATAAAGGAGCTTTTATATTTAAATTTTTAAGCGCAGTTTCAAATGCTTCTACTATATCTTCTGCTAATTTAGATAAAGCCGCATTAATTATTGTAGCATTTTCTCTTTCAATTAATCCTACTTTTCCAATTGCATTAGATAAAGATATTTTAACGTTTGGAAGTTTTTTGGAAATTATTTCGGCTGCTTTTTCTTCCATTTCTGAATTCAAAGGAGAATAAACAGAATTTATTGCTATACTATCTACATCTGTTTTAGAAATTTTATCAACTATTTTATTAATTTCATCTGTATCAAGAGGAGAAATTTCTCTTCCATCTACTTCATATCCTCCTTTTGCAAAAAATTTTACTGGATTTAAAGTTTGCACTAAATCTTCTGGCCAGCCAATCATTTGAACTAGACTATCAGAAGCTGGTAAGCACAATCTAATAGCAGCAATTTTTTGTAATCTTTTTCTTTCAACTAAAGCATTGGTAAAATGAGTTGTTCCAATCATCACGCTTGTAATTTTGTCAGCACTGATTTTACCTTTATCCAAAACAGATTTTATTACATTAAATACACCATCTCCAACATTAGGAGTAGTAACAGTTTTATCTGATACTAGCACCTTACCATTCGACATAATTACGCCGTCTGTATTTGTGCCACCAACATCTACTCCAATTTGCATATTTTACTCTATTTTAGCTAGTTTTAATATTTACTATATTTAATAATAGGTCAACAAATAAAATTGATATTAATTTTTTATATTATAATTACTCCAAAAATGTAATAAGATTATTAGTAAATATATTAGGGGGTAAAATGCCACACAATATTAGAGTTGTAACACCTATTACCTCAAAAGGTTTTAGGAAATCTGAAGATTTAGAGGCTATTGGAAAAAATGTTTTTACTGTAAGTCATTCAGAAATAGATATAGGACCAGGATCAATAGAATGTGAATATGATGAAGCAATGTCATTACCTGGAACTATTTTAAAAATTATTGATGCAGAAAAAGAGGGATGTGATGCTGTAGTAATTGATTGTATGGGAGATCCAGGTTTACATTCTGGAAGAGAATGTGTCTCTATTCCAGTTCTTGGTCCTTGCGAAACTGCGATGCATTATGCAAGTATGTTAGGTCATAAGTTTTCAGTTTTAACAGTATTAGAAAGAATAAGACCTATGTTTGAAAATCAGGCAAAAATTTATGGAGTTTCTGAAAAATTGGCATCTGTAAAATCTGTTGATATACCAGTTCTTGAATTAGAAGATGATCTTGATAGAACTGTAAATGAATTAACTAAACAAGCCATAGAGGCTGTAGAAAAAGATAAATCTGATGTTATGATTTTTGGATGTACAGGAATGTTAGGTTGTGCAGAATCTATAGAAAAAAATTTAAAATCTAAGGGATATCATATACCAGTTATAGATCCTGTGCCTTTAGCAGTTAACAGTGCTTATATTCTTTCAAAGTTAAAATTAACACAAAGTAAACATTGTTATGCTACTCCACCTGAAAAAGGAATGGTTGGTTATGGTGAGCCAAAAATTAGAGCTGTAAAATAATTAACAATGAAAAATAGAATTGTTCGTTTTTCAAAATTTGGGGGGCCAGAAGTTTTAGAAATATTTAATGAAAAAATAAAACTTCCTGATAAAAATGAAGTTAGAATAAATATTAAAGCTCTAGGTTTAAATCAAGCAGAGGTTATGCTTAGAGAGGGAAGATATGTTGGCACCCCCATATTACCTTCAAGAATTGGAATAGAAGGATCTGGAATTATTGATGAAGTTGGTACAAATGTTCATGATTGGAAAGTAGGTGATGAAGTTTGTGCCATTCCTTTTTTATCTTGTGATCATAATGATTATTGGACATCAGATTCAATAAATAAATATGGCACATATGGAGATACGGCAATCGTTCCAGCTTGGACGATAACAAAAAAAATTCCTCATCAAACATTTGAAGAAGCTGCTGCAGCATGGTGTCAATATTTAACTGCTTGGGGAGGCTTAGTTTATAAATCAAATATTGAAAATAGCAAATGGTGTGTCATAACAGGAGCTTCTAGTAGTGCAGCTATTGGAGCTATGCAAATAGTTAAAATTTTTGGATTAAAAACAATTGCTATAAGTAGAACTTTAAAGAAGGAAAAGGCTTTAAAAGAAATAGGTTATGATGAAGTTTTATCTCTTGACAATAGTAATTTGGAAAAAGATATTATGGATATTACTAATGGAATAGGCTTTGATTTGTCTTATGATTGTGTAGGGGGAGAGCATTTTATAAAATTAATAAATACTGTAAAACCTAGAGGATTAATTGTTAATTACGGTAATTTAAATTTAAACTCATGTCCTGTACATACGCTTCCTTTACTTGCAAAAAGAATTGAAATTAGATTTCATAGTATATTTGACACAATGAGATTTGAAGATCAGAGAATAAAAGGAGTGAATTGGATTAATGATCAAATGGAAAAAAAGAATTTAAGGCCTATAATATCAAAAACTTTTACTCTAAATAATGTTGTAGATTCACATAAATATCTAGCTGAGGGAAACCAGTTAGGAAAAACAGTAGTAACAACATAATTATATTTTATAATTCATGACTCTATCAATAGTAGCTAGAGACCATAAAACTGGTGACTTTGGAGTATGTGGATTTACAGATATTGCTGGATACGGAAGTTTAGTTCCACATGTAAGTTTAAAAGGAGCAGTTGCTACACAAGCATATGTTAATGTTGATAATGGGTTAAAAATTATGGAATTAATTGATTCAAATATCAATATTAATAAAGCTGGGAATATAGTTATCAATAATGACAAAAATAAACACATGAGACAAATGGCAGCGATTGATAAAAATAATTATTTTGAATGGACTGGAGAAAATACATTAAACTGGAAAGGATATATAAAAGATAATAATTTTATAGTTTCTGGCAATTGTATGGAATCAATCAAAGTTTTAGAATCATCAGCTAACTATTATAATAAAAACCTCAATGAAGATTTTCCATTAAGATTAATTAAATCAATTCAAGCAGGCGAAAATGCAGGAGGTCATATTAAAAATGTTGAATATTATGATTCTAATTTAAACAAAAAAATATCAAAAAAGACTACTGATATATTTGGTAAATACATGTCAGCAGGTTTAACAATAGCATCTATAAAACCTGAAATATGGCATAATCTAAGAGTAGATGCAGATGAAAATGCACTTAATGAATTGGAAAAAACTTATTACAAGACTGTTGAATCAGCAAATAATTTAAATAAATTTTATAATGGCGCAATAGAAGTAAGACCTTTTTTTTGGAGAAAAGTTTCAAAAAATTAAAAATTTTCTTTTAAAAAATTTAACCAATTTTTATAAAAAATTTTATCTATTAATTCTTCACTATAATTAAATTTAATCATCTCATTTTTTAAATTATTCATCCCGGTAAGATCTTTTATTTTAGATGGGACTTTTGCTCCGTCAAAATCAGATCCTATACCAACATTGTTTTCACCTAAATGTTTAATCATATGATCTAGATGCCTTATTAAAATATCTAGATCTGTATCAATCATTTGACCATCTTCTCTTAAAAACGCAGTAGCAAAATTTAACCCAACAAATCCTCCTGAGTCATTTATTGCTTTAAATTGATCATTTGTTAAATTTCTAGAATGATTACATATTTCATGACAATTAGAATGTGTTGCTATTAAGGGTGAATTACTTATTTTAGCAACATCCCAAAAACCTTTTTCATTTAAGTGAGATAAATCTATTAATATTTTTAAATTATTAGATTCTTTTACTAATTCTTTTCCCTTTAAAGTTAATCCTGAGCCAATATCTGGAGAACTAGGAAATTTAAATGGAACTCCATTTCCATAAATATTTGATCTACTCCAAACAAGTCCAATTGAACGAAGACCTAATTCATATAATATTTCTAATGAATCAAAATTTTCACTTATTGCTTCCGCTCCTTCAATATGGAGAATAATTCCTATTTGATTTTCATGATCAAAATTAATAATATCATTTTTATTAGTAAATAAGATTATTTCATTATTTGAATTTTTAATTATATTTTTTAATATATCAATCATTGATATAGTTGTAGCTATAGAATGATCATATTTAAGGGGAGAAGGTAAATCATAACTATAACTTTTACTTGCCATTTTTGAAAAAAGTGATTCATCCGGTACTTTTTCAGGAACAAATATTGCAAAAAAACCTCCAACAAATTTTGATTTTTTAATTTTAGGAAAATCAATATGGCAATAATCATTACCATTAAAGAATTCTTTAGTTTTGTTTTTCTCTTTAGAAAATAATAATTTTAATAAAACATCGTTGTGACCATCAAAATAGGGGCTATAATTATTCATCTATAAACCTTTTAACATCAAATGATTTAAAATTCATGCCTAATTTATTTTCATAAAAATTATTATCTTTTTTTAAAATAATATTATTGGCAATTTTAGCTAAAGTAGGGGATATTTGTATTCCATAACCTCCTTGTCCAGCAAACCAAAAAAAATTTTCTATTTGATTATCGAAACCTATTACTGGATTTTTATCTTTAACAAAAGATCTTAATCCAGCCCATTTGTTTTTTATAGAATTGAATTGAAATAATGTAGATTTTTTTATTCTTTCTGCTCCAACAGCAATATCATATTCATCAGGTTGAGCATCATGTGGTTTACAGGGGTTCTCATCTGCAGGAGATGCTAGCACTATGTCATTCTCAATCTTAAAATAAAAATTTTCTTCTACATCAACAGCTAATGGCCAGTTTTTATTTAATTCTACATTTAGAGGTTTAAAACCAAATATAGTTCTTTTTTTTGGAATTAAATTAATATTTTGAGAACCTGTTTTAATTCCAAATTCTCCTGCCCAAGCACCAGCAGCATTAACAATTATATTACAATTATATTCACCTTTATTTGTATTTAAAATCCAATGATTTCCTTTTTTTAAGCAATTTTGAATTAAAACATTTTTTTCAATTACAGAATTGTTCTTCTTACATTCATTTAAAAAAACATTATAAAGATTATTAACATCTATATCACTTGCATTTTCATCGTAGATAGAATTGTGTATAGATTCAGAATTTAAACAAGGTAGCAATTTAATAGTTTCATTTCTATCTAATAATTTAAAATTATCGTTAATCTGTATTAAATCTGAATAAAGTGCATCTATAGAGCTTACTTGATCTTTGCTTCCTATATGTAAAACACCTCTTTTTTTTAAGATTGGATTTTCATTATTTGAATTATTTACAAAAAAATCCTTAGAAGCAGAGGTTAATTGTCTTATAATTTTATTACCATAACTCTCTAAATAAAAAGCAAAAGATCTTCCAGTAGAATGATATGAAAGATAATTCTCTTTCTCTAATATACAAATTTTTAAATTATTAGATAATTCAGAGCCAATAGACACTCCAGCTATTCCGGATCCAATGATTATTACATCAAAATTTTTATTTGAATATGTCAATTTTTATTATTAATTTGCTATTTATTAGATATAATGTGATAATTTATTATCTTAAATCATGACTTCTATCCATTCAAATCATACAATTCATTCAAAATTTCATCATTTTGGCTGGGATAATTCTATTGAACCTGTCAAATATGTAAAATCTGGAGAAACTGTTGAAATAGAAACAGTTGATTCTTCTGGAGGCCAAATTACAATCAATTCAACTATAAAGGATATAGAAAAATTAGATTTTTCTAAAGTTAATCCTGTATCTGGTCCTATTTATGTTGAAAATGCTAATGTAGGGGATGTAATTGAAATTGAAATATTGCAATTAAAAACATCTGGTTGGGGATGGACAGCTATTATACCAGGATTTGGATTATTAAACGATGATTTCAAAAATGCAGATTTAAATATTTGGAAATATGATAAAAATGAACCCAAGGAATCATTATTTTCTAATCTTGCAAAAATCCCTTTAAAACCTTTTATAGGAACTATTGGTTTAGCTTTAGAAGAGAAGGGGAATCATTCAATAGTGCCGCCTAGAAAATGCGGTGGAAATTTAGACATTAAAGATATGTCAGTAGGCACTATTTTACGACTTCCAGTGCAGGTAAAAGGGGGGCTTCTATCATTAGGAGATACACATGCAGCACAAGGAGATGGTGAAGTTTGTGGAACAGCTATCGAAAGCCCTATGATTGCAACTATTAAGATTAATTTATTGAAAAATAAGATTATTAAAGAACCACAATTTGAAACATTTAACTCAAATTATACGCAAATTGACAATAAAGGTTATTATGTAACAACTGGAATAGGTCCAGATTTATTTGAAAGTTCAAAAAATTCATTAAAATCAATGATAAATCTTTTAATTCAAAAGCAGAATATTAGTGAAAATCAAGCTTATATGCTATCAAGTGTATGTGCAGACTTAAGAATAAGCGAAATAGTTGATGCTCCTAATTGGGTCATTTCATGCTATTTTCCTAAATCAATTTTTATTTAAAAAAATATATATATTAAATTTTTATATAATAATTTGTTGTGTTAACAAGTTTTTGAACTTATTTAAAGATATTGTTGCCTTATCATAGTTTGAGAAATCAAATTTGTGACTATTTAAATTTTTTTCTAAATTAAACTCAATTGTGATTTTATTCATTCGTTTAAATAAATCTACAAAACCTGCAGCAGGGTAGACTTCTCCTGATGTTCCTATAGATATGAAAATATCTGAAATTTGAGTTAAGTGTTCTATTTGATCAATGAAATATGGAATTTCACCAAACCACACAATGTCAGGTCGCATGGCGGAACCACAAATATTGCACTTATGTTCATTTGTTAAATCTGATGTCCATTCAAAAATGTGATTTTTATTTAAACACTTAACTTTGTTTAACTCTCCATGCATATGATAAATATTATTACTACCAGCTTTTTCATGTAAATTATCAATATTTTGTGTTATTATATTGATATTTAAGTATTTTTCCAAATATTTTAATATAATATGAGCTTTATTTGGTTTTATATCATGTGAATTTAGCTCTTTACGTCTTAAATTATAAAATTCATAAACTTTTTCTGGGTTTTTGATAAAACCTTCTAATGTTGCAACATCCTCAATTTTATGTTTATTCCACAAACCCTTTTTATTATCTCTAAATGTTTCTATTCCAGATTCCTTAGAAATTCCGGCTCCTGTTAAAACAAAAACATTACTGTTTTTCTTTATTTTAGGTAGATTTTCTATATTCATAAGCAAATACAATATATAGTATATATTTCCACGTGAAATTCAATATATTGATAATAAATTAATATTAAGCATTATATATGTAATATATATATATGATAAATAGAGATATTATATATAATTATTATATTATTGACATATTATATAACATACGATAATTACAGTTATCGTATCTTAAATATATGTATGGTTAAAATAATACAAAATGAAAGAGTTTTAAAACTTAGAGAAAAGTCAAAATCATCAAATACACAAAAGAAATATGAAGGAGATTGGCTTAAATTTATAGAATACTGTAAAAAACAATATAATTGTCATCCAGTAGATGTAGATGATTTAAATAGCGCATATGCTTTAACATCCAATTATTTAGATTGGTTACATCAAGATTCAGATGCATTAAAATATAAAGGGAAAACTAATAAAAAAAATACAACTAATTTAAATAATAACCCCTACTCTAAATCACCTTATAAAGCTTCAACAATTCAAAGAATTTTGGCATCTATAAGTTATAAATACAGACTTAGTGGATATCAGTTTGACAGAAGAAATCCTGAAATATTTGAAACTATTAGTGCAATTGTAAGAAATGACAAGAATAAGAATAATGGACAAGCTAGAGAAATATTAAAAGAGGATTTAGTTAAAATTATTAACAATATTTCAAACGAAAAAGATAATCTACAAGGTATAAGAGATAAAGCATTAATTTTACTAGGTTTTTATAGTTTTTGCAGAAGATCAGAAATCATTTTAATGAATTTTGAAGATCTATCTTTTTCTAAATCTAGCATAGAGATAAATATAAGATATAGTAAAACAGATCAGACAGGTCTAGGTAGAGTAATATCTATTCCCAAAACAGGAGATTTATGCTGTCCAGTCACAGCATTGAATAAATGGCTTGAAATTTCAAATATTAAAAGTGGAAGATTGTTTTATAAAATAAACAAATCAAAAAAAATTGAAAAAACAACATTAAATAAAAAAGATTTTTCTAAGGTAAGTCTAACAGACAGTCATTTTGTATTAATACTAAAAAAAAGAGCTAAAAATGCAGGAATAACTAATTGTGAAATGATTTCAGGACATAGTTTAAGAATAGGAGCAATTACTCAAGCAAGAATTAATGGAGTACCTGTTCATGAAATTATGGCACAAAGCGGCCATAAAACTACTCAAATGATTGATAGATATACAAAATTAAGCAATATTAAAGAAACTAGTGCTGCAAAAAAAATATAATAATAAAAAATAATTTTTTGATATTTTTATAGTTAATTAATATAATCTTATATTATTTCACGTCTAGATAAATAAACAAATATCAAAGCGCTAAAGAACATAATTAAACTATAAGTAGCAGCAGGAATTAAAAAAACCCCTCCTCCAAAAATAGATGTCGCCACAACAATAGCCAAAGTACCATTTTGTAAACCACATTCAACAGTAATAGCTATCCCTTGCTTTTTATTTGAAGCAAAAGTTTTTCCTAAATAATATGCAATAAACATCATTATTAAATTCAATAAAAGCGTTATAAGGCCTGCTTGATAAAAATAAGATAATATATTTTCCCTTTCAGAAATAATAGCTCCTAATAAAACTAATGAAAATAAAATTGCAGAAATTTTTTTTGATGTTTGTTCAAAAGAAATTGCTAAATTATTGAAAAATTTTTTAAATATCATCCCTATTATCACAGGAATAGTCACTATTAGAAACATTTGTAGTGCTATATCAAATATAGAAAATTCAAAGTTAACTGAGGATCCAATAGCAAAACTAATAGATGTAAGAAGTGTGAAAGGTATAGTAATAACACATAGAAGACTTATTACAGCAGTGAGAGATATAGACAAAGCTACATCACCTTTAGCAAATGAAGTTATAATATTTGATGTGGCACCTCCTGGAGCAACAGCTATTAGCATAACTCCTATTGCTAATTCAGGAGATAAAGGCCAAATAGAAACAAGAATTAGTCCAACAATTGGTAAAATAACAATTTGAGAAATGAAACCAATTAAGAAGTCCTTTGGTTTCTTAATAATTTGAGAAAAATCATTCAGTGTTAGACCACTTCCTAATGAAAACATAATAAAAGCTAAGGCTAATGGTAAAAATAAATCAGTAACTAAACCCATAATTACTATTATATATTATTTTGTGATTGATAAATTAAAAAAATACAAATTTTTATAATTGAAAATAATTTTTAAGATATCTAAAAAGACAAGTAATCCTTGATAAAATTGATCATTTATTAATTTTATTAAAAATAATTATATATAAAATATTAAAAAAAAATATTAATACGAATCAATTTACAAATTGTTTTAAATTTGGTTTTTGATAGTTAGGGCCTTTTAAAACTTTTCCACTTTCATTATAAATTGGTTTGCCATTAGCACCAAGTTTACTCATATTACTTCTATGAACTTCATCAAAACACTTATCTAAATCAATTCCAAAAGCTACTCCTGCTCCATATGTAACAACCAATATATCTGTAAGAGCATCCGCTACTTCAACTATATCTTTATTATTTATAGCATCTTTTAATTCATTAAATTCTTCATCTATTAATTTTTTTCTTAATTCAATAATTTTTTCATTGGGGAATTCTGGATCTTTTTTTACTTCTTGGCCAAATGTTAACATAAATTCTTTTACTTTTTCAAAATTACTCATATAACCTCAATTCATTTATTCATTTATTCATTTATTCAAAAATTTTAATATTATAATTAATATTAACATTAATAATGATATAATTGTAAATATTGTTGCATTTATTAAAATAATATTAATATTTGATTCTCCTGGACTATCAGTAAAAACATATCTCCATAAATTAGAAGCAATTAAAAAAAATACTAAAAAAATTGTATATAATAATGGTTCTTGTTTATATATTCCTGTATATTTTATATAAAGTAAACTAAAGGAAAAACATAAAAAAATTATTCCTATGATTTCTGATAATCCGGCAATTGCATGATTAAATGATCCTAAATTATTATAGGAAAATTCATCTGTAAAAACAAGTAATTGAACTGCATAATAAAATATAACAATATTTGTAATAGAAAGAATCAATATATTAATAATATTTGCTTTAATATTCATTTATAAAAAATATCATTAAATGTAATTAAAATAAAAATAAAACTTATAATTGCTATACCTATAGCTAAATAAAGTTTTATAATAAATTGAGGCAATTTATTAGAAAAAATTCTTCTAATTATAAAAAATAAAATATGACCTCCATCTAATAATGGTATGGGAATTAAATTAAAAATTGCAACAAAAAGTGAAATACTTATAAACATAAAAAGAATTCCTATTATTTTATCAAGCATTAATTGATCTGCGATCTTTACTATACCTATAGGACCAGATAGTTCTTGAGAAAGAGTATTAGAATTATATGAGTTAAAAATATATTTTGAAATTTGAATATAATAAGTAGGTATAAAATAAGTGGAATCAATAAATGAATTTATAAAATCATATTTAATTATATTTGGTTTATTATTACTTCTAATTCCTAAAAAATATTTATTTAATTCATTGTTATAATTTAATCTTACATTTTTAGTTATTATGCTATTACCTCTTAATAGTTCAATTGTTACATATTCATCTTTATTAATAAACTTTCCTATATCTAAAAAATTATCTATTTTATGATCATTAATTTTAACAATACGATCTCCGTTTTTTAAATCATTTATATGTGCTGGTGAATCTTTTATTACTTCTCCAATAATTGGCTCATATTTAGTAATGCCAATAAAAAAAAATATGGAAATAATAATTATCCATGATGAAATAATATTAAACAAACTTCCGCCCAAAAGAATTATTATTTTTTTCAATAATGAGATATCTTCAAAAGAATCATTATGATTAAATGTTTTTGGTTTATTATTAAAAATTGATTCTAAGCCTTTTATTTTTACATAACCACCTAAAGGTATTAAAGATATTTTCCAATTTGTATGATTCTTATCATAATATGAAATTAATACCTTTCCAAAACCTATAGAAAAATCAGTTACTTTTACCTTAAATAATCTAGCAAAAAAATAATGCCCAAATTCATGAATGAAAATTATAAAAAGAAATATAATTAGTAAATTAAAATATATCATTAATAAATAAACCTATATTACTTGAATTTATAAAAATTAAGTTTAAAAAATCATAAAAATCATTATTATATAAAAATTAATGGAAAATAGACCAACTTTTCTTGCAAATGTTGATAAAATGATTGATGAAGCTATTGAAGCTGTAAAAATTGATCAAAATATCTCTAAAATTTTGAAAACATGCAGATCAGTTCTACAAGTAAAATTTCCTGTAAGAATAAAAGGTAAAACTGAGATTTTTTATGGATGGCGAGCTGTTCATAGCACTCACAGACTCCCAGCTAAAGGAGGATTAAGATATTCTATTAATGTTAATCAGGAAGAGGTTGAGGCTCTTGCATCACTAATGACTTTTAAATGTGCTGTTGCTGATATTCCATTTGGAGGAGCTAAAGGAGGTTTGCTTATAAATCCTAAGAAATACGATGAAGAATCTCTTGAAAAAATTACTAAAAAATTTGCTAGAGAATTAATAAGGAGAGGTTTTTTAAGTCCTTCTAGAGATGTCCCTGCCCCAGATATGGGAACATCTCAAAGAGAAATGGGTTGGATTTTAGATGCATATAAAAGTTTAAAACCTGATGACATAAATCATATGGCATGTGTTACAGGAAAGCCAATTCAACATGGTGGGATAAAAGGAAGATTAGAAGCCACAGGTAGAGGAGTTCATCAAGCACTAAAAGAATTTTTCAGACATAAAAAAGAAATTTATAAAACTAATTTAAAGGGAAATTTAAATAATCAAAAAATTGTTATTCAAGGTTTTGGTAATGTTGGTCTAAATACATCTAAAGCCTTATATGATGATGGGGCAAGAATTGTAGCAATTGGTGAAAAAAATGGATTAATAATAAACGAAAAAGGAATAAATATACACAAATTAATAAAATATAAAAATGAAAACAATTCAATATTAAATTTTGAAAATGCAAAAACAATTAAAGACTCTTCCAAAATTATTGAAATTCCATGTGATATTTTAATACCAGCAGCTTTAGAAAATGTAATAAATACTAGTAATGTAAATAAAGTTAATGCTAAACTTATTTGTGAAGCTGCAAATGGTCCTATTACTTATAATGCAAACAAAATTCTAAATGATAAGAAAATTACTATAATTCCTGATATTTATGCTAATGCAGGAGGTGTGGCTGTTTCATATTTTGAATGGATAAGAAATATCAGTCATATTAGAATGGGGAGACTAAATAAAAGATACGAAGAACATAGAGGTCAATCAATAGTTGAAGCTATAAACAAAATCTCATCAAAAAAATTGCCTAAAAATTTAGTTGATCAACTCGTATACGGTGCGAATGAAGAAGATATAATTGCTTCAGGTTTAGAGGATACAATGAGAATGGCTCTTCAAGAAATTTTAGAATTAAAAAATAAATATAAATTAACAAACTATAGAGTATCTGCGTATTCAGTTGCGTTAAAGAAGATTGAAAAATCATATTTAGAATTAGGTATATAATTATTTTAAAGGAATAATATTAATCTTTTTATTATCTTGATAAAGTTTTGAAAGATATTTGTATTCTTTATTAATTATTTTTATTTTTTTTTCTAATTTTATTATTTCATCATTTTTTAATTTTTTTATTTCATCTAAAATTGAATAAGAATTCCAGTATTTATTTGATTTATTATAATTACCATCAGATATTTTAAAAACTTCTTTTAAAATTTTTAAATCATGTGGGATTTTAAATTTATTTTTTGTATCAGAATAAGGGAAAAAATAATAAATCTTTTTAAACCCTGACCAAGTAATTGCTGACAAACATAAAGAACAAGGCTCATGAGAACTGATGAATATATAATCTTTTGTATTTCGATAATTGTATTTATTTTTAAAATATTGATTTAAAGTAACGATTTCACCATGAAATAAAGGATTTAAAGTTTCATTATTCGTTCCCAAAGTAATTATTTGATTTTTTTTATTAATTATTGCTCCAGAAAATATTTTATTTCCCTTTTTTATTGATTTTTTAGATTGAGGGATAAGTTTAACTAGAAATAAATTTAAAAGTTGATCATAAAATTTATACATAGAGATTTATATAAAAAAAAAGACCCAGCAAGCTAGGTCTTTTCTATATATCGTGCATTTCCTCCCGATATAAACTGCTTAAGGTTTCCCCTAAAAAGTTTAGTTAATACCTTTTGAAGAGTAATAACTAATTATTACTCTAAGAAAATTAAGATTTTTTACAATGTTTTTTTATTAAAATTATAGTATTTTAATCATTTTATTATTAATAAACTGTTAATTAACTGTGAATAAAAAGTTCAAACTTCCTAAAAAATACAAAAATAAAAAAAATTTTAACTCTATTGGCGTCATGAGTGGTACGTCTATTGATGGAATCGATTTATGTTATATGAAAACTAATGGAACTAACAAAGTAAAAATTATAAATGAAAAAACATACAAATATAGAAAAGAATATGTAAATAAAATAAAAAAATTTATTAAAAATTATAATTTTAAAAGAATTAATCTAAATAAAAAATTTAATTTAATTATAACTAAAGAATTTCAAAAGAAAATATCAAAATTTCTAATTGATTTTAAAATAAAAGTAAATAAAATTGATTTTATTGTAATAAGTGGACAAACAATAATACATAACCCTAAGAAAAAATTATCTATACAATATGCATTACCTAAGATTTTAAGCAATCAACTTAAAGTTAATATTATATATGACTTAAGGCAGAGAGATATTTTGGCAGGTGGTCAAGGAGCTCCTATTGCTTCATATTATCACAAATATTTATCCAATAAAATTAACAAAAAAGTTGCGTTTATTAACATAGGAGGAATCTCTAACATTTCTTACATAAACAATAATGAATTAATATCTTTTGATTTAGGCCCTGGTAATTCATTAGTAGATGATTTTGTCCAAAAAAAATTTAAAAAAAATTATGATTTTAATGGTATTATTAGTAACAAAGGTAAATGTAATAATAAGATTTTAAATCAATTTCTAAAAGATAGTTTTTTTAAAAAAAAATATCCAAAATCACTAGACAGAGAATATTTTAATAAATATTTTCAAAGTATAACAAAAATAAATAAATATGATGCATTAACAACGCTTTCTATGATGACTGTAAAAAGTATTTATAAAGGAATAAAACTTTTAAATAAGAAAATTGATATTATTATATTAACTGGTGGAGGTAGAAAAAATCAGTTTTTTTATAATAATCTTAAGAATATTTTAAATAAAAAAATTATAACTACTGAACAAATTGGTTTAGATGGAGATTTAATTGAGGCTCAAGCTTTTGCTTATATAGGAATAAGAAGTGTAAAAAATCTTCCATTAAGTAAATTTACAACAACAGGAGTATCAAAACCAATCAGTGGAGGTGAATATTATTTATTTAATTAATTATAAAATATTTATAAATAAGAATTATTGTTATAAATAGAAAACACCAAATAGATGAATTTTTTATTACTATTTTAAAATTATTGTTTGTAGACATAAATATTGGAAAAATTAAAATTAAAAGTAATAGAAAATAAATAAAATATGGAATTTTATTTATCATAAGCTAATTTAAACCAAGTATTTAGATCTATATTTGATCCACAAAGCAAAACTAGAGTCGTTTCATTTAATAATCTTTTTGATAAAGGACCTTGTAAAGCAGCTATTCCTGCACAAGCTGCAGGTTCTAAGATAAATTTATAATTATTATAAACGAACTTCATAGCTCTTTTCATCTGATGATCTGATATTAAAATCATTTCGTCAATATGATTTTTACATATATCAAAACTATATTTCATATGATACGGAGGACCTAAACTATCAGCAATAGTATTTACTTTTACAGAATTTAGAGCCCTCCCAGCTTTTAAGCTTTGAGTCAAACCTGATGCTTCTTTTGGTTCTACGCCAATAATTTTACAATTTGGAAATTTTTGTTTTATCATAATTGATGTTCCTGCTATCAACCCTCCTCCTCCTACAGAAATAATTAAATTATCTAATTTATTAAATCTTTGACAAATTTCCAGACCCAAAGTAGCTGAACCTTGTAAAGTTTTTACTCCGTCAAAGGGGTGAATTAAAAATCTATTTTCTTTTTTTGCAATTATATTTGCTTTATCAAAAGCTATTTTAGCATTTTTCGCAATAATTAATTTACTTCCTAATTGTCTTACAGTTTTTCTTCGATATTCATTTGATGATTTAAGCATTATAACTTTGTTTTTTACTTTCAATATATTTGATGCATAAGCTACAGATATGGCATGATTACCAGCACTTACAGCTAAAACTCCATTTTTTTTTTCTTTTTTATTTAAACTTAAAACATTATTAATCGCTCCTCTAGATTTAAAACTACCTCCATTTTGTAGAAATTCTAATTTAAAGAATAAATTTCTATTTTTAGAAAGAATGGAATTATTTGAATCATGTATAATTGGTGTATTTAATATATATGGTGAAATCATTTTTTTTATATTTTGAATATTTTTTACTGAAAAATTAACGTCAATCATTTTATATTTCTTAACTTCTTAATTTTGTCATAAGCATTATTTACGGATGATAATTCTTTATTAGCTTGATCTATAAATTCCTTAGGCATTCCTTTTGAAATAAGATTGTCCGGATGATGTTCTTTAATAATTTGTAACCAAGCTTTTCTTATTGTTTCATTAGAGTCAGATCTTTTTACTCCAAGAGTTTTAAAAGGATCAGAATTAACATTTGTTAATCTATATTGATAAATTCTTTCAAATGTAACATCATTAAATCCAAATATGTTAGAAATATTTTTTAAAAATAAAACTTCTTCTTTACTAATATTACCATCAGCTTCTGCTATATAAAATAAATTATTTAATAATTCTTCTAATATAATTTTGTTATCACTAAAAATATATGAAATTTGTTGTGCTATTTTTTCATATCCATATGTTGATTTTTTTGCTTCATTAAATAATCTACTTACTTTATTAATATTATCTTTAGGAATTTTAAATTTTTCTTTAAAAGCATTAATTTCATCTTTTGTTACTGTTCCATCTGATTTTGCTAATTTTGCACTTAAAACAATAATACTAAAAGCAAAAATAGATTGTTTTTGTTCATTAGAAATATTTTTGTAATTAAAATTTTTTATTGATTTTTTATCAAAAATATTGCCAGCCATTACACCTAAAATTGCTCCTAACGGTCCACCAATTGAAAAGCCTGCAATGCCTCCTATTACTTTACCCCATATACTCATTAACTATCAAAACCCCATCTATATATTCCTAATATCGCTGCTATTGCATAAAAACATTGTAAAAAAATTATTCCTTTAAATTTATTTAAGTAAGACCAATATCCTAGTAGAAGAGCTGAGATTAATAATAAAATAAAACCAATTATTTCCATTCCAATATTTAAAGCAATAAAAATTGTATAGAAGATTGCTGAAATAACACCTCCCCATTCTAATATTTTGCTTTTCATCAAAATCTATTCAAATAGTTTTATAATTTTCATTTTATTCACATCTACAAGTCCTTTATTTGTTAATCTAATGTTTGGTATAACAGATAAAGGTAAGAGATTAAAACCCATGTAGGGAATTTTACATCCAGCTTTTTTCCATATTTTTTTAAAAATTTTTGTTTCTTTTGCAATTTCACTAGCTTTTTTATCAGATAACAATCCTGCTATTGGGAGTTTAATTTTAGATAATATTTTTTTATTATTAACAATTATTATACCACCCTGATCTTTATTTATATTATCTAAAGCAATTTTCATATCTATTTCACTTTTACCAGCTACAATTATATTATGCGCATCATGACCTACACTACTAGCAACAGCTCCAAACTTTAAATTGAAATCTTTTAAAAATCCATATCCAATTTCACCAGTTTTGCCATGTCGTTCAATCACGCATATATGACATAAATTGTATTCTTCTATAATGTTTTTCCAAGACTTATTAGTAGAATTTACGATTATCTGTTTCTTGTTTGTAACTATTCCAGGCAAATTAGTTTCAATAGTGTTGATTTTAAATTTTTTATTTGGAATTTTTGGAATCAAATTTATTTTTTTTGGAAGAGTAACAGTTTTATAAGCTTTTTTTGGATATTTATATCTATATTTTGAAAGTTGATAATCTAATAAAGGAGTTACTTTCTTATTTTTTACTACTAATTCTCCACCCAACCATGTATTTTCTACTTCAAATTTATTATTTAATTGAATAATATCTGCTCTCCTACTATGGCCTAAAGCACCATATTCATTATCAATATTATATCTCATAGCAGGATGAAGAGAGGCCATAGAAACTGCGGACTTTTTATTAATTCCTAGTTTAATTGCTTGTCTTACTACCCAATCTAATCCAAAATTAAATAAATCATCTGCGTCTCTATCATCAGTACAAACACAGACTCTTTTAGAGGAAGCTCCTAATTTTGTTAAAGACTTAATTGCTTCCTTTATACTATTCCATGGAGTTAATGGATTTCCACCTCTTAAAAAAATCCATAAACCTGCATCTAATAATTCACTAGTGAAATATTTTTCTTCTGCTTCGTGAGTATCTGTAATTCCGCTAGCAGCATAAGCTGCTACAAACTCTCTACCAAAAACATGTCCACTAATAGGAAGATTTCTTTTTAATGATTCAGAGATAATTTGATGTGAATATTTATTACCATCACATACAGAGACAAAATCCATTTTTTCTCCCAATCCAATAATTTCTTTCCACTTATCGAAAAGATAGCTTGCTTTTTTATAATTTATATTTCCACCAGCAGTTTCTAATTTACTATTCGTAGCGGGAATAGTACTAGGAAGTGTCAAAAAAATTGATAAAGGAGCCCTTCGACAATCTTCAAGCATCCACTCAATACCTTTTATATCACATACATTTCCAATTTCATGAGAATCACAAAAAATTGTAGTTGTTCCATTTAATAATGCTGCTTCAGAATATGCGCAAGCTGTCATCATACTACTTTCAATATGCATATGAGGATCTATTAATCCAGGAGCTAAAATATTATTTTCAGCATCAAAAATATTTAATTCTTTAAAGAATTTATTAGCAGTATTGTTTTTTTTTATACATGCTATTCTTCCTTTTGATATCCAAATTTCTTTATTTTGTAATATTCTATCAGTATATGTAGATAATATCCTAGCATTTTTGATCACCTTATCGGGAGGTATTTTATTTGAAGCAACTTTTGATAAATGAATGGTGCAATTATACAAAGGTGGAACTGAGAATCTTGTTATCATAAATAAATTGTTAAAATCATTTTTTTAATATTTCAGAATACATATAATATATATATTATTTCTTGCAAATTTTATTAATAAAACATAATTACCTATAATCATGAAAAATAAACAATATTCCTTAACTAAAGATCCAATTAATAAACTTTTTATTAATATTGCCATACCTTCAAGCATTGGGACAATGTTTCAAACTTTTTATAACATAGTAGATACTTTTTTCGCAGGAAAAATTTCTCCAGAAGCACTTGCAGCTATAGCTCAAACTTTTCCAGTATATTTTATAATTATTGCTATAGGAATTGGCATAAGTATTGGTTCAACTGCTTTAATTTCTAATTCTATTGGTAATGAAAATAAAACAAAGGCATCCTTATATTTAGCTCAAACTTTATTAATTTCATTAATTGTGGCTATAATTATAACTATTATTGGACTATTAATCGGACCTGTTATCCTAGAATTAATGGGAACAAATACAACAACTTTAAATTTATCTATAGATTATATTCAAATTATTTTTCTTGGATCAATTTTTTTCTTTATTCAAATTGCGGCTAACTCATCACTTACAGCAATAGGAGATACTAAAAGTTATAGGAATGTTATGATTTTTAGCTTTTTTTTAAATATAATACTTAATCCATTATTTATTTTCGGATATGGTTTTATTCCAGCATTAGGAATTAAAGGTATTGCTTTGGCAACAATTACATCACAATTCCTCGGAATGACTTATATTTTATATAAAACATTTAATACAGAACTGAAAAAATATTTATATCTTAAATGTTTTTATCCAAAATTAGATCTAATTAAATCTTTATTAAATCAAGGAATACCAGCAGCTTTTGGGATGATAATGATAAGCGTAGGTGTTTATATCATTCTCTACTTTGTATCTATGTATGGAGATTATGCACTTGCTGGTTATGGAACAGCAATTAGATATGAACAAATTTTTTTATTACCAATATTAGGATTAAATTCTGCAGTTTTAGCAATATCTGGTCAAAACTTTGGAGCAAAGAATTTTGATAGAGTTAGAGAAGTTTATAGTAAGGCTTTATTTTACGGATGTTCAATTATGATATTTGCAGGAATAATTATATTTTTTTCAGCAGAATTCATTGTAAGTATATTTACTGATAATAAAGATGTAATCAAATATGGAAAAACATATTTACAAATCACCTGTCTAATGGAACCAATATATCCTGTTTTTTTTATAAGTAATGCATTACTTCAAGGAATGAAAAAAGCTAATTATGTTTTATTTCTAACTATTTTTAGAATGGTTATTTTACCTCTAATAACATTATCATTTTTAATAATTTACTTAGAATTTGATTTTGCTTATGTTTTTTGGGGTTTATTATTAATAAATTGGATTTTTGGAATTTTTGTAATATTCTTTTCAAGAAAAATAATGAGTATAGAATTTACAAAAAATTTAAATTAATTTTGAATTCCTGACAAATTTGGTACAAATAATACATTTTCAATATCTTCTTCAACAATTTCGTTATCTTTTTTTGTAAATTTTTTTAATTTTTGTGAATTATGTGAAATTATCGGAGCAATTATTATTCCGTTATTAGAGATATGATTAAAAATGTTTTCAGATATTGCTTTTGTAGCAGCCGTAAAAATTATTCTGTCAAAAGGTATTTGCTCTGGCCATCCTAAGTTTCCATCACCATGTTTAGTGACAATATTAGTTAATTTAAGCATATTAAACATATTTTCTGCTTTAATTAGTAATTTTTTAATTCTTTCAATAGAATATACTCTTCTAGATAGTAAAGATAAAATACAAGTTTGATAACCACTACCAGTACCTAATTCTAAAATTTTATGATGTTTTTCAATATTTAACATCTCTGTCATAAGAGCCACGATGTAAGGTTGACTGATAGTTTGTTCTTCACCTATTGGAAGAGCTATATTTTCATAAGCTTGATTTCTAAAAGTATTAGGAATAAATTTCTCTCTAGGAATTTTCTCTAAAGCAGATAATACTTTAGAGTTTGAGATACCAGCTTCCCTTAAATCTAAAATCAATCTAATTTTTCTTACATCAACCACTAAATAATAAAAGTTTTATTATTTAAATATTTTTGGAGTACTTTTGGTATTGCTACATTACCATCCTCAGTTTGATAATTTTCTAAAATAGCTATAAGAGTTCTTCCTACAGCTAATCCAGAGCCATTCAGAGTATGTACGAATATGTTCTCATTTTTTTCATTTTTATACTTTGCATTCATCCTTCTAGACTGAAAATCTCCGCAATTTGAACAACTTGAAATTTCTCTATAGGTATTTTCTCCGGGTAACCATACTTCAATATCATAAGTTTTTTTAGAAGCAAAACCCATATCTCCAGTGCATAAAGTTACAACTCTATAATGAAGGTCTAATTCTTGTAAGATACCTTCTGCAGATAATAGCATTCTTTCATGTTCTTTTTCAGAATCTTCTGGTTTTGATATTGATACTAATTCAACTTTTGTAAACTGATGTTGTCTAAGCATTCCTCTGGTATCTTTTCCTGCTGCACCAGCCTCAGATCTAAAGCATGGTGTATATGAGGTAAATCTCATTGGTAAGGAATTTAAATCTAAAATTTGTTCTCTTACTAGGTTAGTTAAAGGAACCTCTGCAGTAGGAATCAACCAATGATCATCGCCAGAAGTAAATAGATCTTCAGCAAATTTAGGTAAATTTCCTGTTCCAAAAAGAGAATGATCTTTTACAAGTACAGGAACATTCATTTCAGTATATCCATTTTTATTAGTATGTTGATCTAACATAAATTGTGAAAGTGCTCTTTCTAATTTAGCTAACATTCCCTTTAGGACAACAAATCTAGAACCAGATATTTTAGATGCAATATCAAAATTCATTAATCCCATGGATTCACCTATTTCAAAATGCCTTTTAGATTTAAAATTAAATTGAGGTTTATTTCCCCATTTTTTTAATTCAATATTATCTTTTTCATCTTTTCCAAAAGGGACATCAGATGATGGAATATTTGGTAAATTAGATAATATAGCTTTTAACTCATCATCTAAAATTTTTTCTAATTCTTTTAATGAAATAATTTGATCTTTAATTTTATCAACTTTATTAATTTGATTTTTTACATCTAAATTTTTAGATTTCAATATATTAATCTCTTTAGATAAAGAATTTCTTTCTGCCTGTAATTGTTGAAGAAGAGTTTGTGCTTTTCTTTTTTCAACATCTTTACTTATTATATTTTTGGAACAAGGTTCTACACCTCTATTTATTAAAGAGTTATCAAATTTTACTGGATCTGTTCTAATTATAGATATATCATGCATATATAAGTTATTCTTTTTTATTTTTTGAAATCATTTTCGCTAAAAATATTGATATTTCATATAAAATAATAATTGGCAATGCTAAACTTATTTGACTAAAAGGATCTGGTGGCGTTAAAAAAGCTGCTGCTAAAAAAGCTATAACAATAGCATATTTACGAAATTTCTTTAAATTTTCATAATTAACTAAACCCGCTTTTGCCATTAAAGTAATAACAACTGGCAACTGGAACGCCATACCAAAAGCAAAAATGAATCTCATCATTAAATTAAGATATTCACCCATTTTTGCCTCTAATCTTATGGGAATGCCACTAGTGTTCATATTTTGATAAGATAGAAAAAATTTCCATGCAATAGGAGAAATTATATAATACACCATAGATGCTCCTAAGAAAAATAAAATTGGGGTTGCAATTAAAAAAGGTAAAAATGCAAATTTTTCATTTTTATATAATCCTGGAGCAATAAATTTCCATATTTGTATTGAAATCAATGGAAAAGCAAAAAAAAGTGCAAAAAAGAATGCTATTTTTAATTCAGTAAAAAAAGCTTCTTGTAATGCAGTATAAATGAATCCTTGTCCATTTTCTGTATCCATTAATTCAACAAGTGGTTTAGCTAAAAATGAAAAAAGATTATCAGCAAAATAAAAGCAAATAATAAAAATAATTAAAATATAAATAAAACACCAAATGAGTCTATTTCTTAACTCAGCTAAATGATCAATTAATGACATTTCTTTCATTTGTGATTTATTATCATTCATATAATTTACAAGTTATTTCTTATCTTCATTTTTTTTATCATCTATTGATGATGCTTTAGAAATTTCATCTTTAAATATATTAGTAGTGTCTTTAATGTCTTTAATCTCATTTTTTAATGAGTTTGCTGGATCTAAATCCTTATTAATCGTTTTTAAATCATCAAACGATTTTTTTACATCTTTAATATCAGCTTCATTAGATAATTCATTCAATGAATATTTAAATTCTCTAGAAATTTTTTTGATAGCTTTTGAAAAAGTTCCAATATGCTTTAATAAATTTGGTAATTCTTTAGGACCAATAAAAATTACTACAATAACAAAAACTAAAGCTAACTCAGTCCAACCGAAAGAAAACATTTAAATTTATTTATTTTCGTCAGATTTATTTTCTTCAATATTATCAGTTTCTTTTTTATTTTCGTCTTTCATGCCACTTTTGAATGATTTTATTCCTTTGGCCATATCTCCCATTAATTGTGGAATTTTTCCTCGACCAAAAAGCAATAAAACAATCGCTAGCACAATTAAAAGTTGCCATATACTAGGTGTCATATCAATTTCTCCAAATTAAAATTGCTAATAACCTATTATTGTAGAAAAATAAACTTAATAAAGTGAAGAAAATAAAGGGTTTTAAGGAAAAAATTATTTATTTGAAATAAAATCATCAAGATTTTCTTCTGGGATTATATCATTGTCATTAAATTGAGATATTTCTTTTTCTTTAGCTAAATCAGTAATAGTTGAAATTGCCGATCTTTTTTCTAAAAATCCACTTGCTTTTAATTCTTCTTTACTTGGTAGATCATTAATATTATCTAATCCAAAGTGTTGAAGAAAAATATCAGTAGTCCCCCATGTAGTTGGTCTTCCAGGAGAATTTTTTCTTCCTTTAGGTTTAATCCATCCTATTTCCATTAAATTATCAATTGAACCTCTTCCCATTTGTACTCCTCTTATATCTTCAACTTCAGCTCTAGTGACAGGTTGCATGTATGCTATAATAGCTAAAGTTTCAATCGCAGCTTTTGATAACTTTCTTTTTTGATTTTTTTGAATAGTTAGCACATCTTTTAGTTTAGGGGATGTTCTAAAAGACCAATATTCACCAGTTTTAACTAAATTAATTCCTCTATTTGAATAAAAATTAATTAATTGATCAATATAAGAATTAAATTTATTTTTATCATTAATTTTTTCTTTTAAATCATTTTCATGAACTGGTTCAGTAGAAGAAAAAATTATAGCTTCTAGAATATTTAAATTAGTATTATCATCCATTATTTTTTACCTTTATAAAAATATTTCCAAAAGATTCTTCCTGTTTAACATCAATAAAACCATTTTTTGCTAATTCTAATGATGCTACAAAATTTGAGGAAATTGATGATTTATTTAAAACAATATTTTTAGTTAATTTTGGAATTATATTCATAAAATTAGTCCATTCAGTTATGGAACCAAACATTCCTTTTAATCTTAATATTGATTGTTCAACAGTAATTAACTCTGATGCTTCTATTGATAATTGATGATCTTCTTTTTGAATAATTATTTGTGAATATGATTTTAATAAGTCATATAGAGTAGAAGAATAAGTAATATTATATTTAACTTTAATTTCATTTGAAAAACCTCTGTAAAATACATCTCTATTTATTAGAGGCATACTATATAATTTGTGTGATGTATCTTGTATTGCCGATAATCTTTGTAATTGATATTTTAAAGCAGCTTCAAGATCTTCTGGAGTATGATCTTCCTTTTCATCAGTTTTAGGCAATAATAATTTTGATTTTAAAAAGGTTAGCCAAGCAGCCATAACTAAATAATCCGCAGCAATTTCAAGATGCAATGACTTATATTTGTTAATATATAGAATATATTGATTTGCTAATTCTAAAACATTGATATTCGATAAATCAACTTTTTGTTTTTTTGCCAATTCAAGCAGCAAATCAATAGGTCCATCAAATCCTTCTAAATTTAGATTAAAATTATCAATAATTTCATTATTTTCAGATACATTTTTAATATCTTCTAACATTAAGATATTATTAATCTAAGTTTTGGATGTTAACAATTAGACAATTATTAATATTAGAAAAAAAATTTTTACAGTAGTTTAATGCCTTATTTCTATCTGAAAAATCCTTATAAACTAACAAATAATCAGATCCAGAACCAAGATTATGTTTTAATGCAACAATATATAAATCATTAATATTAAATGATTCTTTAGAAGAAAAATAATTGATTCTACTTTTTACTTCACTTAAATCAGATGATGAAAATAATTGAATTGAATATTTAAGGTCATGAATATTTTCATAATTTTCTGAAGATTTTTCTAAAATTCTTATATTTTGAAATGGTACTTTTTCATTTTCTGTATTTACAGGAATTGTATAAAAATTGCCTTTATATTCATTTATTTTTACAAAATTTTTATCTGAAAAAATTAGGAAGTTTTCTAAAATAAAATAGGAGATAAATATAAATAATAGAAATGTAATAAAAATAAATAAAGTATTAATTTTTTTTTTAAAAAAAATATTCCTCTTAATCATTACATTTTTTCATTAGCTTCTATTCCAATTAATTTAAATGCATTTCTAAAAACAATTCTCATAGAATCTATCCAAATAATTTTCGATATGGTCTTATTAATATTACTATTATCAATTAGTCTATATTCAGAATGATCTTTTCCTTTATTCCAAAAAGAATGAAAAATTGTTGATAAATTTTCAATATAATTAGTAATTCTATGTGGTTGACATAAAGTTGATGATTGAAATATAATATAAGGCCACGCGATAATTTGTAAAATAATCTCTCTTTCATATTTACTAATAAATTTAAAATCTATCTTTTTATTGATCAAATTTTCAGAATTTAAAATATTATCATTCTTAAATTTATTTATTACTGAAGAAGATCTTGCATAAGCATATTGACAATAAAATACAGGATTGTCTTTATTTTGCTTTATAACTTCATCAATATTAAAATCTATTGGTGTTTCATTTTTAGTTGATATCATATAATATCTTAATGGATCTTTTCCAACATCTTTTAAAAGATCCTTAATTAAAATATAATTACCTTCTCTTTTTGACATTTTTAAAGATTGATTATTTTTAATTAATTTAACTATTTGACATACAATTATATTTAAAGATACTTTTGAGTTTGAAATGGCGTCAACAATAGATTTCATTCTTTTTACATATCCTATATGATCTGCACCCCAAACATTTATTAATAAATTATAATTTCGGTTTATTTTATTATAATGGTAAGCTGAATCATTAGCAAAATATGTCCATTCTCCATTTTCTTTTTTTAAAGGCCTATCTGAATCATCTCCATAATATGAGGATTTAAAAAGTAACTGTTTACGAGGTTTCCAATTTTTTATATCTTCACCTTTTGGTTTATTTAAAAAACCTTCGTATAACAATTCCTTTTCTTTTAAAATTTTAAAAACTTCATTTATATTACTATTATTATCAATAATTGACGATTCATGGGTATATGTATCAAATAAGATTCCTAAATTTTTTAAATCTATTTTAATTGTTTTAATTATTTCTTTAACGGCATAATTTTTGAAAAAAATATCTTTATCTTTTATATTTTTTTTTATAATTTCATTTTTATGATTATCTAGTATATTTTTTGCAATTTTAATTAAATAATCGCCAGGATATTCATCTTTTTCTATTTCAATTTGCTCTCCTAATAGTTGAAGATATCGTTTATATAATGATTTACCTAATATATTAATTTGGGTTCCTGTATCATTGACGTAATATTCTCTTGTAACATTATAGCCAACAAAACTTAAGATATTAGACAAGACATCTCCTAAAACAGCCCCTCTCATATGGGCTACATGTACAGGACCTGTGGGATTAGCTGATACATATTCTATATTAATATTTTTATCTTTATTCTTTAGTATAATTTTTCCATATTCATGGTTTTTTTTAATTACTTCAATTAATTTTGAAAAAATATAATCATCATTAAGTATAAGATTAATAAATCCATTGTTTGAAAATGTAATTTTATTTAAATAAGATAATTTGTTAAATTCAAATAATATATAATTTTTTAATTCAAAATCTTTTTTAATTAAACTTTTATTTAATATAATATATAGGTTTGTAGATATATCTCCTCTTTTTGATTTTGAAGAAAAATCTACATTAATTTTTTTAATATTAAAATCTTTTGGAATAATATTATCTTTAATTAAGTTATCAATAATATGATAAATATCATTATAAAATGTGCTTATATAATCATTCATATATTGATTTATAAAGTTTAAAAGCATATCTATCAGTCATTCCTGATATATAATCACAAATTATTCGTTCTTTTTGATAAAATTTTTCTTGATTTAACCAATCTTTGGGTAATTTATGAAAATTTTTTTTAAAATAATTAAAAATATTAATTACAATTTCTTCAGACTCGTTTCTTTTAGTTAAAAATTTTGGATTATTATACACACTATCAAATAAAAATTTTTTAATAGATGAACAATTATTTTTAGTATTTTCTGACATAGTTATTAAAAATGAATTATTATCAAAAACATCTGAGATGTCATGAATTTTATTTAAATTTATATTTTTTATTGATTGATTTATAATATCATTTACCATAATTGATATACTTTTTCTTATTACTTGATAGGTCAATCTTGTATCCTCAATTTGCTTGTACTTTTCAATCAAAAGTTGAATAATTTGATTAAAATGTTTTATTTCATTTAACGAACCTAAAGAGATTATATTAGCTCTTATGGCATCTTCGATATCGTGATTATTATAAGCTACATCATCGGAAATTGCAGCTATCTGAGATTCTAAGTGTGGTGATTTACTTAAACGTAAATTATAATTTTTATTATATTCCTCTGTATGAAAAGGAATGTTGGATAAAATAATTCCGTTGTGTTTGACTATGCCTTCTAAACTTTCCCAAGTTAAATTAAGTCCATCAAATTTTGGATGTCTCTTTTCTAAAAAAGTTATAACTCTTAATGTTTGATCATTATGATTAAATCCACCATAATCATTCATACAATAATTTAATGCTCTCTCACCGTTATGACCAAATGGCGGATGACCTAAATCATGAGCTAAGGAAACAACTTCACCCAAATCTTCGTTTAAATTTAAAGCTCTGCATAATGATCTTGCTATTTGGGATACTTCAAGTGAATGAGTAAGTCTAGTTCTGTAGTAGTCACTTTCGCTATCTATAAATACCTGAGTTTTATATTTTAATTTTCTAAATGAGTTTGAATGAATAATTCTATCTCTATCTCTTTGGAATTTACTTCTGAAATCATCATCATAATCTTCAATATAAAATCTACCTTTTGAAAATTCTGGTTTTGCAGATAAATGCTCTATCATATATAGTTTAAAAGATTACTAAATTCTTATATAGTAATAAATAAATTTATTTTAGTTATTTATGGAACAAAATATTGAAATTACTGATAATGCTAAAAAACATATATTTAATATATTATCATTGGATAAATTCAAATATTTTAGAATCTCAGTTCTTGGTGGTGGTTGTTCAGGGTTTCAATATAAATTTGAATTTGATAATTCTATAAATAAAGAGGATTTAGTAATAAATACTGAAAAATTTGAAATACTGATAGATACAATATCATTTGAATATCTTAAAGGTTCAAAAATTGATTATGTTAATGAATTAATCGGAAGTTCATTTAAAATTACAAATCCACAAGCTTCATCATCTTGTGGCTGCGGAACATCTTTCTCAATATAGAATATGAACATAGTAACTTGGAATGTAAATTCCATAAATGCAAGAATAGAAAGTATAATAAAACATATCAAAAAAAATAAAGCTGATATCTACTTATTACAAGAATTAAAATGTATAAACGAAAAATTTCCATATGATGAAATTAAGAAGCTAGGTTATTTGTCTTATGTTAATGGACAAAAGGCTTGGAATGGAGTTGCAATACTTAGCAAAAAAAATATAAAAATTAAAAACTATAAAATTCCAACTTATAAAGAAGATATTCAATCAAGATTTCTTGAAGCTGAAATAAAAAGTAATGAATTAAATAAAATTATAAAATTATTTTGTATTTACTTACCTAATGGAAATCCTATTGATACTGATAAATTTAAATATAAAATTAAATGGATGAAAAAATTTAATGAATATATATTTAAGATACAAGAAAATGGTTTTCCAATAATAATCGGCGGAGATTTTAATGTTATACCAACAGATAATGATGTTTATTCACCTGAAAATTTTAAAGATGATGCTTGTGCTCATCCATTAACTAGAGAACAATTTAGAATACTAATAAATCAAGGGTATTTTACTGATACGATTAAAAACTTCAATTTAGATGAAAATATTTGGACATATTGGGGTTATAGAGGTGGAAGTTGGCAAAAAAATAATGGGTTAAGAATTGATCATTTTTTAACAACTTCTGAAATAACAGATATAATTAAATCAGTAAAAATTGACAAAGAAGTAAGAGGTTGGGAAAAAGCTTCTGATCATGTCCCTGTTTTTTTAGAAATTAAAAATTAATTAGATATCTGCATAAGTATGAGTTTCTTTACTTGCTCCTGGTTGAGTAACTGCCCCTTCAAATGCCGGGCCGACTGTTTGTGCATATTTCCATATAGATCCAGAATTATGATTAGTTTTTCTTGGTTTCCATTCCTTTTTTCTTTTTTGAATTTCTTCATCCGATAAAGCTACATTTATTTCACCTTTAATTGCATCTATTATTATTTCATCACCATCTTTTAAAAGTCCTATCATTCCTCCTACTGCTGCTTCAGGACCAACATGACCTATGCAGAAACCTCTAGTACCTCCAGAAAATCTTCCATCTGTAATTAATGCTACTGTTTCTCCTAAACCTTGTCCATATATAGCACCTGTTGTAGATAACATTTCTCTCATACCTGGTCCTCCTTTTGGTCCTTCATATCTAATGATTACAGCATCACCAGCAATAATTTCATTTTTCAAAACAGCTGTTAGTGCATCTTCCTCACAATCAAAACATTTAGCTTTTCCTTTAAACGTTAAATTCTTTAACCCAGCAATTTTAGATATACTTCCATCTTCAGCTAGATTTCCCCATAATCCTACTACTGAACTATGTTCACTAATGGGCTTGTCACATTGGTAAACTACATCTTGATTTTTTGGAAATATTATATCTTTATGATTTTCTCCTATAGTTTTTCCAGTAACTGTCATGCAATCACCATTAATGTATCCACCATCAATTAAAGATTTTATAACTGTAGGAACTCCACCTACTTCATATAAATCTTTTGCAACATATTTACCTCCCGGTGACATATCTCCAATGTATGGTGTTGATTTATATATTTCAACCACATCTTTTAAAGTAAATTTTATTCCAGCTTCATGTGCTATAGCAGGTAAATGCAATGCAGCATTAGTAGAGCCTCCTGTAGCAGCTACAACAACTGCTGCATTACGTAAAGACTCAATAGTTACAATATCTCTAGGTCTTATATTTTTTTCAATTAAATGCATAACAGCTTTACCGCTTTCGACTCCATAATTATCTCTTTCTTTATATGTTGCTGGTGTCATTGCAGAATTTGTTAAAGCTAGTCCTAAGGCTTCAGAAATACAGGCCATTGTGTTAGCTGTAAACTGGCCACCACAAGAACCTGCTGAGGGGCAGGCTACTTGTTCTATAGTTTTTAATTCTTTGTCATCAATTGATCCTTGTGCATGTTTTCCTACTGCTTCAAAAACATCAATTATAGTCAAATCTTTTCCTTTGTGATGTCCAGGTAAAATAGATCCTCCGTATATAAAAACTGAAGGTATATTAAGTCTAACCATTGCCATCATTAATCCAGGAAGTGATTTATCGCATCCAGCTAGACCAACAATACCATCATAACAATGACCTCTCACTGATAATTCAACACTATCAGCAATAACTTCTCTACTAACTAATGAAGCTTTCATTGCTTCGTGACCCATAGCTATACCATCAGTCACTGTTATAGTTGTAAATTCTCTTGGAGTTCCATTTTTTTCTTTAACTCCAATTTTTACAGCTTGTGCTTGACGACCCAATGTAATATTACATGGAGCAGATTCATTCCAAGTAGTTGCTACTCCAATAAAGGGTTGGTAAATTTCTTCTTCTGTTAATCCCATAGCATAATACATTGATCTATGAGGGGCACTTTTTGGACCTACACTTACATGTCTACTAGGTAATTTAGATTTAATGTTAGAGCCTTTATCATTCATAATTATTTTATAGTATCAATTATTTGATCAATTTTTTCAATAGAAGATTTAATAAGATTGGATTGTTTTTCAAATTGTTCTATAACTTCTTTAGGAGCTTTGGACAAAAATGAAGAATTTGATAATTTAAGTTCGATTTTCTTTAAATTTTTTAGTTCTATATCTTTCCTTAAATTCAATTTTTTTAACTCATTATTAGTATCAATTAAATTATTGAGAGGTATAGAAAGTGATGTTTGATTTATTAATAAATAAGCAGCACCATCAATTTTTGAAGTTTTTTTATCATAAGTAATAATATTAGTTTTTAGTAATCTATTAATTTCATTTTCATTATTTTTAAGAAATTTAATAAATTTGTCATCATTATTTGAAAAATTTATATTGATTAACTCTTTATAAGAAATATTAAATTCTGATCTAAGATTTCTAACTTTTGATATAATAGAAATCAAATTATCAAAATAATTGTTATAAATTTCATCTTTATCAACATTGCCAATATCGGTTAAAATTTGATTAATTAACATATTTTCATCATCATCAAAAAACTTTTCCCATAATTTTTCAGTTATAAATGGCATAATAGGATGAGATAATTTTAATATTTCGATAAAAACCCAGGCAGCAACACTCTTGGTTTCATTTGAATTTTGTAAATTTTTTTCAAAAATTGATTTTGAAAATTCTACATACCAATCACAATAAGTATGCCAAATAAAATGATATAAATCATTTGCAACTTCATGAAATAAATATTTTTGCATATTATATTTAATTTTTTTTTGTGTTAAGGATAATTTACTTATTATCCATTTGTTTAATGGCTCATTTAAATTAGAAATATCTAAATTAGAGTCATATTTACAATTATTAATCAGTAAAAAGTTTGATGCATTCCAAATTTTATTAGTAAAGGATTTATAACCTTTAACTCTTGATTCAGATAATTTAACATCTCTTCCTGGATTTAAAAGTGCTGTCAAAGTAAATCTTAGAGTATCGGCACCATATTTTTCAAGGAGATCTAATGGATCAATAATATTACCTTTAGACTTTGACATTTTTTGTCCCTTTTCATCTCTTATAAGAGGATGAATATAAATATCTTCAAAAGGTGTTTTTTTCATAAAATATGATCCCATCATCATCATTCTTGCAACCCAAAAAAAGATAATATCAAATCCTGTAACTAAAACATTACCAGGGTAAAATTTTTCAAGTTCATAAGATTTTTCAGGCCAATCTAAAGTTGAAAATGTCCATAAAGCAGATGAAAACCAAGTGTCTAAAACATCTGAGTCTTGAATTAAAGAAGTATCTTTGCCATAAAAAATTTTAGATTTTCTTTTGGCTTCATCTAAAGAAGTTTCAACAAAAATTTTTTTATCAGGTCCATACCAAACAGGTATTTGATGACCCCACCATAATTGTCTTGAAATACACCAAGGCTGTATATTTTCCATCCAATTATAAAATGTATTTTCCCATTGTTTTGGAATAAATTTAGATTTACCTGTCTTAATAGAATTTATAGGTTCAATAGATAATTTTTTTGCATTACAAAACCATTGATCAGTGAGCCAAGGTTCAATAACTACTCCTGATCTATCCCCGTAAGGAACAAACATTTTTTGTTTTTCTTCTTTTATTAGTAGTCCAAGATTTTCTAATTTTTTTAAAATAATTTTTCTTGCTTCATATCTATCTAAATTTTGAAATTCCTCTGGAGCATTATGATTAATTTTTGCATATTGATCAAAAATATTTATGAACTTTAAATTATTCCTCTTACCTACCTCAAAATCATTAAAATCATGTGCAGGTGTAATTTTTACTGCTCCAGACCCTTTTTCAGGATCAGCATGTTTATCAGCAATTATAGGAATTTTTTTATTAACTAAAGGTAAGATACATGACTCTCCTATTAAATCTTTATATCTTGTATCATCAGGATTTACAGCCACAGCAGAATCACCTAACAATGTTTCAGGTCTAGTAGTTGCTATAATTAAAAATTTATTCTCATTTATTGGATATTTAATATGCCATAATGTACCTTCAATTTCTTTTTGTTCAACTTCTAAGTCTGAAATAGCAGTTAATAATTTGGGATCCCAATTAACTAATCTTTTATCTTTATAAATAATTCCATCATTATATAGATCTACAAAAGCTTTTCTAACGGCTTTAGACAAACCTTCATCCATTGTAAAACGCTCACGAGACCAATCAGCTGATGATCCTAAACGACGAAGTTGATTGCTAATTTTACCACCAGATTCTTTTTTCCATTCCCAAACTTTTTCAATAAATTTATCCCTACCTAAATCATTTCGTGAAATATTATTTTCTAATAATTTTTTTTCTACAACCATTTGAGTTGCAATTCCTGCATGATCAGTTCCAGCTTGCCAAAGAACCTCTTTACCTCTCATTCTATTATATCTAATTAAAATATCTTGAATTGTAAAAGTGAGAGCATGACCCATATGTAAACTTCCAGTAACATTAGGTGGGGGCATCATTATACAAAAAGATTCATTTGATTTTTTAGCTTTAAAAGAATTTGAAGTTTCCCATTTATTATAAATATCTTTTTCAAATTTATTAAAATTAAACTGCTTTTCAATTTTCATTAATTATTTATTTTTTTTTTGATAAAATTTATTAATATAATTTTGAATATTCTTTTTTACCCATTCTTCTATGTGATTATCTAAAATTCTTTTAATTTTATCATTATTAATATTATCGGTATTTGCTACAGAAACTTGTTTAAGTTTATAAATTCTTCCATCTTTTTTAATTAAATTATCTAAAATCAATATATCTTTTTTTAGATAATTTGAATTATCATCTTGCAAAGCTTTTCTTATTATTTCTAAAGATTCATTAATAGATTTATTTTTATCTTCATTCATATATTTTTATATTAAAAATAATTTATTAATCAAAACTAGGTATATATTCTTTAAAATTTTCTAATAAACTACCTTCTAAAGATTTAAGATTAAAATATGAAATTAAATAATCTTTCTTAGAATTAGAATAATTTAATTTTGCTAAAAGCAAATTTTCTTCTTGAGTTAAAAGATCAGATATAGTTTTGGTTCCTAAATTATATTCTTCTTTAATAATATCTAAAGATGTTTGATTAGAAGAAATAGATTTATCATTTGCTATCATTTTATATTCATTAACTTTAAAATCTTTAAAAGTATTTGATATTGATATTCTTAAATCTTCTTTTGTATCTTCTAAATTTAACTCAGCCTGTAAAATTTGTGAATGATATTTTCTTATATTGGAATCATCAATTCCTTGTTTAAATATTGGTATTGTTAATGTTAAACCTAGAGTTCCTTTAGTTGTTTCAGATCCAGAATCTATATGTCCTGTATCTGAATATTCAGCAGATCCCGTGAAATCTAAACTAGGTTTTTTTGTGGATTGTTCTTTTTGAAAGAGAATTTCTTTATTCGTAATATCATTTATTAAAAGTTTAATAGAAAAATTATTTGATAATCCATTTTGGATTAAAGTATCTAAAGAAATATTAGAGTCAATATCTATTAAGGAGTCTAAATCTATTGGTTCAAGACCTACAATTCGTTTAAAAGTCTTCTTTCCAATTATCAAATTTTGTTCAGCTTCAAATAAATTCAATTCTGCATTTGCAAAAGATGATTCTGCAGCTTGTAAATCAAATATTGTTGCTGATCCTATTTCATATTTTGTATTTGTTTCTTCATATAATTTTTGAACAGAGCTATAATTAATTTTATTAGCTTCTAATGCTACTTGATAATTTAAAACTGTCAAATATCCATTTATCGCATCAAGTATTAAATCATTTATTGTCATTTCAAAATTAATCTTTTCATTTTCAAATAATATTTTTGATCTATCAATCTCAAGATTATCATAACCACCATCTAATAAATTTTGTTTAATAGTAAGTTTATAATTATCAGTAAATGTTTCAGGTGTAGTTTCGGTTGTAGAAGTCTCTACTTCTGAATTTGAATATGTTCCCGATATAGAACTTGAAATATCTGGTAGTAATTCTCCAGATGATTTAGCAATTAATTCTTTTGCTTCATTAATTTTTTCTAAACCAATTCTTATTTTAACATTATTTTCTACAGTACTTTTTATAGATTCTGATATAGAAACTGCATTAGCTATATTAAAAAATAATATGAATGTTAAAGTATATATAAATCTCATAATTAAAAAACAAATTGTTCTTTTTCTTGATATAGCAAAAATTTACTAAAAACATCAAATAAAAATTCTTTATTAAAATTTTGCTTAATTTTTGTTATTTTTACAGCTTTACAAATATTTTCATTAATTTTATCTATCATAATAATTCTACCATTATCACTATTTATTTGTTCAAATAATAATGTTTTATCAAAGTTATAAACAGGACAATCGATAAATATTAAATCATATGGTGAATGTTTATTATAACCTGACTTTAAATCATTTTCATAAATCAAAATATTTTCTATTTTTTCATTTTTAACATTATTTTTCATTATATTTAAAAAATCTATATTATTTTCAATAACAATTAAATTTTTGCATAATTTAGAAATTAAAACTGAAACATAACCTGTTAATCCACCTATATGAAGAACTTTATCATCTTTAGTAATATTTGAATTTTGTAAAAGTTGAGCTATATGCAAATTTTTTAAATATCCACGATGATCTTTTAAAAGAATTTCATTATCTGAATAAATATTAGACAAAGTATAATTTTTTAAAAATGATTCTTTTTCTAAGGTATTAAATAAGTTTATAATATGAAGATTGTTAATTTTGTTGGGTCTAAGTTGATTTTCAACCATAAAAGATCTTTGTTCTTTAAAATTCATAATTTTTCGGAAATTAATTAACTTATATTCTTTTTTATTGTTAATTCAATTAAATAGATTAATAATAATATTTTTTGGCTCGATGGCAGAGTGGTTATGTAGGGGCCTGCAAAGCCTTGCACAGCGGTTCGATTCCGCTTCGAGCCTCCATAATAATTTTATAGTTAAAAATTATTTTATTTATTAAATATATATGAAAAAAATAGTAATAATTGGAAGTGGAATAGGATCAATTACTGCCACTAAAGCTTTAGTGAAAAGAGGAATAAAACCATTAATTTTAGATACAGGAAATATAATAGATAAAGATAAATTAGAAATTAAAAATAAATTAAAAAAATTAAATTATAATGATTGGTCAAAAAATGATTATAATAAATTATTTAAAAAAGAAAAAAATAAATCAATTTTTAAAAAACAAATATTTGGATCAAACTATTTTTATGGAAAAAATTTAAAAGTTAATAAATTTTCTGATAATTCTGAAATTCCCTTTTTTAGTTATGCTAAAGGTGGATTAAGTGAAGGATGGGGAGGCGCAGTTTTAAGTCCAGATTTTGAAGAAATTAAAGATTGGCCGATTGATAAAGGAAATTTTGAAAAATATTTAGAAATAACTTTAAATGATTTACCTTATATTACAAAAACAGATGATTTATCAAATATTTTTCCAACTTATACTAATAATAATTTTAATTTAAAGAAATCGTTTGCAACAAATTTTGTAATTAATGAATTAAAAAATAAAAATAACTTAACAAATTTGCTTGTTGGAAATTCAAGATTGTTAACTAGAATAAATGATGACTCTAATTTTATCAAATGTCAATATTGTGGAAGATGTATCAGCGGATGTGTTTATGACTCTATATATAATTCCAAGCAAGATTTAGAAAAGTTATTAGAAAATAATCAAATTAACTATAGTGATAATATTATAGTAAAGAAATTAATAAATGAAAACAATAGAATAAAAATAGAATTTATAGATTTAAAAAGTAATATATATTCTTCTATTTATGCTGATAAAGTTTTTTTAGGTGCTGGTTCAATTAACAGTACTAGAATAATAATGAATTCAAATAATTATTTTAATAAAAATTACGATCTCAAATCTAAAGGACAAATAATATTTCCATTATTCTCAAGAAAATCTTTATTAAATAATTGGCCTCACACAAATACACAACCTGATATTTATATGGAATATAAATATAATGATGAGTTTTGGACTCATACACAAATAAATACTAGTAATGATTTATTTATAAATATTTTTCCATCCATTATTAGTCAAAATAAAATATTTGACTATTTTATTAAGAAATTAATGAATCATTTTTTTGTCGCTCATACTACAATTAATTCATTTAATTCTGACTATTATAGAATGTTTTTGGATCATAATGATAATTTAAATATAAAATTAATTAACAATAATAAAACTTTGAAAACATTGAATAATATACAAAATGAATTAAAAGTTATATTTAAAAATTCTAATTTTAGAACTATTAATCCACTTATTTTGAAGAATAATATATCATTGCATAATGGCTCATCAATGCCTATGTCTATAAATCCTAAAGATAATGAAACAAATATTTATGGAAATCCTAAAAATTTTAAAAATGTACATATAATAGATTCATCAATATTACCTTCGCTTCCTGCTACACCCATTGGCCTATTAATTATGGCTAATGCATCAAGAATAGCTACTGAGGTTAATTTAAATGAATGATTATTTTTTATTTTTATATAATTTACTTGTTTTTTATAAATAATTTATTATTGATAAAATAATTTTCCCGAGTAGCTCAGTGGTAGAGCAGAGAGCTGTTAACTCTAAGGTCGGTGGTTCGAGCCCGCCCTCGGGAGCCATTCTTAATATTATGTTAGTTTATTTTTTCTTCCCATTTGCACTTATTTTTTTAAGTTCTTTAGGTATAATATTTTCACCAAATTGGTCATTAGCTCCTTTTATATGGGTATTTTTTATAATACCAATAATCGATAATATTTTACCAAATTTAAATCAAATAGATAAGAAACTTAAAGAATATAATTTTCATAATATTTTTTTAATTCTAGTAATGCCCTGCATTTTTTTACTTATAATAAGTGGATTATTTAAAGTATCACAAGATAATATTTCTATTTTAGAGTCAGTAGCTTTAGGAGCTGCAGTTGGTATGTCTGGAGGATCAATAGGAATTACTTCGGCACATGAATTAATACATAGAAATAATAAAAAAATGAGAGCTCTAGGAGTAATTATATTAATATTATGCTTCTATGGACATTTTAGAATTGAACACATTTATGGACATCATAAACATTTTGCTACTAAAAATGATCCAGCAACAGCTAGAAAAAATGAAAATTTTTATTTTTATTTTGCACGTTGTGTTATTTCCAGCATAATTTCATCATGGAACATTGAAAAAAATATTCTTAAAAAGAAAAACTTATCTACACTTAATTACAAAAATCGTATGCTTCACTACTTAATATCAGAAATTATTCTACTCATAATATCTTATATGGTTGCAGGTATAAATGGAATTGCATTTATTATTTTTCATTCACTTATATCAATAATTTTACTAGAACTAGTGAATTATATTCAACATTACGGTTTAATAAGAAAAGAAATAAATGGAAAATTCGAAAAATATCAAGAGCATCACTCTTGGAATAGTAGATTTAGCCCAACAAACTGGTCAACTTTTAATTTAGGTCTTCATAGTGAACATCATCAAACTGCAACGAAACATTATCCTTTGTTATCCCACAATAAAAAACAAATGGAAATGCCTACAAGCTATCCAGGTATGTTGATCATGGCACTAATACCTCCTATTTGGTTTAGAATAATGAATTCAAAGTTAAAAACTATAAAATAAATTAATCTCTAAGTATTGGCCTTGTTAAACAAGTTGGACCTCCTTCTGTTTTTATGCAAAGTTCTTTTCCTTCAAACAAAACTATCTCATTACCTTCATTTAAAAGTAATTCTTGAGTTTTAGGATATCCATCAATTAAAACTAATTTACGAGGTGATAAAGCTAAAATATTTATAGCTAAAGTATTACTTATTTTATATTCATCTTCAGGAATACAAATTAATTTTATATTTCTTTTCTTAAATTCATCTTTTAAAATTTGCGGCAACAATGAAATACATCCAATAACTAGGTCATGGTCTAACATAGACATTAAAGACATTAAATGAAAACATGATTCGGAATTTGTATATTGAGGTAATTTTATTGGAATACACTCTACATTTAACCTACTTAATATATTAGATAGTTGTTTTATTCCTTCTTCATTAGTTCTTGAACTTTGACCAATTAACAAAGTATTTTTATTTACCCACAAACAATCACCTCCTTCTACTGTCCCTTTTTCACTAATCTTACCAATAATAGGAATTTCATATTGATTATAAAAATTTTCATGCTCTATTGTTTCTGTTTTTCTTAATTTTTTACCCATATTTAGTATTATAGCTCCATCTTCAGTGACCAAAGATGGATCATGTGTAAAAATGCTATCACATAATTCTTCATCTTTGCTCCTAATTGATAATTCAATCACTTCTGTTCCAAAATCTCTTATTATTTTATTAAAATCTTTATAATTTTGTTTAACTATTTCTTGATTCAATGTTTTTTCGTAATGCCATTTTTTTAAGTCAATTTTTGAGAAATCATATTCTGGCTTTCTCATTAAAACTTTTTTTAATGTTGAAACCATATTTTGTGCGCCAAAAGATTTCATTTTAACAATTTACAACTTTCAATTCATGAAATCTACTAGTGTAACATGGTGAAATTTTTTTTCTCTGCATTTTCCATTTTTTTTCTATTCCTTCAGCTGCTAAACGTAAAGTAGAATTTCCATATTTTAAATTAATTTTATCTATTGATCGCATTAATAAATCAGATTTTTCTCTATCATAATCTAACAATCCTCTTACATCATTAGAATTATATAATTGATGTAAAATAACTCCTACTTTTTTATAACGATATTTTTTTTTATAAATTTTATATAATCCTTCTATTGCTCTTTTAACTATCAAAAAATTATTATTTGTAGGAAAATCTAATTGAATTCTTATGGATTTTGAATATTGTTTTTCTTTTTGATTAAAATGATTAGTTGTTATAAAAACGTTTATTACCTGAGCTATCAAATTTTCCTCTCTTATTTTCTCAGCTGCTCTAGATGCATACGTAGCTATAGACTCTGTCATTTCATCAATATTATCAATGGGTTTATTAAATGATCTTGAAACACAGCAACTTTTTTGAGGACTAGGAATAAGATCTAAATTTAAACATGAAATTCCATTTAACTCCATCTGAATTTTTTCTCCTACAACTCCCATATTTTGTCTAATCCATCTTCTATCCATTTCTACAAATTGTTTAGCTGTTTCTATTCCACATTTATTTAAAAATTTTTTTAATTGTTTTCCTATTCCCCAAATTTCTCCTATTTCTGTTTTATCTAAAATTTTAATTACCTCATCTTGATTACTTAAGATAAAAACACCTTTTAAGTTTTTATTTTTTTTTGCTATATGATTCGCTACCTTAGTTAATGTTTTAGTTGAACCTACTCCAATACTAACAGGAATTCCAACCCACTTATTTATAATTTCTCTAATATGCAAACAATATGTTCTTAATTCATTAAGCTTAAAACCTTTAAGATTCAAAAAAGCCTCATCAATTGAATAAATTTCTATTTCTGAAGCAAATCTAGACAATATATCCATGACTCGATCTGAAATATCTCCATATAAACAATAGTTAGAAGAAAAAACATTAACATTATTTTTTTCAATAATTTTTTTTACTTTAAAATATGGATCTCCCATTCTTAAGCCTAATTTTTTAGCTTCATCAGATCTAGTGATTATACATCCATCATTATTTGATAAGACAACTACTGGTTTATCAATTAATTTTGGGTTAAACACTCTCTCACAAGAAGCATAAAATGAATTGCAATCAATCAAAGCCAGAGATTGACTAATATTATTATATTTTTGCATCATGAATAATAAAAGTCACTACACCCCAAATAAAACAATCCATCTCTTCTTTTATTTGAATACTAGGATAATTTGTATTTGCAGATACTAAAAAAGTAATGTTACTTCTTTTCTTTAACTTTTTAACAGTTAAGTCACCAAAAATTGAAGCTATTACTATATGATTGTTTATTGGAGTAAGACTTCGATCAACAATTAATAAATCATTTGGTTTTATATTTGCCTCAATCATTGATAAACCTTGGGCTTTAACAATAAATGTGGCTGGCGGATTTTTTATAAGATATTCATTTAAATTCAATTTATTTTCAATATAATCGCTAGCAGGAGAAGGAAAACCTGCTGAAACCTTATCTAAAAAGACAGGTATATTATTTTTTTTAATTTTAAAAAAATTAAATAAATCAACTTTCTTATTCTTTGTCATCATCTTAAAAAAAACAATTAACTTATTGAAATATAATATTTATATAAAAATAATAATATTATGTTCTATTTTTGTTCTTTTTATTAAAAATTAAGATAAAGTCAACAAAAAAATTGAGGATTTTATCCTTGTTTTGCAACCATTAATTTGTTCTCTACTCTAAGACTATAACGAGACAAGCTAAAACATATAATAAAGTATACTAAAGCTGCATATATATAACCTTCAAAAGGAAAACCCATCCAATCAGGATTAGAATTAGTAGTAAATACTGTAAGTAATAAATCCATTAAACTTATTATGAATACTAAAGTGGTATCCTTAAATAAACCAATAAAGGTATTAACAATACCTGGGATAACTATACGTAGTGCTTGAGGCATAATTATTAATGCCATCATTTTCCAATATCCTAAACCTACAGCTTGAGCTGCTTCATATTGTCCTTTAGGTAAAGCTTGCAATCCACCCCTAACAACTTCAGCCATGTAAGCACCACCAAATAAAGTAAGACCAACTATACATCTCAAAAGATTATCAATTTCAACACCTTGTGGAACAAATAATGGAAACATAACAGCAGCAAAAAATAATACTGTTATAAGTGGAATCCCTCTCCAAAACTCAATAAAAATTACAGATAATAATCTAACAACCGGTAGTTTAGATCTTCTACCCAAAGCTAGAATGATTCCTAAAGGAAGAGCAAAAACAATACCTATACTACCTAAAAGGAAGGTTAAAAATAAACCTCCCCATTTATGGGTGCTCACATATTCTAAACCCAATGATTCATTTCCAGATAAAAGAAAAAAAGCGATAAACGGATAAAATACGAAAAGAAAAATACCTACATAATGTTTCTTTTTAAAATTCGGAATAAACATTAATGAAAATGATATTGCCAAAATTATAAATGCTAAATTAATTCTCCACTGGAGCTCATCTGGATAAAAACCATATGTAAAAAAATTAAAGTAAACCTTAACCATAAGCCAGCAAGCACCAGCTCTATATTTAACTTTGTCTTCATCATACCATTCACAAACTGTACGATCTTCTCCACTCCATACAGCATCTAAAATAGCCCATTGAAATAAAGGAGGAAACACCAAATACAAAATATAAACTCCTAAAAGGGTGAATAAAGTATTGTACCAAGTAGAAAATAAATTAGTTCTTATCCAACCTAAAAAACCAATACTCACAACAGGTGGTTTTTTAAGATTGTCTCTTCCTGGGGGTAAAGTCACTGTGGGTTGTTGAGCCATATTATCTGTCCTTTAGAGCCATAGCTCGATTATACCAATTCATTAATAAGGAAATTGTTATGCTTAATGTTAAATATACTGACATAGTCATAGCTAAAATTTCAATTGCTTGACCAGTTTGCATTAGAGCAGTTCCAGCAAAAACATGGACTAAATCTGGATAAGCTATAGCTACTGCTAAAGAAGAATTTTTTGTTAAGTTTAAATATTGACTAGTAAGAGGAGGTATAATTACTCTCATCGCTTGTGGAATAATTATTAATCTTAAAATTTGTATTCTATTTAATCCTACTGCACTAGAAGCTTCAATTTGCCCTTTATTTATTGCCAATATTCCTGATCTCACATTTTCTGCAATAAATGCGGCTGTATATAATGATAGTGCTAGAAGCAATGCAACCATTTCGGGAATTAATCGAATTCCACCTTTAAAATTAAAACCTTTTAAGACTGGTTGTTCAAAATATAAAGGAAAATTATATAAAAAGGAAACAAACATAACTGGTAAAATTAAAATACCTAAAGAAATTGAAAAAATAGGAATTTGTTGACCAGTTTTAGCTTGTCTTTGTTTAGCCCATCTAATTAAATAAATAATAAAAATAATAGCTACAATAAAAGTAAGTAAAACGGAATTAAATCCAGTTTCAGGAATAGGTTTAGGAATAAATAAACCTTTTAGATTAAGAAAAAAACTATCACCAGCATTAAGACTGTTTTTAGCTCTTGGTAAAATCCTTAATACTGCGTGATACCAGAAAAAAAGTTGGAGAAGTAAAGGTACATTTCTTAATATTTCTATATATGCACCACAAAATCTTGATACTAACCAGTTATCAGATAATCTTCCAATTCCAATTAAAAAACCAAAAATTGTAGCAAAAAATATTCCAATCACAGCAATTAAAATTGTATTTAAAATGCCAACGATAAAAGCATGGAAATAAGTATCGACAGGAGTGTGGTCAATAAATGGAAGATATCCAATATCAAACATAGAATTTTCCCATAAAAAATCAAAGCCATGGGCTATTCCATTTGCAGTCATATTGGTTGCAGCATTATCGATTACCCACAAAACAAAAGAGATGAATAAAAGCATAACTATTGATTGAATTACAATAGATCTAAATTTTCCAGATTTAAAAATATCTTTCTTTGGAGGTTTAATTATTTCAGAGTTAATATTCATACTTTTTGTTAAAATAAAAATGCTCGGTTATTATACCGAGCATTTTATATAAATAAATATATTTTAATGATTATCTAATTGGAGGTGCGTATAAAAGTCCACCGTTTTTCCAACCAGCATTAGGTGATCCATCTCTAGCTAGCTCTAAAGGAGTATTCATACCAACATGACGCTCGTACATTTCTCCATAATTACCAACTTCAAAGATTGCCCAGTATGCCCAATCTTTAGGAAGACCTAAATGAGCTCCTGTTTCACCTTCAACACCTAAAATACGTTTAACTTCAGGAGTCTGACTAGTATCACCTACGATATTTTTCACATCAGAACCAGAAATTCCAAGTTCATCAGCTGTAATTAAAGCTTGAAGAACCCAAAATACGATATCACTCCAAGGTTCGTCACCTTCACGAGTAACTGGTCCTAAAGGCTCTTTAGAAATAGTTTCTGGAAGAACCATATGAGCATCTGGTTGAGCTGTTTTAGTTCTTTGTGCAGCTAATCCTGATTTATCAGTAGTGTGTACATCACAACGACCTGCATCATATGCAGCTACAACTTCATCAGCTTTTTCAAAAACAACTGGCTCATAAGACATGCCATTTGCTCTAAAATAGTCAGCTAAATTAAGTTCAGTAGTTGTTCCTGTGTTAACACAAACACTTGCACCATCAAGTTCTAGCGCACTTGTAACACCAAGATCTTTTCTTACCATGAAACCTTGTCCATCGTAAAAGTTTACACCATTAAAAGTTAAACCAATTTTCGCATCACGAGATAAAGTCCAAGTAGTATTTCTTGAAAGAATATCATATTCGCCTGCTGTTAACTTTGTAAAACGTTCTTTTGCAGAAGTTGGGAAATATTCAACTTTTTCATCTCCACCCTTTCCAAAAATTGCAGCTGCTACAGCACGACATACGTCTACGTCAATACCAGTCCAGTTACCATTTTCATCTGGATTAGAGAAGCCAGGAAGTCCTTGACTTACTCCACAACGAACGTGACCTCTAGCTTGTGTATCAGAAAGTGTATCTGCAATAACAGATGAACTTAAAGATAAAATCAAAGTAGAAGCAAATAATTTTAATACATTAGAAATTTTCATATGTATTTTCTCCTTTTTTAATAATTATTAAATTAAAAGATCCTTTGCTCTAAGAAATCAAATTGTTCAAGTAAAATTTTATAAATTTTTAATATTTATATATTGTATTTATTAAACTATATGAATACAGTATATTGTATAAATATGAGCTGGTTTATAGTAGTTTATTTCTTAGTAAATGGATCCTGGGTTGAAGCAGACAAAATAGGCAAAGAAGGTTGGTCTCCTATTTTACAAAAGGAATACTCACTTTGTGTAGAAAAAACAAATGAATCAAATGAACGATTTAAAAAAATTGCAGAATACAGAGATATAGAATTAGATATAAAATTTAAATGTGAATGCAGAGAAAATTTAGAAAAACCTTCAAACATTAATTGCAAAGAAAGAAATTGGTTTCAAAAAATCATTGATAAAATTTGGTTATAAAAATGATTTTTTTAGAAAATGCATATTTAAAAGAATTTACAGCAAATGTATTAATGGCATCTGAAAATCAAATAATTTTAGACAAAACTGCTTTTTATGCGAGAAGTGGAGGACAACCTGGTGATACAGGTAAATTATATATAAAAAATAATGAAATTAGTATTATCGATACAATTTACAATGAAAAAAAAGAGATCGTTCATTTATTTGATGGCAATTATAAAATTGAAAAAAATAGTGAAGTTAAGGGATTAATCATTTGGGAAAATAGATATCAATATATGAAAATGCATTCTGCGTTACATCTACTTTGTTCATTGATTCCTTATGAAGTGACGGGTGGGCAAATAGGATTAGAAAAAAGTAGACTTGATTTTAACGCTGATCAAAAAATAGATAAAGAGAATTTACAACTAAAAATGAATAATTTGATAAATATGGATCATGACATAACTTATGAATGGATAACCTATGAACAATTAGATAAGAATCCAGATTTAGTTAGAACTATGTCAGTCAAACCTCCTAGAACTGATAAAAAAATAAGATTGGTAAAAATAGGAAATATAGATTTACAACCTTGTGGAGGAACTCATGTAAATAAAACAAATGAAATTGGAGTAATAAATATAGGAAAAATAGAAAATAAAGGAAAAATGAATAAAAGAATATATATTACGTTGAAAAATTAATGGCTTAAAATTTGACTTAAGAAAAGTTTAGTTCTTTCACTTTCAGGATTATTAAAAAATTTATTTGGTTCTGCTTCTTCTACAATTTTTCCTTCATCCATAAAAACCATTCTATTTGCAACGGTTTTTGCAAAGCCCATTTCATGTGTTACAACTATCATTGTCATACCACCCTCAGCTAGATCAACCATAACATCTAATACTTCCTTTATCATTTCAGGATCTAGTGCTGAAGTTGGTTCATCAAAAAGCATTATATTTGGATTCATAGCTAAAGATCTTGCTATGGCCACTCTTTGTTGTTGACCGCCTGATAATTGTCCTGGATACTTATCAGCTTGTTCGGGTATTTTTACTGTTTCTAAATGAGTCATTGCAAGTTCCTCAGCTTCTTTTTTAGGCATCTTTTTAACCCAAATTGGAGCTAAAGTTATGTTTTCTCTAACTGTTAAATGTGGAAATAAATTAAATTGTTGAAAAACCATTCCAACTTCTCTTCTAACATTATCAATATTTTTTAAATTTCCCGTCAATTCAATACCATCTACAATTATCGTTCCTTGTTGATGTTCTTCTAATCTATTTATACATCTAATCATGGTAGATTTACCAGATCCAGAAGGACCACAAACAACTATTCTTTCTTTTTTTGCAACGGAAATACTTACATCTTGTAAAACATGTAGATCTCCAAACCATTTATTTACTTTATCTAAAATAATAATTGGTTGCTCTTTTTTTGAATTATCACTATCCATAAATATATTATACTAAATACATATTTTTAATCTTTTTTCATTAACAATCTACTTTTTTATTATGAATAATTATCTAAAAGGTGGAGAATATAATATTCCCCCCTCTTTCCATAAATCATTAAGACCTCTGCTCATTTTAAGAGCAGTATTTTGCCCAAGATTTGTATCAAAAATAGTTTTATAATTACCAACATTTTTAATTATATTATATGACCACGAATTATCTAATTCTAACATGTCGCCATAATTACCAATTATTCCCAAAATTCTTTTTATTTCAGCATTATCAGTTTCAAGAAATGTATCAATATTAATTGAATCAATATTATATTCCTCAGCTATAATTAATACATTTAGAGTCCATCTAACAATATCATTCCATTCATTATCACCATGTCTAACTAAAGGTCCTAATGGTTCTTTAGATATTAGATCTGTTAAAATCATATGTTTGCTTGAATTAGGTATTTTTACTCTTAATATTGAAAGTTCTGAATAAAAATTTGTATAAGCATCACATCTATCAGCTAAATAATTCTCTAGGGCGTCCTGATCTATTTCTACATTAAGAATATTAAATCTAATATTGTTTTTTTTAAAATACTCAATTGTATTAAACTCTTTTGCAGATCCAGAAACTAAACATATAGTTGAATCTTGTAAATCATTAATATTTTTGATATCAAGAGATTTTCTAACCATAAAAGTTTGGCCATCAAAAAAACTAATACCTGAATAATCAAATCCTAAATTAGTATCTCTACTATAAGTCCATGTTGTTGTTCTAGATAAAATATCTATTTCTCCACCCGCTAGTTTAGGAAATCTTGAACTTGAAGTTGTAACTATAAATTCTACTTTCTCAGGATCATTAAAAATTGCTGACGCTACAGCTCTACATATATCAACATCAAACCCAATCCATTTTCCTTCGTCATTAATAGTAGAAAAACCTATTTGGTTTTCAGAAACTCCACATGATAAATAGCCTCTATTTTTTATTTCATCCAATGTATTTGCATTTATAAGTAATGAATAATTGATAAAAGTTATAAATATAAAGATAAAAAAAAACTTCATTTATTAATTTTATTATAAATATTTATGATAGTATAAACAATAGTATATTTATAAATATATTATATTTCTAATAATATGCATATAAAAACAAAATTAACTAAAATAAGTAGAAATCCTAAAAATCAAAATGGATTTGTTAATCCAGGGATATACAAAGGATCTACTATTATTTTTAATTCATTTAAAGAATACATCGATGATTTAAAAAAACGTGATGATAATAAGGTAAAGTATGGAATACACCTTAATCCATCTTTCAAACAATTAGAAAGTGCTATTTCTTTCTTATACAATGCTAAAGATACAGTAATAGCCCCTACAGGATTATCTGCAATTACTATACCTTTTCTAGCCTATTTAAAAAAGGGAGATGAAGTTCTCATAACTGATTCAGTATACAATCCTACAAGAACTTTTTGTGAAAATATATTAAAAAATTTTGACATCAAAATAAAATATTTTCACCCTACTAATTATAAAAATTTTAATAATTTAATTAATAAAAAAACAAAATTAATTTTTTTGGAGTCTCCAGGAACTGCAACTTTTGATATTATGGATATTCCTAAAATTACAAATATTGCTAAGCGAAAAAAAATAATCACAATTTTAGATAATACTTGGGCTTCACCAATTTTTTGCCAACCATTTAATCTTGGTATTGATATAATTGTTGATGCTGGGACTAAATACATTAATGGATATTCAGATGTTTTAATTGGATTTGTGAGTTCTAGAAAACAACAAGATGCTAAAATAATAAGATCTACTATCAAATCTTTAGGTATTATTCCTGGATCTGAGGAAGTATATTTATCCATGAGAGGAATTACAACATTACATGTAAGAATTAAAGAAATTGAAAAAAATGCAATTAATCTTGCAAAAAAATTATCTAATCATAAATTAATATCTAAAGTTTATCATCCAGCATTACCAAGCATGAAAAATCATGTCATCTGGAAAAGAGATTTTTCTGGCAGTACTGGTTTATTTGCCTTTGAATTTAAAAAAAAGTATTCGAATAATACTTTGGAAAAATTTTATAAAAAATTAAAAATTTTTAAAATTGGATATAGCTGGGGTGGTTATGGAAGTTTAATTACATTTCCTCCACTAGATAAAAGAAAAAGGAGAAATCTTAGAACAGGTACTATAGTTAGAATATACTGCGGATTAGAAGATAGCAAAGATCAAATTAAAGATATTTTTAATGCTATAAAAATACTAAATCAATAATAGTGGAAAATTTATATTTTTATATAACTGCCTCAATAGGTGTTTTTTTATTTGGAATTTCGAAAGGTGGATTTGCAGGGCCAATAGCAATTTTAGCAATACCAATAATGACTCTCTCAATAAATCCTATTAAAGCAGCAGCAATATTGTTGCCCATTTTATTAATAATGGATTTTATAGCAATATATATTTATTGGAATAAATGGGATATTAAAAATATTAAAACAATAATTCCTGCCTCAATTATAGGGATATTTATTGGTGCTTTAACATTTGAATTCAGTTCAGTAAGGAGTATTAAAATTATTGTAGGAGCGATTGCAATTTTATTTATTTTCCTTACATTATTTCAAAAAAATAATTCTTTTATTAAACCAACCAAAAAAAAAGGACGATTTTGGTCATTATTTGCAGGATATACAAGCTTCATAATTCATGCAGGTGGTCCACCAATGAGCGTATATTTACTTCCACAAAAACTAGATAAAACTGTATACGTAGGAACTATAACCTTGGCTTTTTTAATTATAAATTTGATTAAATTAATACCTTATTATTTGTTAGATCAATTAGTAATATCAAATCTTAAAATATCTTTGTATTTATCACCAATGGCTCCAATAAGTATATACTTGGGATATTACTTACATAAAAGAGTTGAAGAAAAATTTTTTTATTTTCTTATATATGTCTTTCTAGGATTTAGTGGATTAAAATTAATTTATGATGGTGTTATAGTCTAAAATTTAGTTTTATATTCAGCTCTTTTATTTTTTCTTAATCCAAAAGGTCCAGGTATATATATAGTCATTGTTTCCACATTAGGATTTAAATCTACTCTATGAAGATGATCGGCAGATCTAAAACCTATATATCCTGGGGGTCTCCAGAATTTTCCCTTTTCAGTAGTTTCAAAATATCCACCTTTTATTATTATTGTTATATAAGGACATAAGTGATTATGAACTCCATCACCATGATCATTATCAAGCATTCTATGAATAAGAATGTTAAAAGGGAACCATTTAGGTCTATGTCTAAATAACAAATAATATCTTTCCATCCAAGGTTTTGCATTTTGAAATTCTGGATGAGAAGGGCCTCTATCTAGTACAATCTTTTTTCTTCCTATAAATTCTAAAAATTTTAAAAACATTATCTTAAACTTGCTTCTATATTTCCTCCATCTACTGTAATAATGCAGGCTGTTGTTTTTGTTGAAATTGATAAATGAAAAAAGGAATTCGCAACATCTTCTGGTTTAACTTCCTTATTCAATAAATTTCCTTGCATATAATTATCTACACTTAAACCTCTAATTTTTGCTCTTTTAGAAATTAATTCTTTTGTTAATAAACCACTTCTAATTCTATCTGCATTTACTCCATTAAACCTGATATCATATTTACTAAATTCCAATGCGTATTGCTTCATAAGAGAAAGCAATGTTGCTTTTGGCATTCCATAAGCTCCAAAATTTTTACCAGGATTAATTGCTTGCTTAGATATGTTAAAAAGCACACAACCACCTGTTGCCTGCTTTTTGAATATTTTAGTTGATTGTTGTGTCAAAAAATGATGAGCATAAAAATTGGTTGAAAAACTTTTGTCTAAAAGATTTTTATTTAATTGGCTTAATGGCTTTTGAATAGCAAAGCCTGCATTAGAAATAACTATATCTATACCTCCAAATTTATGTAATATTTTTTTAAATGCTTTTTTTATATCTAGTTCATCAGAAACATCGCATTTAAAATAAGTAATCCCATCAATTTCTTTATTTAATTTTTGTCTATCAATAATTACAACTTCAGATCCTTCATTTTTAAATTTTAAGGCAGTTGCATAACCTATAGTTCCTAAACCTCCAGAAATAACAGTAACATGACCTTGGAGAGTTGATTTAGAAGGCTTTAATTTAGCTAATTCTAAAGGCCAATATTCCATTTTAAATATTTCTTTTTCAGAAATTGATTTAAATTTTCCATATTTATAAGCATCGTTAATAACTGATAATGAAGATTTTCCAATATCCATTATTATTTTTGCATCTTTATAATTTTTTCCTATAGAAAATAAACCTATTCCTTTTATAATTATTAAACGTGGTAGAGGATCATGCATAATTGCATTTTTATTCAAATGTTTATTTCTTTTAAAATATTTAAAATAATTTTTGGAATAATTTAAAATCTTTTTGTTTATAAAATCCTCAACTTTTTTATAATCAATTTTATCCAAATCTATAAATAATGGTTTAGATTTTATTCTTATTACATGATCCGGAGTAATTGGACCTTTTATTTTATTTTGATAATTAAACAAATCGTTTACAAAATTAATTTTAGAAAAAATAATAATTTTTTTATCAAAATATTTATTGTTTTTTAAAGTTAAATTTTTACGCAAAATAGATATTAGAAGATCTGTAGAAATAGATTGATTCTTAAAAAAGAATTTTTTTATTTTATTTTTTTTTCTTAATTCATTCTCAGCTATATTTACATATCTAATCATTCTTTTATAACTTTCTTTAGCTGTTTTTCCAAAAGTAAAAATTCCATGCTTAAGCAAAATTAAACCTTTAACTTTCGGATTTTTATCGTAAATTTGTGTAGCTTTTTTTGCTAGCATAAAACCTGGCATAATATATGGAACTATAGCTAATTCATTACCAAAAACTTTTTTACAAATATCATAATCATTCTCTTGATTAATAATGCTTAATATTGCGTTGGAATGTGTATGATCTATATATTTATGCGGTAAAAAAGCATGTAATAATGTTTCAACAGAAGAATTTGGGAAGTTGGTATCAACCATAAATTTTTTTTGAAAATTAATCATTTGATAATCATTAATTTTATTTAATTTTTTTAAATTAATTAAATTATCTAATTCAAGTGCTGGGAATCCTTCAATACCAATGTCTTTCATGTTTTTTCCACTTCCTTTAACAAAAAGAATATTTGATTTTTTTTTGAAAGAATCTTTTTGAATGATTTTTACTGAAGTATTTCCACCACCATGCAAAACTAATTTAGGTTCTTGTCCTAAAAGACGTGAACTATATATTCTTAAAGCTAGGTCTCTATTTATACCTTTAGATAGATATTTTTTTATGAATAATTGTGATTTTTTTTCATTCCATCTTGATTTCATAAATTTTTTAACCCTAAAATAGATTCAACATTTGCATCGATGATTTTTTTTTCAGTGATTATTTTTGAAATATATTTAGCAGGAGTAACATCAAAGGCATAATTTTTACATACAGCATTTTTTGGTGTTATATATACATTATTTTTTTTTCCATCTGCAGTTAAACCATTAACAACTGATATCTCTTCTGAATTTCTTTCTTCAATAGGAATTTCATTTAATCCATCTTTTATATTAAAATCTATACTAGAAATTGGTGCAGCTACATAAAATGGAATTGAATTATCAAATGCTGCCAAAGCTTTTAAATAGGTACCTATTTTGTTACAAACATCTCCATTTAAAGCAGTTCTATCAGTTCCTGTGATACAAAGATCTACTAATCCTTTTTGCATTAAATGGCCACCAGCATTATCAACTACAAGAGAATTTGATATGTTTTCATTTATTAATTCCCATGCAGTCAGATTAAAACCTTGATTTCTAGGTCTCGTTTCGTCAACCCAAATATGCATTGGAATATTTTTATAATTAGCTTTATAAATAGGTGACAAAGCTGTTCCCCAATCTACTGCTGCCAACCAACCAGCATTACAATGAGTCAAAATATTAATTGTTGATTTTTTTCTTTTATAAATATCCTCGATTAAAATTAATCCATTTTCCCCAATTGAACTACACGATTTAATATCATCATCTCTTATTTTATTTGCTAATTTTAAAATTAGTTTATTAATATTTTTATTATAATTTTTTTTAATTTCAAAAATAATCTTATCAACTGCCCATGATAAATTTACAGCTGTAGGTCTAGCTTTTTTTAAAAGATTACCAGACTGAATTAATTTTTCTAGACTGTGATCATTTTTTGAAGCTAAATATAAACCATAGGCTGCTGTTACACCTATTAAAGGAGCTCCTCTTACTTGCATTTCTTTAATTGCAAATATTGTTTGCTCTAAATTTTTTAAACTAACAATTTTTAATTCATGTGGTAAAAAACGCTGATCAATAATTTTAATATCGTCATTTTTAGAATCATACCAAATTGTTGTTATATTTTTACCTCCTACAATCATTTATTTATTTTGTTTATATCTTTTAAGTATAGAATTTAATTTATCTTCAATATTTGGATCCCAATCTTCTTGAGGAGTGATTATTGAACTATCCAAAATATTATTAGTAGTATCATTAGAAAAGTCTATGCCAGAATAATAATTATTAGAAAATTCCTTTATGAATTTTTTTGAATTTTGAATATTTTCCTTCATTGTTTGAATAATGAGATCAAGACTTACTGTATCATAATTAGGATGCCAACAATCAAAATCAGTGACCATTGAAATGGAGCAATATCTTATTTCAGCTTCTCTACAGAGTTTTGCTTCAGGAATATTTGTCATTCCTATAATATCACTTTCCCATGATCTAAATAGATTAGATTCTGCTTTAGTTGAAAATTGTGGGCCTTCCATTGCTAAATAAGTTCCTCCATAATGATTTTTTATATTTAGTGTATTTAGACAATCTTTACTTAATTTCATTAATTCATAAGAAGTTGGATGAGAAAAAGGGACATGAGCTATTATACCTTCATTAAAAAAACTTTTTTTTCGATTTACTGTTCTATCAATAAACTGATCAACGATTACAAATGTACCAGGAATTAAATTATCTCTTAAGGATCCAACAGCAGATAAAGATATAATATCTGTTACTCCACATTGCTTTAAAGATTCAATATTTGCTTGATAATTAATATTAGTTGGAGATATTTTATGACCTTTACCATGTCTTGGTAAAAAAAATATTTTGTTTCCATTTAAATCTCCTTGTATTATTTGATCAGATGCTTTTCCCCACGGAGAATTTATTTCTAATAGTTTTTTATTATCTAAAAAATCAAGATCATATAAACCACTTCCACCTATAAAGCCTAAACAATTTTTCATTTAAAAAAATATCATTAATTCTATACTTCATTTAAAATATTTGGCGCGCTCTGCAGGATTCGAACCTGCGACCCTCGGTTTAGAAAACCGATGCTCTATCCAGCTGAGCTAAGAGCG
>PTKV01000007.1 GCA_002937895.1 Alphaproteobacteria bacterium MarineAlpha5_Bin9 | reverse complement strand
ACCTTAGTAAGTTGCTTATAGGTTCTGGGAGGAGGGTTATATACTTGTCCTCCGGTATCAATGTTAGAGTCTATAACTAAAACTTTTACTCCATTAGATGAGGATGACACTGCAGCTGCAATACCTGCTGGACCTGCTCCTATAATAATTATATCGTAATCATTATTTTGCATAAAACTAAATACTTTCAATCAACATATTTTCCTTTATGTAGGTCAAACAAGCAAGCTTTCTTTTCCCATTAACTAATAATAAACATTCCTGACATGATCCGATTAAACAAAAAATTCCTCTTGGCATATTTAAGTTAGGTGAAGACCTTAAAATTTTTTTGTTTGATGCATAAAGTGCTGAGGCTAGATTCTCTCCTTCGTAGGCTAAAATTTTTTCTCCATTAAAGTATATTTTAACTAACTTTCCCCTATCATATATATTTTTTTCTCTTAAATCTTTAGTCATTATTTTGCTTTATAAGAATAATTTATATATTAAGCATTAATAATTTAATATATTATTCAAAATATTAATAATTAAAAAATTATAATGCATTTAAATAACAAAATTCCTGAAAAATTTGAAGGTTCATATCTTTTAGAAAATGCTGTTGATAGTCATATTCATTGCTGTCCACATCTAAACAAAAGAAGTATTCATATCTTTGAAGCTGTAAGACACGCTCTAGCATTCAAAATGAAGGGGATTGGTCTAATGGACAATTTTTGTAATACTTCAGGATACGCTGCTTTAATAAACAAAGAAATGGAGAATATTAAATTAGATGTTTTTGGAGGATTAATCATGGAGCCATATGCGGGAGGTATATCTGCAGAATCAGTAAAAATTGCCCTGAGTTATAATTATGGTGATAATCTAAACACCAGATTTATTTCAATGCCTACCCATCATACTCGCTACATAGCTAAATTAGAAAATAGATCTGAAAATTATATTGAATCATGCCTACATATACCTGAATCTAAACAATTAGCAGATCCTTTACCAGAAATTCTTGATTTAATTGCTGAAAATGATGTTGTTCTTAATACAGGTCATTTATCGGGTGAAGAAGCAATAAGATTAATTAGTTTTGCAAAAAAAAGAGGAGTTAAAAGAATTATGGTTCCCAGCTCACATTATGAAGAAGATATCGTAGGAGAAATCACTAAACTAGATTGTTATTCAGAATTCTCATTTTTTTTTGTATCTAATGCAACTGAGGTAGCTTTGACACATATTGATGAAGAAAAACATAAAGCAACTCCTGTAAATTTGAATAAAATGGCAAAATTAATTAAAGCAGCAGGAATAAAAAATACTATATTATCTAGTGATTGTGGAGTTTCAGTTCTACCTATTCCTGTTAGAGGTTTTGTTAAATTTTTATTAATGATAAAACAGCAAGGATTTGATGATAGTGAGATTAAGGATATGATATCAAACAATACTATGAATTTATTCAAAATTAAAACAAATGACTAATAAAATTAAAGATGAAATCTTAGATGTTCTTAAAAATATTGTTGCTATTGACACATGTTACCCTCCAGGACATACTTTAAAAATTTCTCAATTTATAAAAAAATATTTATCTGAATCTGGATTTATTATAAGCATGCATTCTAAAAACAAAAATAAGCCAAACATTGTTTTGAAAAATTATAAAGGCAATAAAAGCTCTCTTGTTTTTAATTGTCATATAGATACTGTAAAACCAATACTGAAAGAATGGAAGACTCCTCCATTCACTTTAAAAATTAGAGGTTCAAAATGTGTTGGATTAGGATCTGTTAATTGCAAAGGGAGCACAGCAGTACATCTTTATTTTGCAAAAAATTTTAAAAAACTCTTTCCTAATTATAAAAAAAGAATTTGTTTTACCTTTGTAACTGATGAAGAAAATTTAGGTCCCGAAGGAACTAAATTTTTAAAAGATAAAAAAATTATCAAACCACATACTTTAATATTAGGTGCTCCAACAAACAATAATTTTATTGTTGAAGAAAGGGGCGTATTTTGGGTAAATGTGGAAGTTTTTGGAAAAACGTCTCATGCAGGTGATCCTATTAAGGGAATTAATTCAATAACTAAAACTGCAAAGATAATTAATCTTCTAGAACATAAATATAAAAAAAGATTAAAAAAATATGACACTAAATATTCCAAATCAACAATTAATATTGGAATTATTAATGGGGGTGAAAACGTTAATGTTGTTCCACACATAACTAACTTTGAAATTGACAGACGAATTACTATCAAAGAAGATATTAATAAATCTTTTAAAGAAATTAAAAATTTTATAACAAATATTGATAAATCAGCAAAAGTATCTTTCTTAAGAGGAACTAATGCGTTTAAATCAAATAAATCTAATATATATTTAAAAAGCTTAGTAAATTCATATTCTGTAATTAATAAAAAGAAACCTAATTTTTTAAATTCTATTGGTGTCAGCGATGGTAGATATTTTGCTAATGAAAAAATAAATATTATTAATATTGGACCTGGTGATGGGGATCAAGGTCACAAATCAAATGAAACCCTTAGAATCAAAGAGCTTGAAGATTATTTTTTAATTTTAAAAAACTTTATTAAATCATTTCATTAGTCATTAATTCTATATTTTAATTGCAAGTACGATATATTTTTACTTTAAATTATCTAATGAATCTATGGGGTAGGAAGTAGTATATTTTATTTCTTGCAAAACTATATTGGAATGAAAACTTCTAATAAATTTCATTTCATTGACCAATTTTTTAATAAAAATATCATATTTTTCTAAAGACTCTGATACCACTTTTAACAAATAATCAAATTCGCCTGATAATCTCCAAATTTCAATTACCTCATTATAATTTTTTAGCAAATCAGTAAATTTTTGATCATGTTTAATAACAGAAATAGAAACAAAAACCACAATTGGTAAATTAATTTTTTTTCCATCTAAAATTGTTACTCGCTTCTTAATTATTTTTTCTTCTTCAAGTTTTTTTATTCTATTCCAACATGAAGAAAGTGAAAGATTAACTTTATTTGCAATTTCCCCTACAGGAAGCATGGCATTTTCCTGGAGCATTAAAATTATTTGTTTATCTATTTTATCCATTTGTATATTTAATCATATTTAAATTAAAAAAGTAACATGAAAAAAATATATTTATTATTAGTTTTTAAATTTTCTCAAAGTAACACCTAGCTAAATTACTGATTGTATTTGTTTATAGTTTAGAGTCCGGTTTCGATCACAACTTTGCCATGCTTGGTGCGAGGTTTTCTAAGATATTCCCAGGCCTCTCGATACTCTTCCATCGGATAAACTCTGTCAATATTTGGCCTAAGCTTTCCTTCTTCAAGAGCTTTGTATACAAAAGCAGTTCCCTTTGCCTGCATATTAGAGTCTTCTACATAGTTAAATAGTGAATAAGGATGAAAAGTAGCATTTGCTTGAAACATATCAACAATAGGTAATTGCGGAAAAACACCATCAAGAGTTCCATAGAAAAAAATAGTTGCATCACGAGCAAGTGCTGGACTATATTTTGCAATCATACCCTCTCCAACCGGATCAAAAGCAGCATCAATCCCATGATTATCAGTCATCTTTCGTAAAGTCGCAGCAATTTCATTTTCACCAGTTACAATGACATGCGAAGCACCAGATTCAAGAAGATAATCACGGTTTTGTTCAAACCTTGTTGTGGCAATCATATTGGCTCCAAAAATTTTTCCAATGTTTAAAGCAGCATTTCCAGCTGTGCTAGTAGCCGCTGTTACGAGAATATTTTTGCCTGGCGCAGCTTTACTTAATTCAACAATTGGATAATATGCTGTCATAAATTGCATCCATACTGAAGAACTTTCTACTGCCGATAAATTTTTTGGAGCAGGTGTGACATATCGAGCATCTATTGTAACAGAATCAGCACTGGCTCCTTTGTTGAAATAGAAATATGGTAAAGTACAATATCGAGCACCAATTTCGATTCCGGTTACACCTTCACCAATTTGATCAACAATTCCTGCTGCCTCCATCCCTATCCTTGCAGGGAAATTATTAAAGCTGAAAGAATAGCGATCCAGCATTAAATCCATATCACCCCAATTTAATGCAAATGCCTCAATTCTTAGACGAATTTCTCCTGGACCAGGATTTTGGGTATCACACTCCTGTAAGACAAGTCCTTTATATCCTGAATAGTCATTGATCACCCATTCTCGCGCCATTTTATGAAATACTTTATTTATTTTTTAAAGATTCGGAAAACAGAAATATTTAGTTAAATTAACAATTTTCAAGATTGTTAGTTAAATTATTTAAAAGTTTAAAATAAAGTTTTTTGTCTGATTCAATATTTGCTCCTAAAGGATCAAAAATACCAGTTTTGATTCCAGTATCTTGAGCAATTGTTTCTATAATTTTAGGATTAAACTGTGGTTCAGAAAAAATACAGTTAACTCTTTTTTCTTTTATTATACTTTGAATATCAGATATTTGTTTGGCTCCTGGCAAAACATCAGTGTTTAATGTTAATGCCCCTGAAGTATAAATTCCAAATCTTTTTTCAAAATATTGATAAGCATCATGAAAGACAACAAAGCGAGCTTCTTTATTGATATTTTGATCAATATCAAAAATTAATTGGTCAAGAGCTTTAATGGTTTTATCAGCATTTTGGAAATATTTTTGTTTATTAACTGGATCTAATTCAGATAATTCATGAGCTATTTTATGAATCATTTCTTTAGCATTTATTGGATCTAACCATATGTGAGCATCAAATTCACCATGAATATGGTCATCGTGATCGCCATGGTCATCGTGGTCATCGTGATCGCCATGGTCATCGTGGTCATCGTGGTCATCGTGATCGCCATGGTCATCGTGGTCATCGTGATCGTTGTGATCATCAAAAATATTTTCTTCTCTAAATTTTAATTTCTCAATATTATCTAGATCCATAAATTCAATAATTTTTGCATTTTTAACTATAGAATCAAGAGGCTTCTCCATAAATGTTTCTAAGCCTTCTCCAATCCAAAAAATTATGTCAGCTTCTTCTAATAGTTTTGCATGAGAGGGTTTTAGTGTAAAATTATGTGGTGAAGTACTTCCTTCTATTATCAGATTAGGTTCATTTATTCCATGCATGACATTTGTAATTAAAGAATGTATAGGTTTTATAGTTGTTACAACTTTTAGTTCAGCCCTAACTGATGATGTGATTATAAATATAATGGAAAAAAATAAGATTTTTAGCAGTTTTATTAATGTTTTATTTTGTTTCATTCTAATATAAAATCGTGTAATAATATTACATGTTATATTATAACATATCAATTTGTAAATAGAAAATGTCAAAAAAAAATGAATTCTTTGATTAAATTAGAAAATGCTGGTGTTTTCAAATCATCTAAATGGTTAGTAAGAGGAGTCTCTCTTGAAATTTATAATGGTCAAATTGTTACTTTAATTGGTCCTAACGGATCTGGAAAAACAACAACTGCAAAAATGGTATTAAATATTTATAATACAGATGAAGGATTGATTACAAATAATGCTAATAAAATAGCTTATGTCCCACAAAAAATTAATATTGATTGGACATTACCTTTACGAGTTATTGATTTTATGAAAATTACAAGTCTTATTGATAACTCTAAAATATTAGAATCCTTAACCCTAACAGGAGTTGAAAAATTACTTTATCATGAAGTACGAGATTTATCAGGAGGAGAGTTTCAGCGTGTTTTGATTGCTAGAGCTATAGCTAAAAAACCTGATTTGTTAGTATTAGATGAGCCTGTTCAAGGAGTAGATTTCAATGGTGAAATTGCTCTTTATAAACTTATCAAAAATATTTCAGATACTTTAAATTGTGGTATTTTATTAATTTCACATGATATTCATTTTGTCATGTCAGCTACAGATCATGTTATTTGTTTAAATGGACATATATGTTGTTCAGGAACACCAAGCTCTGTAGCAAAAGATCCAGCTTATATTAAATTATTTGGCGAATATACCTCTTCTACACTGTCTTTATATGAACATCACCACGATCACTCACATCAACATGATGGAAGTATATCTGAATAATGCTTGATGATTTTTTTATTAGAGCATTAATTGCTGGAATAGGAGTAGCTATTGTAGCAGGTCCTCTTGGATGTCTTGTAATATGGCGAAGATTATCTTATTTTGGTGATACTCTATCACATTCAGCACTGTTGGGAATAACATTAGCTTATTCTTTTAGTATTAATATTTCTTTATCAGTTTTCTTAATTTCTGGAATTGTTGCTATCATACTAATAAATTTACAAAAAAGAACAAAATTGCCTGGAGATGCTTTACTCGGTCTTCTTGCTCACTCAACTCTTGCTATAGGTTTAGTAATTATCGGTTTTTTGTCATTCATTCGTTTTGATCTGATGGGTTTGTTATTTGGAGATATACTTGCAGTAAATATTGAAGACATCTTCGTCATTTGGCTTGGTGGTTTATCAATACTTGGAATATTATTTATTATTTGGAAATCTCTATTTGCGGCAACAGTTAGTTATGATTTAGCAGCAGCCGAAGGAATGAAACCTGATAGATCTAATTTGATTTTTACTTTACTATTAGCAGGTGTTATTGCAATTTCAATAAAGATGGTTGGGGTATTATTAATAACTGGTTTACTATTAATACCTGCAGCTATGGCAAGAAATATTAGTAATAATCCTCAGCAAATGATAATATTATCAATATTAGGAGGAATTTTATCGGTAGTAATAGGCTTATTTTGTTCTTTGGAATTTAATACTGCCTCTGGACCTACGATTATAGTTGTTGCACTAGCGTTTTTTATCCTATCACTTTTCCCTCTAAAAAAAAGCACTTCATTGCAAAAATGAAAACAATTTGATATTTACTTAAAATGCCTCTTTTAACTGAAAAATTAACAAGTAATCAACAAACTGTTCTTAACTTATTAGAAGGAACTAAGGGGCCTTTAAAGGCTTACGCTATTCTTTTTGATATTCAAAAAAAAGGGATAAAATCACCTCTTCAAGTATATAGAGCGTTAGATAAATTAATTGAAATAGGAAAAGTGCATAAAATTGAAAGCAAAAATTCCTATATTGCTTGTAGTAATAATAATTGTAACTCTCAAACATCTACCTCTTTTTTAATTTGTGAAATGTGCGACAAAGTAACTGAGCTTAAAAAAAATAACTTATCTGTATATTTTTCTAAGGAAAGTGAAAAATCTAATTTTAAATACACAAAACATAATTTAGAAATTTTTGGTATATGTCAAAAATGTAAAAAAAAGATTTAGTTTATTTATTAAATTTTTAATAAAGAATATAGTATCTAAAAAAAATAAATTATGTATAAAAAATTAATTTTAATCTGATTTTGAATAAATATTTTCTAATTCCTATAATTACATTTTTTGCAATAATAAGCATATTAGTTTTTTATTTACAAAATATTTATGAAGATTGGAAATACGATGTAATTGGAACAAAAACAGAAAAAATAATACCAGAAAACTGTGATGATGAAGATGATATAAAAATCATTAAACATCTATCAGATAATTTAATGAACAGATCATTTAAAGATCAGAAAGATATTTTATCTAATTCAAAATTGCATGCTATTTATTTATTGCCATGTGATCAAAAAGATAGAAAATTTGATATTAATAAAAATATACACCATTCTCTTGAAAAAATAAATAATTGGCTCCTAGACAAAACTAAAAATCAAATTATCAGATATGATAGAAAAAATAATAATATAATAGATACAACTTTCATAAGAGTAAACAAAACTATGAAATGGTTTACAGAATATAGCTCAAATCAAAATAAAGAGAAAGATACAGGTTCAAAAATTGAAAAAATAATTTTATCTAATTCTTTGCTCTTTAATAATTTTAACGAAAAAAAATTTATAGTTTTTTTTGAAGGTTGGGAAAAATCAAATTCTTTTTTCATAGAAATATGTGGCAGATCAAGATTTGAAGGTAAAGTTGCAATTTTTTATACAAATTCAAAGAATAAAAAAAGTGAAAGTTGCACAATTAATAATTTTTATGATTTATCTGATAAAAAATTTAATCAAAGTGAAGAAACTATTTTACATGAAATTTTACATACTTTTGGCATGCCACCTAGATGTGCTAAAAATCTAGATCCTCAAAGTTTATTTCATGTAAATGATAACGAACAAGATGTGTTAAATAAAGTATCAGGTTCACTTTATTTAGACTATAATAATGACGATTATTACAGACATAATATAAAAAATTGTAATGATTTATCAAATAGCAATTACTTGATTACCATTCCGTAATATATAAAAAATAAAAACCTTTTAGCAAGTGTGTTATTACACCATCACCCTTAACACCAATGACAATTCATTATTTTATAAAAAGTGAGGTTAAATTGATAAAGATTAGCCTCACAACTCAAAACTTTAAATATAAGTTTTAATTATTCAACTAAAAATACAAGTTCTTGACTATTAATATTAACTCCCGCATCTGTTCTAAGTTTTGCAATTTCAGGATCTTGCATAGCTTCCTGAATTTTTTCCATCGAAGGAGCTTCTATTACTTGATAAACTTTATTTTCATTATCTTTTGGATGGCCATATGCCAAAACTTTCATACCATATTTCTCTCTTATATGATCAACACTTAAAAAAAGTTGTTTCCATTTCTCATAACCTTCTGTAAGTTCTACATTCATTATAAATTTCATAAGCTTTCCTTTAAATATATTTAATTATATAGTTTTGTTCTTACAAACAAATTAAAAAAAGTTGAAAATAAATAAAATAAAGGATAAGTAAAATATTGATGATATACCAAGGATCATGTCACTGCAAAGCGGTTCAGTTTAATGTCAAAACAGATTTGCAAAATATAAAACAATGTAATTGCTCAATTTGTGTAAGAAAAAGTGCTAAAATGAGCATAATTCATAAAGATGACTTTCAGTTAACTCAGGGTGAAAAAGAAATATCTCTCTACCAATTTGGAACTTATAATGCAAAACACTTTTTTTGTAAAATTTGTGGAATTTATACACATCACATAAGAAAATCCGATCCAAACGGTATGGGTGTTAACACAGGATGTTTAGAAGAAGTTAATCCTTTTGAATTAAAAGCAGATATATTAGATAATAAGTAATTGATAAATATTTCATCAATAAAATCAGCTAATCTAACAAATAAACAAATAAATGATATCTGCAAGTTAAAAAACTCTTTTTGGAATTTTGGAATAAAATCTCAAATTAAATGGTATAAAAAAAATACAAAAAAAAGTGATATACACAATTTACTATATATTAAAAATAAATTGATTGGATATACATATTTAAGAAAAAGATCATCAACTATTTTAGTTAAAAATAAATCCAAAAAAATTAAATATATTTATTTCGATACTTTAATAATTAATAAAAGTTTTAGAAAAAAAAATATTAGTAAAATTTTGATGGAAAAAAATAATGAAATTATTTTAAAATCAAAGTTGCATTCTTTTTTGATCTGCAAAAAAAAATTAATTCTTTTTTACAAAAAATTTAATTGGAAAAAAATACCAAAAAAGAAAATTATTGTTAAAGATCATTTATTTAATGATAATGGTATGATTTTTAATCATAATATTTTAAAATTAAAGAAAGCAGATTACAAAAACCTAAAAATAGAATACTTCTTATACAAATAATTTAAATTAAATATTTTTTTTTAATTAATTTATTATCTTTATAACTAATAACGAAAGGATTACCTGTGGGAATTTCTATCTTAGAAATTTCTTTTGGCTTAAACATTTTAATACAAATTAATAAAGCTCTTAAAGAATTCCCATGAGCTACTACTAAAACATTTTTATTATTTTTGATATTTGACTCTATATTTTTAATGTAAAAAGAATTTACTCTTTCTACAACCTCTTTTAAACTTTCTCCACCAGGAGGAGCTACATCATAAGATCTTCTCCATATGTGAACTTGCTTTTTTCCAAACTCTTTAGCAGTTTCTTTTTTATTTAAACCAACTAATTTACCATAATCTCTTTCATTAAGAGAATTGTCTTTTTGCATAATTAAGTTGCCTTTCACATCCCACAAATTTTCTTGTTTAATTTGTTTAATTGCTAAAATAGCTGTTTCATTGGCTCTTTGGAGCGTGCTGCTAAAAATTATATCAATTTTAATTTTTTTTCTTTTAATTGCTTTTCCTGCTTGGATTGCTTCGTTTATGCCTTTTTCAGTTAAAGGAACATCTTTCCATCCTGTGAAACGATTTTCTAGGTTCCATTGACTTTGTCCATGTCTTAAAATTATTAATGAATTCATCTTCATATTATCTACATTAATGTTAATGAAAATGTTATAAGTAAAAAAATGAATATTAAAAGAACAGAATTTGACTCGTTGGGACCTAAAAAAATTGAAAAAACCAAGCTTTGGGGCCCTCAAACGCAAAGATCACTTGAAAATTTTAAAATAGGTAGTGAAAAAATGCCTAGAGAATTCATAATAGCTTTAGGATATCAAAAAAAAGCCTCTGCTCTTGCTAATGTTGAATTAGGTAAATTGGACAAAAAATTAGGAAAATTAATTTCTGAGTCCTGTGATCAAATTATTAATGCAAAACTTATAAATGAATTTCCTTTATCTATATGGCAAACTGGATCTGGAACACACACAAATATGAATTTAAATGAAGTAATTAGCAACTATTGTATAAAAAAAATTAAAGGAAAAATTGGTTCAAAAACTCCAGTGCATCCAAATGATCACGTAAATTTATCTCAATCTTCAAATGATGTTTTTCCAACAGCTATGCATATAGCTGCTAAACTTGAATTTAATAATAAATTAATAAAAAATATTGATTATTTAATTAATTCTCTAGAGATAAAAATTAAAACATTTAAAAATATTATAAAGATCGGAAGAACTCATACGCAAGATGCAACTCCATTAACTCTAAAGCAAGAATTTTCTGGATATTTAGAACAAATAAAAAATAATAAAAAACGATTGCTTATCTCTGTATCAGAATTATCTTACTTGGCGCAAGGTGGTACTGCAGTAGGAACTGGAATTAATGCTCCAAAAAATTTTGACAAAGTCTTTTGTAAGCATTTATCTAAAATAACAAAAAATAAATTTTATCCAGCTAAAAACAAATTTGAGACTATTGCCGCTCATGATGCACTAGTAAATTTTTCTTCTGGTCTTAACTTATTAGCTACTTCCTTATTTAAAATTTCAAATGACATTAGATTTTTATCTTCCGGTCCAAGGTCAGGTTTAGCCGAAATCATTCTCCCTGAAAATGAACCTGGCTCATCTATTATGCCCGGAAAAATAAATCCTACTCAAATTGAGGCTTTGTCAATGGTATGTCTTCAAATAATGGGAAATCACACATCAGTAAACTTTGCCGGTTCACAAGGTCATTTTGAATTAAATACATTTAAACCACTAATAATATTTAACGTATTGCAATCAATAAGATTACTTTCTGACTCCATAAATAGTTTTACAAAAAATTGCTTGGTCAAAATCAAAGCAAATAAAAAAATGATTAAAAAACATCTTAACAACTCATTAATGCTAGTAACAGCCCTAAATTCTAAAATTGGATATGATAATGCTGCAAAAGTAGCCAAAAAAGCCCACAAAGAAGGAATAACTCTTAAAAAGGCAGTTTTAGATTTAAAAATGATGAGTGAAAAGGAATTTGATAAAATTATCCAACCCAAAAAAATGATTTAAACTTATATTAAGGAATAATTATTTTTATTTGAAAATAATTTCTTTAACAATTCATTATTCAAATAATGACCTGATTTTTTCCCATAAAAAAAGCCTTCTAAAGGATAGCCAGCTAGGTACAAATCACCAATAGAGTCTAAAATTTTATGTCTAACAAATTCATCTTTATATCTTAAACCTTCTTTGTTAAGAACTTTATCATCTCCTACAACTACTGCATTTTCTAAAGTTCCTCCAAGAGCAAACCCATTTTCTCTTAGTTGATTTACATCTTTTTCAAAGCCAAAAGTTCTTGCAGAGCATACATCAGAAACATAATTACCATTTAATAATTGCAATCTACACTCTTGTTTGTTTATTAGTGGACTATCAAATTCAATTTCAAAATTAATTGAAAATTGTTTGTTTGGAGATAATTTTACATAGGAGTCAGACTTAGAAACTTCAATTTCTCTTAAAACTTTAATTTTTTTTCTTTTTAAGTTCTGCTCAATAATTTTTGATTTTTTTATAAGATTTACAAATGGTTTTGAGCTTCCATCCATAATTGGAACCTCAGGGCCATTAATATAGATTAAGGCATTGTCAATATGCATTCCCGCTAAAGCACTCATTAAGTGTTCAATTGTGGAGACAGAAACACCATGTTTATTTGTAATTGTAGTAGAAAGTTTAGTTGCGGTTACATTTTTCCAGTTAGCTTTAATTATATTATCTTTATCAATATCATTCCTAATAAAGACAATACCTTTATTTTCTAGGTTAGGAGAAATAATTACATCTGAATTTTTACCTGAATGCAAACCAATTCCAGAAAATTTAATTGTTTGCCCTATTGTCTTTTGATTTTGATTATTTATTGTACTTGCTATCATTTTTAAAAAAAGTGCTGGATAACCAGCACTTTTTAAATATCAATATTTTCATTTTTCTACAATTAACTTAATATTTCAAATTATTACTTATAGTTAATTTGCCTGCCTTCTTAAAAACGTTGGAATATCAAGCAATTCTTCTTCTTGATCTTGATTTAAATCACTTTCTGAGCCTTCTTCATCAACAAAATCAGTATGCTTAAAATTATTGTCTGAGAAATTTTCATTTATAGATTCTTGTTGTTCATCAATATCATTTTTTTCAAGAATAGGCTCATTTTTTAAGATATTTTCATCATCCTTTTTAGATTCCTGAGCTTCATTCTTTTCCTCTAAAGTATCAAATAAACTAAGTTTTCTTACAGCAATTTTATCATCTTGGTCTTGTTTTGCATCAGAATGATCACTTATCTCCATTCTTTCTTCATCATTATTTTCTTCTTCTATTTTTTGATCATCTTGATTAGATTCAAAATTATTTTCATGAACATTAAGATGATTCTCAGATAAACTTTCATGATTAGATTCTTTTTCAAATAGCTCACTTGATATTATTTTTTCTTGTTCTTGATCATGACTATCATGCAAAGATTCCGAAAAATGAATGTTGTTTTCTGAATTAGTTTCATTTGTTACTTTATTTTCATCAATTTTACCTTCCTCATTTATTAATAAATGATTATCATTTATGGAATTTTGATGAGAATAAACAGCATTATTAAATGATAAATTATCTGAATTTATTGGAGAAGGTTTCTGAATTGAATTGTTAACATCTATTCCTGTAGCAACTATGCTTACTCTTACCTTGCCCTCTAGTCTATCATCACAAGTTGTTCCATAAATAATATTAGCATCTTCTCTTATTTCTTGTTTAATTCTATTTGCTGCTTCATCTACCTCATATAAAGTAAGATCCTTACCACCAGTAATATTTATTATAAGACCTTTAGCTCCGCTTAATGAAACATCATCTATAAGAGGACTAGCAATTGCTGCTTCAGCAGCTTTAACTGCTCTTTGTTCTTCGTGCTCAGATTGACCTGTTCCCATCATAGCTTTACCCATTTCACTCATAACAGTTTTGATATCAGAAAAATCTAAATTGATTAATCCAGGCTGCACCATTAAATCTGTTACACCTCTAACACCTGCGTAAAGAACATCATCAGCCATTTTAAAAGCATCAGCAAAGGTTGTTTTTTCATTGGCAATTCTAAAAAGATTTTGGTTAGGAATCGAAATGAGTGTATCAACATGTTGTTGCAAACTATCTATTCCCTCATTAGCTAATTTCATTTTTTGTGAACCTTCAAAATGAAATGGCTTTGTAACTACTCCAACTGTTAAGATTCCACATTCCCTTGCTAATTGAGCAATAATAGGGGCTGCGCCTGTACCAGTGCCACCTCCCATTCCTGCAGCTATAAAAATCATGTGAGAACCTTCAAATTTTGATTTTATTTCTTCAAAACTTTCTTCAGCAGCTTTTCGACCTATATCAGGTCTCATTCCAGCTCCTAATCCTCTAGTTATAGTTAATCCTAATTGAATTTTTCTTTCGCAATTTGAATTTTCCAAAGCTTGTGCATCTGTATTAGCTATTATAAAATCTACCCCTTCAAGGTTAGATTTAATCATGTTATTAACTGCATTTCCTCCTGCTCCACCAACACCCATAACGGTAATTTTAGGATGCAAATTAGGACCTGCATCAGGTAATGAAATATTGATTGTCATTATATTCTCCGCCGTTTTATCTATTTATTAACGATTTATGTCCGAAACCGTCAACAAATAACCATTTAAAAAATATATTATTTAAATAAATTCATCTAACCAAGAAGAAAATCGCTTAAAAAGTGTATTTTTTTCTTTATTTTTGATGTTTTTTGGCAGAAAATCAATATCATGCTCATTTTCATTATATAGTGATAGTCCAATGGTTTGTGCTATTTGGGGGACATTTTTCTCCTTGTTCAGACCACTAATAAATAAAGGTTTTCCTACTCTAGTTTTACTATCGAATATTGTTTCTGAGTATTCTTCAATGCCTTCTAGCAAGGATCCTCCACCTGTAATAACTAGGTTATTTATCCCCCTTTTATCCAAAGAGTATTCTTTTAATTTTTGTCTTAATATTTCAAGAGTTTCTTCAACTCTAGGCTTAATTATAGAATTTAATTCACTTCTATTAATTTGTTTAGAGGTTTCTACATTTGAAGCAATATTAGGGACATCTATAAATTCGTAATCATCGCTAGGATTTGTAATTACAGAACCATATAAATTTTTTAATCTTTCAGCACTCTCTAGGGTTGTTTGAATGCCTCTAGCAATATCATTAGTGATATGCTTACTTCCAATAGGAATGGCATCTAAAAAAACAACCTTGTTATTTTTAAAAACACAGATTGACGTGGATCCAGCTCCAAAATCAATAGAGATAGATCCTAATTCTTTTTCATCATTTGAAAGAATAGCAAGGGCTGAAGATAAAGGTGTTGGTATAAAACTTTCTATTTCAATATTAATTTTTTCAAAAATATTTTTAAGAGATTTTACATGATTTTGTTTTACTGCAAGTTTATAAAATAAAACTTTAAGAGTCTCGCCATACATTCCTCTTGGATTAGTTACTGTTTCTTTGTCTAATTCATAATTCACTATTGATCTGTATATTACTTCATAATCTTCTATTGGTTCAAGTATATCTGAATTATTTATAAATTTTTTTAAATGTAAATCAGAAATTTTTTCATTAGATATGAAAATCTGATTAGATATAAATTTATTTAGAGAATTAACAATTGAAACATTCAATCTTACACTAGCTATTTTAGTTTGAGATTCTTTTTCAGATTGAATTAAAACCTCTTCTATTTCTTTAGATATTTTTTTAATATCTATAATTAATGATTTTTTTACATTAATTGTGGGGTGATTAATAACAGATAGTATTTCAATTTTTCCATTAGTCTTTTTATCACAAACAACACAGGATATTTTTGAATTTCCTATATCTAATCCTACCCTGATCATTTTTATGAATCTTTCTTTATAAATTTTATAATAGCTTTTTTTGGAATTCTCATATCAATAGATTCAATGTTATCTAAATTTGTAAAATTATTATCTTTATATATATCTAAATAATTTTTCATAGCTTCGGTATAGTTTTCTTCTGGAAGTTTAATAATTAAATTATCTTTAGTGTATATATTCCATCTTCTATCGTTGACATATTCTATCCTCAAAGTTAATTTTTTTAATTCACTTGGCATAGAATTTATAAGCAAAAGTGAATTGCTAAGTGAATTATTTCCAAATATTATAATTAAATCTTCATTTATACTATTATCTACAAAATCTATTATTTCTCCATTATCATTGATATAAAGATATTTTGATTCATTATAATAAATTGCTAATGGCTGCCATTCTTTAATACTAATAAAAATTTTGCTTTTTAAATCATTTCTAATTGATATTGATTCTATCCATTGATTTTCTTTTTTTATATCTCTAGAAATGGTTTTTATAGGAATTATAAATATAGATTTATCAAAATATTCCTCAAAATATAAAGATATTTCTTCTTTAGAAACTCTATTCAGTCCTTTAATGCTTACATCACTTAAAATAAAATTATATCTTAATGAAATAGAATTAATAATATAATTAATATTAGAAACATTTCTTATCAAAATAAAAAACAAGATAAAAAAAACTATAATTGATATTAAAAAAAAGTAATTTCTTTTTATAATATTAAATAAATTTAATTTTTTTCTATTAATTGTCATTTTGATTGTGAAGCTGATAATATCAACTCATTAATAATTTGATTAAAACTTTTTTTGAAATATTTTAATTGCTCTGGAACTAAAGAAATTTTTGTTAATCCCGGTTGTGTGTTTATTTCTAAAAAATATAATCTATTATTAATATTATCATAAATAAAATCTGATCTTGTGACACCTTTACATTTAAATTTATCATGAATCATTTTTGATTGTTTTAAACATAATTTATAAATTCTTTTAGGAATTTTTGCAGGCAAGATATGTTTTGATTTCCCGTTTGTATATTTAGCATTATAGTCAAAAAATTTATTTTTTGACAAAATTTCTGTTACTGCAATAGCTTTAGATTTTGCTTTTTCATTTATTACTGCAACTGTTAATTCTTTACCTTGTATCTTTTTTTCTAATAAAAAGTCTTTATGATTTTTATAAATTGATTTTTTTTTATTAATTAAATCTAAAAAAATATTGATTTGTTTTAATGAAGATATAATCTTAATTCCATAACTTGAACCACTAGATACAGGTTTTATAATAAATTCACCATTTTCTAATAAAAATTTTTCTAAAATTTTTTTGTTTATTAACCTTTTTTTTATATATTTATAATTTGGTAAAATTACTTTTTTATTTGTTAATTTTTTTTTTGTTAAATGTTTATTAAAAGCTAATTTTGAAGCTTTAATACCAGAATGTGTAAATTTAATTTTTTTATCATATAAAATTTTTTGCACTTTTCCATCCTCTCCAAAAGTGCCATGAAGTGCGTTAAAACAAACATCAAATTTATAGTTTTTAATTTTAGATTTAAAATTTTTGGGATCAACAATAATTGATTGGCATTTATATCCCAATTCAATAATTGCTTTTTTTACTTCTTTTGCTGAAGATAAAGAGACTAAATGTTCTTCGTTCATACCACCTTTTAAAATTAAAATTTTTATAATACTCAATTTTTTTCACCAATTATTTTGATTTCCCATTCTAAGAGAATGTTAAACTTCTTATAAACTTTGTCTTGAATAATTTTACCTAAATCTTCAATATTAGATGCTGAAGCATTCTTTGAGTTAATAATAAAATTAGCATGTTTTGAGCTTACAATCGCATCACCTAGCATCAAACCTTTACATTCTGAATTTTCTATTAGCTTACCTGCGTGATTATCTAACGGATTTTTAAAAGTGCTACCACCAGTTTTTACCTTAAGAGGTTGGGTTTTTTTCCTATATTCATAAATTTCCTTCATTTTTTTATTAATTGTAATTTTGTCTGCTTTATTTAAATTAAATAATGCTGAAAGTATGTAATCATCATCTTTTATATTTGAATTTCTATAAGAAAGTTCGAGATCATTACTTTTTAATCTTTTTTTTAGGCCTTTTTTATTAATCAAATTAATTTCTAACAAAATGTCTTTTGTTTCACTTTTACAACATCCTGCATTCATTTTAATTGCTCCTCCTAAAGTTCCAGGAATACCAGATAAAAATTCTGCACCAGATAAAGAATTCATAAGTGCAAATTTAGAAAAATTTATATCTAAAATACTTGTTCCAGCATAAATCTTATCTTCAATAATATCAATTTTATTAAAAGATTTTCCAAGTTTAAAAATTATACCTCTAAAACCTTTATCTCTTATTAAAATATTAGATCCTAAACCTATTACATATGTTGGTAATATTTCATCTAGATTGTTTAGGATTATTTCAAATTCATTTTGATCGTAAACCTCGCAGAAAACATCACATTTACCGCCTGTTCTAAACCAAGTTTTTTTATAAATATCAAAATTAAAATAAAACTTACTTTTTAATTTTGTAGCAATTTTTTCTAAATTTTCGTACAATTTATTTTACCATTATATCTTTAGCAAATTGACTAATTGTTCCAGCGCCCATAAAAATTATTGCATTGTTACTATGAAAATATTTTTCTAATAAATATTTTAGGTTATTTGAATTTTTAACATAAAATACGTTTTTAGAGCCTTTTATTTTTAAATCATTAACAATCTTTAAAGAATTTAAATTTTTAATTTGTTTTTCGCCAGCAGAATAAATATCACATACATATAAAATATCTATTTTTGACAAAATTCTAATAAACTCATTATATAAAAATTTTGTTCTAGAGTATCTATGTGGCTGAAAAACTATAATTACTTTATTTTTATTAATTAACTTTGATATTTCTAAAGTTGCTTTTATTTCTTCTGGATGATGAGCATAATCATCATATATATATGCATGATTTTTTCTTCCTATTAATGAAAATCTTCTTTTAACTCCTTCAAAATTTGAAAAAGAGTTTTTGATCTTTATAATTGGAATTTTTAAATGCAAACCTACCGCTAATGATGCTGTTGAATTTAAAATATTATGTTTACCAAATAATTTTAATTTAAATTTGTATTTTTGTTTATATTTAAAAAATCTATTTTTTTTTAATTCAACTTCAAAATATGAATATTTTTTTTTAAAAATTATATTTGTTATATTTAAATCTGCTTGTTTTTTATTTATTCCATATGTAATAATGTTTCTATTTTTAATATTTAATGCAAGCTGTTTTGAGTTAATATTTTCAATACAAATAATTGAAACTCCATAAATTGGTATATTAGAAGCAAATTTTTGAAATGCTCTAAATAAACTTTTAAAAGATTTATAGTATTCCATATGTTCGGGATCAATATTTGTAATTATATTTATTTCGTGAGGAAGTTTAAGAAAAGAACCATCACTTTCATCTGCCTCAACTACCATTAACTGACTTAAGCCAAATCTATAATTACTAGAAAATGAATTAATTATACCCCCATTAACTATAGTGGGATCCATATTACAATCTTGTAACATTGTTCCTACTAAACTAGTCGTTGTGGTTTTTCCATGAGATCCAGCTATAGCTATAGATTGTTTTGTTCTCATCAATTCTGCCAACATATCTGCTCTACTAACAATAGGTATTGATTTTTTTTTCGCAGCAATAAGTTCAGGATTATTTTTTTTAATAGCAGATGAGTAAACAACTACATTTGCATTTTTTATATTTTTTGACTCATGTTTAAAGAAAACTCTAATTTTATTCTTAATTAATTTTTCAATACTAAGATTATTACTAATATCACTACCTTGAACAACATATCCTAACTTTATCATTAGTTCTGCTATTCCTGACATTCCAATACCTCCTATTCCAACAAAATGAATAACTGAAGTATTAATATTTTTAAAATATTTCATTTTATATTACTAATAATTATTTCATTTGCGTTTTGTAATTGAATATTTTTCAATTTACAAAAAATTTTATATCTCATTTCAAAATTTGAAATAAAATTATAGATTTGATCAAAAGATTCGTCGTTTGATAAATTTTTTTGTTCAATAATTAATGCAGCACTTTTATCAACTAGATACCTAGCGTTATGTGTTTGATGATTTCTTGTGGAATAAGGGTAAGGAATAAATAAACTAGGAGTTCGTGAGATTATTACATCATTTACTGTGCCTGCTCCCGATCTAGAAATTAATAAATCTGATGAAATTAATTTTTCTATATAATTATTAAAAAACGGCTCTATTGAATAATTTTTGATATAATTCTTAATTATTTTTTGCAAATTTTCTTTTTCATTTAATGAAGATTGAATAGTTAAATTTAATTTATCAGTAATATTTTGAGGTAATTTAATTATTATATTTAATAATAATTTATTCATGTTTATTGCACCCTGACTACCTCCACTAATAAAAATACTTATTTGTTTATTTTTTACATAAATATCTCTAATATTTTTTTTATTATATATGTTGGGCATTCCAGATAAAATTGATTTTGAATAATATTTTTTTTTAAAATTAAGAGTATTTTCGTAATTTAAGAAAATTTTATCTACAAAAGGAACAAAAAAATTGTTAACTTTACCAATAAAAGAATTTTGTTCATGCAAATATATTTTTGTTTTAAAAAATAATTTTAGTATCAAAGCTGCTAATAAAGGTGAAAAAGTTGAGTAACTCCCAAAGGATAAGCATTTTTGTGGTTTAATACTTAAAAATAAAAATAAAGTATAAAAAAAACTAGTAAATAAAAAAAAAGATGCCTTTAAAGATTTTAAAATATTTTTTGAGAAATAATCTGAATTAATGATTATTTTTTTACCTAAAAAATTTTTAGCATATAAATCTCCCCTTTTATCTAAAATTAAAATACATTTTCTGTCATTCTTAATAAGATAATTAGCAAAATTTACTGCTGGTATAACATGACCTCCCGTTCCTCCCGTAAGAATGATGTATTCGACTTTAATCATAATTTTTTTTATTTGTAAAAGATAATAAGAATCCAATTAATATTCCAGTAGATAGCATTGAAGATCCGCCATAACTTATTAATGGCAAAGTCATTCCCTTTGCAGGAATTAAACTAAGAGAACTAAATATATTAATTAGTGTTTGAATTCCAAAAGAGCAAATTAATCCAACTATAGATATGATTATATATGGCTTTTCAATTTTTAATAATTTTAATAAATTTCTAATTATTATGATTAAAAAAACAGATACAATTATGCTACAAAAAATAAATCCAAATTCTTCACCAGCAACAGCAAAAATAAAATCAGTATTTGCTTCAGGTAATTGATTTTTTAGATTTCCCTGCCCTGGACCTTTTCCTAAAAATCCACCAGACATAAAAGAATTTAAGCTTTTAGAAATTTGTGAGTAAGGATCTGGATTAATAAAATGTTCTATCCAAGATTTAATTCTTAAATTTACATGTCCTAAAAATATATAGGATAAAAAAAACAATAAAATCATTAAAATAAATACTACAGCAACTAAATATATAGATAATCCTGCCATAAAAAGTTGACAGAAAAAAGTCACAGAAATTAATACTGTCATACCAAAATCAGGTTGTAATATTAATAATGTAATTAGAGTTAGAAATGATAAAAAAACAAAATATAAAGATTCGTTTTTTCCTTCAATTCCTTTAGTTAGAAACCATCCACTTATTACAAAAAAAAATGGTTTAACAAATTCAGATGGCTGTATTGTAAATCCACCAAAAAATTTTAGCCATCTTTTTGCTCCATTTATCTCAAAATCGTTGAATAGAATTAATATCATAATTAAAATACATATAACTAATCCAATCAAAGAAACTCTTCTTATTCTTTTAACATCTAAGAAAGATAAAATAATAATTAAGATTACGGAAAAAAAAGAATAAAATAAATGCCTTTGGATAAATGCGAGATTATCTTGAGTAGAAAATGATAAAATAATCCCAATGATAATTAATATCATAAAACTCAAGAAACTAAACAAATCTATATTTTTTAGCCAATTTTGAAAAATTTTATTCATAACTCGAAACTTTATGCTTTATTAATTTTTTAAATTTATTACCTCTATCTTCAAAATTTTTAAACTGATCAAAAGAAGAACAAGCAGGTGAAAATAATATAATAATTTTTTTGCTAGTCTTGTTTATTTCTTTGAAAATTTGATTTATAGCATTATGTAATTGATAGCTTTTATATGTTGGGAAATAATCTAAAATTTGATTATAAATAAATTCAGTTTCTTTACCTATCACAAAACATTGTAATATTTTGTTTTTTACTATCTTCAAATCATTAAAATTATTAGCTTTAATTTTTCCACCTAATATCAAAAAAATATTTTCATAAATTTTTATGGATTCTAATGTTGAATTCATATTTGTAGCTTTACTATTATTTATAATTATTAGTTTTTTACTTTCATATATTTTTTCAAGTCTATGAGGTAGCCCTTTATAAAAAGAAATTGTTTTATTAAAAAGTTCAAAATTTAATTTTAATAATTTTGAAACTATATATGATATTAAAATATTTTGATTGTTAAATTCTCCATTTAAAGAAGAACTTTTATCAAATTTATGACAAAAACCTTTTTTGAAAAAATTATCATAAATATAATTATCTCTTATTGATACTCCATGAGACAATTTTTTTATAATAGAAATTGGTATTAATTTTTTTTTATTATAAGAATTTTTTATATATATTTTTTTGCAATATTTATCATCTACAGAAATTATTCCATAATTAAAATTTCCATTACAAAAAATCCTTTCTTTAGTTTTTATATATTCATTGACATTTTTGTATCTTTCTTGATGATCTATAGAAATGTTCAACAAAACAGAAATAAGTGACTTAAAAGAAGGAGCTGATTCTAATTGAAATGAACTAAGTTCGATTATATCAAATTGATATTTTTTTTCTTTATTAAAAACATCAAAAAGTGGTGTGCCATAATTTCCACCAACAAAATGATTAATTTTATTTTTTTTAAATAAATCACTTAATAATTTAACAGATGTTGACTTTCCATTTGTGCCTGTAATAGCAATAACTTTTTTATTATCTCTTTTTTGTGAATATAATTCTAAATCTCTATAAATAGGAATTTGAAATTTTTTTGGTCTATTAAAAATATTTATATTTAAATCAATCCCTGGACTAACATAAATTTCCTTTATGTTTTCCCATTTAATTTTTTTTGGATTAATCAAATTTATTTTTTTATATTTTTTTTTTAAATTTTTTCTTTGTTTATCATTGTCATCCCAGGCTAAAAAAGAAATTTTTTTTGCATTAAAATATCTAATTAATGACTCTCCACTTATGCTTAAACCATATAAATAAATCATAATATTATATCAACTTTCAGTAACAATTATCTAATTTTCAAAGTTGATAAACCTATTAATGCTAAAACTATTGTTATAATCCAGAACCTAATAACAATAGTAGATTCAGCCCATCCTTTTTTTTCAAAATGATGATGGAGAGGAGCCATTCTAAAAATTCTTTTGCCTGTTAATTTAAAACTTATAACCTGTATTACTACTGACATTGTTTCCAAAACAAATAGTCCTCCAATTATAGCTAAAACTATTTCATGTTTAGTGATTATTGAAAATGTTCCTAGAGCTCCCCCCATTGATAGTGATCCAGTATCGCCCATGAATACTTTAGCAGGTGGTGCATTAAACCACAAAAATCCTAAAGCTGCTCCTACTAGTGAGCCACATATTACAGCTAATTCTCCACTCCCTGGAATATGAATTAATTGCAAGTAATTTGATAAAATAACATTTCCACAAACATAAGCTATAAAACTAAATGATAATGCTACTATAAGAACCGGAACAATTGCCAATCCATCTAACCCATCAGTTAAATTTACAGAATTTGCTGATCCAATAATTAAAAAAATGGCAAAAGGAAAAATAAAAAAACTCAAATCAATAAATAAATTTTTAAAAAATGGAAAAGTTACTATAGTCTTCAAATTTTCTGGCATAACTAAATATATACTTAATATTATAACAAAACTAAAAAGAATTTGTACGATAATTCTTGTTGAAGCTTTTAATCCAGTTGAATCTGAAGATTTGATTTTTTTATAATCATCTAATAAACCTATTAATCCAAAAGAGACAATAGAAAAAATAGAAATCCAAATAAATATATTTGTAAGATCTGACCACATCAATACAGAAATCAAAATACTACTTACAATTAAAACTCCCCCCATTGTTGGTGTTCCAGCTTTTTCAACAATATGTCTTTCAGGTCCATCTTTTCTAATAGGTTGACCTACAGGCTGAAAAGAGGATAAAAGTTTTATAATTACTTCACCAAATATTAATGAAAAAAATAAAGCGGTTAGTATCGCCCCTCCAGTTCTAAAAGTAATATAAGAAAATAAATTCAAAAAACTGAGATTTGATGTGAATTCATTTGATATATATAAAAACAATTTATTCTACCTTTTGTTTATTAAATAGCAGTTTAACAAAAAAACTAATTTTTGATAAGTTTGAACCTTTAGCTAGAATTATGTCATTTTTTTGAATTTTTTTAAATATAAAATCATAAATTTGATATTCTTGGTCAAAATAAAATATATTATTTTGTGTTTTTATTTTAGATAAAATTTTTTTAAATTTTTCGCCACAAAAGACTATGATGTCAATATTAGAATTAAAGGATTTTACAATTATTTGTTTATGAAAAAAATTTGATTTTTTTCCTAATTCTAGCATTTCACCTAAAACTATAATTTTTTTTGCATGATTTGGAATATTAATTTTTTGTAAGTATTTAATACAATTAAGCATAGTAATAGGACTGGCATTATAACTCTCATCTATAATCTTAATTTTCTTTTTATTAATAGTAATTTTTGAGATTTTCCCTCTTCTTTCTATAGAAGGAACTTTTAGAGCACTCTTTGCTAATTTTTCTCGTGATAGTTTGTTATAATCAAAAAAAATTAATGGAATAAGTAAATTTATAAATTGATGTTCAAAATTAAGAGAAGTGTTAAGATCAAAATTTGAATAAGGAGTTATATATTTTACTTTAGATATATGTTTTTTTAAATTAGTATAATCTTTTATATAATAATCAGATTTATTGTTTCCAAAAGTTATTATTTTTTTTATTTTATATTTCTTTGCTTTATTAATCATAAATTTTTCATCTTTATTCCAATTTGGCAAAACTAAAAATTTAACTTTTGGGTTATACCTTGGGTTAAAAAGATCAGATTTTTCTTTTGCAATATTTCTAGTATTAATTAAATTTTCTAAATGTGTAGGATTTATATTAGTAATAACAACTTGCTGAGGTAAAATTAATGAAGCTAATTTTCTAATTTCATTAAAACTATTTGTTCCAACTTCAAAAACAGAAAAAAAAGATTTTAAATCTAAATTTATCATAGTGAGTAACACACCTAAATAATTATTATAGCTTTTTTTTGAGGAAAATGTTTTTTGTTCAATTGATAGGAAAAAATTTAAATATTCTTTAATAGTTGTTTTTCCTACACTTCCAGTTACGGCTATTCTTTGACCTTTAAACTTTTTCCTCTTAATAATTGCTAATGTTTCTAAATATTTAAAAATATTTTTTTGATATAAAATTTTAGAAGATATCACTCTGTTAATTTTTTCATCAACTATTATATATTTAGCTCCCTTATTAATCGCTTCCTGAATATAATTCTTCCCATGTTGACTAGAGCCAGTTAAAGCTAGAAAAACATCATTTTTAGCAATATCTTTGCTATTAATCTTTAACTTATCTTTATTTTTTATTAAATATGAATTTATTTTATTTTTTAAATTTTTCATTATTATAACTTTAGCTTTTTTATACAATTTTTAACTACCTCAGCATCATCGAATTTAATTTTTTTATTTTTAATGATCTGAAATTTTTCATGTCCCTTTCCAGCTATTATTAATATTGATTTAGATTTTAAATTTTTAAGTGATGATAATATAGCATCCTTTCTATTAGATATATTTTTAGCCCTTTTACAGTATTTAAGTATCTCTTCTCTAATTTTATTAGGATTTTCATATCTTGGATTATCATCTGTTACATAAATATTTTTTGCATATTTGTTTGCAATTAAACCCATTTTCCTTCTCTTGCCATAGTCTCTATTTCCACCACAGCCAAACACTAGACTTATCTCATTTGTTTCTAAAATTTGAGATTTTAATACGTTTTCAAGAGCGTCTGGCGTATGAGCAAAATCAATAAAAACTTTAGATCCATTTTTTAATTTTTTTATTAATTCCATTCTTCCTTGAGGTCTTTTTATTTTATTAATAGATTTTATTATAGAAGATTCTGAAATTCCTAATTGTATACAACAACTAATCGCACAACTCAAATTATCAAGTTCAAAATTTGCATATGGCTTAAAGTTTATATTATAAATTTTAGATTTAATTTTTAATTTAGTAATATTGTTTTTTATAAAACAGTATACATCACTAGCTTGATTTCCATAAGTTGTTATTTTTATTTTTTTTTGTTTAATTATTTTTTTTAAAAGATTTATGTCTTTTATTTTATTATTTAGTACTGCATAACCATTTGATTTTAGATGTTTAATAAAAAGATTAAATTTTGTTTTTTGGTAATTTTTAAAATTGCCGTGAAAATCTAAATGATCTCTTGTAATATTTGTTAATACAGCTATATCTAATAAAATATTGTTAAGTCTTTTTAAAGCTATAGCGTGACTTGAAACTTCAAAAACGAACACATTTTTATTAGGTCTTAATGAGTGAGAATATTGATAAATTTCTTCATACTCTGGTGTAGTTAAATTAGAATTACAAATATATTTTAAATTTTTATAGTATCCTAAAGTGCCAATTGAACTTGTTTCTATTTTTAAATTACTTAAAATTGATGATAAAAATAATAAAACAGAACTTTTGCCGTTTGTTCCAGTTATGCCAATTATGTTTTTTGGTTTATTTGGCTTTAACTTATAGAGTATTTTTTTAATATCTTCATCAATATTTTTGCTTTTTACATAAGGAATGGGAGAATTTCTGATATTTTTATTTGTTAAGATAAAAACTGCTCCATTTTTTTTTGCCTCAAGTAGATAATTTTTTTTAATTTTTTTTTTGTAATCAACAATATAAATTGAATTTTTTCTTACCAGTTTTGAATTTTTGGTTAGATATTTAATTTTAAGTTTCTTATTAAAAATAAATTGTTTCTTATGATCAATAAATTTGATAAAATTATATAATTTCATTTTGTTTAAAAGAATGTTTTTTTGCTTTCAACAAATCTTCAGATGAAGTTGGTGGTAAAGAAAAAATTTTAATAATATTTTCAATAATATTTTTTACTAATGGTGCAGCCACCCAACCTCCAGTATTATAATAATAAGTTTCCTTAATTCCCTTAGGATCATTTACAATTGCAAAAACTAAATATTTTGGTTGAGAGATAGGAAAAACCCCAATAAACGAAGCTCTATTTTTATCTGATCCTGGAAAATATTCTGCAGTTCCTGTTTTGCCAGCCAATTCATATCCTGGTATATTTGACAATTTACCAGTTATTTCATTTTCAATTATTACAGATCTTAATAAATTTTTAATTCTATTTGACGTAGTTTTTTTATAAAATTTTTTTAAAGATGTTTTTTTATTTTTTATTAATGTTGGTTTGATAGAATTACCATTTATTATAGATGCATAAGCTTGACAAAGATGTAAAGGGGAAATAGCTATACCATATCCGTAACCCATAGTCATAATCTCAGTATTTTTCCAATTAATGGGTTCCTTGGGCTTAATAGTTTCTTTTATTTCTAAATCTATCTTGTCAAAAAATCCTAACTTATCAAAGAAATTCCTTTGATTATCCTTACCGATTAATAAGGCTATTTTTGCTGCTCCTATATTAGAAGACATAACAATAACATCCTTTATAGAAATTTCACCTTCATAAGGTTCAAAATCTTGGATTTGATATTTTCCAATTTTAATAGGTTTTGAAACATCAAATTTCATATTGTCATTTATTATGTTTTTTTCTAATCCCATGGCAATAGTTAGAGGTTTAAAAGTTGATCCCATTTCATAGAGACCTTGTGTGGCAGAATTAAATTCATATTTAGACATTTTTATGTCATGAATATTTGGATCAAAATCTGGATAATTTACTAGAGAAATAATTTCACCTGTTTGTATATCCATCACCAAAGAAATAGCAGATTGTGCTGAAAATTTTTCAATTGATTTAATTAATTCATTTCTTACCACATTTTGAATTCGAAAATCGATACTTAAATAAATATCTTTTCCTAAATTTAATTCATCTTCAAGACCTTTCTCAATTCCAGTTAATCCATTTCCATCAAGATCTGTAAAACCAACAATATGAGAAGTTATTTCTCCAAGAGGGTAAATTCTTTTTTTTTCAACTTCAGTTATTAATGCAATTTCTCCTAAATTGATTATTTCTTTATGCTGTTTTGGAGAAATATTATTTTTAATTCTAATTCTTCTTTTTGATGATAGTTTTTTACTTAAATCTTGAGAAGGAAGATTTAAAATTTTAGATAATTTTTTTGTCAAGCCTTTTATATCCTTAATCTTGTCAGGTTTTACATAAAGAGAATAGTTTAAAATTGTACTTGCTAACAATACTCCGTTTCTATCAAAAATATTTCCTTTATCGATTTTATTTTTTTCATGATTGTTTGATATCTTTTTTTCAATACTAAAATAATTTTGTATTATCATTACATTAAATATTTGAATGAAAACTAACAAAAAAAATACAATAAAAACTGTTATAGATAAAAATACTCTACCATGTATATTTTTAAGAGCATCACTATCGAAAATTTTTATATTTTTTTTCATTTAAAATTTAAAATTTTAATTTGTTTTTGCTCTAATAACCTTTTCTATATAAAAAAAACTTTCATTATTTAAGTCAACTATGTTCAAACTTTCTGTGTAGGTATTATTAAGATAAATTTTTTCTAGTTTTTTCAAATAATTTGGGTTTAAATGAGCAGAAAGTTCTAATTTATTTAATTTTAAAATATTATTAAGAGAATTTAAGTCTAAATTTATTCTATTATTTTCCTTCTGAATTTTTTCAGATAAATTTGCAAAAAAAAATATTGCAAAAAAAATTATAAAATTAAAAACATTTAAAAAAATACTAATCTTTAAAAATTTCATAATCTTTCTTCAAATACTAATTTTTCAGCTACCCGAAGTTTAGCAGATCGACATCTTGAATTTAAATTAATCTCCTCAATGTCAGGTCTTATAGGTTTATTGGTTAAGTTTTTAAGGGTAATTGGACCTTTTTCTACTAACTCCGGGTAATGGCGGGAGGAACGCCACTTTTTACCGCTTTTGCGGTTAAAATAATCTTTCACAATCTTATCTTCTAAGCTTTGGAAAGAAACTACAATTATTCTACCTTTATCTGATAATAAGTTTTCAGCCTTTTCTAAAGATTTTTTTAATTCATTTAATTCATCATTAACATAAATTCTAATTGCTTGGAAACTTCTAGTAGCAGGATTAATTTTAACTTTTTTTGAATAAGGAACACAAGATTTTATTATATCTTGAAGTTGTTTAGTCGTGTTTATAGGAATGATTTTTCTTTTTTTTATAATAGTTTTCGCAATTTTTTTTGCATATCTTTCCTGACCATAATTAAATAAGATATCTGATATTTCTTTTTCTGAAAAATCATTAATTACGTTTAATGCAGATATATTTGAAAATCCCATGTTCATATCAAGAGGACCACTATAATCAAATGAAAATCCTCTTTTTGGATCTTCTAATTGATTTGAAGACAGTCCTAAATCATAAATTATAAGATCAAAAAATATTTTATCTTTAAATTGAAATACTAATTCATCTATCTTGCTAAAACGACCAATTAATAACTTAAATGTTTTTGGAAAATTTTTTTCAAGTTTTTTCGCATAAATTTTTACAGAGTCATCTCTATCAATAGCTATTAATTTGTTTACATCATATCTGTTAAGAATAAATTTAGAATATCCTCCTCCACCAAAAGTTGCATCAATTACATTAATTTTCCTATCATCAGGAATATATTGTTTAATATTATTAAGCATCACTGGAATATGTTTATTAATCCTCTTAGTCATTGCTTTTGTTTATTAATATTGAAGTTAGAGTTTTTTTATTTGCTTTTATTCTTTCTCTTGAAGCTTTTTGTTTTTCTAAAGCTGACTTAGGATGCCATATTTGAAAATAATTACCTTGACCTATAAATGCAGCTTCATTTTTTAAATTAGCATGTTTTTTTAAAAAATTTGGAATTATGAATCTTCCTTCTTTATCTAATGAAGTAGGAACTATTTCAGAAAAAATAGATGTAGAAAAATCATCTTGATCTTCTGAAAAAATATCTAAATTGTCAATTCTTTCAGAAATTGTGTTTATTCTTTCGTAGCTACAACCATCTATTGCTGCAAATTTTATTGATTTGAATAATATAATTTCTTTTTTATTTTCTTTTGAAAGAATATTTCTAAATGATGAAGGTAGAGAGATTCTTCCCTTGCTGTCTATTTTATTTACATATGTAGATAAAAATAATTTCACCCTAAACCAAACCTTTATATATGGGTTATCATGGGTTTTTATGGGCGTCAATGGGAAAGTATAAAATTTTGTTCCTATTGTGTTCTATAAAGATGGTGCTTAAGCCGGGTTCTGTAAAATTATCTCTAATTTTGATGATCATTAATCTAGAACAAATGTCACCATTTGTTTCAAGCAGCCTACCCGAATAACTTCACTGGAATTTATGTTATTCCTATTTGGCCTTGCTCCTGAAAGGGTTTACATAGCCATAATTGTTACCAATTATGCGGTGAGCTCTTACCTCAACCATTTCAACCTTACCTTAGATACTAAGGCGGTATATTTTCTGTTGCACTTTCCCTAGGGTTGCCCCTGCCAGGAATTACCTGGTTTCATTTTCCAGAGGAGCCCGGACTTTCCTCTTGATTTCTCAAGCGATCATCGCACCATCTTATTTCTGCAATTATTAAAAAATCAAGCTTAGGTCAACATATCTTTGAATTGATTTTTAATTATCTCAAAAGTTAAATTATCTAGGTTTCCTGTAACATTATTTTGAACGTAATGCATTTGATAAGCTTTTATTAACATTTTAAACTTGGTTGAATTTGGCTCGACATTTCTCAAATCATACCCTATGAAATCAAGCATTTTTATAGAATCTTCTAAAAAATCTATATTTTCTAATATATTTTCATTAAAGGAAATATTCTTATTTTTTTTAGGCATATATACTATTCCAAACTTTGATAAAAAATCCCATGGGAATTTTTCCCCTGGATCTAGTTTTCTAAAAGGAGCAATGTCTGAATGTCCAAGAATATTTTGCTCTAAAATTTTAAATTCACTCTTTAAAAAAGATAATAGTTTATGTAGTGAATTAATCTGAATATTATTGTATGGCTCAAAATTATTCATATGTCCTGAATTATCAATTTCTATCCCAATTGAGCATGAGTTAATATCAGTTTCTCCTTTCCAATAAGATTCTCCAGCATGCCAAGCTCTTTTTTCCGTATCTACAAGATAATAAATTTGACCTTTTTTTGATATTAAATAATGTGAGCTAACTTTGTTTTTTTCATTACAAAGGAATTTTAATGCTTCTTGGCATGAATGCATAGCTGTGTAATGTATAATTATATATTCCAAATTAAGATTTTTTTGTCTTTTATCGAAATTATTGGATTTATATTTTTCTATTAATTTCATTCAAATTAAACCTTAAAGGATATATAAAATAATAAGAATAAAAATGATATTTAAATATATATTAGTAATCATATTGATATTTACTCTTAGTTGTTCGCCAACGACAAAAGAAGATATGAACAATGAAACATCTTTAAGCCCAGAATATCTATATGATGAAGCAATGATAGAATTAGAAAATACAAATTATACTGAGGCTTCAGAGAAGTTTAAAGAAATTGAAACGAAATACCCACTTTCAAATGAAGCTATACAGTCCCAAATTATGCTAGCTTTCATAAATTATTTAAATATGGACTATGAAAATGCTATCTTAAAATTAGATAGAATAATTAACAAATATCCTTCATATAAAGAAATAGACTATGTTTACTATATGAAAGGCATTAACTATTATGAACAAATAGAAAATCCTGAACTAGACAGTAAATATAATCAACTTTCCCTTGAAAGTTTTCAACAATTAATCAACCGATTTCCTAACTCCAAGTATTCTAATGACAGTAGACAAAAAATAATTCTTTTAAAAGAAAATTTAGCTGCAAAAAACATGAATATTGCAATGTTTTATTTGAAACAAAAAAAATATTTAGCAGCACTAAATAGATATAATATTGTTGTAAATGATCATAACCAATCAAAGTATGTTCCAGAAGCTCTTCATCGCTTGGTAGAAATATATTATACTTTAGGAATGGTAGAAGAAGCTAATAAAGCAGCAGCAGTTTTAGGTTATAATTATCCAGATAGTAAGTGGTATAAATATAGTTACAAGATTTTAGTTAAAACAAAAAAAGAAGAAAGTTTTTTAAAGAATTTATTAAACAAAATTTCTAAAAATAACAATGAGTAAAATTATTAATAATGAAGAGAAAAAAGCTTTAAAGAAACTTAAAGAATTATCAAAAAAGATTAAATATCATAACGACCTCTATCATGCAAAAGACTCTCCAGAAATAAATGATAAAAAATATGATGATTTAATTAAAGAAAACAATTTATTAGAAAAAAAATTTCCACATCTTATTCTAAAAAATAGTCCAAATAAAATCATAGGCTCTAAACCATTGCAAAAATTTAAGAAATCTAAACATATTTTACCAATGTTATCACTTCAAAATGCTTTTTCTGAAGATGATATTATGGAGTTTGTTCAACGTATAGAAAAATTTTTAAACTTAAAATATTTAGACATTGAATTTATATCTGAGCCTAAAATAGACGGTCTTTCTATAAATTTGTTTTATTACAAAGGGGAATTAGAAATAGCTCGAACAAGAGGTGATGGTTATGAAGGAGAAGATGTAACAAAAAACATATTAACAATTAATGATATCCCAAAAAAATTAAAAAATAACAATATTCCCAAAGAAGTTGAAATTAGAGGGGAAATTTTTTTAAATAAACATGATTTTATAAAATTGAATGATAAACTGAATGAAAAAGAAAAATTTTCAAATCCTAGAAATGCTGCAGCTGGAAGTTTAAGACAATTAGATCCAGAAATTACTAGAAAAAGACCTCTTAAATTTATTGCTCACGGCTTAGGTAAAAATTCAAATAAATATATTAAACTCTCTGATTACTATTCAGACTTAAAATTATGGGGAATTCCTATAAATAAATTATTCAAAATTTCATATTCTATAAATGAAATGATTGATTATTTTAACAAAATTAATAATGAGAGAAATAATATTCTCTATGATATTGATGGAATAGTATATAAGTTAAATGACTTAAATTTTCAAAATAGGCTTGGTTTTGTTGGTAAAAATCCAAGATGGGCAATTGCTTTAAAATTTTCATCAGAAAAATCAATAACTAAAATTACTAAGATTAATTATCAGGTAGGTAAAACAGGAGCAATTACTCCTGTAGCTAGATTAAATCCTGTAAACATCGGAGGAGTTATAGTATCAAATGCAACTCTACACAATTTTGATGAAATTAATAAAAAAGATATAAGAGAAGAAGACATTGTTGAAATTCAAAGAGCTGGAGATGTAATTCCTCAAATAATAAAAGTTTTAAAAAAAGGGAACCCTAGAAAAGAAAAAATTTCAATTCCAATCAAATGCCCTTCTTGTGGAAGTAAAACTTTTAAAGATCCTGATGAAGCTGTAGTCCGCTGTAATAATGAATTTAATTGCAAAGATCAATTAATTGGCAAACTCGAACATTTTATAAGTAAAAAAGCAATGAATATTGAAGGATTTGGGAAAAAACAAGTTAAGCTTTTTTGGGATCTAAATATAATAAAAAATTATGTAGATATTTATAAGATTCAGAATCATAAAAATAAAATAATTAATATGGAAGGTTGGGGAGAAACATCTTATAATAATTTAATTCAATCATGTAAAAAATCTAAAAAAGTAAGTTTTGAAAAATTTATTTTTTCATTAAGTATTAGACATGTTGGGGAAACTATTTCTAAAATTTTAGCAAAAGAATTTATAAAACCAAAAAATTTAACAAATAATAACCTAGAAGTTTTTCTATCTAATATTGATGGAATTGGTCCAAAAGTTCTTAATTCAATAAATAAATATTTTAAAAATTATGAAAACATTAAAATTATAGAGCAACTTGAGGATATTTTAGAAATTGATGAATTCAAAAAAATTATTACTAAAAGTATTTTTAATAATAAAAATATTGTTTTTACAGGAAAATTAATAACTCTTTCTAGAGATGAAGCTAAACAAAAAGCACAAAAACTTGGTGCAAAAATACTAAGTTCAGTATCAAAAAATACTGATTTTCTAATTTATGGAGAAAATCCAGGTAGTAAATTTAAAGCAGCTAAGGATTTAAATATTAATATGATAAATGAAAAAGAGTGGATTAAAAAGATTAGTTGATAATTTTTAAATATTTAATAAAAATTTTTTTAATCAAGTTTTTATTAAATAAAACTGATACCTTTTCTCCTTCAGATTCAATAATTTTCCCATAACCAAACTTGTTATGGTACACTTTTTTTCCTTCAATAAAATCGAAATCATTTTCAGAATAATCTTGATTGAATTCCCACTCTATTTCATCAATATTAGATTTATCTAATATTCTCTGCCTTCCTGGGGTAATTATTTCTTGGAATTTATCATATGAATTACTAAATTCACTTACAAAATCATTTTCATGAAAATTTGAAGAGTTTTTGTAATCTATTACTTGTTTTGGGAGTTCATTTATAAACCTTGAAGGAAAGGTTTGATCATGTGACATATAAGAATATCTGTTTTGGTTAACATAGGTGATTTGTATTTTCTTCCTTGCTCGTGTTAAAGCGACATAAGCAAGCCTTCTTTCTTCTTCTAAACCTGTCTTTCCCAATTCTTCAACAGTTCTTTTACTAGGAAAAACTTCTTCTTCCCATCCAGATAAAAAAACATAATCAAATTCTAAACCTTTTGAACTATGCATAGTCATAATATTTATTTTTTCATCACTAGAATTATTGATATTTTCTATAACTAAACCCACATGCTCCAAAAATCCCTCTAAATTTTTAAAATTTTTGAGACTTTCAATTAATTCTTTAATATTATCTAATCTTGATAAATTTTCAGGATTTAATGACATCTTAGCTTCTTGCTCTAATAAATTTAAATATTTTGAATCTTCTAAAATTATTTGTGCTAATTCTTCAAGATAAATTTCATTTTTAATTTTTTTCCATTGAATAATCTTTTTGATAAATTCATTTAATTCAATTTTTAAATTAGATGAAAAATTATCTAGGATATTCTTAGTAGCTTCGAATTTAGAAATATTATTTGTTCTAGCTTCATTACTAATTTTTTTTAAAGTTACTTTGCCTACTCCTCTTTTGGGAATATTAATAATTCTTTCAAAAGCCAAATCATCATTTGAATTGTTTATTAATCTGAAATATGAAATAATATCCTTAATTTCTCTTCTCTCATAAAATCTAATTCCCCCAACAATTTTATATGGAAGACCAATATTTATAAATCTCTCTTCAAAAGATCTTGTATGTGCAGAAACACGTAATAGTATTGCTATTTGACTATATGGAACTTTTTTAGAAATTAAATTTTCTATTTCATTACTAATGAAATTTGCCTCCTCTTTTATTTCCCAAAAACCTTGTATCTTAATTTTTTCACCTTTACCTTTATCTGACCATAATTTTTTTCCATACCTACCATCATTAATCGAAATTAACCCAGAAGCCCCATCTAAAATATTTTGAGTTGAGCGGTAATTTTGCTCAAGCTTAATTATGTTGGGTTTGTTAAATGTTTTTTCAAAATTTAAAATATTACTTACATCAGCACCTCGCCAAGAATAAATTGACTGATCATCATCACCTACACAAAATATATTTTTGTTAAATTCATATAAAGATCTTAACCATAGCTGCTGAGTAAAATTTATATCTTGATATTCATCTACTAATATATATTTAAATTGTTTTTGATATTTTTCTAAAATATTTTTATTTTGATTAAAAATTGTTAATGTGTGAATTAATAAATTTCCAAAATCAACACAATTTAATCTTAACAATTCTTTTTCATATCTTTCATAAATTTTTAGAATATCTTTATCTATTTTTTTTGTAAAATTTTTTATATTTGATAAAGTGATATAATTATTTTTAAATCCATCGATAATATTATAAAAATATTTATAATTTTTCTCTTTTAAATCAATTTTTTCACTTTCACAGATTTGATTAATTAATTTTTTTTGGTCTTCTGAATCTATAATTATAAAATTTGATTTTAAGCCTACAAATTTTGAATGATTTCTTAATATTTTAACACATAATGAATGGAAAGTTCCTATCCACATACTTTCTATGGGTGTTGAAATTATTTTATTTATTCTAGATTTCATTTCTGATGCAGCTTTATTGGTAAATGTCACAGCTAAAATTTCAGATGGGTGTGCTTTATTTTCAATTAACAGATGCATCAATCTATATATTAATACTCTTGTTTTCCCACTTCCGGCTCCGGCTAATACTAGATGCGTGCCCTCAGTGTTTGTAACTGCTTGTTTTTGAGGAATATTCAATTCATCAAGATATTTTTTATTTTTTTTAAACATTTTTCATATACCAAATTTAATTATATTAATATAACATCAGAATAATAATCGTAATAAACAATATAATAGAATTTATGAAAATTTTTCTAAAAAAAACAATTTTTACAATATTATTTCTATTTTCTTTTCAATTGTTTTCTGCTGAAACAGCAGATAACGTTACAACCTATCCAAATGATTTTGAAACATCAACATTTGAAGATGAGGTATATGATCCGCTCGAGCCTTTAAATAGAGTAATATTTAGTTTTAATAATGTTTTAGATAAATTAATACTTGAACCGACTGCTAAAGGTTATAGAAAATTACCCTCACCTTTACAAAGTGGAATTAGTAATTTTTTTGGTAATCTTAGAATGCCTCTGATTATCATAAATCAAGTGCTTCAAGGACAAGGAGGAAACGCAATAGAATCGACAGGTAGATTTGTTATTAATAGTACTATTGGGTTAGTTGGAATTGTAGATGTTGCTTCTAGAGTTGGTCTTGAAGAGAAAGATGAAGACTTTGGACAAACTCTTGCTGCGTGGGGAGTTGGAGATGGTTTTTATGTAGTTCTTCCAATATTTGGTCCTTCAAATGTTAGAGATGCAGCAGGAACTTTTTTAACATATACATATGATCCTATTAACTCTTTTTTAATTGATCAAAATCAAGGCTGGTTTATTCCTTATAGAATAACAGGTAATGCAATAGACTATAGATCAAAAATTATTGATGAAGTCAATGCATTAAGAAACAACTCTGTAGATTATTATGCAGCAGTAAGAAGTTCTTATTATCAAAATAGAAAAGCAGCAATTAGAAATGAGGAAGATAATGTTTCTGCCCCGGCTCCAATAATAAGTATAGAATTTGAATAATTATGAAATTTATAAAAAAAACATTAATAATATTTTTCTTATTAACAACCTATGTAAAAGCTCAAGAAGTAACAACGTGGCTCCAATCAGAAGTAGATAATATTTTAAATTCTTACAAAAATTCATCTCTGAGCAATTTAGAAAGGTTTAATATAGTTGAAAAAACAGTAAATTCAAACTTTGCTGGAGCCGGAATTGCTAAATTTGTCGCAGGAAAAGCATGGGCTTCAGCAAATGAAGACTTAAAAAAAGAATATATAAAATTATTTAAAAAACATCTCGCTCTTAACATAGCTTCTATGATGCAAGGTTATGCAGACCAATCTTACAATTTAATTAAAACTGAAATTGATGAATCAAATCAACTAATATTAATAGATATGGAAATATTAGATCAAAATAATAGCTTTGTTGTTACTTGGAGGATAAAAGAATCTAAAGGGAGATTTTTTGTAATAGATTTAATAGTTGCAGATATATCACTGGTTCTCACAAAAAGATCTGAATTCAATTCAATGTTAAAAAAAGTAGATTATGATTTAGAAAACTTTAATATTTCTCTAAAAAAACAAAACGAATTGAGTTTCGATAAAATAATAAAATAATTCAACTATTAAAAATATCTTTAAAAAAATTTTGGTGGGCCCTCAGGGACTTGAACCCCGGACCACTCCGTTATGAGCGGAGCGCTCTAACCAGCTGAGCTAAGGGCCCTAAAATAAGGTTAATACACACCTATATGTAAAGATTCAATTAATATTATAAATTTAAATAGAAATTTTAAGCAAATCTTTACCAATAATAGGTGTTTTTCCAAAATCTTTTTTAACAAGATTTTTTAATTTTTTTTCATTAAACTTAGTTGGTACAAAGTGAGTTAAAACTAGTTTTTTTGCCTTACATATTTTTGCTATTTTTCCAACTTCATTAGATGAAGTATGGTAACTTTTCACATTGTGAAGAGTTTTTTTTGTTTTAAGACCTTTAGAAGGTTTGATTTCTCCATCTATAAATACCTCATGTAATAAAATATCAGAATATTTCCCATATTTCATAATATTTTCGCAAGGTCTTGTATCACCACTTATAGTTATTTTTTTGTTTTTTCTTAAAAAATTAAATCCATAAGCGTATTTTACAGGTTTATGATCAACTTCAAAATAATTGATGTTAATATCTTTAATTTTAATTTCACCAAATTTTTTAAACTCTTTAACATTTAAATTAAAAGCTTTTGTAGAAGACCGTTTTTCATAACTTATCCTCAGATCTCTTTCAACTTTCCAAGCCTGCATTAATGAATATAAAAATTTCTTAGTGCCTTTAGGTCCATATATTTTCCATGATTTGTTTCTATCTAAATGCCAACTAGAAATTATCAATTGATAAAAATCAATAACATGATCTGAATGCAAATGCGTGAGCAATAAAGCATCTATTTCTGATGAAGATATTTTTAATTCCTCAAGTCTCTGTGTAACACCAGAGCCACAATCTATTAAAATTTTAGATGATTTTGAAGAAATTAAATTTGAAGGACCAAATCTCTTATAATCTACTTTTGGACATCCAGTGCCAAGTAAAGTTAGTTCCATTATTCATCTAAAAATGTTTTTAGTTTTCTTGCTCTAGTTGGGTGTTTAAGCTTTCTTAAAGCTTTTGCCTCAATTTGTCTAATACGCTCTCTTGTTACACTAAATTGTTGACCTACTTCTTCTAAGGTGTGATCACTATTCATACCAATACCAAAACGCATTCTTAAAACTCGCTCTTCTCTTGGAGTTAATGAAGATAATATTCTTGTAGTGGTATCTCTGAGTGAACTTTTTACAGCAGCATCAATTGGTACCATTGCATTTTTATCCTCAATAAAATCTCCTAATGAACTATCTTCCTCATCTCCAACTGGGGTTTCTAAACTAATTGGTTCTTTAGCTATTTTCAAAACTTTTTTTATTTTATCTAGAGGCATATGCAATCTCTCTGCTAATTCTTTAGGAGTGGGTTCTCTTCCAATTTCAGACATAATCTGTCTAGTAGTTCTTACAATTTTGTTTATAGTCTCAATCATATGGACTGGGATTCTTATAGTTCTCGCTTGATCTGCTATTGACCTTGTAATTGCCTGTCTAATCCACCAGGTTGCATATGTTGAAAACTTATAACCTCTCCTGTATTCAAATTTATCTACTGCTTTCATTAATCCAATATTACCTTCCTGAATCAAATCTAGGAACTGAAGTCCTCTATTTGTATATTTTTTTGCTATAGAAATTACTAATCTTAAATTAGATTCTATCATTTCTTTTTTTGCTCGATTAGCAGATCTTTCACCTTGTTGAACAGTATTAACTATTCTTCTAAATTCATTTAATTCTAATTCTGTAGCTAATTCTATTTCTTTTATTTCTTCTAATATCTTATTTATTTCTATATGGTTTTTATTTACGAATTTTCCCCATTTTTTGTCATCTAAATTTAGTAAAGATTGTATCCAATTTTTTTTGAAATCAAAATCTAAATATCTTTGTATAAAACTTTCTCTAGAAACGCCTACTGAAAGTGCTAATCTTAAAAGTCTTCCTTCTCGCATTAAAAGTTTCTTATTTAATTCATACAAACTTTCCATTAAGGCTTCAATAGTATTACTATTAAAATGCACTCCTTTCATCGCAACAATCATTTCTTTTTGAATTTTTTTATATTTTTTTTCTGTAGATGAAATTTTATTTTCTTTTTTATTAATCGATCTTAATTCGAGACTATATTTGTGTAGTTTTTTAAATTTTTTTGTAATTTCATCAAAATCTTTTAAAACTTTAGGTTTAAGTTTTTCTTCCATAGCTGCAAGTGAAACATTTAAACTTTCCTCTTCTTCCTCTTCTTCTATTTCTTCAGGATCTTTTTCTTCATCTTCTGTTTCTATTGCTGATGTTTTTTTTGATTTTTCTTTTTTATCTTCTATTTTATTTTCTTTTTTTGATGCATTTTCAATAATTTTAAGGGTATCATCAATTTTAACTCCGATATCAGACATATCATAAGTAGCTTCTAGATCTACTATATCTCTTAAAAGCATAGTTCCTTCTTTAATAGAATCTTTCCAACTAATTATTGATCTTATAGTCATGGGACTTTCACATATTGCCCCAATCATTTTTTCTCTTCCAGCTTCAATTCTTTTGGCTATTGCTATTTCACCTTCTCTGCTTAATAATTCTACTGAACCCATATCTCTGAGATATAATCTTACTGGATCATCAGTTTTACCAGTTTGACTTTTTTCAGTAACATTATTCTTTAGAAGATTATTCGCTTCATCTTTTTCTTTTTTTAATTCAGCTACCTCTTCTTCAGTTAATATTGAAATTCCATTTTTAAGTAATAAGTTTTGAACTATAGAAATATTTTCATCAGTTCTTATTTTTTTTGGTATTCCCTTAGAAATAATTTTAGATGTATATATTCCATCAACCTTATGTTTTTCAATTATTTTAGTAACTATAGATTGTATTTTAAGTTCAAATTTATTTTTTTTTGCTAATTCTTTTTCTTTTTCTTTTTTTAGTAATTGTATTTTTATCTCTTTTTTTGATAGCTTTTTTTTCTTTAAAATAGTCTTATTTTTTTTAAGTGTTTTTTTCTTCTTTTTACTAATACTTTTGCTTTTATTTTTTTTTGATTTTATAATTTTCTTTTTTGTTATTTTTTTTAAAATTTTCTTTTTAATAGTATTTTTCTTCTTTTTTTTCATTGTTTATTACTATCTTCTATTAATTCTTTACTTATTTCTTTCAACTCTATCCATTTTAAAGAATTAGAGTTTTTATTAAAACTATCTAGGCTTTTATTTAATTTTTCCAAATTTAAAAGTCTTGACTTCAAGTTTTTACAAGATTCTTTAACCTCTTCAAAAGCTTTATCACTATTATACTTATAGAAAGAATAAGGAAAAAGCTGATAAATTTCTGAATTTAAACAATTTTTTAAAATTTCTGAAAATTCTTGGTCTTTAGCTTCATTAACAACTTCTTCAGAATTCTTGCTTATAAAATCTTTACTAGAAATTTTAATAAATAATTTGCTGCACTTCTGATCAAGAAGATCTGAATTATTTATTACTTCAGTCAATTTATCCCTTAAACTTGGGTGGTTAATATATGTAGCTATAAAAGAATAAATTTGTTTTTTTAACAATGAATTATTTTTCTTAGACATATCAACTCTTATTCCTTTGTTTTGATTGTGATTTTTTCTTAATGTATTAAAAAATAAAGACTTAAACTCATTCTTATAAAAATATTTTGTTTTTTTATCATTTATCATATTTATAATATCATCAATAAATTTATCAAAAATTATTTTATCATCTGTGCTTTTCAAAGATTTAGCTATTTTAACTTGTTCAAAAATAAAATTAATTAGAGAAATTGGATTTTTTAAAAATTCTAAAAAACTTTTTCTATTTTTATTAATTAAAGAATCAGGATCTTCATTAGTAGGCAGATTAATAAATTGAAGAAATTTATTTGAATTAATATATTTTAAACTCATTAAAGCTATCTTATAAGATGCTTTGACACCAGCTACATCGCCATCAAACATAATTGTAGGCTTTTTACAATATTTCCACAAAATATTTAATTGTTGTTCTGTTAAAGAAGTTCCAAGAGGGGCTACTACACTTTTAATTCCCTTTTCATAAAGTGAAATTACATCCATATAACCTTCGCAAATTAACAAATTATTTTTTATTCTTGAGTATTTCTTTGCAACATTTAAATTATATAAAATGTATCTTTTTTGAAAAAAATTACTTTCTGGTGAATTAAGATATTTTGGATTACTATTGTCGAGAGATCTACCACCAAATCCAATAACACGTGATTTTGAGTCAATAATAGGAAATATTAATCTTTTATAAAAATAATCTCTATACTTTTTATTTTTATCTATTTTTACTAAATTACTTTTAATTATGTCTGCTTCAGAGAAAGAGTGGCTTTTTAGAAAATTAAATATTGAATTCTTATTATTATAAGAATAACCAATTCTAAAATTTTTAATTGTTGATTGTGATAAATTTCTTTTCTTTAAATATTGACTTACATTATTAGACTTTTTTTCTGATAAATTTTCTTCAAACCATTTTGTTGCAACTTCTAATATTTTTAAAATTTTTTCATCTTTTTTAATTTTTTTTTGATTGTTTTGATTAAGTATAATTCCTGTTTTTTGAGCTAATTCTGACACAGCATCAGAAAAGTTATAATTATATAAATCAGTATATATATTAAATATATCTCCTTTGGCTCCACAACCAAAACAATAATAAAAACCTTGCTCATCATCTATTTTCATGGATGGTGTTTTTTCTTTATGGAATAAACATAAACACCACTTGTCATTACCTTTTGTGATTATTGGAGTTTTTTTTTCAATTTCTGAGCTTAATATAATTCTATCTTTAATATTTTGAAGTTCTGAATTATCTGAATTCATTTACTGTGAGCCAAGTAAATTTTTAGAAATTTTTCCGGCCAAACTCATATCTAAACTTCCTGAATAATTTGATTTTAAAAAACTCATTATCTTACCCATATCCTTGATAGACTCAATTTTGTTTTCAGAAATAAATTTTTCTATTATTTCTTTAATTTCAGATTCCATTAGTTGTTTAGGTAAAAATTGATTAATTATTTCAATTTCTTTTTCCTCAGTTTGAACGAGATCGTTTCTAGATGCTTTTTTGAAAGATTCTATAGAGTCTTTTCTTTGTTTAATTAAATTTTGTAATAATGACAAAATTTTATTATTATCAATAAGTTTAGAATTGTCTCCAGATCTATTTTCTATATCTTTATCCTTTATGGCACTACGAATAAGTTTTAAAGTGTTAGCTTCATCGATTTGTCTTGATTTAATAGCTATTTTATATTTTTCATCAATTTTTTTTCTTAAGTCCATTTATCCTCCTATATATTTTAGAATCGAATAATAAAAGCTCTTAAAGTATTATAACTGATACAATTAAATACAACTAGTCCTTGACTAAACCTCTCAAAATGCCTACTAAACGGCCGTTTGCCTAAATTAATGTTGGATAAAAAAGATAAAGAATCGACCCTAAATAAACCAACAGCAGCGCTTTTACTTGAAAATGGAGAAATATTATTTGGAAAAGGCATAGGTTCTAAAACAAATACTATAGGGGAGCTTTGTTTTAACACTTCTCAAACAGGATATGAAGAAATATTAACTGATCCATCTTATGCTAAACAAATCATTACTTTTACATTTCCACATATTGGCATTGTTGGAACAAATAAACTTGATTTAGAATCTTCTAAAATTCATGCTTGTGGATGCATTATAAATCAAGAAATAAAAAATTTTAGTAATTGGAGAGGTCAAAAAAGTTTGGATTTTTTTTTATCTAAAAATAATATTACTTGTATTAGCAATATTGATACTAGATATCTAACAAGGCTCTTAGCAAAAAAAGGGGCGATTAAAGCTGCTATAATAAATATCGAAAATAATAATAAATTTAATTTTTTTAAAAAAGAAATAAAAAAATGGAAAGGTCTAAAAAATTTGGATCTAGCTAAAATTGTTACAACTACTTCAAATTATAAATCTAATGAAAGTATATGGGATATCAAAAAAAACAAGTATTTAGTTAATAATAATAAGAAAAGACATATTATTGCTTGTTTAGATTATGGTATAAAAAAAAATATAATAAGATGCTTAAATAATAATAATTTTGAATGCCATATCCTTAAAGCTGATGCATCTTTTAAAGAAATTATGTCAATTAAACCTAAGGGAATTTTTCTTTCAAATGGTCCTGGTGATCCTTTTGCAACTAGTTTATATGTTAAAAAAACTTTAAACAAACTAATTAAAAATAAAATTCCCATTTTTGGCATTTGTCTTGGTCATCAATTAATAAGTATTGCACTGGGATGTAAAACAAAAAAAATGTTTCAAGGGCATAGAGGAGCAAACCATCCTGTAAAAAACATTAAAACTGGTAAAGTTGAAATTACATCTCAAAATCATGGGTTTGAAGTGGATAAAAGTTCTTTTCCAAAAAATATTATGGAAACTCACACCTCTCTTTTTGATGGAACAAACGAAGGAATAAAACATAAATATTTACCAGTATTTAGCGTTCAATATCATCCTGAGGCTAGTCCAGGGCCTCATGATAGTCATTATTTATTTAAAGAATTTAAAAAACTAGTTGAGAAATATGCCAAAAAGAAATGATATTAATAAAATTTTAATTATAGGAGCTGGCCCTATTGTAATAGGTCAGGCATGTGAATTTGATTATTCTGGTGCTCAGGCTTGTAAATCACTCAAAGAAGAAGGATTCAAAATTATTTTAGTAAATTCAAACCCAGCTACAATTATGACAGATCCAGAAATTGCTGATAAAACTTATGTAGAACCAATAACAAAAGAATTTATAGAAAAAATTATTAAAATCGAAAAACCTGATGCCCTACTTCCCACAATGGGAGGACAAACCGCACTTAATGTTTCAATGGAACTTTTTAAAAGTGGTATTTTAAAAAAGAATAATATTAAGATGATAGGGGCTAATCCTAAATCTATAGAATTAGCAGAGGATAGAGAAAAATTTAAAATAGCTATGGACGAGATAGGTTTATCTACTCCTAAAAGTTTAATAGTTAATAATATTCATCAAGCAATTAAGGTCAAAAATAAATTAAAGCTTCCTCTAGTTATAAGACCAAGTTTTACACTTGGCGGCACAGGTGGTGGATTAGTTCATAATAATAAAGAGTTTATTAATTTATGTAAAAGAGGAATTTTAGCAAGTCCAACTAATCAAATTTTGATTGAAAAATCTGTAGCTGGATGGAAAGAATATGAAATGGAAGTAATAAGAGATTCAAAAGATAATTGTATAATTGTTTGTTCAATAGAGAATGTAGATCCTATGGGAATTCATACTGGAGACAGTATTACAGTTGCACCTATTTTAACATTAACAGATAAAGAATACCAAATACTTAGAAATGCTAGTATTAAAGTATTGCGAAAAATTGGAGTTGATACTGGTGGATCAAATGTTCAGTTTGCTATTAATCCAAAAAATGGTGAGATAAATGTTATTGAGATGAATCCTCGAGTAAGCCGATCTTCGGCACTCGCATCAAAAGCTACAGGATTTCCAATAGCAAAAATAGCTGCTAAATTAGCTGTGGGCTATACTTTAGATGAACTTAAAAATGATATAACGAAAACTACTCCTGCAAGTTTTGAACCTAGTATAGATTATATAGTAACTAAAATACCAAGATTTACATTCGAGAAATTTTCTTCAACAGACTCAACACTTACTACTTCAATGAAATCTGTTGGTGAAACTATGAGCATTGGAAGAAATTTTTGTGAATCACTTCAAAAAGGATTTACATCTCTTGAATATGGATTAGATGGTCTTGATCTTCCAAAAAATTTATTAATAAATAAAAATAATGCTTTAGAGAATCTAAGAAAAAAATCATCAGATAGACTATTGGTTGTAGGTGAGTCTCTCAGACTTGGATATAGTATTAAACAAATTTGTAAAGAAACAAAATATGATTATTGGTTTGTTAGTAAAATAAATGAAATTATAAAATTTGAAAAATTTTTAAAAGATAACAAACTTAATAAACAAATATTATTATCAGCAAAAAAATTAGGTTTTAGTGATAAAAAAATAGCCAAAATTAAAAAATTAGATGAAAGCTATATCAGAAAAAAAAGATATAAATTAGATATAAGACCAGTTTTTAGATTGGTAGATACTTGTGCTGGTGAATTTAATTCTAAAACACCATATTTATATTCTACCTATGATTGGAGCTTTGAAAATAAAAAGTTTTGTGAATCAAATCCTTCTTCAAAAAATAAAGTAATAATTTTGGGTGGGGGGCCAAACAGAATTGGTCAAGGAATTGAATTTGATTATTGTTGTGTTCACGCAGTATATGGCTTGAGAGAAATTGGAATAGAAACAATTATGATCAACTGCAATCCGGAGACCGTTTCTACTGACTATGATACTGCAGATAGACTTTATTTTGAACCATTAAATGCTGAAAGTGTAATAGAAATTTATAATAAGGAAAATCAAAATGGAAAAGTGCTAGGGATATTTGTTCAATTTGGTGGTCAAACCCCTTTAAAAATAGCAAAAGAATTAGAAAATCAAAAAATTAAGATCTTAGGGACTTCTACTCAATCAATTGATTTGGCCGAAGATAGAGATTTATTTAGTAAAGTTTTGAAAAAAATTAAAATTCAACAACCTTTAAATGGAATAGGTAAAAACATAAAGCAAATTATAAAAATCTCTAAAAAAATAGGTTATCCAATTTTAGTTAGACCATCTTATGTTTTAGGTGGAAGAGCAATGGAAATAGCTAGAGATGAAAAAAGTCTTAAATATTTTTCTTTAAATGCTCTCAAAGCTTCTTCAAATAATTCTATACTTATTGATCAGTATTTAACCAATGCAAAAGAAATAGATGTTGATTTAATAAGAGATAAAAAAGGTTTTATTTTTATTGCAGGAATAATGGAACACATTGAAGAAGCTGGTGTGCATTCCGGAGATAGTGCTTGTTCAATTCCAACCTTTTCAATTAATTCCAAAATAAAAAACGAAATAATCCAAACTGTTAAAAAAATAGCAAAAAAAATAAAAGTTGTTGGTTTAATGAATACACAAATTGCTATAAAAGATAATAAAGTATACGTTTTAGAAGTTAATCCAAGGGCAAGCAGAACTATCCCATTTGTTGCAAAATCAATAGGTATTCCCATAGTAAAAATTGCTGCAAAAGTTATGTTAGGTTTAAGTTTAAAAAAACTTCTTCCAAAATCAAATACTAAAAAGAAAATATTTACTTTAAAAGGACCTGTATTTCCTTTTAATAAATTTGATGGAGTTGAGCCAATTTTAGGACCTGAAATGAAATCAACAGGTGAAGTCATGGGAGTTGACAAAAATTTTATAGGTGCCTTTATTAAGAGTCAAATTGGATCAGGAATTAATCTTCCTAAAAAAGGCAACGTTTTTTTATCCATTGATGATGATAATAAACATAAAATAATTCCCATAGCGAAGTTATTGAGTAATTTAAAATTTAAATTATTTGCAACGAAAGGAACTAAAAGATTTTTAAAAATTCATGGTATAAACTCCTTTCACATAAATAAAGTTGAGGAAGGAAGCCCGCATATTGTTGAATTATTAATAAATAGCAAAATAAATTTGGTAATAAATACCACTAAAACTCAGATATCAATAAAAGATAGTTTTAGCATAAGAAGAACTGCTTTAATGAATAATATACCTTATTTTACCAACCTTAATAGTGCTAAGGTAGGAGTTAAAGCTATAAAATACATAAAAGAGCATGATTTATCTGTAATGCCTCTCCAATCCTTATAAATTAATTAAATTATTGACTTTATTTTTTTTTTATAGAAAAATATTATAATATGAACAAAATTCCAATGACTTCTTCTGGTTATAGTAAATTACAAGATGAATTAAAAATACTAGTTAATACTGAAAGACCAAAAATTATTGAAGCAATTGCTGAAGCTAGAAGTCATGGAGACTTGTCAGAAAATGCTGAATACCAATATGCAAAAGAACAACAAAGCTTAATAGAAGGTAAAATAATCGATCTTGAATCAGCAATTGCAAATGCAGAAATAATTGATGTATCAAAATTATCTGGAAATGAAGTAAAGTTTGGTGCAACTGTTAAAATACAAGATCAAGATAGCGGAGAAACATCAACTTACCAAATTGTAGGTGAGTATGAATCTGATGTAAAAAATAAAAAAATATCTGTTACAAGTCCTATAGCAAGGGCTTTAATTGGTAAGAAAAAACAAGATTTAGTGGAAGTGAATAGCCCTAAAGGTATAAAAATATATAATATAATTTCTGTTAAATTTATTTAAAATTTTATTTTGACTTTTGATAAAAAATTAATTTGGACTATTACTGATGGCTCACAAGGTATGAGAAATCAAGTCAATGGATTAGCTCAACAATTCTCAAAAAATATTAGTGAAATTAAAACTGCATTATTTTTTCCTTGGTCAATATTACAACCAGGTTTTTTACCTTTTAATCAATTTATATTTAAAAATAAATTTAGATTAAATGATTTACCTTTTATGGTAATATCATGCGGGAGAAAAAGCGTATATGCTTCATTATATTTAAAAAGTGTTTTTAAAAAAAAAATTACTACAATCCATATCCAAAATCCTAAAATTAATCCTAATAAATTTGATTTCGTGATTGCTCCAAACCATGATAGATTTGTAGGCAAAAATGTTATAAATTCAACAGGTGCATTACACCATTTAACTAAAGAAAAAATTTTAAATAATAAAGATAATTTTTATTTAGATTCTAAAAAAAATATAATTTCTATAATTATAGGAGGCCCAAATAATCATTACCATTTTTCTAATTATGAAACAGATAAAATAATATCTTTTCTTAAAGATATAATTTCTAAAAACAAAAATTTTTCATATTTTATAGTTCCTTCTAGAAGAACAACTGATAATATAATCAACAAAATAAAAAATAGTTTAGGTGATAAAGCTTTCATTTGGGAAAAAAAAGGAATTAATCCTTATTTATATTGTCTTAAAAATTCCAAGTTTTTTATTGTTACTTCTGACTCAACATCAATGATATCAGAATGTGCCTTTACAGGAAAACCGGTTTATATATATGATTTACCTTTTAAAAGAAAAAGTGTTAGATTTGAAAATTTTCACAATGAATTTGAAAAATTGGGTATAACTAGAAAAATTTCTTATAATTTAAGTACTTGGAATTATAAGTCTTTAAATGAAGCTAAAAGAATTGCTAGCATTTTAAGAATAAGAATATTAAATAAAGAAAATATATGAATTTAGATAATATTATAGAGCATACTAATCCTTTTAAACATTGGGAAATCTCGGATTGTTTAGATAAAATAACATTAGATGAAATTGGAACTGCAACAATTCCTAAAGGTGATAGATCTTATGATGGAACAAGAGCAGCTGATCATACTGGTGGGGGTATTGATGGAAAATTGAGATTGTTTTTAACAAAAAATAATGAAGATTATTTTCCTAATTTAAGAAAATTAATAAAAAGTTTACAAAAAAAAGATATTTATAAAAAAATTTCTGATTATTTAAATAAAGACCTAGAAAACTCATATGTAAGATTGGAATTAATAGGTGATAAAAAAGGTTTTTGGCTCAAACCTCATAAAGATATTGAAGAAAAACTAATGACTATGATGATTTGGTGTAATCCTTTTAATGAACCTAAAAATTTAGGTACGGATTTATATAATGACAAATTTGAAGTAGTAAAAACTATTAAATATGAAAATAATTGCGGTTATTTCTTTTCATCTGGGCAAGACACTTGGCATGGATTAGAAAAAAAACAAATTATTAAAGAAAGAAGATGTATCCAAATAAACTATGTAACATTTAAAACAGATTTTCCTGTTGAGTAAAATATAATTTAAATTTATGAAAGAAGTATTCAAAACAGATGTTTTAATTATTGGTTCAGGTCCAGCTGGGTATACTGCAGCAATTTATGCTGCTAGAGCTAATTTAAAACCTATTGTAGTAACTGGTCTAGAACCAGGAGGGCAACTTACTATAACTACTGATGTAGAAAATTATCCAGGATATGAAAATATAATCCAAGGACCTTGGTTAATGGAAGAAATGAAAAAACAAGCTGAAAAGGTTGGCACTCAAATCAAAAATGATATTATAACTGAAGTCAGTGTAAAAAATTCACCTTTTTGCTCAATGGGAGAATCTGGTATTAAATATGAATCCAAAAGTATAATTATTGCAACAGGGGCTCAAGCAAGATGGTTAAAAATAGAGTCTGAAGAAAAATATAAAGGATATGGGATTTCAGCTTGCGCAACCTGTGATGGCTTTTTCTTTAAAGAAAAAGAGGTTGCTGTAATAGGTGGGGGAAATACTGCTGCAGAAGAAGCATTATACCTAACTAATTTTGCTTCTAAAGTAACATTAATTCATAGAAGAGAAAAATTAAGATCTGAAAAAATTTTACAAGATAGACTTTTTAAAAATTCAAAAATTAATATTCTATGGAATAAAAAAGTAAAAGAATTTGAAGGTATTGATCAGCCAAAACAATTAACTAATTTAATTTTAGAAGATACTAAAACAGGTGAAACTAGTAATTTAAATGTTTCAGGAACTTTTATAGCAATAGGTCATGATCCAGCTACTTCATTATTTAAAGGTAAATTAAACATGGATGATAACAATTATATTATTACAAAACCTGATAGTACTGAGACCAGTATCAAAGGGGTTTATGCTGCTGGAGATGTTAAAGATAAAATATATAGGCAAGCAGTAACAGCAGCTGGTATGGGATGTATGGCTGCTCTAGAAGTTGAAAAATTTTTATCTGAAGTAAATTAGCCCTGTCTGGCTTTCATTCTTGGATTTTTTTTATTTATGACGTAAAGTCTACCTTTTCTTCGTACAATTTTACAATCTTTGTCTCTTTTTTTAGCTGATTTTAAAGAACATCTTACTTTCATAACAAAATAATTTATATTGGCTATTAAATTCAAAGCTATATTATGTCAATTCTTTAAAAATAAATAATATATATGAGAAATATTCAAATTCCTGGAAGATCAAATATCTTAAGTAATAAAGGAATTGCTGCTACTTCCCACCCTTTAAGTACTTTGGAAGCAATTTCTATACTTAAAAAAGGTGGGAATGCGATTGATGCTGCTATAGCCGCTTCAGCCGTACAATCAGTTGTTGAACCTGGCTCTACAGGAGTGGGAGGAGATTGTTTTGCATTAATCTCAATAAATGGAAAAAATGTCGTATCATTTAATGGTTCTGGCATTGCACCAAAAAAAGCATCATTAGAGTTTTTTAAGAAAAAAAATATTGATAAAATTGAATTAACTAGTCCACATTCTGTTACAGTTCCAGGGGCTGTTCATGCATGGAAAACTATGCATGAAAGTTATGGAAAATTAGAATTTGAGCAATTATTTTTTCAAGCAGAAAATTATGCACGTTATGGATTCCCTATATACGAAATTGTTTCTGAAAGTTTAAAAAATAATATTGAAAAATTAAAAAAAAATGAAATATCAAGAAAAATTTTTTTAAAAAATGATTATCTATATAATTTTAAAGAAATACATAAAAATATAAATTTAGCTGATACACTAAAATCAATTGGCAAGAATGGAATAAATGATTTCTACAATGGATATATAGCTCAAGACATTGTTGATAGTTTAAACGAACTTGGAGGTTGTCACGATATAGAAGATTTAAATAATCAAAACACTATTGTAACAAATAGCATTTTTCATGAATATAAAAATAATTTATTACACCAATGTCCTCCTAATGGTCCTGGAGTAACTGTATTATTAATGATGGCAATTCTAGATAAGTTTAATTTTAAAAATATAAAGCCTCTAAGCTTTGAAAGATTGCATATTCAAGCTGAAGTTACAAAAATTGTTTTCGAAATTAAAGAAAAAATGCTTGGAGATCCTAAATCAATGAAAATAGATATTAAGTCATTGATTTCAGAAGAAAATATAAAAAATCTATTTGAAAAAATTAGCATGGATAAATGTTATATGCCAAAAAATTTTACAATCACTGCTCATCCAGAAACAGTTTATATAACTGTTGTAGATAAAGATCAAAATGCTGTATCTTTTATAAATTCAATATGTTTTGCTTATGGAAGCGGCATTACAACTAAAAAAACAGGAATTCTTCTTCAAAACAGAGGTGTCAATTTTAGATTAACCCCAGGACATCCAAATTCTATAAATGGTAATAAAAGACCACTGCATACAATAATTCCTGGCATGATAACCACCAAAGATCTTAATCCTTTACTTTCATTTGGTGTTATGGGTGGTCAATATCAACCAGTAGGTCAGGCTAATTTACTTCAAAATATATTTGATTATGAAATGAATATTCAAGAAGCTATAGATTTTCCTAGAGCATTCTGCCTAAATGATAAATTATATTTAGAAAAAACGATTCCTGAAGATATTTTTTCAAAATTAAAAAAAATTGGTCATAATTTAATATATACTAGTAATCCACTAGGAGGAGCTCAAGCTATCTTTGTTGATTATAAAAATGGAGTTTTTGTAGGAGGTTCTGATTCCCGAAAAGATGGTTGCGCTTTAGGTATCTAACTTTTTCCAAAAGTATCATTGTATTGATTGTTTACCCTAACAAAAGTTGTGCATTTACTTAATTGTTTTAATGTTGGAGCACCTACATAAGTACAACTGCTTCTGATTCCCCCTAAAATATCTTTTACTGTTAAATTTAAATCTCCTCTATATGGTAACATTACTTTTTTTCCTTCACTTGAACGATAATCATTCAATCCCCCATAATGTTTATTATTTGCTTCTTCTGAGCTTGATCCATAAAATTCAACATATTCTTTATCATTTAATTTAACTATTTGACCTCCTCCTTCTTTATGACCTGCAAGCATACCGCCTAGCATAACAAAATCTGCTCCTCCGCCAAAAGCTTTTGCAACATCACCTGGGCAAGTACATCCTCCATCAGCTATAATATGAGCTCCCAATCCATGAGCAGCATCAGCGCACTCTATAACAGCGCTCAATTGAGGATAGCCAACTCCAGTTTGAATTCTTGTTGTGCAAACACTACCTGGGCCAATTCCAACTTTAACAATGTCAGCTCCACTTAAAATCAATTCCTGAGTCATATCTGCCGTAACAACATTGCCGGCTATAATTGTTTTTGTAGGATGATTTTCTCTTACATTTGAAACAAACTTACTAAAGTGTTCTGAATATCCATTTGCTATATCTATACAAATAAATTCAAAAAAACTATTTTCTTTTAATATCTCATTAAGTCTTTCATAACTATTTTTACTAGTTCCACAACTTAATGCAATATATTTATATATATCTTTTATATATTTACAGTTTGATATTTTTTTTAGATCATGGTGTTTAGTAAGAGAAGTCATAATTTGATAATCTGATAAAACTTTTGCTACTTCCAATTCTCCCACACCATCCATATTAGAAGAAATTATAGGTATTCCTTCCCATTCATGATTGCTATATTTAAATTTATATACTCTCGATAAGTTTACTTCTTTTCTACTACTTAGAGTGCTTCTTTTAGGTCTAAAAAGAACATCTGAGTAATCAAGTTTTATTTCTTCTTCAATTCGCATAAAAATATATAAATTTAAATAGCAAAAGTTTTGTTATAATCATATTTAATCCTATAGAATTACATTATACAACATGTTATTTAAATCAAATGAAGTATAATACTAGCACAAAGATTAAAAAAAACAGTGAAAAATTTAATAATTTTTTTCATAAATTATTACTTAAAAAATTGCCAAAGGAAAGCTTATCTGAAGTCATTATTTATGGAGCGATGAATGGGGGAAAGAGAATCCGTCCATTTTTAATAGATACTTTTTCTGAAATTGTTGGATTGAAAAAAAATAACTCATTATATTTGTCAGCTGCTGTAGAATGTATTCACTCCTATTCACTAATACATGATGATTTACCATCAATGGATGATGATGATTATAGAAGAGGAAAGTTAAGTGTTCATAAAAAATACAATGAAGCGGAAGCTATTTTAGCTGGTGATAGTTTACACGATTTAGCATTTGAAATATTATCAGATAATTTGATTCATGATAGTTATAAAATCAGACTAGAATTAATAAATTTACTATCTGTTTCTACAGGTATTAAAGGACTAGCTGGAGGACAGTCACTTGATTTAAAATTTGAGAACAAAAAAATTAGTAAAAAAAATATAATAAAAATGTATAAAATGAAAACTGGAAAATTATTTGAATATTCATGCTTATCTCCATTTTTAATTGCTAAACGATCAAATAGAGAAATAAAATTTGCAAAAAATTTTGGTTCTAATTTTGGATTAGTGTTTCAAATAATTGATGATTATCTTGATTTAATTAGTGATTATAATCTTCTAGGAAAAACACCGGGTAAAGATAAAATTCAAGGAAAAAGCACAATCATAAATCATATAAATAAAAGAAATATTATTGATTTTTGTGAAAAATTAATTGAAGATTTTATAAGTAATAATAAGCTTTATTTTAATAAATGGAATCATTTAGAAGAAATAATTCGCTATATAATTAAAAGAAAATATTAATTATTATAAAACAATTTAATTAAAAAAACAGTTAATCCTGAAGTTATACCTGTAAGTAAAGAACCCCATATCATATCTATAATTACAATTTGATAAGCCCAATTTTTTACAGTTGCCATATTAGTCAAATTATAAGTACCATAAGCAACTAGACCAAAAATAGCGCCTAGAAACATTGCTTTCATTATATCTCCATTTATCATCGTTGGATTAATAACAACTAATGTCAATCCAATAGGAAACAATAGATAAAATAAAACTGCTGCCCAAATCACGGGCTTATCTGAAATAATATCTCCCAAATAAGGTCTATAAATATATTTTACTGCTATTGACAGCCAAATACCATCAATAATCAAAAAAATTAGAAAAGCTAGAGTAAGAGCAGTTAAAGTTTCTTTCATCTATATAAACTAGTATAATAAAATAAATATACAAGTTCTAATTTAAATTATAATTATAATTTATTTAATATGCCTCAAATTTTCTCACTATTTTTTGTAATATTGTGGTCATCTGCTTTCATAACTAGTAAAGTTATTGTTGAAAATGCCTCACCCTTTGCTTCACTATCCTTTCGATTTGTAATAGTAGCAATAGGTTTTTTAATTTTTTCAATTTACCTTGGAAAAAAGATAATTGTTAATAAGAAAGCATTAACTGAAGCATGTTTATCTGGGATACTATTTCATGGATTTTACCTTGGGGGAGTCTTCTATTCATTTTCTTTAGGTTTATCAGCAACAATAGGTGCTTTGATTGTTTCACTTCAGCCAATACTTACAAATCTTTTAGCGGGTCCTTTTCTTAAAGAAGAAGTTACATGGAAACAATGGATAGGAATTTTATTTGGTTTTTTAGGAACTTTTTTTGTTATTGGTTATGATTTTGAACAAAATATACCTCTAATAGCATTAGTTTCTATTATAGTTGCTTTATTAGCAGCCACAACAGCAACTTTATGGCAAAAAAAATTAAGTGACAAGTTGCCTCTTGCAGTAAGTAATTTTTATCAAGCTATCGGCGCTAGTATTTTTTTGTTTTTAATTATGTTACTTGTGGAAGATCCTTATATTGATTTTAATTATCAATTTGTTTTATCAATGAGCTGGCAAATTATAGCAATTTCTTTTGGAGCTTTTACGATATTAATGTATTTAATAAAAATAGGAACTGCCAGCAAAACTTCAAATCTATTTTTTTTAATAGCTCCAGTATCTGCTTGTATGGCTTGGATTTTTTTAAAAGAAGATATATCCAAATATGATATTTTAGGACTTTTGATAAGTTCAGCTGGAGTTTATATTGCTACAAGATCAAAAAAAATATAATTTTTGGTGGGTGCGACAGGACTTGAACCTGTGACCCTTGCCATGTCAAGGCAATACTCTACCACTGAGCTACGCACCCATATAGAACTATATTACTTGTTATTCGTCATAATTTCAAAAAAATTATTAAGTTTGAGAAAAAATTACAAATAATTTATAAATTAATTTTAATTTATGTATAGTCTATTTAACAACTTAGCTAAATTTATTTTTATATTTTCTTTTTTAACTTTATCAATATTTTATTTTTACCAAGGTTATAATTCACTTTATAAATACAACTCTATATTAAAAATAAATATAAATAAATCAATACTTAAAAAGGAAAATAAAATTTTAAAAGAAAATGAAAAATCGAATAATATATTAGATGATAAATTAACTATAAATAATAAAGAGTTGAATGCTGAGCTAAATGAAAGCGTCTTAATAGTAAAAAAAAATGATACATTTTCACAATTAATAAACCCTTTTATAGAAAATAATGAAGAAAAACAAAAAATTATTAAAATGATAAATGATAAATTTGATCTAAGAAAGTTAAATATTGGACATAAAATTTATATATTTACAAATAAAACACAAGAATTAATTAAAATATTAATCCCACTGAATTTCAAAACTGATTTAAAAATTGAAAAAATTTCTAACAACAATTTTAAATCTGAAATTATTGAAATACCTATATATAAAGAACTTGTTTCAAATGATGTAATTATTAATTATTCTATTTTTAGGGATGGAAGAGATGATAATATCCCAACTTCAATACTAAATGATTTAATAAGATTATATAGCTTTGATTTAGATTTTCAAAGAGATATTAAAAAAGGAAACAAATTGCAGGTAATGTATGAAGTTTTTTACAATGAAAATAGAAGAACAGTTTCTTATGGAAATATAATATACACAAATATAATTTTTGAAAAAAATGATTTAGAATATTTTGCTTTTAAAACAACAGAAGGTTACATAGATTATTTTGATAGAGAGGGAAAAAATGTAAAAAAAGCTCTAATGAAAACTCCAATTGATGGAGCAAAATTATCTTCAACATTCGGAATGAGAATGCATCCTATTTTAGGCTATAATAAAATGCATAGAGGAATAGATTTCGCTGCCCCTATAGGAACACCTATATTTGCTGCGGGAAATGGAGTTGTAGAATACATTGGAAGAAATGGTGCATATGGTAAATATATAAGAATTAGGCATAATAATTCGTATAAAACAGCATATGCACATTTAAATGGATATCAAAAAGATATAAGTAAAGGTAGCAAAGTAAAACAAGGACAAATCATAGGTTTCGTTGGATCAACAGGACGTTCTACAGGCCCTCATCTCCACTATGAAATTATTTATCAAAACAAACAAATAAATCCTTTAACACTAAAGCTTCCTTCAGGAAAAAAATTAGAAGGAAATGAATTAAAAGAATTCAAGAAAATTGTTAAAAAAAGATATTCTGATTTTTTGTTTAATTTATATGAATAAATTTATTTATTTTTTAACAGGATTTGAAATAAAAGAAACTTGATCTATAGATGAATCATCAGATTCAATATTATCTTCTTCACTTAATTTTTCTACATTATTTAGTTCTTTTTTTTCTTTTTTATTACTAGCTGAATTAGAATCATTTTTGGCTATTTCAGGTTTTTCATTTTCAAAATTTGTTGAAAGAGGTTCAGTTTTTATACCGTTTTCAAACATAGTACGTGAATAATGATCAACATACTGCCAATAATATTCAGCCTGAATTCTATCTCCTGAAGAAGATGCTTCTTTTGCAAGTTTAAAATATTTTTCATATAGCTGTGAAACGTTACCTCTTGAGCGGTTTTTATTTCCAGCATATGAACTTGGATGCTTATAACCACTATTTGTTCTCTTATGTCTATACGACGAACGACTATTTCTTCTTGTAAAATTCAAATTAACCTACATATATTATTGGAAATATAATTAATAGATTATATCTATTATTATACTATATATTCACTCTCATACATTTATTTTTCTACTTTTCAAGTTTTTTCTTTCTTTGTCTTTTTTTAAGCACTATCACTCTATTAATTTGTTGATAATCTTTAATAATTTTTAATGGAATTAGGTCATTATTTTTAAAAATAGTTAATACTTGTTCGAGTTGTCTGTGGCCTATTTCAACAAATATCAATGATTTATGATGAGATATTTCTCTAAAAATTATTGATAATTCAGAAAAATACTTAAGACCATTTTTACCTCCTAATAATGCGATTTTTGGCTCATATTTTCTAATATTTTGATCACATTTAATATAATCTTTTTCAGATAAGTATGGAGGATTGCAAACTATAATATCAAATATATCTTTATTTTTAATCCAGTTACAAAACTTAAAGTCTATACGGTTTTGAACATTATGAATTATTGCATTTTTTTTTGCAACATTTAAAGCATCTTTAGATATATCTGTTGCTAATATTTTAGAATTTTTATAAATTTTTGCCAGTGTTATTGCTAAGCAACCTGAACCTGTGCCAAGATCACATATCTTAATTGAAGACTCATTATTTAAAAAAAAATCTTTTACAGCATCAATTATAAATTCTGTTTCGGGCCTTGGATCTAAAACTTTATTGTTAACATAAAAATTTAGACTATAGAATTCTTTTATATTAAATATTTTAGATAAAGGTTCATGAAAAATTCTTCTTTGAAATGCATTTTTAAATTTTATTAGATTAATTTTATTTAAATTAAAATCATTTAAAAAAATTTCTTTTTTATTTATAGAACAATAATTGAAAAGAAGTCTGAGTTCAAATTCAGGATTAGAAATTTTATTTGTTTTAAGTTTTTCTAAATGAAAGGTGATAAAATTAATCATTATTTAATTCAGATATTAGCTTTGTTTCATTATCAATAATCAAAGGATCAATAACTTCATCTAGATTGCCCTCTAAAACTTCATTTAATTTATATATTGTTAAGTTAATTCTATGATCAGAAATTCTACCTTGAGGAAAATTATAAGTTCTAATTCTTTCAGATCTATCTCCTGAACCAACTTGTGATTTTCTTTTTTCTGCTCTTTCAATATTCTTGATTTGAATTTCTCTGTCTAGAATTCTAGAACGTAAAATTTTCATAGCTTTAGATTTATTTTTGTGTTGAGATTTTTCATCTTGTTGCGAAACAACGATACCTGAAGGAATATGGGTAATTCTAACTGCACTATCAGTAGTATTAACTGATTGACCTCCTGGTCCACTAGATCTAAAAACGTCAATTCTTAGATCTTTTTCTTCAATTACTATGTCCACTTCTTCAGCTTCAGGTAAAACTGCTACTGTGGCAGCTGATGTATGAATTCTCCCACCTGTTTCAGTAACAGGTATTCTTTGCACACGATGAACTCCAGACTCAAATTTTAATCTAGAAAAAACATTATTACCTTTAATGTTACAAACTACCTCTTTTATACCTTTCAATCCAGTTTCCGAAAGGGACATAATTTCAAATTTCCAATTTTTTAAATCAGAATATTTTTGATACATATTAAAAAGATTGGCTGCAAACAACGATGCTTCTTCACCTCCGGTCCCAGCTCTTATTTCTAATATTGAATTTTTATTATCATTTATATCTTTTGGTATTAACAATCTAAGCAATTCATTTTCAATAATTTCCAAATTTTTTTTTTCTTTTACTAACTCTTTTTCAGCCTCAGATTTAATTTGATTATCTTCATCATTAATTAACTCATTAATTCCATTAATATTTGAAATACACTTATTATATAAATTAATTTTATCTACTACTGGATTCAAATCGGCATACTCTTTATTTAATTTAATTAAAGTATTGCTATTCAAACCACTTGACTCAGAAAGTTTAATTTCTATTTCTTTAAACTTTTGTAAAATATTTTCAATTTTCTGATTTAAATCTTTCATTTTTTATAATTTCATCTAGTTCTGCAATTTTTATAATTTCTTGTTTTTCTTTTTTTAAATCCTTTAAAACAAAAGTTTTATTGTTAAGTTCATTTTCGCCAACAATAATTACAAAATTAATATTTTCATTGCTTGCTCTTTTAAGTATTTTTTTTATGTTCTTATTATAACTATATTTAGTTGATACATTTTTATTTCTCAAACTTGAGAGTATTTTTGTGCCATATTCTTTTGATTCATCATCAAGAATTATCAATTCAACAATTGCCTTGTTTTCTTTTAAATTTTTTAACATTAATAAAATTCTTTCAACCCCTCCAGCCCAACCTACTCCAGGAACGTCTGGCCCTCCTATATTTTTTATTAAACCATCATATCTTCCGCCACCAATTAAAGTATCCTGCGTTCCTAAATTAGAAGTCTTATACTCAAAAACTGTGTGACAATAATAATCAAGTCCTCTAACTAAGTTGTTATTAATTTTATAAGAAATATTTTCATTATTAAGATATGATTGCACTTTATCAAATGCTTGATGCGATTCTTTAGAATAAAAATTTTTAATTTTTGGAGCACCAAGATTAATTTTATTATCTATTTCTTTTTTTGAATCTAAAATTCTTAAAGGATTCAATTTAATTTTTTTTACAGAGTCTTCTGATAAATCAAACTTATATTTTTCATAATAAGTTGTTAAATTTTCTTTATATTTTTGTATGGTATGTATATCTCCAAGAGAATTTATTTCTAGCGTAATATTTTGCTCTATAAGTTTATTTATTGAAAAAATTTCCTTTAAAAACTTATCTGCTAGATTAATAAGTTCAACATCTGAATAAGGATCATGAGTACCAAAAATCTCAAAATTGATTTGATTAAACTGTCTGTATCTCCCTTTTTGTGGTCTTTCTCTTCTGAAAGTAGGGCCAAAACTAAACAACTTAAGTGGCAAATTACTTATTAAATTATTTGAAATAGCAGCTCTAATTATAGGAGTCGTAAATTCTGGCCTGAGAGAAAGCATGGTTTCATTTTTATCTTCAAATGTGTACATTTCTTTAAGAATCACATCTGAATTTTCTCCCAATGGTTTTTTAAATAAATTACTCAATTCAAAAATTGGAGTTTGAATTTCTTTAAAATCGTATATTTTCGCAATTTTAGATATAATAGATCTTATCCTATTATAGAGATTAATTTTATCTCCATAATAATCATGAGTTCCTCTAGCAGGTTGTATAATTGACATTTACTTGTATTTTTTTAATTTTTTTTTTCTAAGGCCTTTTTTCTAATTAACGAAGATAAGTACGGGACTAAATCCTCATTAGTTATTCTGTGATTCTTTTCTCCATCTATATATATCATGTGAGTATTGTTTCCTCCACCAGTAATACCAATATTCGTCATTGTTGCCTCTCCAGGACCATTAACTACACAACCAATAATAGAAACTGTAATAGGAGTTTTCACATCTTCTAGAGATTTCTCAAGTTTTTTAACCACATTAATCACTTCAAATTGCTGTCTTGCACAAGATGGGCAGGATATAATTTTTACACCTCGGTGTCTTAAATTCAGACTTTTTAATATATCAAAACCAACCTTAACTTCTTCTTCAGGTGAATCTGTTAGAGAAATTCTAATTGTATCGCCTATACCTTTTAACAATAAATTTCCTATTCCAATGGAAGATTTCACCGAACCAAACCGTTTTGCTCCTGCTTCAGTTATCCCTAAATGAAGAGGATAATTACATTTTTTTGACAAGCTTTCATAAGCTTTTATAGATAAAAAAACATCAGAGGCTTTTACGCTAATTTTAAAGTTATAAAAATCATTATCTTCAAGAATTTTAATATTATTTAATGCACTCTCAACTAAAGCCTCTGGATTAGGTTCTCCATATTTTTCTAAAATTTTTTTTTCTAAGCTCCCTGCATTAACACCTATTCTAATAGAACAATTGTTATCTTTAGCAGATTGAATTACATCTTTAATTTTTTCTTTCGAACCTATATTTCCTGGATTAATCCTCAAACATGAAGCTCCACTATTTGCTGACTCAATAGCTCTTTTATAATGAAAATGAACATCAGCAATAACAGGAATTTTTGATTTTTTAACAATTTCTTTTAGTGATTTTGAGGATTCCTCATCAGGAACAGAGACTCTAACTAAATCAGCTCCGGCTTTTTCAATTTTTTTTATTTGATTAACTGTTGATTTTACATCGGAAGTTAATGTATTTGTCATAGTTTGAACAGAAATTGGAGCACTTCCACCTATTTTTACATCTCCAACATTTATTTCTTTAGTTACTCTTCTTTTTATCTTTTGATAACTTCTTAACATTAAAAATTTATTTGTTAATTACTAAAATAATTTTCTGTTAAAATTACAGAATCTAATACTTGACCTTTTTTACCAAGTTTACCCTTTAATTTACCTCCGATTAAAATATATATATTTCCTGCATTTCCTGTCGTAATAGAATAATTATCTAATAACGAATAGACAAATTCATCATTTTTTTTCATTAATTTACTAAGTATTATTTCATTTTCATTATTTCTAACTTGTATCCAAGTAGGTTCAGATAATCTCAAAGTAACAATGTTTTGAATCTCTGTGTCAACTGATTCATTTGAAATATTGGCTACTACATTCAATTGCTTTGAAGTATTTTTAATTAATTGATTATCTTTATCAATATTTATTTGATTTAAATCCTTTTTAAATAAATCTTTTTTTAATGCATTCTTTGCTAGATTAATTTCTTTTAAACCAACTTCTAATTCAATTTTTTCTAATTCAGCTATATTTTCTTCTGGTATTAAAGAGGTAATAGCAAAATTATTATTATTGCCTAATTTTGTAGGTGAGATAAACATAATATAAAAAGATGTGCTTATTCCAACAATCCCAATTATAGATAATAATTTTGATACTTGAGAAATTTGAAACATTTGAGCAGGCTTTGGTAAATTTATTTCATTGGATATTGAATCAAATGAAACTTGCTTTTTATAAATTGAAATAATTTTATTTGATTCAAGTTCTAGAAATTCTGAGTAAGATCGAATAAAGCCTAAGTCATAAACTCTACCAGCTGTTTTATCAAAATTGTTTTTTTCTATTGCTTCAAGATAATGCTTAGAGATTTTTAAATTTTGACTAACTTGGTCTAAAGTAAATCCTTTATCTAATCTAGCTGTTTTTAAAATATCACCTACACTCATTAATTTACCTATATTATAGATATTAAATACAGTCAAATTATTGCATTTTTACTATAATACATAAGCTTTATGGAGCTTTTTTACTGCTTTATTTGTCATTTTTCTATTTATTAAAACACTAATCTTAATTTCAGAAGTTGAAATAGCTAATATATTTATTTTTAAATCAGCTAAAGCTTTAAACATTTTTTTCGCTACACCTGATTGAGATTTCATACCTACCCCAATAACTGAAACTTTTGAAACATCAGCATTTGTAGAGATATAATGAAAATCTATTAAATCTCTATTTTTTTCTAAAATTTTTTTAGCTAAATTCATTTCTCTTTCTTGTACAGTAAAAGTTACATTAGCTCTTAAACCATCTTGAGATATATTTTGAACTATCATATCTACATTAATGTTACTATCAGATAAAATACCAAAGATAAGTGATGAAACTCCTGGTTTGTCTGGAATACCTGAAATAGTAATTTTAGCTTCATTTTTCGTATATGAAATTCCAGTTACCATTTCTTTTTCTATTAAATTTTTCTCATTAACTATAAAAGTTCCAGGAGAATTATTTAAAGATGATAATACTTGTAAAACCAAATTATTTTTCATTGCTAATTCTACAGATCTAGTTTGAAGAACTTTTGCTCCAAGAGAAGCCATTTCTAACATTTCCTCATAAGATATTTTCTTAATTTTTTTTGCTTTTTTATCTATATTTGGATCTGTTGAATACACTCCATCAACATCAGTATAAATATCACATCTTGTTGCTTTTAAAGAACACGCTAAGGCTACTGCAGTTGTATCTGAACCGCCTCTTCCTAAGGATGAAATTTTACCTTCTTTGCTTATACCCTGAAAACCAGGAACAATTATTACTTCATTTTTTTTAAAATAATTTTTAATTATTTTATTATTAATTTTTAATATTCTTGCCTTACCATATGAATTATCTGTTATAATTGGAATTTGCCAACCTAAGAGACAGATAGATTTAACTTTTAATTTATTTAATATTATTGATAAAAGTCCTACAGATACATGTTCACCAGAAGTGATTACTAAATCAGAAGAATATGAGGATTTTTCTGAAACAATATCTAAATATTTTTGAAGTTTATTTGTTTCTCCTGCCATTGCAGATAAAACTACAACTACCTTATATTTTTTTGAATTTCGTTTTACTTTTATAGCCACATTTTTAAGCTTTTTAATGTCGGCTACAGACGTGCCTCCAAATTTCATTACTAAGATTTTCATATTTAAATATATTTAATTGATTGTTATCCATATTATTTTTATTTAAAACAAACAAGATATATGAATAAAAATATAGAATTAAATCATTTTAATGATCTTGCTCAAGAATGGTGGAAAACTAATGGTAAATTCAAAGTATTACATAAAATTAATCCAATTAGAATAGATTATATACTCAATCATATTAATATAAGAAATAAATCCTCTAACAATCCATTAAAAGGATTAACATTTCTTGATCTTGGTTGTGGGGGTGGTTTAACTTCAGAGCCATTAGCTAAACTTGGTGCTAAAGTTACTGGTATAGATTTTGTAGCAAATAATATAAAAATAGCCAGGGAACATTCTAAGATATCTAATTTAAAAATTAAATATATTAAGCAAGATTTAGATTCATTAAATTTAGAGACAAAATATGATGTAATATTACTTCTTGAAGTAATTGAGCATTTATCTGATTGGAAATCAATATTAAATTACATTAAAAATTATTTAAAAAAGGATGGTATAATTATTCTCTCAACAATTAATAAAACAATTTTATCGAAAATATTAGTTATTAATGTAGCTGAAAATTATCTTAATTGGATACCCAAAAATACTCATCAATATAAAAAATTTGTAAAACCTTCCCAATTAACAAAATATTTTACTAAAATAAATTTTAAGGTGATAGACATAACTGGTTTAGTTTTTAATCCTTTAATTAATCAATGGCAGCTTTCAAAAAATATGAATAAAGTAAATTATTTTTTTACTGCTAAAAAAATTAATTAGTTTTTTTATCTGGCTTCCAAGGAAGATGAGTAAAGGGGATTTCTTCATCAATTAACTCCTTTGTTTCCTCAATATTGGCTTCACCATAAATAGGTCGCTCTGGTGTTTCTCCATACTTAATTTTTTTTGCTTCTTCAGTAAAATTTTCTCCAACATAATCAAAATTTTTTTCAATTATTTTTTTATACTTATCTATTTTATTTATTATAGTTTGTTTTGATTTTTTATTTTTAGAATTACTTTTTGAAGATACATTTGGAGCCATAATTGCTTTATTAATTTCAAAACTATTACATGATGGACAAATTATTATTTTCTTCTTTTTTTGTTTAATAAATTCTTTTGAATCACTAAACCAACCATCAAATTCAAAATTACAATTGTTACAAATAAGATTAAAAACTATCATTAAAAATCATTTCTTATCATATAATTATTATATATATTTAAATTATTTATATTATATTATTCAATAAAAAAACTAATTAATATTGTCTCTTTAGGAATTTCTCTGGAAATAATAGTATCTTTACTTATCACTATACCACTGTTTTTTGATAATTTAAATTTCATTTTTTTTTCTTTTTCAAATTTATCAGTAATTTCTAAATTCACAAAACCTTGAAAAATCAAAATCATCATATCATTTTCAATTTTATAATTTTTTAAAGATTCTGGTGCATTAAAAAATTCAATGTTATATGATAATTTTATTCCTTCTTTATTTACTAATTCTTTTATATCTAGCTTATTATTTATTTTTTTAATTGGATCTAAAATATCTTTATTTTCTTTGATTAAAATTTCTTGAATTAGCTTATTTTTAATTAATTCTAAATATTTAAGTCCAATAATTTGTGAATTAATTAATTTGTCTTGATCAATAATATATGTTTCAAAATTATTTATTATATTATTCATAAAAATTTATTAACATTAACTGCTATATTCAGAATTTATTTCAAGATATTTATGAGATAAATCATTTCCCCATACAACTTTATTATATTTTCCAACTCCTAAATCAATATCTAAAGCAATTTTTTTATTTTTCATATATTTGATTAATTCTCTAGTTTTAAAATTCTTTTTATTTCCCTTAAATATAATTTTTTGATTTCCAATTTTAATAGATAGTTTAGCTGGATCAATTTTTTCTAGAGTTTTCCCTATAGCCATAATTAATCTTCCCCAATTAGGATCTTCACCATTTATTGCTGATTTAACCAAAATAGAATTTGCAATAGCAAATGCTATTTTGTTTGCTTGGTTTTTTGACTTAGCTTTAACTACATTAACTTTTATTAATTTATTTATGCCTTCACCATCAGAGATAATTTGCATGGAAAGATTAGACATAACTTTCTCTAATTTTTTAGAAATTAAATCAATTAACTTTGATCTTTTTCCTTTGTAATTCAAATTATCATGATTTGAAGAGAAAAGCATTACTGTATCATTAGTAGAAGTATCGCCATCTACAGTTATAGAATTAAAAGTATTTTCAACATTTCTCTTTAATAGAAAATCAATTTCTGATTTATTAAGTTTAGTATCTATAAAAATGTAAGACAACATGGTTCCCATGTTTGGAGCTATCATACCTGAACCTTTTGCAATTCCATAAATATCTATTTTATGAGAATTAATATTAATTCCTTCTTTTATTATTTTCGGAAATGTGTCAGTAGTCATAATAGCCTTTGCGGCATTTAGAAGTCCAGTTTTTTTTGTTTTTTTGATCAATTTAATTTTTGATATTATAAGGTTAGAATCTAGTTGTTCACCTATTATGCCAGTAGATGAAACGTAAATTTTATTTTTTTTACACTTAAAAACTTTAGCAGCAATTGTAATATACTTGTTTATTTCTTTTAATCCTTTAACTCCTGTAAAAGCATTAGCATTTCCAGAATTTACTATTAGAACTTCACAAAAGTCTGATTTTAAATTTTTGTCCCATTTTATAGGAGCAGCCTCAAGAGTTGATTTGGTATATACTGCAGAAATTCGAAATGGTTTTTTAAACCTAATTATTAATAAATCATTTTTCTTTCTTTTAAAACCAGCATGAAATGTATATATGTTTAAATTTTTAGGTATAAATTCGATAAATTTTTTTGGTTTAAAAGGAGAAATATATTTAATTGTCATAATTTTTTATTATCGCATTATTTATAAAAACTCTATAGCAGATTATTTTTTAATGTGATATCTGAAAACAATTACTTAAAAATGTTGAATTTTGTTAATAAATTTTTTGGAAATTCTAGCTCTAAATTATTAAAATCTTACAATAAAACAATAGAAAAAATTAATAATTATGAGGCTGAACTTGAAATTCTTTCAGATCAAGATTTAAAAGATAAAACAAAGATTTTTAAAGATAAAATAAACAAAGAATATTCTTTAGACAATATACTCCCAGAGGCATTTGCAGTAGTAAGAGAGGCTTCTAAAAGAACTCTAAATCTCCGCCATTTTGATGTACAACTATACGGAGGCATAGTTCTTCATAACGGCATGATTGCTGAAATGAAAACTGGTGAAGGAAAAACTTTAGTAGCAACACTTGCTGCTTATTTAAATTCTTTAAATAACAAACCTGTACACATAATAACTGTTAATGACTACTTAGCAGAAAGAGATTCAAAATGGATGGGTGAAATTTATAAATTTTTAGATCTCTCTGTTGGTTGTGTTACCTCAAAAACAGATTACAATGAAAAACATAAAAATTATAACTGCGATATAGTTTATGCTACTAATCATACTATTGGTTTTGATTTTTTAAGAGATAACTTACAAAGCTCATATGAAAATTTATTTTTTAAAGATAATAATTTTGCAATTGTCGATGAAGTTGATAGTATTTTAATTGATGAAGCTAGAACACCTTTGGTTATATCGAGTGAATCAAAAAACTCAGTAGAATTATATCCTATAATTAATTCAACAGTAAAATTTTTAAAAAATGATGATTATGAAATCAATGAAGAATCTAAAACCGCTCTCCTCACTTCAAAAGGAATGGAAACTATTGAAAAACTTCTTAAAAATGAAGGATTAATAAGTCAAGGCACACTTCAAGACATAGAAAATCTTACTTTGAATCATCATATTACTCAAGCTTTAAGAGCAAACAATCTTTTTATAAAAGATAAAGATTACATAATTAAAGATAATCAAATAATAATCATAGATGACTTAACAGGAAGACCAATGGAAGGAAGAAGATTTGGTGATGGATTACACCAAGCAATTGAAGCAAAAGAAAATTTAAATATTCAAAAAGAAAATCAAACTATTGCCTCAATTACCTATCAAAATTTCTTTAGAGGTTACAACAAACTTAGTGGAATGACAGGAACTGCTTTAACTGAAGCTCCAGAATTTAAAGGAATATATAATTTAGATGTAGTTGAAATACCCCCTAATTTAAAAATAATAAGAAAAGATCGAGAAGATCAAATTTATATGACTAAAGAAGAAAAATATGATGCAATAATTAAATTGGTCAAAGAAAGAAATATAATTAAACAACCAATTTTAATAGGTACAACTTCGGTAAAAAGTTCTGAAATAATAGCTAATTTACTTTTTAAAAATAATATTAAACACAGTGTTTTAAATGCTAAGTTTCATGAAAAAGAGGCAGAAATAATTGCAAAATCTGGGATTCCTGGAAGTGTTACTATATCAACAAATATGGCAGGAAGAGGTACAGATATCCAACTAGGAGGTGCTAGCGAAAATAAAATTGAATTAAAAAAAGAAGCAATACAAGCTGGTGGTCTTTTAATTATTGGAACCGAAAGACATGAAAGCAGAAGAATAGACAATCAATTAAGAGGACGATCTGGAAGACAAGGAGATATTGGTGAAAGTATTTTTTATCTTTCCTTAGAAGATGATTTGATGAGAATTTTCGGTTCAAAAACTCTAGAGAGTGTTTTAAATAAGCTTGGAGTTAACAAAGGAGAGGCAATTACCCATAATCTTATTACAAAAGCATTAGAAAGAGCTCAACAAAAAGTTGAAGCTCATAATTATGATCTTAGAAAACAAATAATTAAATTTGATGATATATTAAATGATCAAAGAAAAATTATTTACAAAAATCGCAAAGATATTTTAATGTCTGAAGATCATTCTGAAACAATTAAAGAGATGACAAACGATGTTATTGATAATTATATTGAAGAATTTATCCCAAAAAAGAAATATTCTAATGAATGGGAAGGTGAATTATTAAAAAGTAAAATTAATGAAGTCTTTGGATTAGAACTTCCAATTACCGAATGGATAGATGAAGAGGGGGTTGATGAGTCAGAAATTAAAAAAAGATTAATAGATCAAATAGATCAAAAATATAATGAAAAAATAATTAAATATAGTAAAGAACTTATGAAATTTGCTGAAAAAAGGGTGATGCTCTATCAAATTGACAAAGATTGGCAAGATCATCTTGCAGCAATGGATTCTTTAAGAGGCAGTGTGAGCTTAAGAGCAATGGGTGGAAAAGATCCGTTTAACGAATATAGAATAGAATCTTTTAATTATTTTGATGAAATGCTTTCAGCACAGAATGAAAAAGTGATTAAAACAGTTTTTAATATAGAATTAGTTGCAAATAATAAGAAAGATCAAACAACTAAAAAAGTAAATACATCTTTTATTTCAAAAAAAATTCCAAGGAATTCTCCTTGCCCTTGTGGATCAGGTAAAAAATATAAACACTGCCATGGAAAATAATTTATAATTCTAAAAATTTATTATTTCTTTTATTTACTAGATCTTCTATAGAAATATTTCTTAAATTTATTAAATTATCTAGAATATGTTTTTTTACTAAATTATATTGTTCCTCTCTATTTCGATGAGCACCGCCTACTTTTTCTGGAATTATATTATTAATTACATTTAATTTTAAACATTCAGATGCAGTCAATTTTAATGACTCTGCGGCAGTCTCAGTAGCTTCCTGGTCTCTCCACAATATTGAAGCACATCCTTCGGGTGAGATCACGGAATAAATAGAATTTTCTAACATCATTACAATATCTGCAGTTGCTAAAGCTATTGCTCCACCTGATCCCCCCTCTCCTATTATGATTGAAATAATAGGAGTTTTAATTTTAAGACTTAAAGATATACATTTTGCAATTGATTCAGCCTGACCTCTTTCCTCTGCCTCCTTGCCAGGAAATGCTCCAGCTGTATCAACAAGAGTAATTATAGGTAGTTTAAATTTTTCAGCTATTTGAAACATTCTTTGAGCTTTTCTATATCCCTCTGGCTTAGCCATGCCAAAATTATGTTTAATTCTTGATTCCATTGAATTTCCTTTTTCAGTTCCTATTATCATCACTGAAATATTTTCTATTTTTCCAAAACCCGCAATAATAGCTTTATCTTCAGAAAATTTTCTATCTCCAGACAAATTTACAAAATCACTAAAAATGTTTTGGATATAATCCAATGTATGAGGCCTATTTGGATGACGGGCAATCTGAACTCTTTGCCAAGAGCTTAAGTTTGAATAAATTTTCTTTATAAGTAAATTTCTTTCATTATGTAAATTTTCTATTAATTTATTATCATTTAAATTGTTATTATTAATTTTTTCATCAATAATCTTTATTTGCTTTTCAAAATCTAAATATTGGATCATTATATAATTTTACTATCTTCAAATATTTCAATAAGTAAATTTCTAAATAATTTTTCTTGATTAGATTCTATAAAACCATTTAACAAAATTACTAAATGTTCAGGATGAATAGTTTTCCATGTTTTATCATTTAATGATACCATCGCAATTAAAATCATTTCTCCAATTTTTTCATTATCTACAGACGAATTAAATGAATCAATTAAGAATTTTGATGGCATTAATCTTTCGTCAAATACTTTCTTTTTTATTTTTAAATTATCGATTAATTCATTATTATCTATAATTAAAGATAAAATAGATTTAAATAATTCATTTTGAATATTTGTTGAGCCATTATTTAAAAATATTTTTTCAAAATTCTGCTCTAGAAGAATTATAAAATCATCGTTAATTTCTTGTTGATATAAATTATTTAAAAATTCTATATTTAATATGTCTTCAGTATTATATTCACTTGAACTAGTGGTATAATTTTTTGCAAAAAGAATCCATTTTTCTGATTCTTCAAAATTGTTATTTGCAATATGAGCTTTGGCTAATTTCAAAGCATAATCCGACAGTTCTGCTGAAGGCTTTGTTGATATAAACAGATTTTTTGTCACTTCATATGCCAATTTTTCAAAATTATTATTCTCAGCAAATTGCCAAAATATTTGAAGTGCCTCTAATTTTGTAATCTCTAACAACTGTATCCTTACATTTTGAAATAAAAGAGCCATTATTATTTCTGGGTTATTTGTATTAATTTTTAAAGTGTTTTCCCAATTGGTTAATTCATCCTTTGTAAAATCTACAGTTTGGTAAAGAGCTGATAGACTTTCCGCATCAAATAAGCCTAAATTATAACCTATATGTGCAGCTTTTAATCGTAATGCTATATCTGTAGAGGCGCTTAAAACAATAGGTATACAAAGATTAGAGGGATCAAATTCAAGAAATTTTTCATCAAAAGGTAGATTTCCAATTCTAATCATAGCACTATATAATGAAAATGAAGATTTTTCTATTTCATTATTAAATTGTAGGTTGGTATCTTCAGATTTATTTTTCAAATTATCATATAGGTTCTGAAAAATTTGATCTTTATCATTTAGTTCAATTAGTAAAGAATTTAATAAATCTGCTTCATCTATTTTATTTTCTAAAAAAGAACAAAAAATATTTACTTTTAATATAAAATTATTTTTATCATTATAGTCATCTTGAAAACTATTTTTAAAACTACATGCTTCTGTAAGATTGTTGGTAATCAAATAATAATCTAACTGAAGAAAATTATAAAAATCAACATATGAATCATAAGTATTTATATTCTTTATAAAATCTTGAACTTTTTCTTTATATCCTAATTTCATTAACAAATTAATTCGTAAATAATCAAATTCAGATTGACTATACATTTGAGGTATATCTGAAAAATTAGTTAGAGTTTCAATAAAATTGTTATTAATAATTTCTGAATGAGATAATTTAACTTCATTAAAGAAAAAGTCTAAATCTAATTTATTGGATTTTTCCCAATAACCCGGAACTGAAAGTATGTTAGTATTTGATACTAAATTTGATTCGATGTTTTCATTTTCTAGAATTGTTTCTTCATTAATTTCTGCAGAATCATTATTTTTATTTAATTCATTAATATCAACTTCTTCAGTTAATAAATCTTCTTCATCTAGATTTATTGTTGTCGCTTCAGTATTTTCTGAAAGAATAACTTCATCTTTGCCTGTGTTATTTTCTTCATTTGCAGATTTAGACGAATGTAAGTCTATAATCTGTATTTCTGCAGCGGATAAAGAAGAAAATGATATGATAAGTAACAAAATTAATAAAAATTTTTTGATCATTCGATTGTAATTTGGTATTGTTCCTTAATTATTTTTGATGGAGAGGGAATATCTATAAAAAATAAACCTATAATAATTAAGACAAAAATTGTTAAAAGTATGATATAAATGTTTTTCATAAAGAGTAATATTCGCGCTAAATATAGATTAAAATAATTTTTTAAACATTATTTTACTAATTATACTAAAAATTGTCAAAAATATGAAAATCAAATCAATAAAAAAGATACTTATGGATAAAGGAAAGAGAAATATTGCGATTATTGGTCATATGGGCTCAGGAAAATCAAGTTTTGGAAAAAAATTAAGCAATTATTTCTCTATACAACATTTTGATACTGACAGACAAATCATAGAAGATCAGCAATCAAGTATTAAGTCTATTTTTCAAGATAAAGGGGAAGAGTATTTTAGAAAAATAGAATCAAAAATCATTAAAAAAATAATTACTAAAAAAAATATCATTATCTCTTTAGGGGGAGGATCATTAATAAATAAGGAAAATAGAAAATTAATAAATGACTTTTCATATTCAATTTTTTTGCAAGTAGACTTGAATATATTGTATAAAAGATTACAATATTCTAGAAATAGACCTTTGATAATTAATAAAGACCTTAATAAAGTCTTGAAAGATTTGGATAAAAATAGAAAAGAATATTATCTAAAAGCAGATTTAATAATAAAAAACAATTATTCAATAGATAACTGTTTTACTAATTTTTTAAAAATATTTGATTAAATTATGAAAAAAATAATAAGTTTTAATATAAACAAAACAAAACATAAAATAATTATTGGAAAAGGAGAAAGTAATAAATTTTTAATTTCTCTCAAAAATAATAACTCAAAAAAATTTATTCTAATAGATAACAACATATATAAAAAAATTAATGATAATTTAAAAAAATTAAATCTTTAAAAGATAAATATTATTAAAATTAATTCTTCTGAAAAAATTAAAACTTTTAATAACTATTTTAAAATATCTTCTTTGTTATTAAAAAATAGA
>PTKV01000006.1 GCA_002937895.1 Alphaproteobacteria bacterium MarineAlpha5_Bin9 | reverse complement strand
CGCCCGTAGCTCAATTGGATAGAGCGCCAGACTACGGATCTGGAGGTTAGGAGTTCGACTCTTCTCGGGCGCGCCATTTCAAATTATAATATTTATTATATCTTTTTGTAAATTCGCTCAAGATAAGCAAATAAAGTTAATGCTCTTGCAATAAAAAATATACTTAATGATATCCATATGCCTAAATTACCAAAATTATTAATTAGATATATGGCACACAGAATATAGATACATACAGAAAAGATCATGGCGTTTCTCAATTCTTTAGTTTGAGAAGCACCTACAAAAATTCCATCAAACTGATAACAAAATGAAGAAATAAAAGGAATGATAACGACCCAATGAGAGTAAGATAAACTAATCGCTTCAATATTTGGAAGATCAGTCATTAAAGAAATGAAATGATTTTTAACAAAGAAATATAATAAGGAAATTAACAAACCTGTAGAGGCACTTAAAATAAAGGAATTCTTAATAACATCCCTTAGTAATATAATATTTTTTGATCCTATTGAATAACCAACAATACCTTCTGTTGAAAAGGCATAGGCATCCAGAATAAATGCAGATAAAAAAATAAGATTAATTAAAATTGCATTAGCAGCAACAACATCTTCACTAATAGTATTTCCCAAATAGGTAAAGAATAAGAAAGAAAAAGTTAGAAGAACTGATCTGATAAAGATATTAAAGTTAATATTAAATATATTTTGAATTTTTTTAAAATTAAAAATTTTTTTAATATTAAAGTTTATATTTATTAATTTTTTTAATTCAAAGAAGGTATAAATTAAAAATATAAAAGAAGTTAGAGTTGATGAGACTAATGTGCCTAGAGCAACACCTTTTACATTCAAATTGAAATATAAAACAAAAAATAAACTAAAAATTATATTTGTAAAAGAAAAAAAACCAACGATTACGCTTGATGTTTTAGTTTTTTGTAAGCCAATAAATAATCCAGTTATGACAAAAATGGTTAATTCACCAAAAGATGAATAAATTCTTATATCAAAATAATCTTTAAAATATTTTTCTGTGTCATTTGATAAATCAAATATTTGTATACCCAAATTAAAAACAAATCGCTGAAGTAGAATTAAAAGTAATGATATGATAATTACAAAAGTAATATTTCTAATAACTAAATCTGCAATTTCATTATACTGGCTTGATCCATATGCCTGAGCTGCCATTCCTACTGTTCCCATTCGCAAAAAACCAAAACTCCAAAAAATCATGGAAAACAGACCTGAGGCAATGCTTGTAGCAGTGAGATAGCTCGCATCATCTAGATTGCCCATTAACCCTGTATCAACAATAGCAACTAAAGGTATTGCTAGATTAGCAAAAAAAATTGGTATCGATAAATGTAAAAGATTTTTAATTGATGACTTATTTGACATATAAATATTTATAATTAGAAAAAATTCTAATTTATTTCATTTCTATTTGAAATAATATAAGAACAAAAAAATATTTGGAGAATATATATTAATTTTATATATAGGTTTATATTTTATTAATGAATAAAGAAATTTATTTAATTAGACATGGGCAATCAGAAGCAAATGTGGCTCTTGACTTAGATAATCCCAATTTTTATTATGATGCCAAACTAACAGCCATTGGGAAAAAACAAGCGCAAAATGCTCAAAAAAAATTAAAAAATATAGATTTTGATTTAATGCTTTGTTCACCTTTGACAAGAGCTTTACAAACTTTTAGTCTAATATTTCCAAACTTAGTTCAAGATGCTTTAATTCTACCTTTCACTAGGGAGCATTGTTTATGCTCAAGTGAAGTGGGCAAGCAACCTGCAATTCTTCAAAAAGAATTTCCTAATTTTCACTTTGGTAAATTAAAAAATTTTTGGTGGAATAATGATATACCTATAAATGAAAAAAAAATAATTTTTGAGTCTATGGAAGATTTAGATAAGCGTGTTTTAATGTTTAAGAATTGGATTAAAAAAAGACCAGAAAAAAGAATAGCTCTCGTTAGCCATGGTACTTTTATTTCTAGGATTATTAATTATCTTTTAGATAACTGTGAATTTGAAATATGGCATCCTGACAATGATTAATTATGCCCCAAAATCAACAACATGGATGAAAATTATGGATCTTGAGGTTAGGATCCTGACTCTTCTCGGATGTTTAAAATGAGGAAAGTTATAATTATTTTTTCTATATTAATAATATTATTGATTATTCCTTATATCTTTGTAATCATTTAAATTTAAAGATTTTAATATTTAGTATATTAATTCATTGATATATGATTTATTTTCAAAAAAATAATAAACATTATATTTTTGTTCATATTCCTAAAACTGCAGGAAAAGCTATTCGTAAATCAATTATGGAAAATATAACTGGGAGTGTTGATTTAAGAAGAACGGTTGAGTCCTCATTATTTAGTAAAAAAATTAAATGGGATGAGCATTCACCAGGATGGTATATTAAAAAATATTTAAACATAAAAGATGTTCAATTAATTAGTGTAGTAAGAAATCCATGGGCAAGATTTTTTAGTATTTTTCAAAATGTGATGATGCTTAGACATAATAAAGAAGAAAAAAGCTCTTTAGGTATTTATTTAGATATTGATCGAAGATATGATCTATCAAGAGATTTTTTAGATTATACTGTTAGTTTTATGAATAAAATAGGTTCAAATAATTCCAAAGAGACTTTTAAATTTTGGCTTTATTTTATTGGAAGAAATAGAAAAATTATCCCTGAGTCTAACTCTAATTATAATATTTTGCCTCAAAGTTGGTGGTTATTAGACTCTGAAAATCAAAAGGCAGTAAATAAAATATTTAAATATGAAGAACTAGAAAAGTTGGAGGAATTTTTAGGTATTAATTTGACTTCCTATAATACAAATAGAATTAAAAGTAATGAAATGTACAAATATTTTTATAGTAGTGAAACAAAAGAATACATTTCTAAATTAGATGAATGGCTGATCAATGAATTTGATTATAAATATGATAGTTAAAAAATGGTTGTAGAAAATTTAAGCGAATCACAAATAATTAACGATGATGAAATAAACTTTAGATTTTTATCTACTTATTTAGAGAAATTAAAAATTGCATGTAAAATTTATAAAGGAAATTTTTATTTAGATTCTTTCAACTATTTCCCTATTTCTGAAGAAAATCAAACTTTTATTGATATCTACAAGTGGAGAGAGAATCACGAATATAAACATTACTTTAGTAAAGAATTTTTTGAAAATTTTACTAAAAATAAATTAAATTATAAAATATTTAAAGATACTTTAGTATTGGGATCAAGCACGGGAAATAATTATTATAGAAATCTTTTAACTTTTATTCCTAGATTATTTTTCATTCCTGATGAAGACGTAGATATTGCGATTCATAGAAATACCTCGAATAGAACGAGAGATTTTATAGAGCAAATTTTGAAAATACGAAAAATTAAATTAAACAAGTTTATTTATTTAGATGATGATTTTTATAGTTTTAAAAATTCTTTAATGCCTCAATTTTTCCCTATTAAAACAAGTATTAAAATTTTAAATCAAATATTTAGAAAACAAATAAATAATCAAAAAAAAATTTATATAACAAGAAAAAATAGTAATTATAGGAGATTAGTTAACGAGAGTGATTTAATAGATGTTTTAAAAAAAAATGATTACACTATAATTGATTTAGAAACTTATAGCATAATGGAACAAATAGAAATTTTTGCGTCAGCAAAAAAAATTATAAGCCCAACTAGTTCAGCACTTTCAAATTGTGTTTTTTGTAGTAATGATGCAGAAATATATGAAATTACACCAAGCTATAAACATCAATATGAACAAACATTTAAGTCAAGATACTCTGATATTAGTAAAATTCTAAATTTAAAATATTTTAGACTCGAAGCAGATCCGGTTGAAGTTCAAGAAGTTGATGATAAAACACAAAAATTTGTTAGTAAAAAAATTATTAAAGATAGCAATTATTATAAAAATTTAATAATTAAAAAAGAAAATTTTATTAAATTTATTGAAAATAATTAGCATTTATTTATGTAAAAGTTATTTATCAAGAATATGTTATGAAAGTTATCAATTTCTTTACAAATAATATTTATATCTTTTTCTAAACTATTTCCAGCGAGATAATAAGAAGTTTTAATAAAGTTTTCGTATAAACTTTTTTGATTAGTTAATTTTAGTATTTTGTAATTTTCTAAATTCAAATCTCTGATCATTAGCTTATAAACATCTTTTAACTCTTTTATATCATCTATTAAAAATATTTTTTTTGCTTTTTTAGCATTGTAAATTAAAGCACCAATTTCATTTTCAATAAAATCATTCTCAATTTTTCTTTTTTTAGACACTAGATTCACAAAATCTAAATACACTTCATCTAAAATTTCTTGTAAAGCAGATATTTCTTTATCAGTAGGCTTTCTAAAAGAATCATATATGTCTTTTGATTTGCCTGCTATCATTCTATATTTTTTTATGCCATCAATTGTTTCAACAGATTTATCAAATATACTATTTGAGATAGCAATTGGTTTATTATAATAAATCCAGTCCGGCCCTCTAACTCCTATACTTCCAATAATGGTGCCATAATTAGTGTAAATTTTATCTCCAGCTAAAGCAGTCCAATAAGCACCTGAGGTTAAAATTTCATTTGAATAAAAATAAATTTTTAGGTTATATTTTTTTTTAAGCTTCTCTAATATGTTATAAAACTTATAGGTTGCTGAAACTGTTCCTCCAGGCGAATCTATAGAAATAACCATACCTTTAATTTCATCAAAAATTAAATTATCAAATATTTTTTCAAGTTCATTAACGTAAATTGCGCTAGGAATTCCTATTAAGTTAAATTCAGACTGATATGAAGATTCTAATAAAATAGGGCCTTTTAATTTTATTTTTAAAATGGTGTTTTTTGAGTCTTTATCTCCTTCTATAAATTTTAAATTTTGGTTTAAAATTAGATTTTCTTCATTTATCCAACTAAAAATTGTTAAGATAAGAAAAAAAAATAAAAAAATAGAGCTTAAAAAAGCAAATGTTTTGAGGAAAAAATCAAGAAATACTCTCATTTTTATTACTATTTATACATTTTTATAGGTAAGATTCTAAAAAAAAAACAATATAAGGCTTGAATACTTTATATTAATCGCTACATGATTAGCACTCTTAATGTTAGAGTGCTAAAAAAAAATATTATAAATCATATATTTAAATTGAGGTAATTTATGAAATTTAAACCTTTACATGACAGAGTTCTCGTAAAAAGAGTAGATTCTGATGAAAAAAGCCCTGGTGGAATTATAATCCCAGATACAGCTCAAGAAAAACCTATGGAAGGTGAAGTTGTTGAAGTTGGTTCTGGCGCAAGGGATGAAAGTGGTAAATTAGTACCCCTGGATGTGAAAAAAGGCGATAAGATTCTTTTTGGAAAATGGTCTGGTACAGAAGTTAAAATGACTGGTGAAGAGTATTTGATAATGAAAGAGTCAGATATCATGGGAATTATTACATCTAGTGGAAAATCAAAAAAATAATTAATAAAAGAGAGGAAATTAATAATGTCAGCAAAAAATATTTTATTTGGAACAGACGCTAGAGCAAAAATGCTGAGCGGAGTTAATAAATTAGCGGATGCTGTTAGAGTTACTCTTGGACCAAAAGGAAGAAATGTAGTTATGGATAAATCTTTTGGAGCTCCAAGAATCACTAAAGATGGTGTTAGTGTAGCTAAAGAAATAGAATTCAAAGAAAAGTTTGAAAACATGGGTGCACAATTGGTTCGAGATGTTGCAAGTAAAACAAATGACTCAGCTGGAGATGGAACTACAACTGCTACAGTTTTGACTCAAGCTATTGCAACAGAAGGAATGAAATCAGTAGCAGCTGGAATGAATCCTATGGATTTAAAAAGAGGGATTGATCTAGCTACAGATTCAATCGTTAAAGAACTCCAAAAAAAATCCAAAGCAATAAAAACTGATAAAGAAGTTGCTCAGGTAGGTACTATAGCTTCAAATGGAGATATTGAAGTAGGTGCAATGATATCAAATGCTATGCAAAAAGTTGGAAAAGAGGGAGTTATTACTGTTGAAGAAGCTAAAAGTCTTGAAACTGAATTAGATGTTGTTGAAGGAATGATGTTTGATAGAGGTTATCTTTCCCCATATTTTGTAACTAATCCTGAAAAAATGATAACTGAATTATCAGATTGCTTTGTTTTGCTTCATGAAAAAAAATTATCAAGTTTGCAACCAATGCTTCCATTATTAGAATCAATAGTTCAATCAGGAAAACCTTTACTCATTATTGCTGAAGATGTTGAAGGAGAAGCTCTTGCAACATTAGTTGTTAATAAACTAAGAGGCGGGCTAAAAATTGCTGCTGTAAAAGCTCCTGGATTTGGAGATAGGCGTAAAGCAATGCTTGAGGATATAGCTATATTAACAGGTGGACAAGTTATTAGTGAAGATTTAGGGATAAAACTGGAAAATGTCACAATTGATATGCTTGGAACAGGAAAAAGAATAGTTGTAGACAAAGAAAATACTACAATTGTTCAAGGAGCTGGAAAGAAAAAAGAAATTGAAGGAAGATGTAATCAAATTAGAGCTCAAATAGAAGAAACAACTTCTGACTATGATAGGGAAAAACTTCAAGAAAGACTTGCAAAACTTGCAGGTGGAGTAGCAGTTATCAGAGTTGGTGGGGCTACAGAAGTTGAGGTTAAAGAAAAAAAAGATAGAGTTGAAGATGCAATGCATGCAACAAGGGCAGCAGTAGAAGAAGGTATAGTTGCTGGCGGAGGAGTTGCTCTTGCATATGCTACTAATGCTCTTTCTAATGTCAAATCTTCAAATGACGATCAAAAAATCGGTGTAGATATAGTTAGAAGAGCCCTATTTCATCCTTTAAGACAAATAGCTGAAAATGCTGGAGTAGATGGAGCTGTCGTTGCTGGAAAAATTCGTGAAAGCAAAGATACTAATTGGGGTTATGATGCTCAAAAAGATAAATATACAAACCTTGTTTCAGCAGGAATTATAGATCCCACTAAGGTTGTAAGAACTGCTTTACAAGATGCAGCTTCTGTTGCAGGTTTGTTGATTACAACTGAAGCTATGGTTGCTGATGCACCTGAAGATAAACCAGCAGCTCCAATGCCTGATATGGGTGGCGGCATGGGCGGCATGGGTGGTATGGGTGGCATGATGTAGCTATCAAATATTTTTTTAAAAAGCCGCTATATTAACTAGCGGCTTTTTTTATAATAATTTTTCAATTTTAGATGTAATTTTACTATTATCGGGTTTAGTCATTGACCCCCATGAATCTACTAGATTACCTTCTTTATCAAATAAATATTTGTAAAAATTCCATTTGGGTTTTTTATTATATTTTTGATTTATCCATTTATATAAAGGGTGCACATCATTTCCAATCACATTTATTGGACTTGAAACCACAAAGCCAACATCATAATTAGCAAGGCAGATTTTTTTAATTTCTTCTCTAGTATCAAATTCTTGGTTAAATGAATTTGAAGTTGCAGCAATTATGGTCAGATTTCTTTGTCTATAATTGATAAACAAATTTTGTAATCCTTCATATTGGGGTGTAAAACCGCATCTAGAGGCCGTATTTACTAATAATATAGGTCCATTATTAAATTTATTAATTTTGACCTTTTTTCCATCTATATCAATGAATTCAAAGCTATGAATTGTCATATTTTCCTCTGCGTTTAAATTCAAAAAAATTAAAAAAAATAATGTGAAAATTAAAATTATTTTTGATATTTTCATGTTAAAATATAAGCATAATTAAAGAAGGTTTATAATGACGTCAATTAATAATTTTTCAAATCTATTTTTAGATGTATGGACTAATGGAATATTTGGCGTAAATGTATCTGAAATTTTCATTGGTTTATTTATATTTTTAATTTTTTATGTTTTAAGAAGTTTTTTTGCTCGCTTTATTATTAATAGACTTCACAAGATAATAAAAAAAACTAAGAGTAGTGTAGATGATTTAGTTATAGAAGTAATCGAAGGACCTCTCAAATTTTTACCTGTTGTAATAGGATTTTTTATTGCAACTTCTTATATAGATTTTGGAGATGATTTAGTTTTTTTTATAGAAAAATTTAACAGGACACTAATTACAATATTTATTTTTTGGCTTTTACATCAATTAATTTCTCCATTTAGTTTAATAATAAAAAAATTTGAAGAAAAATTATCAACAGCATTAATAGACTGGACTTTAAAAGGATTAAAAGTAATTATAATTATTTTAGGTATAGTAGCTGTTTTAGAATTATGGGGAATACAAGTAGGTCCAATTATAGCTGGTTTAGGTCTTTTTGGAGTGGCAGTAGCTTTAGGAGCGCAAGATTTATTTAAGAATTTAATATCAGGAATTATGATTTTAATGGAAAGAAGATTTACTATTGGAGATGTAATTCATGTTTCAGGAGAGGCTGAAGGAACAGTTGAGCAAATTGGATTTAGATCAACTTTGATTAGACAATTTGACTCAAACTTAGTTATGATTCCGAATTTTAAATTTGCTGAGCAAACAGTAACAAATTTTTCTAGAAGGAAAAGCAGAAGAATTCGTTGGATAATTGGTTTAGAGTATAAAACTTCAATAGAACAACTAAAAAATATTAGAAATCAAATTAAAGATTATATTGATACTAATGAGGATTATGAAAATTCAGGAGATAGTTTTTATAGATCATCATTTGTAAGAATAGATAGTTTTTCTGATAGCTCTATTGATATGCTTGTTCAATGCTTTACTAAAACTTCTGATTGGGAAAAATATATAAATATAAAAGAAAAATTAGCTATTAAAATTAAAGAAATTGTAGAGAATGAAAACACAGGTTTTGCGTTTCCAAGTCAGTCAATATATGTTGAGTCTATGCCTTTAAAAAATGAAGATTATACAAACAATATTAAGAAAATTTAATGATTGTTCAAGATAAAGAAAAGAATCAGATCCAAACTATTTCATTGTTGATATTGTCAATCGTTGCTGTGGCATTTGCTTTATATTTTACTAGAGCAATAATGATACCATTTATTTTAGCTTTATTACTTAGAATTGTCATTGATCCTATTATAGAATTTCAGGTTAAGAAATTACATGTTCATAGATTCATTGCAGTTGTTGTTTCAATTGTTTTAATAATAGGTTTGTTTATGATTATTATTCCTATTATTATAGATTCATTAGCTAATTTTTTAAGATCAGCTGATGATTATAATTATAAAGTCTTATTATTAATTGAGTTTTTAATAAATAAATTAAAAGAATTCCAGATTGATATAGATACTGCAACTATAAGAGAGTCATTTTTAAGTTTGCCTTTCCTTGATTGGGCTTCTACCGCTTTGAGTAATGGTGCTAATTTTGTTACTAAACTTTTTTTAGTTGTTATTATTACTTTATTTTTATTAATTGGCCCCAAAGGTAAACAAATGTCAGAAACATGGCAAAATATAAATAGTCAAATTAAAACTTATATTTTTACTAAATTTATCACTTCTGTTTCTACAGGAATTTTAACAGGTATTATTTATTGGTTTTTAGGTTTGGATTTAGCTTTAATATTTGGAACTTTAACATTCTTATTAAATTTTATTCCAACCATAGGTTCAATTATAGCAGTACTTTTACCATTACCAGTTGCCTTTTTGCAATTTAATGATTTAACTTCTGTAGCTTTAATTATTGCTATTCCTGGTTTGGTACATATAATTATTGGTAATTTTATAGAACCTAAAGTTTTTGGAAAGGCATTTAATTTACATCCAGTTACAGTAATTATTGCATTAATTGCTTGGGGAATGCTTTGGGGAATTACTGGCATGTTACTAGCCGCACCTCTTACCGCTATAATGAGAATTTTATTTATTCAATTTGAAACTACTAAGCCCTTTGCATTATTATTATCTGGTAAAATTCATTATAAAAATTAATCGTTTATGTTTAAAACTTTTTTTGCCACACTATAACTAAAACCTGCTCTTGCCATTTTTGATAAATCTTTTTTTTGATCATTATTATTTCCATATTTTCCTATTTTTTTTCTTATAATAAATTTTTTCGCAGAATCAATTAGCCAATCTGGATTAATATTCTCAATATTTTTTAATATTTCATTAGAAACTTCTTCAGATATTCCTTTTCTATATAATGAGTTTTTAATATAATTTTTTGATTTTCCTTGATTTAAAAATTTATCTATTTTATTTTTTGCAAAACTATAATCATCGATGATTTTATTTTTTTCAAAAAATTGAATTAAATTATTTATTTTTTCTAAAACAATTTTTCTCTCATTATTATTATCATATTGAAATTTAGAAGCTTTTTGAATTAGTTTTTGTTTAAGATTTTTTTTAGATGAATCATATTTGCTCAAGTAATTTACAGCATATTTTTTAATGATGTTGAACTGATCCATAAATTATCTAGTTATATTTACAAATATATAATATATATTAAAAAATGAATTCATACAGTTATTTACCACTTTGGACTTTATTCAAAAAAGAAGTTTATAGATTTTTAAAAGTAGGAATGCAAACTATTTTGGGTCCAGCAATTAGTTCTTTACTGTTTGTAGCTGTTTTAACTTTAGCTCTTGGAAAATCTGTTGCAACTATTAATTCTATTCCATTTATTGATTTTATTATCCCTGGACTTATTATGATGACTATTTTGCAAAATTCATTTGCAAATGCTTCATCTAGTATTGGACAAGCAAAGTTTACCGGAACAATAATTGATGTACTAATGTCTCCTCTAAATGAGATAGAGTTAACAATAGGTTATGTGGCCTCATCAGTAGTAAGAGGACTAATTTGTGGAATTGTTACATACTTAGGAATAATTATTTTTATTGAAATACAGTTTCACTCATTTATATTTTTAATATTTTATTCTTTAATGGGTAGTATCATGATGAGTTCTTTAAGTACAATGGTTGGAATTTGGGCAGATAAATGGGATCAACAACAGGGTATAGATAATTTTGTTGTTTTGCCCCTAACATTTTTATCAGGGACTTTTTATTCAATTTCTAATTTGCCAGATTTTTGGAAAAATATTTCAGCTTTTAACCCATTTTTTTATGTAATTGACGGTTTTAGATACTCATTTATAGGTATTTCTGATAGCTCAATATTTGTAGGAAGTGTTTTTCTTTTTATTTTAAATCTGTTGTTAGTTTTATTGGTTTATTTAATGTTTAAGTCTGGATATAAATTAAAATCATAAACTTGACTTATTTTTTTGAACTTTTAAAGAGCATTTAAATTATGAATGAAAATAATAAAAGTTATATTATGTCAACTTATGGTGAGCGTACTCTAGAATTTATTTCTGGAGATGGTGTATATCTTTTATCTAAAGAAAATAAAAAATATTTAGACTTTGGAAGTGGAATAGCAGTAAACTCTTTAGGTCATTGTCATCCAGCATTGATAAGTGCTTTGAATAAGCAATCTAAAATATTATGGCATACTTCGAATTTATATAAAAGTGAGGCACAAGAAAATTATGCGAAGAAACTTTGTCAAAATTCTTTTGCCGATAAAGTTTTTTTTACTAATTCAGGAGTAGAGTCAGTAGAGTGTGGTATAAAAGTGATAAAAAGTTATTTTTATCATACTAATAAAAAACATAAGAAAAATATTATTACTTTTGAAGGAGCTTTTCATGGTAGATCTTTGGGGGCACTATCAACTCAAAAGAAAAAAAAATATATCGAAGGTTTTGAACCTTTGTTAGAAGGGTTTATTCAAGTTCCTTTCAATGATTTATATTCTCTTGAAAAAGTAATAGATGAAAAAACTGCAGCAATTATGATTGAAACTATACAGGGTGAAGGAGGAATAAAGGTAGCTCCTTTTGAATTCATTGAAAAAATAAAGAATATTTGTCTCAAAAAAGAATTATTATTTTTTTTAGATGAAGTTCAGTGTGGTTTTGGCAGAACTGGAAAATTATTTGCCTATCAGTGGTCAAACATCGAACCAGATATAATGGCATTAGCCAAGGGAATAGGTTCTGGTTTTCCTTTGGGGGCATGTTTAGCTACAAGCAAAGCTTGTATTGGTATGAAGAAAGGATCTCATGGCTCAACTTATGGAGGCAACCCTTTGGCAATATCTATAGGTAATGCTGTAATAGATGAGATTTTGAAAGAAGGTTTTTTAGATAATATTACAAATTTATCTAATTATTTTTTTGAAAATTTAAATTTACTTAAACAAAAACATGATGAAATTCAAGAAATCAGAGGTTTAGGACTATTATTAGGAATAAAAACTAAATCTAATAATTTAGAAATTAATAAATTATTTGAAAATAAAGGATTGCTTTCAGTTCCAGCTTCAGACAATGTAGTTAGATTTGCTCCACCATTAATAATTAATAAAGATCATATTGATGAAGCAATTACAAAAATATCTGAGGCATTGAGTGAAAAAAAATAAAATTTTATTGCATTAGTTGAAGAAATATAGAATCTTAATTATAAATAATTTATGAATTATAGAAAAAATATTTTATTTTTTTTTATTTTAATTTCATTTTTTTTCATAATTTCTTGTCAATCAAATACTATTAAAAAAGATGTTCTATTTGATAATGAAATATTAAATCAAATAAGTATTAACTCTGAAAAAAAAGATATTATTGTATCATATCAATATTCATTAGTTGATCCATATATTGATCACTTGATTGAAATTCACCCATCTAAAAGAATATCTTCTTGGATAAATTCAAATATAAATAATTTTGGGACTATGAATAAGTTGTTAATTAATATCAAAGATGCGTCAATTAAAAGATCTGAAATAATAAACCAAATAAAGGTAGCTGGTGTTTTAAAAGATAATAAGGAATATAAATATGAGATGAATATAGTACTTCAATATTTATTAATTGATGATAATGGAAATGATCTTGTATCTACAGATGTTCGAGTTAAGAGAACTACAACTTCTAACAGGTATATTTCTATTAATGAAAGTGATTTTATACTAGATAATCTTACTTATGAGTCTTTAAAAGACATTGCTAAAAAATCAGAAGAAATGTTGAAATTACACATGTCTGAATATATTTTGTAATTTACTTTCTCCAAAAAGCAAAAGAAACTACTACTAATAACGTAAATATTTCTAACCTTCCTATTAACATTGTTAGTGAAAGAATCCATTTTGCTAATACTGGCAGAGAGTTATAATTGCCAGAAGGGCCAATTAATTCTCCAAGTCCGGGTCCAACATTTGAAATTGCTGAAGCTGCAGCTGAAATAGCTGTTAAGTAATCTAAACCAAGGAAACTTAGAGAAATAGAAGCAATAATAAAAATTAAAATATACATAAAGAAAAAACCCATTATTGAATTAAATGCATCTTCGGATACGGTTTTTTTATTAAATGTGGTAATAAAAACACCATGGGGTTGTATCAATTTTCTTATTTGTGATTGTGCTCCTCTAAATAATAATTGTAATCGAAATATTTTAATTCCTCCCGTAGTTGACCCAGCACATCCACCTATAAACATTATAGTAAACATTATTACAATACCAAATCCGCCCCAAAGACTATAATTAGAGTTGCTATATCCTGTACCAGTTAAGATCGATACAATATTAAAAAGTGATATTTGGAATAATTTTGAAATTTCAATTGAAGAAGTTAAAAACAGCCATAAAGAAGTAAGACAAGAAATAATCAAAATTAAAAGCAAAAATAGTTTAATCTGATCATCTTTAAAAAAAACTTTCCAATCCCCGTGTATTATCTTTAGATAAACAACAAAAGGTAAGCTTCCAATAATCATAAATAAAATACTTACCAATTGAATACTTAGTGAGTCATAATACCCAAAAGACAGATCATGCGTAGAAAAACCCCCTGTAGCTATAGTTGTCATTGCATGAGCTATTGAGTCAAATTTGTCCATTCCAGCAAAAGAATACAGGATTGAGCATGTTAATGTGAATAAAAGATATATTAGTAAAATTTCTAAAACAAACTGACCTACTTTAGGTAGAGTTTTTTCATAAGGATCATCATGTTCCATATGTAAAAGCTGCATTCCACCAATTTGTAGAGTAGGTAATATTGCTAAGGCAAGAACAATTATTCCAACTCCCCCAAACCACTGTAATAAAGAACGCCAAATAAGAATACCTTCTGTTAGTTCATCTAAATTAATGATAACAGTTGCTCCAGTAGTTGTTATTCCACTAATTGATTCGAAAAAGGCATCACTAAAATTTAAGTTAGATGAACCAAATATAAAAGGTATACATGAAAATAACGCAATTAAAATCCAAGAAAAAATTGTTAAAACATATGCTTGTCTTAGATTAATCTTATTTTTTTGATTTCTAAATGAAAAGAAAAGCATTAAACCTGTTAAAAAAGTTATTAAGCTAGAAAATAAAAATATTTGCCAATCAGTGTTTTGATTTATAAGATCAATAATAGCTGGTATTAGCATTACTATTGACTGAATACATAATAAAACCCCAATAATAAAAAATACAGGTCTAAAATCTCTCATTTGTAATTTGATTAATTAATTTTTTTTGAAATAAATGGACTATCAAGAGAAAATAAAGGAATTAAAACATCAAATTTGTTTCCTTGAGATGTTTCCATTTCATAATGACCCTTCATAAAACCAGAAGGTGTATTTAAGGGAGTTCCACTCGTGTATTCAAATTTTTCACCAGGTTTAATTATGGGTTGTTTTCCAATAACTCCTTTACCAGATACTTCTTGAGTTATACCATTTGAATTAATTATTTCCCAAAATCTATTTTTTAATTTAACAGTTTCAGATCCTAAATTATTTATTGTTACTTGATAAGCCCAAAGATATTGTTGATCATTAGGAGATGATTCATCTTCTAAATAAAAAGGGTTAACTGTAATATTAATATTTTTAGTTGTTTTAGTGTACATTAATTTAATAGAAACATATTTATTACACTATTTTTAGATTATATAAAGTTAATTTATTTTTGATATCTCTACCCTTCTATTAGCAGGATGTTTTACTTCATCAGCAGTAATAACAGCTAATTTATTTTCTCCTTCAGCTAAAATTTTAATATCTTTATCATTTATTCCCATCTTTAAAAGAACCTCTTTTACAGTTAAAGCTCTAATAAGCGATAATTTTAAATTATATTCCTTCTTGCCTTTAGTGTCAGTATGTCCAACAATTAAATATTTTTTTATAAAATCTTTATTTAAATTAATAAATTTTTTAATTTCCTCTAAATTTACTTCATTAAGTTTTGATTTATCAAAATCAAAGTATATGATTTCTCTTACTTGGTCATTTTGATTTTTTGTTACAACAATAAGAGAGTCTGAAGAATCTTTTTTATCAAGTTTCTTTTTATTTGTTTCTTTTTCAATAACGTTATATATATTATGCATAGCGTTCAAAAAATCTTTTTTACATTTTTCTATATCCCACACTTGCCAATTTTCCTCCTCTTGTTCAGCCCAACAATCTAAAGATGAAATAGCTATAGCTAAATTTAGAGGATCTAAATTAATCGCATTATTATAAACTATCATTAGATTTTCATAACTTTTATTCAGTTCATAATATTTTTCCTCAGATAAATTCCAATAATCAATTTTTTGAGGTCTTAATCTAATCCCTTTCGTTGCTTTAAGAGCTTTTTCAGAATAAAGTTTTGCAGAATTCCAATCATGCATTTCTTTTGCTTCAAAGTTTGCTTTTTCTTTGTAATAATCAATTAGATATTTTGAAAACTTATCAGGAGGATCAAAGGTATTGTTAGATAATTCTTTATAACTTGAAGAGCAACCAATTAAAAAAAACAAAATTAAAGTGGTAGAAATTAATTTATAATTCATAAATTCTGATTAAAAAAATATATTGTTAAAAATGTGATTTCAAAATGGCAATTTTGAGATTCTTTTAGAGAACTTTTCCCATTTTTTTTTAAAAATATTGAATATTGTTATTGCTTTAAAAAAAAACTTTAGTTACCGGAGTATTATTAATGAAGGAAAAAATTATGATTAAACACTATACTTCTGTGGACCAATCGGACAGAAGAGTCCCATACAATCTTCGTCAAAGTGGTCCAACGCCAGTTCAAATGTTAATATCAACAAGAGTTAGAAAATCTCCATATTGGCATTTATCAATGAAAGCAGGTTGTTGGAGAGCAACCGTTTATAATCGTGTTTATCATCCTAGGGGGTATGTGAAACCTGAAGATGGTGGAGCAATGGTTGAATATGAAGCGATAATGAATCACGTTACAATGTGGAACGTTGCAGTTGAAAGACAAATTATGGTTAAAGGTCCAGATGCTGAAGCTTTTGTTGACTATGTTATTACTCGAGATGCTAAAAAAATTTCTCCAATGAGGGCAAGATATGTGATTCTTTGCAATAGTATGGGGGGAGTATTAAATGATCCAATACTTTTAAGAATTTCAAAAGATGAGTTTTGGTTTTCCTTATCAGATTCTGACATAGGACTTTATCTTCAAGGAGTAAATCATGATAATAAATTTAATGTAGTCATCGATGAAATAGACGTATGCCCTGTTCAAATTCAAGGTCCTAAGGCACATGCTCTTATGAAGGATTTAGTTGGCAATCAAGTTGATATTGACAGTATCCCTTTTTATGGTTTAGCAGCGGTTACTGTTGGTGGAAAAGATTGTATTATTTCTCAAACGGGGTTTTCAGGAGCAGCTGGTTTTGAAATTTATTTGAGAGATGCAACACTCCATGCTGATGATATGTGGAATGCTGTATTAGATGCAGGAAAAAAACATAATTTAATGGTAATTGCACCTGCTCATCATAGAAGAATTCAAGCTGGAATACTTTCTTGGGGTCAAGATATGGATAACCAACATAATCCTTTTCAATGCAATCTTGGATATCAAGTTTCATTATCTGGAAAAGGTGAATGGAAAAAATCAACAGATTATGTTGGTAAACAAGTTTTAGAAAAAATGAAAGAAGACTTAAAACAAGGTAAAAAACCATATAAACTTCAGCTTGTTGGAATGGTATTAGGTGGTAAGCCTATAGAAGAATATGCCCCTGATTTTTGGTTAATTTCTCCTGAGAATGGAGGAGATCCATGTGGTTATATTACTTCACCATGGTATCATCCTGAGCAAAAAAGAAATATTGCCATGGGTTATGTTCCTTTTGATGGAACTTTGAATTCAAATGGATTTCCAATAGGAAACTTTGGAAAAAAATTTAAAGTTCATTTACCTGATCAGTATTCGAATTCACCAGGGGTTCCAGAGGATTGTGAGATTTGTCCTGTGCCTTTCACAGAATCTTTTAATCCTAATACAAGAGAAGTTTCTTAAGAATAAAATATAATAGCGCTGTTTTATACAGCGCTATTTAATTTAATAGTAATATAATTATAGAAGTATATAGTATTTTTTAAAAATTTTTATGAAGTCAAATGCTCGCGTAGTTGTCATTGGTGGAGGTGTTGTAGGAGTAAGCACTTTATACCATCTTGCAAAAAAAGGTTGGGATAATGTAGTTTTAATTGAAAGAAAAGAACTAACCTCAGGATCAACTTGGCATGCAGCTGGATTACTTCCTTTATTCAATATGAGTTATTCTGTAGGACAACTTCATAAATATGCAGTTAATTTTTATAAAACTCTTGAAGAAGAAACTGGTAAGAATGTTGGATTTAGTGTTGTTTCAAACATTAGATTAGCTAGCACCCAGGATAGGATGGATGAATATCATCAATATGCAGGAGTAGCTAAAACTATTGGAGTAGATGTTAAGTTTTTAAACCCAAATCAAGTTAAAGAAGTTTGGCCCCTGTGTAATACTGAAGATTTAATTGGAGCTATTCAGCATCCTGAGGATGGATATATTCAACCTGCAGATTTGACACAAGCTCTAGCAAGTGGAGCAAGAAAAAATGGAGCTGAAATTTATAGAAATACTACTGTAATAGGCATTAAGCAAACTAATGATGGTTGGATTGTAGAAACAGATAAAGGAGAAATAACTTGTGAGCATATAGTTTCATGTTCAGGAAATTTTGCAAGACAAACAGGAAAAATGGTTGGATTAGATATACCTGTAATACCTGTTGAACATCAATATATTGTAACTGAGCCACACCCAGATATTTTAAAAAGAAAAAAAGAAGGCTTGCCAGAAATGGGAGTTTTAAGAGATAGTGATAGTAGATGGTATATGAGGGAAGAAGCAGGAGGATTAATTTTAGGACCATATGAAGATGGAGCTCCATGTTGCTATGTTAATGGTCCCTCAAAAGATTCTGAATATGAATTATTTCAAGAAGATCTAGATAGATTAGCACCTCATATTGAAGGAGCTATACATCGTGTTCCAGCATTTGGAGAGGTAGGAGTAAAAAAAGTATATAATGGAGCTATTTGCTACACTCCTGATGGAAATCCTATTGTAGGACCTGCTTGGGGTTTAAAAAATTTTTGGATTAATGAAGGCCATAGTTTTGGAATAACAGCAGCAGGAGGTGCAGGTTGGCAATTATCTGAATGGATTATTGATGGAGAGCCAACGATAGACATGCTGGGAGTAGAGCCTCGAAGATATGGAGAATATTGTTCAAAAGCATATTTAAAAGAAAAAAATGAAGAAGCATATAGAAATGTTTTTATAATCCATTATCCTGATGAAGAGAGAGAATCTGCAAGACCATTAAGAACAGCTCCTTGTTATGATAGATTAAAAAATTTAGGCGCAGTTTTTGGACAAAAATTTGGATGGGAAAGACCAAATTTTTTTGCAATTGATGGAATGGAGCAAAAAGATGATTGGTCTTTTAGAAGATCTAAATGGTTTAAAGCTGTAGAGTTAGAATGTAAAAATGTAAAAGAAAATGTTGGCTTACTTGATATGACTGCATTTGCAAAATGTAGAATCAAAGGTCCTAAAGCAGAAGAATTTCTTGATTATCTTGTAGCAAATAAATTACCTCAATCAATTGGAAGAATAAATTTATGTCACTCTTTAAATACAAAGGGAGGTGTCCATTCAGAATTTACGATAATGAAAGAATCAAATAATAGTTTTTATTTAGTTTCTGCAGGAGCATTTCAGAGGTTAGACCATGATTGGATACATAAATGGATGCCTAAGGATGGATCTGTTCAATTTGAAAATTTAACAAATAGTATAGGAGTATTAGTTATTGCAGGTCCTAAATCTAGACAATTGCTTCAAAGAGTTTCAAACGATGACCTTACCAATGATAATTTTAAGTGGTTAAGTGCAAAACAAATAGATATTGGTTTAGTAAATGTTAATGCTATGAGGGTGAATTTTGTTGGTGAGTTGGGTTGGGAATTACATCATCCAATAGAATATCAGAATCATATATTTGATATTTTAATGAAAGCTGGCAAAGATCTAAATTTAAAGCCATTTGGAATTAGAGCAATGAATAGTTTAAGAGTAGAAAAATCATACAAATTAGTTGGCACCGAATTATCAATAGAATATTCCCCATATGAAAGTGGTTTAGACAAATTTATTCATCCTAATAAGGGAGATTTTATTGGATTAGAATCTTTAAATAAATGGAGAGAAAAAGGCTTTCAAAATAAATTAATTACGTTAGAAGTTCATGATACTATAGATGCTGATGTTCTTGGCAATAATCCAATTTATGATAATGGTAAAGTAGTAGGTAGGGCTACTGGTGGAGATTATGGATTTAGATTAAATAAATCAATAGCTATAGGTATGATCAAGCCAGAACTAGCAAATGTTGGACAAAAATTACAAATTGATATACTTGGAAAAATGCATAACGTAACAATTTTAGAAGATAGCCCATATGATCCAAAGAACAATTTATTGAGAGCATGATGAAAATTTTGGTAGCTGTTAAAAGAGTTATTGATTATAATGTTCAGATTAGGGTCAAATCAGATGGATCAGGAGTTGAAACTGAAAATGTGAAAATGTCTATGAACCCTCCTGATGAAAACGCAGTTGAAGAAGCATTAAGAATTAAAGAATCTGGTAAAGCTGAAGAAGTAATTGTTTTATCAATAGGTAATGAAAAATCACAAGAAACTATTAGAACAGGCCTAGCAATGGGAGCAGATAAGGGGATATTTGTTAAAGCAAATGATAATTGCGAGCCACTTTCTATTGCTAAAATAATGAAAAAAATTATTGAAAAAGAAAAACCACAAATTGTTTTGATGGGAAAACAAGCAATTGATGATGATTGTAATCAAACCGGACAAATGCTTTCGGCTCTAGTTGAATGGCCACAAGCAACATTTGCTTCAAAATTAGAAATTAAAGATTCCACTCTTTTTGTTACTAGAGAAATTGATGAAGGTTTAGAGAAAATTGAAATAAATTTACCAGCAGTAATAACGTGTGACTTGAGATTAAATGAACCTAGATATGCATCTTTACCAAATATAATGAAAGCTAAAAAAAAACCTATAGAGACTTTATCTGCTGAAGATCTAGAAATTGACACCTCACCACGTATTAAGCTAATAAAGGTAGAAGAACCTTCTAAAAGAAAAAAAGGAATTATGGTTAATAATGTATCAGAATTAGTTCAAAAATTGAAACACGAAGCAAAGGTGATTTAAGATGAGTGTTTTGGTTATTGCTGAACATAATAATACAGAAATAAAATCTTCAACTTTAAGTACTATTACTGCTGCCAGTCAAATTAAAAAAGAAGTTGATGTTTTAGTTATGGGTTATAAGTGTGAAATTTTAGCTAAAGAAATATCTAATTATGAAAATATTAGAAAAGTTATTTATATAGATAACAAAATTTATGAAAACCCAGTTGCTGAAAATATAACTTTAGCAATTTTAAATATAAGTAGTAATTACTCATATATTTTAGCACCTGCAAATACTTTTGGGAAAAACTTTATGCCTAGAGTTGCTGCAAAATCAGATGTATCACAAATTAGCGATGTAATAAAGATTGAAAAAGAGGATACTTTTATTAGACCAATATATGCTGGCAATGCTTTAGCTACAGTTCAATCTATTGAAAATAAAAAGATTATTACAATTCGCCCTACTTCTTTTGAGCCAGTAATCAAGGAAGGTGGTAAAGGAGAAATAGAAGAAATTAATTTTGAAGAAAGCTCAAAACTTGTTAACTTTATTAATAGAGAAGAATCTAAATCAGAGCGGCCTGAACTTGGAACTGCCAGAATAGTGATTTCGGGAGGTAGAGGACTTCAAAGCGCTGAAAATTTCAAAATGATTAATGAAATTGCAGATAAATTAAACGCTGCAATAGGAGCATCAAGAGCTGCGGTAGATGCTGGCTATGTAAGTAATGATTACCAGGTTGGACAAACTGGTAAGGTAGTAGTTCCTGAGCTTTATATAGCAATTGGAATATCTGGAGCAATTCAACATTTAGCAGGAATGAAAGAAAGTAAGATAATAGTTGCGATTAATAAGGATGAGGAAGCTCCCATATTTAATGTTGCAGATTATGGATTACAAGCAGATCTATTTGAAGCTCTTCCTGAATTGTCTTTGGAATTAGATAAATTAAATACTATTAATAAATAGATTTTTCTAATAAATATATAATAAATGAGTGAAAATATAGTTCGTGAAGTCATGGAATATGATGTAGTCATTGTGGGTGCTGGTCCAGCCGGTTTAAGTACTGCAATAAAATTAAAACAACTAAAAAAAGATATTTCAGTCTGTATTTTAGAAAAAGGAGCTGAAGTTGGAGCTCATATATTAAGTGGAAATGTTTTTGAAACTCGTGCATTGGATGAATTAATACCTGACTGGGAGAAAAAAAACACACCTATTAAAACAAAAGTTACAGATGAAAAATTTTTATTTTTAACAAATAAATTTTCTTTAAGTTGGCCAACATGGTTATTGCCTTCTGTACAAAAAAATCATGGTAATTATATTATTAGTCTTGCAAATTTTTGTAGATGGTTAGCTAATCAAGCTGAAGAATTAGGTGTTGAAATTTTTCCAGGTTTTGCTGCAACAAATATTTTATATGATGAAAATAACAAAGTTGTTGGAGTGCAGACAGGTGATATGGGTTTAGATAGAGATGGAAATAAAAAAGATAGATTTGAGCCGGGAATTGAAATCAAAGGAAAGGTAACAATTTTTGCTGAAGGATGTAGAGGACATTTAGGAAAAGAATTAATTAAAAAATATAATTTAGATTATAATAAATCTCCTCAGCAATACGGTATAGGATTTAAAGAAATTTGGGAAATAGATCCTAAATTTCATCATGAAGGCTTAGTTATGCATACAGTAGGATGGCCATTAAAAAATGATACTTACGGAGGTAGTTTTTGCTATCATGCAGAAAATAAACAAATATTTCTAGGTTATGTAATTGGACTTGATTATAAAAATTCAAATTTATCACCATATGATGAATTTCAAAAATTTAAAACTCATAAAAAAATTAAAACTATGCTTAAGGGAGCTAAAAGAATAGCATATGGAGCAAGGGCATTAATTGAAGGTGGAATTCAAAGTTTGCCTAAGATGTTTATGCCTGGAGCTCTTCTAATTGGATGTGATGCTGGAACATTAAATATGCCAAAAATAAAAGGAACTCACACAGCAATGAAAAGTGGAATAATTGCTGCTGAGACAATATTTGAGCATTTAGAAAATAGTAAAGAGCTTGATATATACGAAAAAAAATTCCATAATTCTTGGATTTATGAAGAATTACATAAAGCTAGAAATGTAAAACCAAGCTTTAGATTCGGCCTTTTATTAGCAATTATATTTACAGGAATTGATCAAATTATATTTAGAGGTAATTTACCTTTTACCCTCAAGCATCATAAAGCTGATCACCAAACTTTAAAAAATTATAAAGAATGCCCCAAAATAACTTATCCAAAATATGATGGAGAAGTTACATTTGACAAGACTTCTTCAGTTTATTTAACTGGAACAAACCATGTAGATAATCAGCCTGTTCATCTTGTTTTAAAAGATTCTAGTTTACCTATTAAATATAATTTAGATAAATATGACGAACCAGCTCAAAGATATTGCCCTGCTGGGGTTTATGAAATACAAACTAACTCAAATAATAGACCTGAATTTATTATCAATTCACAAAATTGTATTCATTGCAAAACTTGTGATATTAAAGAACCTTCCCAAAACATTAATTGGGTTGCTCCTGAAGGAGGAGGAGGTCCAAATTATGCAAATATGTAAAATATGACAAATTTATTTTTAGATAGGAATTTAGCTTTAGAGGCAGTAAGAGTTACAGAAGCTGCAGCTTTATCAAGTTCCCTTTTAATGGGAAGGGGAGATGAAAAAGCAGCAGATCAAGCTGCAGTAAATGCGATGAGAAATTTTTTAAATAATTTAAATATTAATGGTAAAGTTGTAATAGGTGAGGGAGAAAGAGATGAAGCGCCAATGTTATACATTGGAGAAGAAGTAGGAAATAAAAAAGGTCCCAAAATTGACATAGCACTCGATCCTTTGGAAGGAACAACTATTACAGCTCAGGGTAGAGAGAATGCTTTATCTGTAATAGCAATGGCTAGTAGTGGTGGATTCTTACACGCACCAGATATTTATATGTATAAGATTGCTTATGGTTCAAAGTTTAATGATTTAAATATAGATCCAGAATCCCCAGTTGAAAATATAATAAATGCTTTATCAAAACATATTAATATAAAAAATGAAAATCTTGTTGTTTGTATATTGGATAGACCTAGGCATAAAGATTTAATTAAATCAGTAAGAAAAACAGGTGCAAGAATTAAATTGATTTCTGATGGTGATGTTAGTGCAGTAATTGCCACAACCATAGAAGATAGTGGGGTTGATCTATATATTGGTTCTGGTGGATCTCCTGAAGGAGTATTAGCTGCAGCAGCTCTTAGATCTTTAGATGGCAAAATATATGGAAAATTATTATTTGAGAATCAAGAACAAAAAGAAAGAGCTAATTCAATGGGTATTACAGATTTCAATAGAATATATACCACTGAAGATATGGCTAAGGGAGAAGTTATGTTTGCAGCTACTGGTGTAACAGATGGAACTTTATTAAAAGGAATAAGAATAAAGCAAAATTTTGCTACGTCACATTCAGTTATCATGCGCTCTAAAACGAAAACTTTAAGATATGTAGAAGCAATACATAATTTAGAAAAAAAACCAATAAGTTTAAAATAAATTAAGTGTTTTTTCTTGATGTTGAATTTTTTAATGAAAAAAATTTGAATTTATATTATTGATTTTTATGGTTCAAAATAATTTAGCATTTACCTTTGCTTCTACAGAAGTTAGCCCTTTGGGAAGAGCTATAATAAAAATTACTGAACTAAGCACAGGTAAATTAAAGTTAAAAAAACTTTATGATCAATATTTAAATGAAAATAGACCGCCTGAATTATTTTGGCATGATGCAGTTGATAAATTAAAAATAAAAATAGATCTGCACTTTTTAGAGAAAGATCCAATTCCAAAAACAGGGAGATTAATAATTGTGGCTAATCATGCTTTTGGAGTCGCAGATGGTGTTATCATGGGTTATTTACTTACTAAAGTAAGGCAAGACTATAAACTTATTACCCATAAAGTTTTGAGACAAGCAGAGGCAATAAAAGAAAAAATTATTCCTTTTGATTTTGAAAAAAACAAAGAAGCTCTAAAAAATAATATTCAATCAAGAAAAGATGCTGAAAGAGTTTTGTTAAACGAAGGTGTAATAATGATATTTCCTTCTGGAGCAATAGCTACTAAAAATAAGATCAAAAAAAATATCAAAGCAATAGAAAGTGATTGGAAAATGTTTACTGCTAAGCTCGCTTTAAAAACTAAAAGTCCTGTTTTACCAATTTTTTTTGAAGGGCAAAATAGCGATCTTTTTCATATAGCTAATAAAATGGGCCAAACTTTTAGATACTCGCTAATGATGTATGAATTAAAAAGAAAAATAGGAGAGACAATTGGAGTTCATGTAGGACAATTAATAAAATTTGATGAAATAGAATCCATTGGTGATATTAAAGAAATAACTTTTTATTTAAGAAAAAAAACATATGAATTAGATCCTGAAAGTAGTAGCTAATTTATTTATTTTTTCTATATAAATAAGGCTCTATAAATTCGCTCGTCCATATACCTAATTGATTTTTTATAGCTAATTTTTCTTCTTTTATATAGTCTTTTGAGTAAAATTTATATGCTATTGCCCAGCCATTTCTTACCATATATTTATTTATATTTATATTTTTTGAAAAACAAACTGCTATAAATCTTCCATATCTATCCGTATCTTTTATATTACATTTAACATCATTAAATGATGTTAATTTGATTAATTCTTGCTTTGATTTCTGTCCGCAATTCCATTTTTTATTATTTAAATTGCAAGTCTGATCGATTTCTGGAGCATCTATACCATGTAATCTAATTTTATTGTTATTGATATGGATTGTATCGCCATCAATTACTCTAGCAAGGCCAAATATTTCTTTAGAATTAACCTCAAAAGAAAATATTAAGTATAATAGGAAATAAACTAAATTTTTAAAAATCAAGATTTTTTGTTCCATCAATCAATATATTATAAATATAATTTACATGGGATCTATTTATAAAGATATCAATTTCAATAATATTATCGAAATTTTTATTTCTTACTAAAAGAATTGGTACTTTTAAAAATATAGTTTGAACACACAAATGATCATTTGACAAATTTTTTTCAAGATCTAAAACTAAAAATTTTGACAATAAGCTAAAAGTTTTTTTACCAGAAATTCTTAAAATAGTTTTGCTTTCTGAGATATTAGTTACGCTAGCATTTTCATCACCTAAACTTTTGTTCAACAAATCATCATCTAATTTTTCTTCAGAATCTATTATTAACCATTCATTAGGTCCTAGCCAAATAATTTTCTGTTTTTCTTTTTCAGAATAAGTATTTGGTATAGTAGGTATTATAATATCTAAAATTTTACTAGTTATAGACTTTAATTCTTTACTATTAGGATCAAAACGTAAATTAATTTTCTTAATATTTTGTATTTCTTCAATTTTTATTTTGGAATAATTCTCAATATTATGTTTCTTAAATAAAACTGTTTCTTCTTTTTTTAACATTAAGCAATAAGCCTTTTATTTGAAGGATCAATAAATACTGGATTAGTAATTTCAACTTCTATATTTTTATTTATCATTGGAACAAACATTTTTAGACCTTTTTTATCTAATCCACCTTTAACTAATCCTAGAGCAAAAGATCTTTTTAAGTTTGGGGAATAATAACTAGAGGTAATATGACCAATCATATCCATTGGTTTTTTTGTAATTTTTTCAACAATTTGAGAGCCTTCTTCTAAAATTATATCTGGGTTAGTAGTTAAAATACCTACTAATTGTTTCCTTCCTTTTTTAATTGTGTCACTTCTAAACAATGCTCTTTTTCCTATAAAGTCATATTTCTTTTTACTAACGATCCAGCTCATATCTAAGTCTATTGGAGTAACAGAACCATCTGTTTCTTGACCTACAATTATGAATCCTTTTTCTGCTCTTAAAACATGCATAGCCTCTGTTCCATATGGAGTAATATTATATTCTTTTCCAAGATCAAAACATATCTCCCATAAATTTTTTGCATAATTTGATGGAATATTTATTTCATAACACTTTTCTCCTGTAAAACTAATTCTCATAATTCTACAGCTTATACCTAAAACATTTATTTCTTTAAAACTCATATGAGGAAAATTATTGTTTGAAAAATCTTCTTTAGGACAAAGTTTATTTAATAATTTTTCTGAATACGGCCCATTTATACTAATTGTAGCAAATTGCTCAGTAACAGATGTTAAAAAAACTTTTAAATCTGGCCATTCTGTTTGAAGCCAATCTTCTAATTTAGACATAACACTAGCAGCATTCCCAGTTGTAGTTGACATAACGTAATGATTTTTTCCGATTCTGCTTGTTACACCATCATCTATTACCATTCCATCATCTCCTAGCATTAAACCATATCGGCATTTTCCTATTTCAAGTTTTGTCCATGCATTAGTATAAACACGGTTTAAAAATTCACTTGCATCTCTTCCTTTGATATCAATTTTACCTAAGGTTGATGCATCTAGTATACCAATTCCATTTCTTGTTGCCTCTACTTCTCTGTTTACAGCTTTTTGCATATTTTCATTTTTTATTGGATAATACCAAGGTCTTTTCCATTGGCCAACATCTTCAAACTTAGCTCCTCTTTTAAGATGCCATTCGTGAATAGGAGTTGTTCTTTCTAAGTCAAAAAAATCTTTTATGTTTCTTCCTGCTATTGCGCCAAAAGTTATTGGAGTATAAGGCAATCTAAAAGTAGTAGTCCCAAGTTCTTCAATAGGACGATTTGAAATTTTTGATATTATGCCAAGAGCATTTACATTGCTTGTTTTGCCTTGATCAGTTGCCATACCTGTAGTTGTGTAGCGCTTAATATGTTCTATCGATCGATAACCTTCACTTAATGCTAATTTTATATCTTTTGAAGTTACATCATTTTGAAAATCAACGAACATTTTCGTTTTACCTAATGGCTTTGATGAAGGTATTTGCCAAATAGTTTTTATGTTTTCTTTATAAGTAGTTTCTTCACAATAAAATTTATTAAACAGTAATTCTGGATTAATTAAATGTTCTAATTTTTTATATGCTTCTTTAAAAATATTTTCTAGCTCAAAGGTGCCATTACAAGCTCCTATTGATATTTCATTTTGAAATGATTCTTGAGGTATAAAGCAACCATCTAAATCTCTATAAATTAATTTCCCTCGTGATTGACTGAACAGGTTTACATTGGGATTCCAACCTCCAGATATTAATAAATTGTCACAATCAATATTTATTGCTTTGCCTATAATTTTATTAGTTTTGCCATCAATCTTATTTATTTTTATAGATTTAATTCTTAGCCATCCACTTGTATCAGTAATTGCATGACCGAAGTGAATTGGAATTTTTGCTATGTCCATTAATTTTTGTAAATATGGATTTATTTTTTCTCTTAAATCAACGACACATTCAATAGGAATGCCGGTCCTAAACATAAAGTTAGCTGTTTGGTAAGCACTATCATTGTTAGTAAAGATAACAGTTTTTTTACCTAACTTTAAATTATATTTTTCCATATACTGTTTAGCGCTATTAGCTAATAGAATACCTGGTCTATCATTGTTATCAAAAACAAGAGGTCTTTCAAAAGAACCAGTTGCTAAAATAACTTTTTTTGCACGGATTTTCCAAATTCTCTGTCTTAGTGTTTTGTTTTGAGGACTAATTTGTGGATCTATATTTTGAATAGCAAGTAAGTAGTTATTATGCATATATGCGAAAACTGACGTTGAATTTAAAATTTTTAGATTAAAGTATTTTTTTATATGATTTTTTAACCATTGTATCCATCCAGAATAAGCTTCATCACCATTTACTATTCCTTTTGTATAAATTCTTTGTTCTGTTCCATAATTGAAATTTCCTCCAAGTTCATTATTTTGATCTATTAATAAAATTTTAATATTTTCATTAGAACCTTGTCTTAAAATTTCGCTAGCTAACATCCCACTAACTCCACCACCTACAATTAAATAATCACAATGATAATGAACATGTTCATATTCATTAGGATCATTTTCTTTAGGTGATTTGCCTAAACCAGCAGCGCGTCTAATAAAAAATTCATATTTTTTCCATAGTCCTGGAGGCCACATAAATGTTTTATAATAAAATCCAGCTGGAAAAAAGGGAGATAGGAAATTATTTACTGAGCCAATATCAAATTTTAAACTTGGCCAATTATTTTGAGAATTTGCTTTTAATCCTTCATATAATAAAACTTCTGTAGCTTTAACATTTGGTTCTGTGAAGCCTTGTGATTCTAATTGAACAAGAGCATTAGGCTCTTCAGAACCTGAAGCCAAAATACCTCTTGGCCTATGGTATTTAAAACTTCTTCCTACCAAAAAAACACCATTTCTTAGTAATGCACTTGCTAGAGTGTCTTTTTCATTTCCAAAATATTTTTTTCCATCAAAAGTAAAAGAAATTTTTTTAGACATGGTTATTTTTTTTCAAAAGTAGTTGAAATATTCCCAGATCCAATTTTAGGCTCTCCTGATGGAGTTTTTGGCTCATTACCTTTAATAGTAGGAGAACTTTCTCCCATATTATAAATTTTAATAATTTCATCTGTAGCTGTATTTCTTACAACATTAAACCATCTACGACATCCATTTGAGTGATTCCATCTTTCAAATTGAACTCCTTTTATATTTTTTCGCATAAAAAGATAATCAGCCCATTGATCATCACTTAAATCTGGAGGGTTTTTAGGTCGAATTATATGAGCTTCTCCTCCACAAGTAAATTCAATCTGATCTCTTTCTCCACAATAAGGACAATTAATTAAAAACATAATTAATGCGCTACTGCTGCTGCCCCATGCTCATCAACTAACTCCCCACTTGAAAATCTATTAATACTAAATGGCTCATTTAATTTATGAGGTTCATTATTAGCTATTGTGTGTGCAAATACCCATCCTGATCCTGGTGTGGCTTTGAATCCACCGGTTCCCCAACCACAATTAAAAAATAGACCATTGATATGCGTTTTACTTATAATTGGACTAGCATCAGGACAAATATCTACTATTCCACCCCAATGCCTTAACATTTTCATTCTAGAAAAAAGAGGAAATAATTCAACTATTGCAGTTACTGTATCTTCAACGATGTTAAAACCACCTCTTTGTGTATATGATGTATAGCTATCAGTTCCAGCTCCTATAACTAATTCTCCTTTATCTGATTGAGATACATAAGCATGAATAGTATTTGACATAACTACTGTATCAAGAATAGGTTTTACAGGTTCAGACACTAGAGCCTGCAAAGGTCTACTTTCTAATGGTAATCTAATTCCTACCATATTAGCAATAACACTTGAATGACCTGCAGCTACTACTCCAATTTTTTTTGATTTAATTTTACCCTTGTTAGTTTCTATTCCTGTAACTTGTCCATTTTGAACAATTATATTTGTTACTTCACAGTTTTGAATAATATCTACCCCCATAGCGTCAGCCCCTCTTGCATATCCCCAAGCTACTGCATCATGCCTAGCAGTTCCAGCTCTTCTTTGAAGAGTGGCTCCTAAAACTGGATATCTAATATTTTGAGATGTATTAATAATTGGGCAAAATTTCTTTACTTGATTGGTATCTAACCATTCACAATCAATGTCATTTAAGCGATTTGAATGCCACCTTCGTTTTAATTCTCTAACATCATGAAGATTATGTGCAACATTCATAACTCCTCTTTGAGAAAACATTACATTATAATTCAATTCTTGAGACATACTTTCCCACAATTTAAGTGCATGTTCATAAAGAGCAGCACTCTGATCCCATAAATAATTAGATCTGATTATTGTTGTATTTCTTCCTGTATTTCCTCCACCAATCCAACCTTTTTCAATTACTGCAATATTTTTTAAGTCATGATTCTTAGCTAGATAATAAGCAGTAGTTAATCCATGTCCTCCCCCACCAATAATAATAGCATCGTATTCTTTTTTTGGTTCAGGAGACCTCCATGCAGGTTGCCAATTTTCGTGATAAGTAAATGCATTTTTAATTAGTGAAAAAACTGAATATTTTTTTGGTTTTTTATTCATCAAAATTAAAAATTTTAAAAAAGTCCATGTATTTTTCCATCTTTATCTAAGAAGATAGATTTTGAAGCTGGCTTACTTGGAAGACCTGGCATAGTTCTTATTTCTCCACAAATTACAACGATAAATTCTGCTCCATTTGCCAATCTAACTTCTTTTATTGGAACTACATGATTTACTGGTGCTCCTTTAAGTGATGGATCAGTAGAAAAGCTATATTGAGTTTTAGCTATACAAATAGGATAATTTTTGCATCCATTATTCTCAAAATTTTTTAATTCGTTTCTAATTTTTTGATCAGCTACAACATCATCAGCCCTATATATCTCTTTTACAATTGTTTTAATTTTATCAATTAGTGAAATATTATTTTCATAAATAACATTAAAATTATTTTTTTGCTCAGATAGTTCTACAACTTTATTTGCTAAATCTATTGTTCCACTTCCACCATTTTCCCAATGTTTACATAAAATAGCATCTACTCCAATTTTCTTACATTCTTCTTCGACAATTTTTATTTCATCATCAGAATCTTTACTAAAATGATTAATAGCTACTATAGCAGGAACCCCAAATTTTTTCATATTGTCTATATGTCTTTTTAGATTTGACATTCCTATCTTAACCGAATGGGTATCTTTTTTTTGTAGATTATTTTTTTCAACTCCACCATGCATTTTTAAAGCTCTAATTGTGGCTACTATTACAACTACATCAGGTTGAATATTTCCAATTCTGCATTTTATATTGATAAATTTTTCTGCACCTAAATCAGCACCAAAACCTGCTTCTGTTACTACGTAATCTGCTAGATTAAGTGCAGTCTTAGTTGCTATCAGGCTGTTACATCCGTGTGCAATATTAGCAAAAGGACCGCCATGAATTATCGCAGGATTATTTTCAAGAGTTTGAACCAAATTAGGTTTTAAGGCTTCTTTCAATAAGACAGTCATTGCTCCTTGAGCATTTAGATCTTTTGCATAAACTGCTTCTTTTTCTTTAGTATAGCCTATTATAATATTTGAGAGCCTTCTTTCAAGATCTTTTATATTTGATGATAAACAAAAAATAGCCATAACTTCAGATGCTACAGTAATATTAAAACCATCAATTCTAGGAAAGCCATTAACTACACCTCCTAAATTTGAAGTAATTTCTCTTAAGGCACGATCATTTAAATCAATACATCTTTTCCAAGTTATTCTTCGTTGATCAATTTTTAGTTTATTACCCCAATAAATATGATTGTCTATTAAAGATGCCAATAAATTATTAGCTGATGTAATAGCATGAAAATCTCCGGTAAAATGAAGATTTATTTCCTCCATAGGAACAACTTGAGAGTAGCCACCTCCAGCAGCACCTCCCTTCATTCCAAAACTAGGTCCTAAGCTAGGCTCTCTAAGACAAACGATACTTTTTTTTCCTATTTTACAAAGACCATCTGTTAAACCGACAGATGTAGTAGTTTTTCCTTCACCTGCAGGAGTAGGTGTAATTGCTGTCATTAGAATAAGTTTAGATTTTTTTTTATTTTTTATTTTTAATTTTTCTGAGTCAATTTTTGCGATATTATCTCCAAATGATTGCAAATATTTTTCCGGTAAGTTTAGGGATTTTGCAATATCTTTAATTCTCTTTTTTGAACTTTTTCTCGCAATTTCAATGTCAGTTAGCACCATAAATATTCAAATTTCTTTTATATCTTATTTATATTAAATAATAGTAAATTCATTCTTACTATTAAATTTTAAAGTGGAGTTATTTATTGAATTTATCCAGTTTGAGGTTTTTTTAATACCTCCAAATGGATACATATGAATTTTTTTTAATTTTGTTAGTGAATTTTCATCTTTATAAATGCTTAATTCTGTTATTAGTTTATCTGGGCAGTTTGTAGTAGCTAATTTTGATAAATTAAATGCTTGTTTTGATAAAAATCTTATTGAATTACTTATTCCACAGGATTTAGCATAGCTGATTAGTGTTTTTAATGTAGCTGGTCCAGGTATTCCTGCATGTATATCTAATTGATTTCCTATTTTATTAATATGTTTTTCCCATTTTATAAAACTAGCAATTTCAAAAAAAAATTGTGTAACAATATATATTTTATAATCAACATCTTTAGCTATTTTATTTTTTGAAATTATAGCATCATCTAATTCTTTTTTTGAAATATCTATACTCCCATCAGGATGACCTGCCACTCCTACCTGAACAAAATTATATTTAGATAAAAATCCTGTTTCTAAAACTTCTATAGAAGAACCGATGCTTCCTTTTTTTTTACCACTTCCTGCTATTAATAAAATTTTTTTACATCCAGCAATTTCAGATAAGCTAGCTATAAAAGTATTTAATTCTTCATTATTTTCAATATTTCTAGCAGGCAGATGTGGTATAGCATTTAAACCTTCTTCGTTTATTTTTTTACATGTTTGTATTACATTTTTACTATTTTCATTAGGTAAAAATGTAACATATATATCATTATGATTTGTTAGAAATTCATGAAAACCGCCATATTTCAAATATACTTGTGGGGTAGTTTCTATAGAATAGTTAGAAATCAATTTTTTAATATTAAATTCTTTTTGATTTGTATCCATTTGCAATTTATGAATTAATTTTAATTAATGTCCTAAATGAATAATAATAATTTTACCATATTTACTTTCTATCAATTTAGAAAAATTATCAAAATTAATGATTTAAAGCGTGTTCTATCTCAATACTGTTCATTTAATAAAATTCGAGGAACAATAATTTTAGCTTCTGAAGGTATAAATGGCACTATAGCAGGTTTAGAAAAACCTGTAATTGAATTTGAAGATAAAATCAAAAATTTGGGTTTTAAAAGAATAGAAGCCAAATATAGTAAATATAAATATATGCCATTTAACAGAATGAAAATTAAAATAAAAAAAGAAATTATTACATTTGCTAAAAGTAATTTAGATGTAGAAAAAAATACTGCAACACATATTCCCCCAAAAAAATGGAATACTTTAATAGGATCAAAAGACACAATTTTGATTGATTTGAGAAATAAATTTGAAATAAAAATAGGAACTTTTAAAAATGCAGTTAATCCACAATTAGATAAATTTTCTGATTTTAAAACATTTATAAAAAATAATACTGAAATAAAAAAAAATAAAAAAATTGCTATGTTTTGCACAGGAGGCATTAGATGTGAAAAAGCATCAGCTTATATGATTAAAAAAGGATATAAGGATATTTATCAATTGAAGGGAGGAATTTTGAAATATTTAGAAGTAACTTCTAAAGAAAAATCTAAATGGATTGGGGAGTGTTTTGTTTTTGATAATAGGGTTTCTCTTAAAAATGAATTAAGAAAAGGTAGTTATGATTTATGTCATGGGTGCAGATTGCCAATAAAGAATAATGATAAAAAATCAAAAAAATATGAAAAGGGTGTAAGTTGTAAAAATTGTTATAATTTGTTAAGCAAAGCTAAAAGATTAAAATTGCGGGAAAGAAATAAACAAATAGAATTAGCTAAAAAAAGAGGGAGATATAATCCTTACATAAAGCAAACAATATTTAATTTTTTTTAAAAAAAACTATCAAATTCTAATGAATAAGTTATAAAGAGTCATATGGCAAAAAAATCTTCATATGCTCTTAAACAACTAGTACCAGAAGAAAATAAAAAAACTGGGACTAAATATATTGTAAGAAAACCTACTAAAGGTCTTAAAGTTTCTGAAAAGTTAAGAATGAAAAAATATGATCCAGTCTTAAAAAAACATGTGTGGTTTGTTGAAAAAAAAATGCCTCCACATAGTAAATAATTATCCTTTTCAAATTAGGCATATATACTAAATATCTTATATACATTAAATTAAAGAGTGTCAGAGGTGAGTAAAAAAAAAATAGCAATTATTGGTTCTGGGATTAGTGGTTTAAGTGCTAGCTATATATTATCAAAAAAATACTCAATAACATTATTTGAAAAAAATGATTATTTAGGAGGCCACACCAGAACTCTTAAAATTGATGGAATAAATATAGATACAGGATTTATTGTTTATAATGATAAAAATTATCTACAATTTAAATCATTTTTAAATCATTTAAAAATTAAATCTAAAAATTCGAACATGTCTTTTGCTTTTACAAATTTAAATAAAGATTTTGAATATAGTGGCAGGAATTTGTTAACCATTTTTTCTAAAATTTTAAGATTATTTTCATTTTCTTTTTGGAGATTTGTTTTAGAAATAAGAAGATTTTATAAGTTATGTAAAAAATTAGATTTAAATTCTTTGGAAGATTTAACAATTGATGATTTTTTAAAAAAAAACAAATTTTCAGAAAGTTTAATTAATTACCATATTTATCCATTAATATGTTCAATTTGGTCATCTAATTCTAAAGATGTAAAAAAATTTCCACTAAAAGCATTTATATCTTTTTTTAATAATCATAATTTATTTGATTTTTCAAATCGACCTCAATGGAAATTTATCGAAAATGGCAGTGTCAGTTATATAAACAAAATTTTAAAAAATAAAAAATTTAAAACTTTAATTAAAGTTAAAAAAATAAAAATTTTTCGAAAAAAAAATAATGTAATTATAAAGTATGATAAAAAAATTGCCTCATTTGATAAAGTAATCTTTGCAACTAATGCTAACGAAATTTTAAAGATCTTAAATAATCCCACTCAATTAGAGAAAAATATTTTTACAAAATTTAAATATACACAAAATATAGCATATTTGCATTCTGATATAAATTTTATGCCAAAAGATAAAAATTTGTGGTCAAGTTGGAATTTTATTTATTCTGAAATAAAATATAATAGTTTTTGTTTGACGTATTGGATGAATTTATTACAGAAAATTAAATCAAAAAAAAATTATTTTGTTACTATAAATCCTTTTATTGAACCAAAAAATTTTTATGATAAACATAATTTTCAACATATTTGTTTTGATTTAAATATGCTTAAAGCTCAAAAAAAAATAAAAAGCATTCAAGGAAAACAAAACACATATTTTTGTGGAGCTTACATAGGCTATGGATTTCATGAAGATGGTATACAGTCTTCAATATATGTAGCTAATTTATTAGAAACCCCTTTGCCTTGGAGAAATAAAAGTTATATTTATACTAGGCTTCCATATTGATATGTTAAGAGATTTCAATACTTCTATATTTCAAAATATTGTTATGCATCATAGATTATTACCTTTTCAAAATAAATTTAGTTATTCGGTTTTTAGTTTTTACATTGATTATGATGAATTAAGTATATTAAACAAAAGTATTTATCCATTTTCATATAACAGATTTAATTTTTTTTCATTTTATGAAAAAGATCATGGATATAGAAATGGGAAGCCACTAAATTTATTTATAAATAAGGAATTAAAAAAGAATAAAATTTATTTAAAAAATCTAAAAATTAAAATTTTATGTTTTCCACGAGTATTAGGATATGTTTTTAATCCGCTATCAATAATTTTTTGTTTTGATAAAGATCAATTAAGAGCTGTTTTTTATGAAGTTAAAAACACTTCCAATGAACAACACTCATATTTTTTTGCAACAAAAAGTAATAATAAAAAAACTTATTTTCATAAATGTAAAAAATTATTTTATGTCTCTCCTTTTATAGAGATGAACAGCTATTATAAATTTATAACCAAAATTCCTTCTAATAAATTAACTATATTAATAGAACAATATAATCACAAAAATGAAAAAATTTTGATAGCTTCACAAATTGGGAAAAAACGTAAAATTAATTCTTCAATTTTATTTAAATATTTTTTTATTTTTCCTTTTTTAACTTTTAAAATCATATTCTTAATACATTTTCAGGCATTAATAATTTATTTAAAAGGAGGAAAATTTTATTCTCGAAACAAAAAAATTATCGATACATCAACATATGAAGGAAAATTATAAATGAAATATTTAGACAATTTTTTCAATATTTCCTCTGAAAAAGCTTATGATTTAATTTTTTCAAAAGTTAAAATAGGTATTCTCGAAGTTACTTTCCCATCAGGAAGAAAAAGAAAATTTATAGGAAGTAATGACGAAATATATGCTGACATTACTCTAAATAATTATTCTTTGTTACCAAAACTTTTAAAAAAAGGATCAATAGCATTAGCAGATTCTTATATTGAAAATGATTTTTCTACTTCAAATTTATCCAGATTATTACTTTTTGCAAAATATAATGAAAAAAGTTACAATATTTTGATTAAAGGTAAGTCCATATATAATTTTTTTAGAAAAATTCAGCATCATTTTAATGAAAATACAAAAAGAAAAAGTAAGAAAAACATAAAATATCATTATGATTTAGGTAATGATTTTTATCAAAAATGGCTAGATGACACTATGACATATTCTTCAGCAATATTTGATAATAAGCAAAAAAATTTAATGAATGCCCAAATTAATAAATATAAAAAAATAATTAATTCATCCAAAATTAACGAAAATACAACTTTATTAGAAATTGGATGTGGTTGGGGCGGTTTTTCAACTTTTGTAGCTAAAAACATAGGAGCTAAAGTTAATGCTATCACAATATCAAAAAAACAATATGAATACTTTTCTAATGAAATTCAAAAAGAAGGTCTTGGGGAAAAAATCAATTTAGAATTAAAAGATTATAGAGATATAAATAATAGTTATGATCAAATTACTTCTATAGAAATGTTTGAAGCTGTCGGTAAAAAATATTGGCCTATTTTTTTTGAAAAAATAACAAAATCTTTAAATAATAATGGATCAGCAGCAATACAAGTAATTACAATTGATGAAAAGAGAGCTTTAAACTATCAAAATAATCCAGATTTTATTCAAAAATATATTTTTCCCGGAGGAATTCTTCCATCAAAGAATCAACTTTTTGATTTATGTAAAGCTTCAAATTTAAAAATTAATGAATTGTCTAGTTTTGGAGAATCTTATGCAAAAACTTTGAAAATTTGGAATAAAGATTTTCAAAAATCTTGGGAAGAAATTTCAAGAATGGGTTTTACAAATAAATTTAAAAGAATGTGGGAATATTATTTTTGTTATTGTGAGACAGGCTTTATTACTCATTCAACAGATGTTTCACAGCTTATTCTTAAGAAAAATATTTAATGTTAAAAATTTTTTATCGAAATTTTATTATTTTTACAGGATTCCAATTAGTTTGGTTTTTTTCAGTTTTTGGAGAAATTTATGATTTACCTTTGTCGGGTTTTATAGCTGGTATAATTTATTTGTCTGTTTATATTTATTTTAGTGATAATATTAAAAATACTCTTAAAACATGTCTATATTTTGCTTCATTAGGATATTTGTTTGATAGTTTAAATAGTTATTTAAATCTTTACGTAATTAATTCTAATTTAAATATTGGTTTACTTCCCATTTGGTTTATAACTTTATGGTTAAGTTTCGCGACTTTATTTGATAAAGTTTTAATTTTTCTAAAGTATAAAACTTTTATATCAATATTATTAGGTATTATATTTGTCCCATTTACTTATTATGCAGGTATTATATTAGGTATTGCTGAAAGCAGAAATATTTATATTTATCTTATTATAATGATAATATTTTGGGGATTCTATATGTATTTATATTCTTTTTATTTAAAAAAATATAATTAATTATTCTTTTATTGATTTTCTATTTTTGTTTAAAACTTTTTCAAGATCTTCATAGCTACACAAACCTACATCCATAGGACTTTTTGTCTCCAAAACTGCCTCTCTATAAGTACCATTTCGTATAGCATCAACGGTGTTTTTAGTTGAACCAGTCAATTTAGCTATTTGAGAATCTTTTAATTGTTCTGGGTATCTTTTAATTAACCATAAGATAGCATATGGTTTTTCTTGTCTCAATGAAATTGGAGTGTATTTAGTATCTTTCTTTTTTGGAGGAAGAATTTGAGAAAAATTCGATTGAATTAAATTCAGACTAGATTCAGGATCTTTTTCACATCTCAAAATTTCTTCTTTAGTTAATTGATTATTATCTATCGGATTAAATCCTTGCATACCGGGAGCAACATCACCATCTGCAATTCCTTGAACTTCAAGCTCATGTAGATGACAAAATTGTGATATTTGTTTAAATGTAAGAGCAGTATTTTCTATCAGCCAAACAGCTGTTGCTTTGGGCATTAGAGGTTTATTCATTTTTTTCCTTAAAATAATAATTTCTTTCTTATATATAATATTAATAAATATATAAATATAAATTAATTATGGAAGATTTTATCGAATATGAAAAGCAATCTAGGGCTCTTAAGACTATTAATTTGGATGATTTTAGTATTGAAGATTTAAAATTATATTTAAATCAGCTTAAAACAGAGCAAGAGAGAGTAAATATAGAAATAGCAAGAAAAAAAGAGTCTCAAAAAGAAGCAAATAAATTTTTTAAATAAAATTATTTTTTTGTTTTTATACCTTTAAATCTTCTTTCAAATTTAGCAACCTGACCTTCTGCACTATTAATATTGATTTTTCCACCTGTCCAAGCAGGATGTGTCTTTGGGTCTATTTCAAGTTTTAATGTTTCAGACTCTTTACCCCATGTAGAGCGAGTTTTAAATTTAGTACCGTCAGTCATTTCAACTTCTATTTCGTGATAATCAGGGTGTATTTTTTTTTTCATAAAAGGCTTATATTTAATGTGGAATTAAAGTAAAGAAGCTTTTTATATTTTTTTTATAAGAATTTCTCTATGAATTATCGGATTAGCTGTTAAAATATTTAAAGAATCTAAATTCCAGTCTTTACCGTTAATGTCTGTAATTTTTCCTCCGGCTTCAATAATTAAAAGTATTCCTGCACCAACGTTGTTTAAATTTGAATTTAATAATACTAAAGCATCAAACTTACCAGAAGCTACATAGGCAAGATCTATAGAATCAGGTCCTATTTTTCTAATATTAATAAATTTTTTTTCAATAGATATTAAATTATCTTTATCTTTTTGATTTAAATTAATTATGTTTTCATTCTGCACTCCTAATATACAATGATCTATTTTAGTTCTTTTTGAGACTCTAAGTCTGTTATTATTGCACCAAGCACCCATGCCTTCGCTAGCCCAGTAAAAATCATTTGTTATTGGATTAAAAATTACTGCTTCAGTTATTTTATTATTTTTTATTTTAGATACAATAATGCTCAAGTTAGGAATTCCATGAATAAAATTTTCTTTTCCATCAAGAGGTTGTATTAAAATTACTTCATCATTAGTATATTCTTTTTCCTTCTCACTAATAAGTTTTGTGCTGGGGTAATAATATTTAAGTGTTTCAATTAAACTTTCTTTAGAATTACAATAGCTTTGATCTATAAAATCATCAATTTTATTAGATTTGAATTGTAAATGCTCTATTTCTCCAAAATCTCTAACTAAAATTCTTCCAACTTTTCTTACAGCTTTTTCAAATATGTTAACCGTTGGAGTTTGATTAGGCATATCTAATTTTTAGATTTTTCTAGATATTTAAAATCAACAGTATTAATTACTACTTTATTGCCTATTTCAATAAAAGGTGGAACATTTGTTTTGATATTGTTTTCTAATATTGCAGGTTTATAGGAAGATGCTGCTGTTTGCCCCTTTACTACAGCTTCAGTTTCAATAACATTTAACGAAATAGTGTCTGGAAGAATTATTCCAACAGGGTTTGATTCATAAAATTGAATAATGTAAGTCTCAGATTCATTAAGCAATATTTTAACATTGTTTGTTATGATATCTGTACCTATTGTAAATTGTTCGTAAGTTTGATCATCCATAAAATAAAACATATCTTGATCTACGTACAAAAACTGACAATTTTTTTCATCCAGTATTATCCTTTCCACTGTTTCAGAAGATCTTAGTCTTTCATTAAATTTAGTTCCATCTTTAATATCTTTTAATTCTACTTGAATATAAGCGCCACCTTTTCCAGGTTGTGTATGTTGTGTTTTTGTTACTTTACAAAGTTTTGATTTAATATTTAGAATATTCCCAATTTTTACTTGGTTTCCATCAATTTTCATTTTTTTAACTCTTATAAATAGAAAACATTTGATTTATTAATGATAAAGCATCATTTTTTTTTCTTTGAAAACAATTTCTACCAACAATAGAACCATTTCCTCCACCTTCATTTATAGCTTTAACTTCATTTAATATATCATTATCTGTTTTTGCTTCTCCTCCTGAAAAAACTACTATCCTTTTTCCGTTAAAACAGCTTTTTTTAATTAATCTAACCCTGTCTACTGGACTATCAATTTTCAATTTATTTTTAATAAAAACATCTTTTGTTGGATCTTCTTCTAGAAAAGACGTTGGAAGTTTAACTTTAACAATATGGGCACCACACAGGCAAGCCATGTGAGCAGCATAGCTAATAATATTTATTGCTGTCTCACCTTTTTTTGACATACTTCCTCTAGCATAAGACCATAGAACAGTAATTAAACCTGCATTTTTAGCCTCTCTAAATAGATCGCATGCTTGTTGAATGAGTTTATAATTATAATCGCTTCCTGGATAAATCGTAAAGCCTACCCCAATACATTTTAATCTCAAGGCATCTTCAACACTTCCAGTAATTGCTTGATCTTTTATACTTGTTAAAGAATTTGAACTATTACATTTAAGTATAAAAGGAATTTTGTTTTCATAAGTTTTATAACCTGATTCTATCATACCTAGCGGAGCTGCAAATGCTGACATACCCGATTCTATAGCAAAATTTATGTGATAATGAGGATCATATGCATCTGGATTAATGGAAAAACTTCTATCTGGACCATGTTCAAAACCCTGATCAACGGGATAAATGATAAGCTTACCAGTCCCAGCCAACTTTCCAAAATTTAATAATTTGCTTAAATTATTTGAAGAAGATTCTCTTAAATCTTCATAATTACTAATTATTTTGTCAACTTCATTCATTCTATTATTTTTATTTTATTATTAATATTTTTTAAATCTACTACATTAAATTTTGGATTCATACCAATTTTATTTTTTTTAGCTATTTGTGCCAATCTTATTAATGTTTTTTTATCACCTTTAACTTTTAGATACTCAAATTTTTGAGTTACTAAATTTATAAATAGAGCATAATTTTTTTTACAATCTATATAAAACTTGAACATATTTTTTTTATAGTAATCTAAAAGCATTATCCTAAATTCAATTAACCAATCTGGACCAAATCCATCTATAAGATATGATTTAATAAATAAAATAGGAATAATTTTATTATTTTTGCATATATTAATAATTATTTTTGCTTCTTCTATATTATTAGTATTTATACAAATATGATTTTTAGTTGATCTCACTATAAAAATTTTTTTAAATTGAGCATAGTATCAATCATTCTATTGGAAAAACCCCATTCATTATCATACCAGGATAATATTCTGCAGAAATTATTTTTTATTACCTGTGTTTGGGTTAAATCAAAAATTGAGCTAAAAGATGAATGATTAAAGTCACTAGAAACCAAAGGTAAATTGTTTACAGATAATATTTTACTTAGATCTTTTTTCTTTGAATGTTTTGAGATTAATTGATTAATTTCATCAATTGTGGTTTTCTTTTTTGATAGAAATTTGAAATCTATTAAAGATACATTTGGAGTAGGGACTCTTATAGCTGTTCCATCAAGTTTTCCTGAGAGCTTTGGTAAAACAAGTCCCAAAGCTTTTGCTGCTCCAGTTGAGGTAGGAATCATTGAACTTGAAGCAGTTCTGGCCCTTCGTAAATCATTATGATTTTGATCTAATGTTCTTTGATCACCTGTAAAGCTATGAATAGTTGTCATGAATCCTGATTTAATTCCTAAATTATTTTCTAGAATCATTGCAATAGGTGCTAAACAATTTGTTGTGCAAGAGCCATTAGAAATTATGTTATGATTTCTCTTTAGAATATTATTATTTACTCCTTGCACAATAGTAGCGTCAACATTTTTTGCTGGAGCAGAAATAATAACTTTTTTTGCTCCCGCATTTATATGAGCGCTAGCTTTTTCTTTTGAAGTAAATACTCCACTACATTCTAGAACAATATCAACTTTTAATTTTTTCCAAGGCAATTTTTCTGGATTTTTTTCAGAGTAAAATAAAATTTTTTTGTTATTGAAAATAATTGAATTTTTTGTTTTTGATATTTTTGAATTCAGCAAGCCATGAGTTGAGTCATATTTTAACAAATGAAAACTTGAATCTAAAGTACCAAGTTCATTAATAGCAACAATTTCAACTCCTTTAATTTTTCTTTCGATAAAAGCTCTTAAGACAAGCTTACCAATTCTTCCAAAACCATTAATCGCTACTTTCATTCTATTTTAAAATTTTTTTTATTAGTAAAGACATTTTATCAGAAGTGATACCAAAATGTTTGTAAAGATCTTTATAAGGACCACTTAACCCAAAAGATTTCATACCAATGAAATTTTCTTCTTTTTTTATATATTTTTCCCATCCATTGATAATTCCAGCTTCAATGCCAAAAATTTCAGCATTTCCAAGAATTTTTCTTTGGTAAGCAGCAGTTTGTTTATTAAATAATTCCCATGATGGGAAAGAGACAACTCTAACATTAACCCCAATTTTTTTAAGTTTTTTAGAGCTATCTAAAGCAATATGAACTTCTGAACCTGAAGCTAAAATAGTCGCATGATATTTTTTATAGTCCACAATAGTATATGCACCTCTTTCTAGTAGATTTTTGTTAGATAGATTATTTCTTACCAAAGGCATGTTTTGTCTACTTAAAACAATTACAGTAGGTGTTTTAGTATTTTCCAGAGCATTTTGCCATGCTTCTATAGTTTCTATGGTGTCACATGGTCTTATAACGTTTAAATTCGGAATACTTCTTAAAGATGCTAAATGTTCTACAGGTTGATGAGTCGGTCCGTCTTCTCCTAAACCTATTGAGTCATGAGTCATCACATATATTACTGGTAAATTCATTAAAGCAGCTAATCTAATCGAGGGTCTACAGTAGTCTGTAAAAACTAAAAAAGTACCTCCATAAGGTCTTATTTTACTATGTAATGATATGCCATTCATTATACCTGCCATTGCATGCTCTCTGACTCCATAATAAATATAATTTCCATCAAATTTATTTTTCGAAATTGTTTTCAAATTTTTAGGTTTAGTATTATTTGAACCTGTTAAATCAGCAGAGCCACCAATTAAGTTATTAAAATAATTAGTGAAAATTTCTAGTGACATTTCACTTGCCTTTCTAGTTGCACAATTAGTTTTTTTTCTAAAATGAAAAAATTTAAATTCATGAATTTTTTTGTTTATTTCATTTGAAATTTTATTATTAAAATAATCATTAATTTTTTTATTATTGTTTTTTTCTTTAAATTTTCTATTCCATCTATCTTTGTTTTTTTTATTTCTTCTTGAAAAGCTTCTCCATTGTTCAATTAAATTTTTAGGAATTGTGAAAGGAGGAAAATTCCAATTTAATTTTTTTCTAGTTAAAGATACTTCTTCTTCACCTAAAGGAGATCCGTGGGAAGATGCTGATGATTCTTTATTTGGTGAACCATATCCAATTTTAGTTTTGCAGCAAATAAGACATGGTTTTTTGCTTAATTTTGCTTTAATTATAGCATTAGATATTTCTTTAAAATTATGACCATTTATTTTAAAAGTATTCCATCCATAAGCATTAAATCTTTTTATATGATTATCTGAAACACTTAGATTGGTAGGCCCATCAATAGAAATTGAATTGTCATCAAAAAAAACTATCAGATTTGATAAATTGATATGTCCTGCAAAGCTACAAGCCTCATGACTTAATCCTTCCATTAAACAACCATCGCCGGCAAAGACATATGTTTTATGATCTATTAATTTATCTCCAAATTTTTTATTTAACAATCGCTCTGCTAGAGCAATACCAACAGCATTAGACAATCCTTGAGATAAAGGACCTGTTGTTGTTTCTATACCTTCTATTGCTTTATATTCAGGATGACCAGCTGTAGGAGAACCAAGTTGTCTAAAGTTTTTAATATCATTTAATTTTATTCCTCTATAACCAGATAAAAATAGACTTGCGTAAAGCAGCATTGAACCATGTCCGTTAGAAACTATAAATCTATCTCTATTTATCCAATTGGGATCTTTCGGATCAAAAACTAAATGATCTTTAAATAGAACTGTTACAATATCAGCCATTCCCATTGGCATTCCTGGGTGACCAGAATTAGCTTTTTGAACAGCATCAATAGATAGAAATCTAATGCAATTAGCTAATTTTTTTAGATTTATAGATTCGTTATTCAATTTAATTCCTGAATATATAAAGTGCTTATATCATTATTAATTTAAATAAAGCGACTTTTTTTATACAATAAAATAAAAAGATTATGGAACAAAAAAATATTAAATTACTTCATTTAAATATAGCCAAATTAGAAAAATTAATCGAAAAATTAACGGATAATTTAGAAATAAGAGATAAAAAAATTGAATTTTTAAAATCTGAATTAGACAAAAATATAAGAAAAATAGATGATATTATAAGAGAGTATAATGCCAAAAATTAAAACTAATGTACTGGGGTCCCTTATTGAGATAAGTTATATGCCAGATGAAAAAACAAAACTATTAAAAGCAATAGAAAATTTCAAAAAAAGATTATCGAGTTTTGAGAAAATACAAAATAAATTCACAGATAATAAATTAATTTTTTTAACTGCACTTATAGCAGAAGATTATATTTTAGATTTAGAAGAAAGATTAAAAAATACTAAAATTACAAATGATAATAAAATTAATGAAGCTGAAGAAATAAATATAAAAAATATTCACGTAAGTAATGAAATTAATCTTGCAAATGAAAAAATAAATTTTTTAATCAACAAAATTATAAAAACAAAAAAATATGAAGATTGATAATTTAAAATCAAATCAAAGAAAAATTTTTTTAAAACTAAGAAGTAAAATAAAAAAGAAAAATTTAAATGCAGAAAGTAAAATTGTTGAGAATTTAAAAAATTTTAACTATTTAGATAAATTTGAAATAGTCGCATCTTTTATTTCGATTAATTCTGAGATTTCTATGATTAAATTAAATGATTTTTTATTAAGTAATGGAAAAAAATTATGTCTTCCTGTAATAAAAAACGATAGCTTAATATTTAGACAATATGAAATAGGAAATGATTTAAAAAAAGGGAAATTTAATATTCCAGAACCTCATGAAAATAAACCTGAATTAGTGCCTGATCTTATTTTTACTCCATGTTTAGCTTTTGATGAAAAAGGTTACAGACTTGGTTATGGAGGAGGTTTTTATGACAAAACTTTTAAAAAATTTAATAAAGAAAATCATAATTTTAATTCTATAATAGTTGCCTTTGAAGATCAAAAAGTAGACAATGTGATTATTGATGCAAATGATATGAAAGTAGATTATATGCTTACGGAAAAAAAAGTATATAAATCAAAATGAAGATTCTGTTTATAGGTGATATTGTAGGACGCTCGGGAAGAGAAGCTGTCATTTCAAAATTACCAGAATTAAGAAAAAAAAATGATATAGATGTTGTAATTGCTAATGCAGAAAATGCTGTTTCCGGTTATGGCTTAAATAAAAAAATTGCAAATGAATTATTTGATAACAATGTTGATTTAATTACTCTAGGAAATCATAGTTGGGATCAAAAAGAAATGTTAACTTATATTGAAGAATGCCCAAGAATTATTAGACCATTGAACTATCCTGAAGGAGTTCCTGGTAAGGGTGATTTTACAATACAACTAAAAGATGGTCGAAGTTTGTTAGTAATTCAAGTTATGTTGAGATTATTTATGGGAATATCCCTAGACGATCCTTTTGCTAGCTTGTCTAATAGATTAAAAAAAGAACAATTGGGTAAGACTTGTAATGGTATCTTAATAGATATGCACGGAGAAACAACTTCAGAAAAGAATGCCTTTGGCCATTATTTCGATGGAAAAGTTTCAGCTATAATTGGTACTCATACTCATGTTCCTACTGCAGATGCTAGAATTCTTAAAGGTAAAACAGCATATCAAACTGATGCTGGTATGACAGGAAATTATAACTCAGTTATTGGTTTTAAGAAGGATGAGCCAATTCATGCTTTTATAAAAGGATATAGAATTGGCGGAAGATTTGAACCTGCCCAGGAAAAAGGAGAACTTTGTGGTTGTATAATAGATATTAGTGATGAAACTGGATTAGCTAAGGATATTCAATCTTTTAAAATTTAAGTAAAATTCATAACTTAGACATAAATTTGCAATATTTGTATGAAAGTTCTTTACTAAAATCGAAATGAAATTTTATAGTTGTATTAATGGCTGGACATTCAAAATTTAAAAATATTATGCACCGAAAAGGTGCTCAAGATAAAAAAAGATCTAAAATTTTTTCTAAATTAGGAAGAGAGATAACAGTAGCTTCTAGAGAAGGAGGAAGTGATCCAGATAATAATATTAGATTAAGATCAGCTATTCTTAATGCTAAATCTCTTAATATGCCAAAAAGTAACATAGAAAGAGCTATACAAAAAGGAGAAACAAATGATCCTGAATCTAACTATGAACCAGTAAGATATGAAGGGTATGGACCTTCTGGTGTTGCTATAATTGTAGAAACAATGACTAATAATAAAAATAGAACTGCATCAGAAATTAGATCTACCTTTACTAAATACGGCGGTAATTTAGGAGAGACTGGAAGTGTAAGTTATAATTTTGAACATCTTGGATTAATCAATGTCAAAAAAGAAAATATTAAAGAAGAAGATTTGTTTGAATTTGTTATTGAAAACAAATCTATAGATTTTGAAGTAAACGATGATTATTATGGTATATACTGCGATGTAAAAGATTTACACACACTTAATTTAAAAATTAATAAAAAATTTGAAACTTCAAACTCTACAGAATTAGTTTGGAAAAGTAAAAATAGTATTGATTTGAATAATGAAAATAATGAAAATCTTTTTAAAATAATTAATTCGCTTGAAGAAAATGAAGACGTACAAAGTGTTTCATCTAATTATGATGTATCTGATGAACAAATGAAAAAATTTACTTTATAAAAAAGGAGATAAAAAAAATGCCTGATAAAGCCTGGAAAAAAAGAGAGAGAGATGTTGCAAACTATTTTAGTGCGCAAAGAACTCCTTTAAGCGGGGGGAATGGTAAAGTAACAAGAGCTGATGTAATACATGATAAACTTTTTATAGAATGTAAACTAAGAGCAAAACATGCTGTTGTTTCATTATGGGATGAAACTGCAAAATTAGCAAAAGAAGAAGGTAAGACACCTGTAATTGCTTTATGTGAAAAAAACCGTCCAGGTTTTTGGTTAATGGTTCACAGTAGTGATTTAGATAAAATAACTGAGGAAAAATAATGGAAAGTGTTATATCATCAAATGAAGTAGCTTCGTTAGCAACAGATTTTTCTATGATGTCTTTATTTTTTCGGGCTGATTTAGTTGTAAAAAGTGTGATTCTAATACTAATATTTTCATCAATATGGTCATGGGCTATAATTGTCTCAAAAATAATTAAATATAGAAAATTAAAAAAACAAGAATTAGAATTTGATGAAATTTTTTGGTCTGGGAATTCTTTTGAAGATTTGTATGAAACATTTAGTCTTGAATCAAACGATCCTAAATCGAAAATTTTTTGTTCTGCTATAGAAGAATGGAAAAAGTCCAGCAAATCGAAAACAAATATTAATATTAATTCTTTAAAAGAAAGAATGAATAGATCTATGCTAATAGTTTACAATAAAGAATCTGAATTAATTGAAAAAAATATAACATTTCTGGCTACTGCAGGGTCTACTGCTCCTTTTATAGGTTTATTTGGAACTGTTTGGGGAATAATGAATAGCTTTCAATCTATTGCTATAGCTCAAAATACAAATTTGTCTGTAGTTGCACCTGGCATAGCTGAAGCTTTGTTTGCAACAGCATTAGGTTTATTTGTGGCTATACCTGCTGTAGTAGCATACAACAAGATTTCAAGTGATTTATCAAAATATTTTATGTCATTAGAATCTTTTATTGATGAATTTACAACAATTTTTTTTAGACAACTTGAGGCTAAATAAAAAAGTTAATTATGATGAATTTAAATCAAAAAAAAAGAATTAGTAAACGATACACACAAATGAGTGAAATAAATGTTACTCCTTTTGTTGATGTAATGCTTGTTTTATTAATTGTTTTTATGGTAACTGCACCTCTTCTAACTGTAGGCATTCCTGTAGATTTACCTAATGTAAAGGCGAATGCTTTGACAGATCAAAAAGATCCTTTGGAAATAACAGTTAAGTTAGATGGAACTGTTTATTTATCTGAGTCAGAAGTAAAAGTAGAAAATATCGTATCTAGACTAAATGCTATTACTGATCAAAATACTGAGGCTAGAATTTATCTTAGGGGCGATAGAGTTGTTGCCTATGGAAGAATAATGGAAATAATGGCTATAATCAATTCGGCTGGATATAAGAAAGTGGCACTAGTAACTCAGAATCCTAAAGATTAAAATTAATGAATATTAATTTTTCTAAATATAATGATTTTTTTTTGTTTAGAAATTTAGATAATGAAAAAATAGGTTTATATTTTTCTTTTTTTTTGCATTTTATTTTTTTAATGTTTATAATCGGATTTCCAGATTTATTTAAAAACAAAGAAATATCTTTACCAAATATTATACCTATTGAAATTATTAATGTTACCGATATAACCTCTATACCAAAAGATAACAAACAAGCAAAAGAAGAGCCTGCAAATCAACAAACTCCAGAAATTAAAAAATTTAACAATGTTGAAAATAATAACGATATTCAGCCTGATTTAAAAACTACAACAGAAAAAATAATTGAAGAGAATCAAGATGTATTAGAAGAGATAGTTGTTAAAGAAAAAGTTAAAGAATCAACAATAGTAGATAAAGATGATAAAATTAAACCTAAGGAAGAAATACTACCTACTAAAAAAATCTTACCTAAATTGAAACCAAAAATTGAAACAAAGACAATAGTGGAAAAAGAAAGTGATGTAGAAATTAAAATTAAGTCTAAACCTAAGCCTATTTTTGATATTGCTTCAATGCTAAAAGATTTAAGAAATGACGAAAGTCTTATCTCAGAAAAAATTGAAGAGGAAGATAAAAAAAATGTAGAAACAAATGAAGAAAATCTAATTACAGAAAAAGCTGTATTATCAATAAGTGAAATAGATTTATTGATTAGTCAATTATCTTCGTGTTGGACCGCTCCAGCTGGAGCTTTGATAGAAAAAGGAATGGTTGTTAAAATAACAGCTAATGTTAAGCCAGATAAAAGCGTGTTATATGAGACTGTCCGTATTCTTGACACAAATATATCTAAGAGTAATCCTTTTTATGGACCAATTACAGAAAGTGCTATGAGAACATTACTTAATCCTGAATGCAATCCGCTGAAATTACCAGATAATAAATATGATTTATGGAAAAAATTAACAATTAAGTTCGATCATAGTATAATGAAGGGATACCAATGATTTCTAAAAATTATTTAAATATAGTTTTAAGTTTAATAGTTATTTATTTTTCTTCAATGCTTAATTTATTTGCTCTTGAGGTCACTTTAACTCAAGGTTCAGTGAAGCCTACCCCAGTAGCAGTTACTGATTTTTATTCAAATAAAGATGAGGTTTTGAAGATTGGAAAAAATATTTCACAAGTAATTTCTGATAACTTAGAAAGATCTGGTTTATTTTCTCCTTTAAATAAAAAATCTTTTATTCAGGATATATCTTCTCTTTCAAATCAGCCTCGGTTTGAAGATTGGAAAATAATAAAAGCTCAACACTTGATTTCTGGAAATGTAACAAAGTCTGAAAATAGAATTGCTGTTGAGTTTAGGTTATATGATGTTTTTGCTCAAAAACAATTACTAGGAAAAAGATTTGAAACCTCAGAAAATAATTGGAGAAGAGTTTCTCATATTATATCAGATATAATTTTTGAAAGAATAACAGGTGAAGGTGGTTATTTTGATACAAGAGTTGTTTACGTTGCTGAAACAGGCACAAAAGAAAATAGACAAAAAAGATTAGCAATAATGGATCAAGATCAGGCAAATCATAAATTTTTAACTGATGGTTCCTATCTCGTTTTGACTCCTCGTTTTTCACCGAATTCACAAAAAATTACATATATGTCATATGTAAATACAAAAGCTCCAAGAGTTTTTATTTTTGATATAGAAACAGGAAAACAAGAAATTGTTGGTGATTTTCCTGGAATGACATTTGCCCCGCGTTTTTCTCCTGATGGAAAAAAAATTATAATGTCTTATTCAGATCCCGAAATTGGAAATTCAGAAATATACATACTTGATTTAGAAACAAGGAGTAAAAAAAGAATTACAAATAGTACAGCAATAGATGTTTCTGCTAGTTTTTCTCCTGATGCAAAAAAGATTGTCTTTAATTCAGATAGAACAGGACGAAGACATTTATATGTTGCTGACTCAAATGGGAAAAATATAAAAAGGATAAGCAGAGAAGGAGGCAGTTACTATACTCCAGTATGGTCTCCAAGGGGTGATATGATAGCTTTTACAAAACAAGAAGGTGGACAATTTTACATAGGTGTTATGGATACAGATGGCTCTAATGAAAGAATGATAGCAAAAGCCTATCACGTTGAAGGGCCAACTTGGGCCCCTAATGGTAGGTATTTAATGTATTTTAAGGAAGAAAGAACAGCTGAAGATGGTTCTGGAGGGGATTCTAACCTATATTCTATTGATTTAACTGGATATAACGAAAGAAAGATAATTACCCCTTTAGGGGGGTCAGACCCAGCTTGGTCGCCATTAATGCACTAAAGTGATAAAAATTTAACGTTATTGTTAAATAGTTATATGAAATAGCAAAAAAAATGCTAGAAATACTAAATGTTTTATTCTTACATATTTAACTAAAATGTATTAGGGAGACAAGAATGTTAAAGAAGTTTTTATTTTCAATTTTTATTATTATTTTTATATCTGCATGTGCTACAACACCAAAAGATTCAGCTGACTCTTCTGGTAGCGGCTCTTCAACTGACTCAATAGGAACATTAACTGAAACTTCAGGATCAGGAATTATTTCTGGTTCGCAAGAGGATTTAATAGTAAATGTTGGCGATAGAGTTTTCTTTGGTTATGATAGTTTTGATTTAGATGCAGATGCACAAGAATTATTACAAGATCAAGCTGCTTGGATGAAACAGCACAGTGATGTTTCAGTAATTATCGAAGGTCATTGTGATGAAAGAGGAACAAGAGAATACAATCTTGCCTTAGGAGAAAAAAGAGCTCAGGCTGTAAAAAATTATTTGATAAGTTTAGGTGTTTCATCATCTAGAGTTTCAACTATTAGTTATGGAAAAGAAAGACCAGCTGTTATAGGTTCAAATGATGGCGCATGGAGTCAAAATAGAAGATCAGTAACAACTGTAAATTAAATTATTTTCCTTAATACATAATAGAATTTGGCGTTATCTTATTTAAAGATAGCGCCTTATTTTTGTCTTAAAAATTTATTAAGATTTAAAAATGAAAAAAATATTTTTTTATATACTGCTATTAATAATGTTTTCCAAAACTATTTATAGTGATGAATCTCTTAATCAAATTAAGCAACAGTTAAGAAGTATAGAAAAAAATATTTCAGATTTACAAAAGGATTTATATTCAAATAATGATAACGACAATAACAAAGTAGATAATAAAAATATTTCTGAAATAACTGTTTTTGATATGCGAATAAGAGATATTGAAAAAGAACTACAAGGTATTAATTTAAATTATGAAAATTTAGTTTTTGATATAGAAAAAATACAACAAACTTTAGAAGAGCTTTCAATAAACTTGAATAATATTCTTCTATCTCAATCCTCTAATAAAAATCAAATAGAGACAGAAACAACAAATAATCTTAATAAGCCATTAGATAAAGAAAATAATACTTTAGGTTCGATAACAATAGGTTCTGAAGATTTGTCAGATATATCAAACAATGAAAATAACTTACAAGAAAAAAAGAAGTACGTATCTGTTGATGAGCAATATCAGGAAGCATTTGATCTTTTGCGTTCTCAAAAATTTGATCAAGCTGAAGAATATCTAAAGATTTTTATTTTAGATCATCCCAATAATAATTTATCAGGATCCGCAAGTTATTGGCTTGGTGAGATATATCTTTTAAAAAAAGAATTTAGAGAAGCTGCTTTAATTTTTGCTGAAAGTTATCAAAAATATCCTGAAAGTGTTAAAGCTCCTGAGAGTTTATACAAATTGGCAGACTCACTAATTAATATTGAAAAAATAAATGAAGCTTGTGATACGTTAAATCAATTTATTTTAAAGTTTCCTCAAAATAGACTTGTAAATAAAATTAATTTAAAAAAAGATGAAATTAAATGTAATTAATTTACATTATGGTATTTAATCTTCCAAATTTTTACAAAGATTTAAATAAAAAATTTTTACATGAAAATAAACCTCAAATAGCAGTAGGGGTTTCAGGCGGGCCAGATAGTATAGCTCTAGTTTTTTTACTTAATAAATGGATCTCAAAACATAAGGGAAGTATTATCGCCTTGATAATTGATCACAAGATGAGAACTTCATCAAAAAAAGACTCTTTAATAACAAAAAAATATTTAGATAAGAATAAAATTAAAAATAAAATCTTAAATGTAAAATTAAAAAAAGTAAAAAATAAATCTATTTCAGAAGCAAGACATAATAGATTTGAAATACTTACCAAATATTGTAAAAAAAATAATATTTTTCATCTTTTTTTAGGACATCATTTTGATGATAATTTAGAAACATATATGATTAGAAAAATTGCAGGCAGTAATTTAACTGGTTTAAATTCTATGAATTATATTAACTCTATAAATGAAATCCAAATTATTAGACCACTATTAAATTTTAAAAAAAGCCAGATTTTAAAATTTAATTTTAAAAACAAATTAAAATATTTAAGTGATCCAAGTAATGATAATATAAAATATACCAGAGTTATTGTAAGAAAATTTTTGAGTTCAAATAAACAAATGTACAGGGAAGCTTTGTCCGATTTTTTATTAGTAAGAAAAAATTATTTTTTTTATAATAAAATGATATTTCAAATTTTACACTTAATTATTATTGAAAATAGTAATAAGCAAATAATAATTAATGCTAAATTATACTTAAGATTAGAAATAGATATTAAAATTAAAATTCTTACGATTTTAATGTTGTTTTTTAATAAACATCAATCTATCTTTATAAGATCAAAAAAAATTGAAAAGATTATAAAAAATCTAAATAAAAATATTAATATACCAATTAAATCCTTAAATATTAATGTTTCTAGATATAACTATGAGATATCAATTAATAGGAATTATTCTTAAAAATGTTTAAATCTATTGCATTATTTAAATTAATACCTATTTATAAATAGTTAATGAAAAATTTCGGAAAAAATATTGCTCTTTGGTTAATCTTAGGATTTTTATTAATAGCCCTATTTAATTTGTTTCAAGGAGCATCTTCAAATAGAAGTAGTCCAAGTATTTCTTTTTCTGATTTTATTGCAGCAGTAGACTCTGGTGTAGTATCTGAAGTTAATATTAAAGGAAATGATGTTCAAGGCTTTTTTGAAGATGGAAGATCTTTCAATACATATTCTCCAGATTATCCAAATTTAATTGATAAACTAAACTCTAATGGAGTTAGAATTAATGCCGAACCTGTTGGGAGAGGAATGCATCCATTATTGAGTGTTCTGCTTTCTTGGTTTCCTATGCTTTTATTGATTGGAATATGGATTTTTTTTATGAGACAAATGCAATCTGGTGGAGGAAAGGCAATGGGTTTTGGAAAATCTAAGGCTAAACTTCTTAGAGAGGCTATTGGTAAGATTACATTTAATGATGTTGCTGGAATTGATGAAGCTAAACAGGAACTTGAAGAAGTTGTAGAATTTTTAAAAGATCCACAAAAGTTTTCTAAACTTGGTGGTAAAATTCCCAAGGGAGCTCTTTTAGTAGGACCTCCAGGAACTGGTAAAACTTTACTTGCTAAAGCTATAGCTGGAGAAGCTGGTGTCCCGTTTTTTTCTATATCTGGATCTGATTTTGTTGAAATGTTTGTTGGAGTTGGAGCAAGTAGAGTTAGGGATATGTTTGAGCAAGGCAAAAAAAATGCTCCATGCATTATTTTTATAGACGAAATTGATGCAGTTGGAAGACATAGAGGCGCTGGATTGGGTGGAGGTAATGATGAAAGAGAACAAACACTTAATCAACTTTTAGTAGAAATGGATGGTTTTGAAACAAATGAAGGTGTTATAATAATTGCAGCAACAAATAGGCCTGATGTTTTGGATCCAGCTTTATTAAGACCAGGAAGATTTGATAGACAAGTTACAATATCAAATCCAGATATTATAGGAAGAGATAAAATTTTAAAAGTTCATATAAAAAAAATAAAAGTTTCACCAAAATTTGATCCTAAAATAATTGCTAGAGGAACACCAGGCTTTTCAGGAGCAGATTTAGCGAATTTAGTCAATGAGGCTGCACTATTAGCTGCAAGAAAAAACAAACGTCTTGTAACTTTTGAAGATTTTGAAGAGGCTAAAGATAAAGTTATGATGGGAGCAGAAAGAAGATCAATGGTTATGACTGAAGATGAGAAAAAGCTTACTGCTTATCACGAAGCTGGTCATGCAGTTGCAACATTACATTCGTCTGAGTCAGATCCTATTCATAAGGCAACAATTATTCCCAGAGGACGAGCTTTAGGTATGGTAATGAGATTGCCTGAAAAAGATCAATTATCAATGAAGCAAGATCAAATGGAGGCTCATTTAGTTATAGCAATGGGAGGAAGAATTGCAGAGGAAATTATTTTTGGAAAAGAAAAAATTACTAATGGAGCTGCAAGTGATATTCAAATGGTTACAAATCTTGCAAAAAAAATGGTGACAGAGTGGGGTATGAGTGAAAAACTAGGACGACTGAGATATAATAATGATAGTGAAGAAGTTTTTCTTGGTCATTCAGTAACTCAATCAAAGAATATTTCAGATGCAACTGCAAAATTGATTGATGAAGAAACTCGAAGAATTATAGATGAAGCTGAAAAAAAATGTAGAAAAATTTTGAATGATAACATTGAAGAGCTTCACGTAGTAGCTAAAGGATTGTTAGAATACGAAACTTTATCGGGCGATGAAATTAAAGATTTAATAAAAGGAATTCCCCCAACAAGAGATATTGATGATGATAATAATCAAATTGATGAATCACCAACTAAACAATCTGTTCCAAAATCTGGTAATAAAATCAGTCCCCAAACTCAGTAATTTTTTAAAATAACTATCTTTATTCACAAATTTTAAATAAAAGACGCCATGCAAAAAATTTTTGGCACAGACGGAGTAAGATGCAAGGTTAATGAAGAACCAATGACTCCTGACACATGTTTAAAAATTGCTAAAACTATTGGTCATATATTAAAGATAAAAAATAATAATAAAAAAAGAATTATAATTTCCAAGGATACAAGGTTATCTGGATATTTATTTGAACCATTAATGACCTCTGGGTTTGTTTCAATGGGAATGGATGTGATTTTAACTGGACCACTTCCTACGCCAGCCTTATCAATGCTTATCAGATCTTTGCGAGCTGATCTAGGTGTTATGATCACTGCATCACATAATACTTATGAGTATAATGGATTAAAATTTTTTGATTTTAATGGAGATAAATTTAAAAAAGAAACTGAAAATGAAATTGAAAAAATTATTTTTAATGAAAAATTATATAAAAGTATATCTGCAAGCGGTTATAATAGTGGCACAGTAAGAAGATTAGATGATACTATAGGAAGATATTCTGAATATTTAAAATCAACTTTAGAAAAAAATATTGATTTTAAAAAAATAAAAGTAGTAATTGATTGTGCTAATGGAGCTACTTATCAAGTTGCACCAACAATTTTCTGGGAATTAGGATGTAATGTCATCAGAATATCAGATCAACCAAATGGAATTAATATTAACAAAGACTGTGGCGCAGTAAATGTAAAAAAATTATCAGAAAAAGTAGTTGAAACAAAGTCTGATATAGGTTTTGCTTTTGATGGAGATGGTGATCGTTTAATAATTGTTGATGAAAATGGAGAAACTATAGATGGAGATAAAATCTTATCTCTTTTAGCAAAAGATTTACTCTCTTATGATAAATTGAATAAAAAAACTGTCGTATCTACTATAATGTCCAATTTGGGATTTGAAAATTATTTGAATAAAAAATTAAAAGTTAATTTAATTAGAACTTCTGTTGGAGATATAAATGTAATAAATGAAATACAAAAAAATAATTATTCTTTAGGTGGTGAACAATCCGGTCATATAATTATAAGTGAATACTCAAAAACTGGCGATGGAATTTTAACAGCTTTAAAGATTTTGGAAATAATTAATAAAAATAGTAAAAAAGTAAGTGAAATATTTAATTTGTATCAATCATTTCCTCAAGAAAAATCTAATATAAAAATAAATAAGAATTTAACTAGCAAGATTAGGGTAAATATTAATAATGTAATGGATTCCTTTAAGAAAAATAATCCCCATCTAAGACTTTTAATTAGGGAATCAGGCACGGAGCCATTAATAAGAATATTGGTTGAAGGTGAAAATATTTCAGAAGTTAAAAATGTTATTAAATCTATATCGGAAGAAGTATCAAATATTTTAAATGAATAAGTATTTATTACCACCAGGATTTAAAGATGAACTTCATGAAAATGTTAAAACAGAACATGTCTATAAAAATAAGATTATAGATTTATTTTTGATAAATGGATTTGAATTAGTTAAAACACCTCTGATTGAATATTATGATAATGATATTCACAAAAACAACTTTATTTTTAAAGATAAAGAAGAAAATAAATTTTATACTTTTAGAGATGATATTACTCTTCAAGTAGCTCGATTAGCGAACTCAAGATTAAAAAATAAATTTAGACCAGTCAAATTATGTTATTATGGCGATGTTATAAGAAAAAAAGGAACTATGTTACGTCCAGAGAGGCAATTCTTGCAAGTTGGCGCTGAATGTATAGGTGAAGAAAATATAAATTCCGATATAGAAATAATAGATTTAGCATATCAATCCTTGGAGATTGTAGGTATAAAAAATTTGACTATAGAGCTTTCTTCTTCGGCTTTTTTAAATTATTTGACAAAAAAAATATCTAATCAACAAAAGTTGAAAAATATATTTAAATTTATTAAACGAAAAGATTTAACTAACTGTTTAAAATTAATAGATCCTTCTTTACATCAATATTTATCTAAACTTTTGTCATGTTCTGGCATATTTGAGAAAAAGCAAAATCAGCTAATTGAATTATCTGTGAATAAAGATTTAGAAAAAATTTCCAATGATATAATTTTGATATACAAAAAATTGAAAAATAAACACAATAAAATTAATTTTATTTTAGATTTAACTGAAGCAAGTTATTTTGAATATCACACAGGTATTAGATTTACATTTTATGCAAAAAATGTAAGGGGTGAAATAGCTCGAGGTGGAAGATATTTTACTAACAAAAATAATATAGAAAGTTCAACAGGATTTACTTGTTATATGGATACAATAATTAGGGCATCTTCCTATAATGAAAGATTTAAAAAAGTTTTATTACCTTATAGTTTATCAGAAAATATAAAGAAAAAACTTATAAAAAAAGGATATATATTAGAAACTTTTTTTGGAGATTTAAAAGATATAAAAAAAACAGCAAAACAAAAAAAGATCAATTATTATTTAATAAATAACAAAATATTGTCGATAAATTAATATGTTTTATACAATTATAGGAACTCAATGGGGGGATGAGGGAAAAGGAAAAATAGTCGATTGGTTGTCATCTAAAGTAGATGTAGTAGTAAGATTTCAAGGAGGAAATAATGCAGGCCACACCATAAAAGTTAAAGATAAAACATATAAATTAAATTTAATTCCTTCTGGATTAATTAACAATAAAAAAGGAATAATAGGAAACGGAGTGGTTTTAGATCCATGGTCATTAATTAAAGAAATACAAAATCTTTCACTTCAAGGCATTAATATTGATGAAAAAAACTTGATGATAGCAGAAAATATTTGTTTAATATTACCAATTCACAAAAAATTAGATGAAATATATGAATATCAAAGAGGTAGTTCAAGTTTAGGGACAACAAAAAAGGGCATTGGACCTGCCTACGAAGATAAAATAGGTAGAAGATCTATTAGGTTATGTGATTTAAGTAATGATGAAATTTTAAAAAATAAGATTAAAAATCTATACAAGTTTCATGAGAATAGAATAGATAATAATAAAAAAAATCAGAATGAAATTTTTAATGAACTTAAAAAAATAAATAATTTTTTGTCTAAATATTCATCTCCCACTTGGCAGGTTTTAAATGATATGGGCAGAAATAATAAGAAAATTTTGTTTGAAGGTGCTCAAGGATCTTTTTTAGATATTGATTTTGGCACTTATCCATATGTTACGTCGTCAAATACTTTATCAGGACAAATACACACTGGCACAGGTTTTGGAATAAAGAAAAATCATGAAATTTTTGGAATAACTAAGGCCTATACAACACGTGTTGGACAAGGAGTATTTCCAACTGAGCAAAAAAATACAATAGGAGAAAAACTTGGAAAGATAGGTAATGAATTTGGCGTAGTTACTAAACGTAAAAGAAGATGTGGCTGGTTTGATGCTAATTTAGTTAGACAATCAGTTAGTTTAAATGGAATTACATCAATAGTTTTAACTAAATTAGATGTTTTAGATTCTTTTGATGAAATAAAAATATGTAATAATTATATAATTGATAATAAAAATTATAATTATTTACCTCCACATGAAAATTTACACTCAAATATAAAGCCCGAATACATAACTTTACCCGGCTGGAAACAATCAACATTTGGAATAAATAAATGGGATCAATTACCAAAATTAGCGAAAGATTATATAAATAGAATAGAAAACTTAATTAATTGTAAGATCCAAATTATTTCTACTGGGCCTGAAAGATCAGAAACAATTAACAAAAAAAAATTATTTTAATTATTTTTAGAAACTTCGTTTTTTAATTTTTCTATTGCTTTTTCTTCTATTTGTCTAACTCTTTCTCTGCTTATATTAAATTTCTTGCTTAATTCTTCTAATCTTTTAGGTTTATCAGACAACTTTCTAAGAGTTATTATTTCTTTTTCTCTATCGTTAAGAATTTTTAAAGCATTATTAAATAATTTTTTTCTTCTAATAAGTTGATCTTTTTTTTCAAACAAGATATCTTGAGTGTCACTTTCATCTACTAATAGCTCTAGCCACTCGGAGTCAGATTCATTATTCATTTTTGTATTTAAAGATTGATCAGAAGAAAAAAGTCTATGATCCATATCGCTAACTTCAGATTCTTTGACATTTAATCTATTTGCAATTTCTCTAGCATTTTCTGGAGAGAGAGAACCTTCATTAAATGCTTTAAGTTGATTTTTAAGTTTTTTAAGATTAAAAAATAATTTTTTTTGTGCAGCTGTTGTACCAATTTTGACCAGAGACCAACTATGCAAAACATATTCTTGAATCTGAGCTCTAATCCACCACATAGCATATGTAGCAAGTCTAAATCCTTTGTCTGGATCAAACTTTTTAACTGCTTGCATGATTCCAACATTTCCTTCAGAAATTAAATCAGTAATTGGTAATCCATAACCTCTATAACCCATAGCAATCTTAGCAACTAGACGAAGATGACTAGTAACTAGTTTATGTGCAGCTTCAGTATCATCATGTTCTAAAAATCTTTTAGCTAACATGTATTCCTCTTCAGCAGTTAAAATAGGAAATTTTTTAATTTCTTGAAGATAAAAAGCTAGATTTCCTTCAGATGAAAGAACAGGAAGATGAAAGTTACTCATAAATTGCTAATATCACAACTATATAAATTTTTTAATACTTAGATAAATTATCAAGCAAATCCAACATATCTTTTGGAACTTTGGACTTAAAATATATGAATTTTTTAGTTTTTGGATGAACAAATCCTAATTCTGCTGCATGAAGTGCTTGTCTCTTAAAATTTTTGCAAATTAAATATTTTTTTATAAATTTTTTTTCTTTTCCATATTTGCTAGTTTTATTTAATCCATAAGTTTTATCACCAATTAAAGGATGGTTAACTGAGTTCATATGTACTCTTACTTGGTGAGTTCTTCCTGTTTTTAATTCACATTCTATTAAACTACAAATCCCATAGCTTTTTATAAGTTTAATAATAGTTTCTGAATATTTACCTTTTAAATTTTTGTTTAAAGACATTTTTTTTCTATTAATATGATGTCTATTAATATAACCAGAAACACTTTTTATATTAGGAATTCCCCAAACTATAGCTAAATACTTTCTTGTAATAGAATGTTTTTTAAATTGATCAGAAATTATTTTATGTGAATCATTATTTTTTGCTATAACCAAAAGGCCACTTGTATCTTTGTCTAAACGATGAACAATACCAGGTCTATTTGTCTCGTTAATATTACTTAATTTGTTTTTTGTATGATAGATTAAAGCGTTTACAAGAGTATTGTCGTAGTTACCAGGGGCTGGGTGCGTAACTATTCCTGAATTTTTATTAATTATTATAATATCCTTGTCTTCATAATGGATATCTAAAGGGATATTTTGTGGTTTGTGATGAGTAAAGTTTTTAACAGGAGAATATAAAGTATAAATTTCTCCTGTCTTAACTTTATGAGAAATATTATTAATAATTTTGTTTGAAATTTTAACTTTTTTGTCTAGAAGTAATAGTTTTATCTGTGATCGGCTATATGTAGATATATTGTTAGCTAAAGCTACATCAAGTCGTTGATTATTTTGTGAATTATCGATAATTACTTTTATTATTTTATAATTTTGCATGTTTGAAAAATTAATTAAATATATAGTATATATTCTAAGTATATTAATAATAATAGCCTTAGGTGCTTTAATATATGGAATTTTTAAGAAAACATCTCTAAATTCATTTAATCACGAAGAAAACATTTTTGAATTTTCTCTTAATTTAAACTCTAATCAAAAGATAGAATCTTTGGAAGTGATTGATTCTAATAATTTGCTGATTATTATTGATACAGAAAATCATCTTGAGGGTGTAATATACAACTTAAGGTCAAAAAAAGTAATACAAAAAATATCTAAATAATTTTTTACTTGTATGTTATGATTTTTCAACTATATTTTTTCATAGTATGAAAAGTAAAAAAGACAACGAAAATTCTTTTGAAGAAAATTTAGAAGCTTTAGAAAAAATAGTAGAAAAACTAGAGTCTGGAGATGTAGATTTAGAAAAATCGTTAGAGTTATATGAAAAAGGTATAGACTTAAAAAAATTATGTGAGGAAAAGTTAAAAAAAGTGGAATTACAAATAAAAAAAATAAAAATTCAAAATAATAAAATTACTAAAGAAGATTTTTAGTAAAATGAAGTATAGTTATTTAGATAAAATAAATTTTCCTTCTGATTTAAAAAAATTTAATCTTTTAGAATTAGATCAAGTAGCTTCGGAATTAAGAAAAAAGACAATAGAAGCTGTATCAAAAACTGGTGGTCATTTAGGAGCTGGTCTAGGAGTTGTTGAACTTACTATTGCATTACATTATGTTTTTGATACGCCCAAAGATAAATTAATATGGGATGTAGGCCATCAATCATATCCTCATAAAATTATTACAGGTAGAAAAAATAAAATTGAAACTATCAGACAAGCAGGTGGATTATATGGCTTTGTAAAAAGATCAGAAAGTGAATACGATACTTTTGGAACAGCTCATAGTTCTACATCTATTTCTGCTGGTTTAGGAATAAAAATAGCTAAAGATTTAAAAAAAGAAAAATCCAATGTTATTTGTGTAATTGGAGATGGAGCATTAAGTGCTGGAATGGCTTATGAGGCGATGAATAATGCAGGCTCAACAAATAAACAATTAATAGTAATTTTAAATGACAATGAAATGTCAATAGATAAACCCGTTGGAGCTATGAGTTTATATTTGTCTAAACTTCTATCTTCCAATTCTTATTCAAGTATTCGATCCATTGTTAAAAAAGTTTCTGAAAAATTTCCAAAACAATTTTCTAAAGTTCTTTATCGAGCAGAAGAATTTTCAAAAGGCTTAATTTCAGGGGGAACTTTATTTGAAGAAATGGGCTTTTATTATCTTGGACCATTAGATGGTCACAAAATAAAAAATCTTATTCCTCTACTCCAAAATATTAAATCTTCTAATTTTAATAAACCAATTTTTTTACATGTTATCACTAAGAAAGGTAAAGGTTACCCACCAGCAGAAAATGCAAATGATAAATTTCATGGAGTTAATAAATTTGATATTATTTCTGGTCAACCAACTAATAAATCAAATTTGAAAACATATTCAAAGATATTTGGTGAAACCCTCATTGAAGAAGCAGAAAAAGATGACAAGATTGTTGCAGTAACTGCAGCAATGACTTCTGGTACAGGTTTAAGTGCTTTTTCAAAAAAATTTGCATCAAGATTTTTTGATGTAGGAATTGCTGAGCAACATGCTGTAACAATGTGTGCAGGTATGGCAACTGAAGGACTTAAACCATTTGCTGCAATTTATTCAACATTTTTACAAAGAGCTTATGATCAAATAGTTCATGATGTTGCAATTCAAAAACTTCCTGTAAGATTTGCAATTGATAGAGCTGGTCAAGTAGGAGCGGATGGTGCTACGCATGCGGGTTCTTTTGATATAGTTTATCTTTCATGTTTGCCAAACTTTATAGTAATGGCGGCAGGTGACGAAGGGGAACTCAAAAGAATGATAAGAACATCATTATTAATTGATGATGCTCCTTCCTCATTTAGATTTCCCCGAGGTTCGTGTATTGAATCAAATTCTACAGAAGATTTGCTTCCTCTTGAAATAGGTAAAGGAAGAATTATTCAAAATGGAAATAAGATAGCTTTAATAAATTTTGGTGCTCGTCTACAAGCATGTAAAGATGCAACAAGTAATTTATTAAAGCAAGGCATAAAAATAACACTTGTAGATTCAAGATTTGCTAAACCTTTAGATACCAATTTAATTGATGAGATATTAAATAATCATGAAACTGTTATTACAATTGAGGAAGGAAGTTTGGGAGGTTTTGGATCTATAGTTTTAAATTATATTCATAATGTTAGAAAACAAAATACGAATTCAAAAATATATAACATTTTTTTCCCTGATAAATTTGTAGATCATGATAATTCTGAAGCGCAATATAAATCAATAGGTATGGATAGTATTTCTATTGAAAATAAGATTTTAAGTATTTTAAATGTTAACGAGACAAATTTTAAAAAAATAAATAATCTATAAAAATCTTAAACAGTGATCGGCTAAAGTAGTTGCAACCATTGCCTCACCAACTGGTACGGCTCTTATTCCTACACAAGGATCGTGTCTCCCCTTAGTAGATATATAAGTATTTTGCATTTTTTTATTAATTGTTCTACGTTTTTTTAAAATTGAGCTAGTTGGTTTGACACAGAATCTTAGTATAAGTTCCTGTCCATTAGTAATGCCTCCCATTATTCCTCCAGCATGATTTGATAAAAAAATAGGTTTACCATTTTTAACTCTCATCTCATCAACGTTTTCTTCACCAAAATTCAAAACAGAGTTAAAGCCATCCCCAACTTCAAAACCTTTAACAGCATTAATACTCATTATCGCTTTACCTAAATCAGCTTCAATCTTATCATATATTGGTTCACCTAATCCAGCTGGTATACCTTTACATCTTATTTCAATTATAGCACCAAGAGACGAGCCATTTTTTCGAGCATCATTGATAGCTTTTCTCCACCTAGGAATTATCGATTTATCAGGTGAAAAAAATTCATTTTTTTCAATATATTTATTATTCCATAATTTATAGTTAATTTTATCATTACCAATTTGGATAAGAGCACCTTTTATTTCAAATTTTTTATTAATTTTGTAATGAATAACTTTTCTTGCTATGGCGCCTGCCGCTACTCTCATCGCGGTTTCTCTAGCACTTGATCTTCCGCCACCCCTATAGTCGTGAATTCCATATTTTAGCCAATATGTGTAATCAGCATGACCAGGTCGAAATTTATTTTTAATTGATGAATAATCTTTACTTTTTTGATCTTTGTTAAAAATAATCATAGATATTGGATGGCCAGTTGTATATCCTTGAAAAACTCCTGATAATATTTTTATTTGATCTTTTTCTTTTCGTTGAGTTGTGAATTTTGATTGCCCAGGCCTTCTTTTATCTAAATAAGGTTGAATATCTTTTTCACTTAATTTTATTTTTGAAGGAACTCCATCTACTACACAACCAATAGCTTTTCCATGACTTTCACCCCAAGTTGTGAAAGAAAAATTTTTTCCTATGCTATTAAAAGTCATTATTATTTATTTTTATTTTCAAACTCTTGTAATAGTTCAGATACAGGACCAGCTTCATCCACAGCAAGCATACCTACTGTATGATAACCACAATCAACATGATGAATTTCCCCAGTAACAGCTTTTCCAAGATCACTTAGAAGATATAATGCTGAATTGCCAATATCATCTAAAGTAATATTTCTTTTTAAAGGTGAATTTAATTCATTCCATCTTAAAATAAATCTAAAATCTCCTATACCTGAAGCCGCTAATGTTTTGATTGGCCCAGCACTAATAGCATTTACTCTAATATTTTTTTCTCCAAGATCAACTGCCAAATATTTAATACTTGTTTCTAAAGCTGCTTTTGCTACTCCCATGACATTATAGTGGGGCATCACTTGTTCTGCTCCATAGTAAGTAAGAGAAATTATCGAGCCACCATCTTTCATAAGAGGCTCTGCTAATCTGCACGCCTCAGTAAATGAATAGCAAGATATATGCATAGATTTATTAAAATTTTCATTAGAAGTTTTATAATATTTACCTTTTAATTCATTTTTATCTGCATATGCTATGGCATGAACTAGAAAATCAATTTTATCCCATTTTTCTTTTAAAATATTAAAGGTTTTTTTCATGCTTTCTGAATCTGTAACATCACAAGGAATAACTAAGTTAGAATTTAAACTAGAGGCAAGAGGTTCAACTCTTTTTTTTAAAGCTTCTCCCTGGTAAGTAAAAGCTAATTCACCACCCTTATCGAAAATAGATTTAGCAATTCCCCAGGCTATTGATCTTTCATTAGCAACACCCATTATTAATCCTTTTTTATTATTCATTAACATTGCTATATTCCTAAAAATTATCTCATTCTTGTTTTTAATTTTTATGTGTTTATATACTAACTTAAACAAACAAACGAACAAAAATATGAAGCAAAGAAAAAATTTTATTGATTTAAATGAAAATCCCTATGATTTATTTAACAAATGGTATCTAAAAGCAAAACTTAATGAGATAAATGATCCAAATGCGATGAATATATCTACCATAAGTAAAGGTGTAAAACCAAGTTCCAGGATTGTATTAATGAAATCTTATGATAAAACTGGGTTTGTTTTTTATACAAATCTTGAAAGTCATAAAGGAAAGGACATAAAATTTAATAATAAAGTAGCTTTAAATTTTTACTGGAAAAGTATCTTAAAGCAAATCAGAATTGAAGGAACAGCTTCTTTAATAGATGATGAAATAGCTGATAAATATTTTGATACAAGACAAGAAATTAGTAAAATAGGAGCTTGGGCATCCTCCCAATCTTCAAAACTTAATAATAGAAAAGATTTAGAAATGAAAATTGTTGAATATAAAAAAAAATTTAAAAATAAAAGAATTCCTCGACCATCATTCTGGTCTGGTTTTAAAATAAAACCAGTATTATTTGAATTTTGGCAAGATATAGAGTTCAGATTGCATGACAGAGTTGAATTTAGAATTTTAAAAAATAAATGGAAATCTAGGAGACTTTTCCCTTAATTTTTGTCCAGTTTTCTAAAATCCATGAGCTTGAGTTCATTTTAAAATCCCCACCAATACCCCATAAATTTTCAACATTATTTTTTAAACAAAAGGTTACTTCAGGGGTTGTGTTGTTATTTCTATCGCCTCCATTTGCAAACTTTATTACTCTATCAGGATATTTTTTTATAGTTTTTTTTATACCATCTATACATGTTTTATCTGTGTCATCAAAGCCGATTACATCAATAACTTTTTTAATTGAATTCATAATTATTTTTCTTTCTTTAAATGAAAGAAATTCTTTTCCTTTTTTATTGCGTAGCCAATTATCAGAATTTAACAGAACAATTACTTCCCCATGTTTTGCAGCTTCATTAATTAATGCTATATGTCCACTATGTAAAGGATCAAATCCACCACTAACTAAAACTAAATTATCCATTTTTTTTTCTCCAATTTATTGGATCATATATAAAATCATTTAAATTAATTTGATTAGCTTTTGTAATTATATTATTATCTTTAATAACATTTAAAACATCTTTCCATGTACATAAATAGTGAATTTTTACATCTAATTTTGATAGGCTTGTTTTTGATAATTTAAATATATTATAATAAAATATAACAAATATATCTTTAACTATTAACCCTTCATTTTTCATTGCATTAACAAATATTTCTTTACTTGCGCCATCTGTAGATAAATCTTCAATTAAAATAGCTTTATCTTTTTTCTTAAAACTTCCTTCTATTTGTTTATTTTTGCCAAATCCTTTACTCTTTTTTCTTATATAGACCATAGGCTTTTGAAGTCTTTCTGCAAGAAAAGATGCATATGGAATACCAGCAGTTTCTCCTCCAGCTAAAATGTTAAAACTAAGTTTATTTTTTTTGATATAATCTTCAGCTATATCTAAAATTTTATTTCTTTCTTTCGTAAACGAAATAATTTTTCTACAATCAACATAAACCGGACTTTTTTCTCCAGAAGTAAGGATAAAAGGATTATTAAATGAAAATTTTATTGATTCTATATCTAATAAAATTTTAGCTACTTCTTCTTGATAACTAATTTTCATTTTAAGTTATTAAAGAGATATGATCTTTTGTGAAATTTCCTGGAACTATCATAACTGGAATTCTCAATCTAAAATAGTTTTTGCTTGTAAGATCGCTAATAATGGGCCCAGGTCCTTTATCATCAACATTTGCTGCTAAAACTATTACATTGATATTTTTTTCTTCTTCTATCAAAGAAATTAACTCATCTATAATTTTTCCTTCTCGCAAATGAAGAACAGGAGTTTGGCCTGTTTCTTGTTTAACAATCGCAGAAGCTTTTTGAAGTTTTAACTCAGCTTCTTCTCTAGCTTCGTTTTGCATGATTTCTTTAACACCTTTTGTAGTAAGAACATCAAAAGGTTCTATAAAGCTTGCTATTATGATTTTTCGGTCAGTTTTTTTAGATCTTGCACAAGCATATTCTAAAGCTACTCTCATTTCTGAACTTCCATCTGCTACAACAAGAATATAACGATCACTCATTTTTATTAAAATCTCCTAAATACAGTTGCTGCAAAAATTCCTAAACCAACTGATAAAGCTATACATATTATACCATAAATTAATGGTTGGTTGATAGCAAAGTTAGATATTTGATTTCCTATACCAGTTTTTTTAATAATAATTTTTTTATCATCCTCAGAAATAATTTTTTTATTTAAGACTTGAAAAACTTTTATTTTATATTCACCTGTAACAACAGTTGGGGGGAAAAAAAATCTTGCTTGGAATAATTTGTCATCTATAATTTCTAATTCATATTCTTTATAAAGATCATTTTCTTTTTGCTTTCTAATAAGGTTTCGATCCCATTCGTATAAATTATTTTCAAATAATTTAGTATTTGTTTCATTTTGTTTATTAATTTCATTTATATTAAAATATTTAAATGTAAGACCTTTTTCTCTAATGATTTTATCTTCTAAAATTTTTTCTATAGGGGAAGAGGAAGCTATAAAAAAAATGTTTGGAATATTTTGATAAGAAAAATTTTTAGTTTTAATCCAGAAGCCAAATAATCTCTCTTTTATTGACAAATTGGCTTTTTTGTTTGGTCCTTTTAAAACAAGGATGGTATCATAGGCAGTCTCAGTTATTCCAAAAATAATTATTTCTTTACCACTAAAATCTGTTTTGACTTCAATAATTTCTTCAGATAAATTAAAATAAATTTTTTCAGCTAATAAACTCTCAAATACCAAAAAATATGCAAAAATAAAAAATATATAAAATTTTCTTTTCTCATAAATCATCTTTTTTACATTATATGCTAAACAAATACTTGGATTCAACAAAAACCATCCCAAATCAATATTCTTACATTTATTATTGTTAGATTTCATTATAAATCTTTTCTTTTTTTTAAGTTGAAATAAGTAAATATAAGTATCCTTCATATAATTGATATGTTAAAAAAGTTCATTAAATATTACTACAATTTGTGATCGAATTAAATAAGATGAAGGAACTTTTATGATTACTACCAATCCTTTTTTTGAAATTTCAACATTTGCCTCACCTATTTTTATGAAATCTTTTGTAGTTTTAATGATACTTCTTGTAATTGTAGGTACTATTTTAGATATGCTTCATAAGAAAAATGTAAAATATTTCTTTGAAAATTCAAAAAAAGCAAAAAAATCAGCAATTAGAAATCCAGGTAGCTTAGAAAAAACTAGTATAATTGTTAAAACAGTTTCTAAAGATATTTTAACCACTTCTGAATTAGGAGGCAAAAGAAGAATTGCGCATTTATTAGGAATGTATGGTACTTTAATATTTTGGACTACCTCTATAATTATGATTTTTTTCTATACTTCATCTAATATAACAACTAATCCAGTTTTTCCAATTCTTTGGCACTTAGGTGCATTTATGACATTTTTAGGGGGATCTTGGTTTTGGTTTTTTCTCAGAGTTGATGTTTTTGCAGAAGCGTATCCCTGGTATAGAATAGTAAAGGCAGACTTATTTGTTTTATCTTTAGTAAAAACTTCGGTATTAGCTTTAATTTGGTCATTTTTTCAGTCAATTAATTTTTATCTTTTTAATATTATTTTTTTTATATTGTTTTCAATATCTAATCTAATATTGTTCGGAGGAGTTTATTGGTCAAAATTTGCTCATATGTTTTACAAACCAGGGGCTGCAATTCAAAAGAATTTAGCAGAGGCAGATGGTTCGAGGGATAATTTACCAATGCCAGCAGATAAACCAAAGAAATTTGGATTAGGAATTAAACGAGAGGCTCCTAAGCATTATTAATTATGAAATATAAATTTTTTAACAAACATATTAACTTTTTTATAAATAAATTTACAAAAAGTATGAAGAAAGAGGGTAAATAAAATGTCAACTTTTGTATACATGACTAGATGTGATGGTTGTGGCCATTGTGTTGATATATGTCCATCAGATATAATGCATATAGATGAAACTATAAGACGAGCAGTAAACATTGAGCCTAATTTTTGTTGGGAGTGTTATTCTTGTGTAAAAGCATGCCCACAAAATGCAATAGATGTAAGAGGTTATGCTGATTTTGCACCAATGGGTCATAGTGTAAGGGTTTTGAGAGAAGAAGAAAAAGGAACAATTTCTTGGAAGATAAAATTTAGAAATGGGACTGTTAAAAATTTTGTATCTCCTATTACTACAAAACCATGGGGTAAGCATATTCCAAAATTATCTGAAGTAGAAAAGCCAAATCAAGGAGAAATAAATTCTCAAATATTATATTCTGAACCTGAGGGTTTAAATACTAAAAAAGAACTTCCAACAATTGACAAAAATTCTTTTAAAAAAGGAGTGTACTATTAATAATGCCTAAAAATAAAACTGTTTATGAAAATTGTGACATATTAATTATTGGTGGAGGAATGGCTGGAACAGGTGCTGTTTTTGAAGCAAGGCATTGGGGAAGAGATTTAAAAATAGTTTGTGTTGAAAAAGCTAATATTGATAGAAGTGGGGCGGTGGCCCAAGGTCTTTATGCTATCAATTGTTATATGGGAATGCAATGGAATGAAAACCAACCAGAAGATCATGTCCGTTATGCACGCAATGATCTAATGGGTCTTGTTCGTGAAGACTTAGGTTATGATATGGCTAGACATGTTGATTCAACAGTTCATATGTTTGATGAGTGGGGTTTGCCTATGATGAGAAACAAAGAAACTGGTAGGTATCAGCGAGAGGGAAAATGGCAAATAATGATTCATGGAGAAAGTTACAAACCAATTGTAGCAGAAGCTGCAAAAAAATCTGCAGATAAAATTTATAATAGAGTAATGATAACTCACCTATTGATGGATGAAAATGAAGAAAATAGAGTTGGAGGAGCTGTTGGTTTTAATATGCGAACAGGCAATTACCATGTTTTCAAGGCTAAAGCTGTAATTGTATCAGCAGGAGGTGCTTCGCATATTTTTAAACCTAGAGCAGTTGGAGAGGGTATGGGTAGAACTTGGTATGCGCCTTGGAGTAATGGTTCAGCTTATGCTTTACCTATCGCTGTTGGAGCAAAAATGACACAAATGGAAAATCGCATCGTTTTATGTAGATTTAAAGATGGATATGGACCTGTTGGAGCTTATTTTTTACATTTAAAAACTTATACTCAAAATGCAAATGGTGAGAATTATGAAAAGAAGTGGTATGAACAAACAAAAAAACTAGTAGGTGAATATATTGATCATCATCCTACTCCTACATGTCTTCGTAATCATGCTTTTATTCAAGAAGTTATGTCTGGAGGCGGGCCTATTCACATGGTTACTAAAGAAGCTTTTCAAGATCCTCATTTAGAAACTGTTGGATGGGAAAATTTTCTAGGAATGACGGTTGGTCAAGCAGTAGTTTGGGCTTCACAAAATATTGATCCAAAATACCAAAATCCAGAATTAACTACTTCTGAACCTTATGTCATGGGTTCTCATGCTACATGTTCTGGAGCATGGGTAAGTGGACCTGAAGATCTTTCTCCTGAGGAATATTTTTGGGGATATAATCGAATGACTACTGTTGACGGTCTTTTTGGAGCAGGTGATACTGTAGGTGGTAGTGCTCATAAATTTTCTTCAGGATCTTTTACAGAAGGTAGATTAGCAGCAAAAGCTGCAGTAAAGTATATTAAAGATCATAAAGCTGAAAGTATAAATATAAGTGATTCTCAGTGTGAAAACTTTAGAGAAGTCATATATAAACCTCTTGAAAATTATCAAGTTGGTAGAAATGAAATTACCGCAGGAACTGTATCTCCAAGTTATATATTACCGATACAAGGCCTACAACGTCTTCAAAAAATTATGGATGAATATGTAGGAGGTATTTCCTTTAATTATATGACAAATGAAAATACACTTAAAAAAGGTTTAGAATTATTAGAATGGTTGCAAGAAGATTTAGAAAATGTAGGAGCCGAAGATTATCATCAACTTATGCGTGCATGGGAATTAAAGCATCGAACTCTTACTTCTCAATGTGTAACCGAACACACTTTATTTAGAAAGGAAACACGCTGGCCAGGCTATTATTATAGAGGTGATCATATGAAGCTTGATGACGAAAACTGGCACTGTCTTACTGTTTCAAGAAGAGATCCAAAAACTGGAAAGTTCACAATGGAAAAAATGCCTGTGTATCATATAATAAATGAAGAAAAAGAGGCATCTTAAAAATGAATCTTTTGGAAAAATCAGATAAAGAAATATCTGAAATTGCAAATCCTCTATGGTCAAATTTAGTTAAAAGCTCGAATCAAAAAAATTACAGTTGTTTTACTAAAGATTTTTCTGCGCAAATGTTATATGGGGCCAATGAAGTAGAGCTTGGCAAACAATGGGCTAATAGTGATTTACTTGTTAATTTATCAGAAAATTCTGATTTTATTGGCTGCTTAAGAAGAAATAACTTCGTAACTGTTTTATATAGGCAAAGAAGTAATAAAATCCCAGGAGATTTTTTAGGAAGATTGGTAATAGGAAATGAAGAAAATCAGATTAAAATTTTTGGAGCTACTATATTTTAGCTTACTATTTCTCTAGCTAATTGATCAATTTCTTTATCATCTAAAAATTTATTAATATGTTTATCAATTTTATCTGGAGGTTCAAATATCTTATTAGTATCATCAAACTCTTTACTTTTTGAAAGTTCATTAGCATTAAAAGGTAAGTTTTCTATATTTTGTAATTCTTTAATTTTAGCATCTACAACTCTTCCCTGATTTATAGTATCAAGCCAGATAATATAATCAGCAGAAAAAGCATCCCTAGATTTTTTTGTGGGAGCAACAAAATCGCATACAACCCATCTACCATTTATAATTTCAAAATCAGCAAATGTTTTCATTCTTTTAGCCTGTCTAATTCTTCCTTCATTACTAAAATCCCAATCGTTTGAGTATTTCCTTATTATATCAGCATTATACCATGCACAATTTTTTAGACGTTTTACTAATCTTTCTGCTAGCCAAGTTTTTCCTGATCCTGGTAAACCACAAATTAATATTTTCATAACAAACTAATATTTATTATCATTTAAAAAAAAGAAAATATATATCCTTTGGCGTTAAAGTTAAGTCAATTATAATTTTTGTACAAACCATCAAAACTAAAAGAGCTAAAAAGCCTCTCAAATATTCTCCTTTGAGATTATTTCCTATTCTAGCTCCAATTTGAGCACCTACTACTCCACCAATTATCATTAAAATTGCCAGAACAATGTCCACTGTTTGATTTAAGTAGGATTGGAATATAGTTGAATTAGCAGTTACAAAGATTATTTGAAATAAAGAAGTGCCTACAACTACATTTGTAGACATGCCTAAAATGTATACCATCGCTGGTATAATAATAAAACCTCCTCCAATTCCCATTAGTGCAGATAAATTACCTACAATAAAGCCAATAAAAAGAGGGGGAATTATACTTATATATAACTTAGATCTATGAAATCTAGCTTTTAAGGGCAAACCATGTATCCACGAATGTTGATGTAATTTTGTTCTAATATTAGAAGTTGTTTTATATTTTCTTATGGTTGTTCTTGCACTTTCAAAAGCCATAGAAAAACCTATTAATCCTAAGAAAATTACAAACAATAATTGTATTACAAAATCTATTTGTCCGTAAATTCTAATTAATTTAAAAATGTTCACTCCTACTGTTGAACCAATAACACCACCTATTAAAAGCACAGTTCCCATTTTAAAATCTACATTTTTTTTTCTCCAATGAGCTATCACTCCTGAAACAGACGCAGCTAAAACGTGAGGAGCTTCAGTTCCAACTGCTACAGCAGGTGGTATACCTAAAAAAATTAATAGGGGTGTCATTAAAAAACCCCCTCCTACTCCAAATAATCCTGAAAGTCCTCCAACTAGCATACCTATGAGAATTATTACAATAACATTTACGTTCATTTCTGCTATAGGAAGGTATATTGTCATAAAAGTATAAAAATTACTATAAACCTAGTTGTGATGTTTATCTATAAAACTTTGAGATATTTTATATTTTTTTTATAAGTTTATCTTCTATTTCTTTAGCTGATAATAGATCTTGTTTAGTATTAATATTAAAAAAAGGATCATATTTTTCATTTTCAAAGTTAATATGCTCAAACTCATGATTTACAACCCAATTCATTATTTTTCTTACTCCTTTTTTCAAATTTTTTTCTAAATCTTCTTTTAATGAACAATCCCATATACCAATTACAGGGTGAATTTTATTTTTATGAGAAGCTAAAACTATCTTACATTTAGTAGATAATATTTTATCAAATAATTCTTCTATTAAATTATTTGGCAAAAAAGGAGTATCACTTGGTACAGTAACTAACCATTTATAATCTAGTTTGTTTTTATGAATCCAATCAAATCCTGAATGTATTCCTGCTAATGGCCCTTTAAATCCTTCAATTACATCTTTAATTATTTGATAATTTTTATTACTAATTTTGAAATTATCACTATTTGCATTAATTAAAATATTTTTATTTTGATTATTAGTTTTATCAATTATCCGATCTAATATTGTTTTGTCGTTAAATTTTAAAAATGTTTTTATTACTCCTCCCATACGTTTTGAGAGACCACCTGCTAAAATTAAAGTACAAACTAATCTATCTGAATCTTTCACAAAATTAATCTTTTTTCTCCAGATAAGATATTATATTTTTTTCCTTTAGCCCTGCCTATTAGTGTAAGATTTGTTTTTTTTGCTAATTCTACTCCCCACGAGGTAAATCCAGATCTTGAAATTAATATTGGTATATTCATTTTTACAGTTTTGATAATCATTTCACTTGTAAGCCTGCCAGTTGTGTACATTATTTTATTCTCAGTTTTAATATTGTTATAAAAAATAAATCCAGCGATTTTATCTATTGCATTGTGTCTACCCACATCTTCCATATAGATTATTGGTTCATTTTTAAAGCATAAAACGCATCCATGTATTGCTCCTGCCTCTAAATATAAACTTGGTGTAAGATTAATTTTTTTTGAAAGTTCGTAAATCCATTTTTTTTTGATTTTATTTTTAATTGATAATTTATTATTCAAAATTTGATCATAGACATCTCCAAATATAGTTCCTTGAGCACATCCACTTGTAGTAATTTTTTTCTTTAGTTTTTGTTCATAATTAGTTTTTTTATTAGTTCTAACTACTATAGTTTCAAGATCTTTATCATATTCAATTTTTTTTATTTTTTCAGATTTCTTAATCATATTTTGATTTGTGAGATAACCAATAGCTAAAAATTTAGGGTGATCTCCTATAGTCATTAATGTAACTATTTCTTGATTGTTTAAAAAAATTGTTATTGATTTTTCAGTAACTACTTTTGTCTTAATTTTATTGTTATTTTCATCAATTCCATTAATAATTTTGGTAAGATTTTTATTGTTTAAATCTGGTTTTATTATTAAATTAGTTTTTTTCATTTAATATAAAATTTTATACATAAATTATATATAGTAAAATATAATTATTAGTTAAATAGAATATAATGATAATTTGTGGAATAGTAGGTTTAAAAAATTCGGGTAAAACTTTTTTATCTCAAGAATTAATAAAACATTTTTCAAGTTTAAGCTATAAAGTAGCTTCAATAAAGCATGCTCATCATAATTTTGAAATTGATACACCAAATACTGATAGCTTTCTTCATAGACAAGCTGGTTCATCTCAAGTTATAATTAGCTCCTCAAAAAGATGGGCTAAAATATCAGAAATAAAAGATGATCAAGAAAAAAAATTAGAAGATTTAATTGATGCTTTTGATTCTCCAGATATTGTTTTTTTTGAAGGATATAAAAACTCTTTTTATCCTAAAATAGAAGTAATTAGTAATCCAAAAAAATTTCTTTTTCCAAATTTAAAAAATGTTATAGGAATAGTATCTGAATTTGATTTAAAGGTTAATTTACCAGTTTATAAGTTTTCTAACTTAGAAAATATTTCAAAATTAATTATAGGCATAAATTCAAATGAATAAACAACCACTTAAAAAAAAACAATTAATTAATTTGTTAAAAAAAATTAAAAAACCATTAATTAGTTCAGAAAATGTAAAATTAATTAATAGTGATGAACGTTTTTCTGCGGAAATAATTAGAAGTAAAATAAATGTCCCACCATTTAAAAATTCAGCAGTAGATGGATATGCTTTACCTGATAATGATTTTGGAAAAACAAATTCTTATAAAGTCGTATCTAAAATAACTGCAGGCGATAATAATAATTTATTTTTAAAGAAAGGTGAATCAGTTAGAATATTTACTGGAGCTAAAATGCCAAAAAATAGCAATTCTGTTGTAATGCAAGAAAATGTGATTAAGTTTTCTCAAAAAATAAGAATTAATAAATACCCTAAATTTGGAGATAACTGTCGTTCAGCAGGTGAGGATATTTCAAAAAATAAAAAGGTGATAGGTGTAAATGAGAAAATAAATTTTAAAAATATTTCTATCCTAGCTTCAATTGGAAAAAAATCAATAAAAGTAAAAAATAAGTTAAAAGTAGGTTTTTTTACCAGTGGGAATGAACTTGTAAATCCTGGGCAAAAACTAAATAAATCAAAAATAAATAATTCAAATAAATATACATTATCCACTTTACTAAAAAAACAATATATAGCTTCTAAATTTTTAGGTAACTTAAAAGATTCTAAAAAAAGAATTCTTAAACTACTTGATAAAAATATTAATTTTTATGATGTTATAATTATAACTGGAGGTGCCTCGGTTGGCGAAGAAGATCATATTATAAATGCAATTAAAGAAATTGGTGAAATTTTTTTTTGGAAAATTGCGATTAAACCAGGAAGACCACTAGCCATTGGTAAAATTAAGAAAACTATATTTATTTGTTTGCCAGGAAATCCAGTATCTGTATATTTACTTTTTGGAATGATAATTAGCCCCTTCTTAAAATTTTTATGTGGTAGTAAATTTGAGATTCCATTTTCATATTCCGCTAAAGTAAATTTTAATATGATCAAAAAAACTGCAAGAATGGAATGGTTAAGAGTTGTTATTGAAAAAAATAATAAAGAATTAATTGTAAACAAATATTTAAAACAAGGCTCAGGTATTATATCATCAATCGCTAATTCAGATGGTATTATTGAAATTCCTGAAAATATCAAGAGCGTAAAAAAAGGTGATGTTTATAAATTTTATCCTTTTAATGAAATGTACATTTAATATTTATTTAATGTATTTATATCTAATAATATAATTTTCTTTTATTTTTTCACAACCTATAAATATATTACCAGATTCTTCACAATAATGTTCAAAATCCATTTTAGCCAAAGGATCTGTACATATTACCTTTACAATTGTCCCTTTTTTAAGACTTTGAGATAATTTTCTAGCTTTTAGGACTGGCAGTGGACACTCTAATCCCCTAACATCAAGATCTATTTCATTTTTTTTAATGCTACTTTTCATTTATAAATATATTACTATTTATATAGAAATAAAAAAAATAAAATATTTATTATGAAAGATTTTATATCTCAAAACAAAAAAACTTTATTATCAAAAAAAAGAAGATGGCAGCCAAAAGGTAGACAAGTAAAAAAAGAACCTCTTCTTGAAATAAAGAGTTTATTAAATAGAAACAATTTTTATCGTGATGAATTGATTGAATATTTACATATAATCCAAGATCATTATGGAATACTATATGCAAAGCATCTTGAGGCTCTAGCATTATTACTCAACATTCCTTTTGCAGAGGTTTATGAAGTATCAACTTTTTATTCGCATTTTAACGTATCAAAAGATAACGATGCTAAACCATCAGATGTGATTATTAGAGTATGTGAAAACTTAACTTGTTCAATGTTTGGGTCAGATTCTTTATTTGATAAACTTAATTCAATTGATAATTTAAACTTAAAAGTATTACCAGCTCCTTGTATGGGTAGATGTCAAAATGCTCCTACAGTATGTGTAGGAAAGAATTACATCGATAATGCTAATTTTGAAAAAGTTTTGAAAGCAATAGAAAATAAAAATTATAAAGCAAAAATTCCTAAATATATAGATTTTAATAATTATTTAAAAAATGGTGGTTATAAAATTTATAAAAAAATTATTAATAAACAAATATCAACTAAAGAAGTTAAGAATTTAGTTCAAGAAAGTAACCTTAAAGGCAAAGGTGGAGCTGGATTTCCTACTTATAAAAAATGGGAATTTGTAAATTTTTATCCTGAACCCAGATACCTAGCTATAAACGCTGATGAGGGAGAAGTTGGAACTTTTAAAGATAGGCATTATATGGAAAGTGATCCCCATAGATTTTTGGAAGGTATTTTAATAAGTTCAGAAATAGTTAATGCAAAAAAAATTTTTATATATTTAAGAGATGAATATCCTGCCGTTATGTCAATTCTTGAAAGTGAAATTCAAAAACTTGAAATAAAAAATATTATTGAAAAGAATTATATTATATTAAGAAGAGGAGCAGGTGCATATATTTGCGGGGAAGAATCTGCTATGATTGAAAGTATTGAAGGAAAAAGAGGCCTTCCAAGACATCGTCCTCCATTTGTTGCAGAAAAAGGATTGTTTGGACGACCTACACTTGTTAACAATGTTGAAACTGTCTATTGGTTAAGAGACATTATTGAGAAAGGCCCTAGATGGTTTTCTAAAAAAGGAAAAAATGGAAGAAAAGGATTTCATAGTTTTTCAGTTTCTGGAAGAATAAATAATCCTGGGGTTAAAATTGCTCCTGCAGGAACAACTGTTCAAGAGTTAATAGATGATTATTGTGATGGTATGATTGAAGGCCATATATTTAAAGCTTATTTACCAGGAGGAGCTTCTGGAGGTATATTACCAGCATCTTTAAATAATATTCCACTTGATTATGGTGTTGAAGATTTAGCAACTCATGATTGTTTCTTAGGTTCAGCAGCTATTATTATTTTATCAGATCACGATAGTATAAAAAATGTAGGTTTAAATTTATTAAAATTTTTTGAAGATGAGAGTTGTGGACAATGCACTCCTTGCAGAGTAGGTACAGAAAAAACTGTTATTGAAATGAGAAAAAATAAATGGGATAAAACAAAACTAAATGATTTATCAAAAGTTATGGTAGAAGCATCAATTTGTGGCTTAGGTCAAGCTGCCTCAAACCCTCTAAAATCAATATTAAAACATTTTTCTAGTGAACTTGAAAATGAATAGTGATTCTAAAATTAAATTTTCAATTGATAATAAAGAGTTTTTAGCAGAAAAAAATGAAACTATTTGGCAAGTTGCAAATAGGAATAATATAGAAATACCACATTTATGCCATTTGCCTTCAGAAGGCTATAGATCAGATGGAAATTGTAGGGCTTGTATGGTTGAGATTGATGGAGAAAAAAGCCTTGCTGCATCGTGCATAAGATATCCTTCAGAGGGGATGAAAGTCACCTCTATTTCTACAAGAGCGAAAACAGCTAGAAAATTAGTTTTTGAACTATTACTAACTGATCAACCATCAATAGATAAATCACACAACAATAAATCTAATTTTACAAATTGGATAAATAAAATAGGCATAGAGTCTTCAAGATTTGAAACAAAGGAAAAGTGTCTTCCAGATATTTCTCATCCTTCTATGTCAGTCAATTTAGACTCTTGCATCCAATGTAATTTATGTGTTCGAGCATGCAGAGAAGTTCAAGTCAATGATGTTATAGGCATGGCTTATAGAGGAAAAGAAACAAAAGTAGTTTTTGACTTTGATGATCCTATGGGGGATAGTACCTGTGTAGCTTGTGGAGAATGTGTTCAGGTATGCCCAACAGGAGCTTTGATGCCTTCATCTATAGTTGACAAAGATGGTTTAGGAATTACAGATATAGATAAAAAAGTTAATAGTGTTTGTCCTTATTGCGGGGTTGGATGTCAATTAGAATACAATGTAAAAGATAATAGAATACAATACGTTAATGGAGTTAATGGCCCTGCAAACAAAAATAGACTATGTGTAAAAGGAAGATTTGGCTTTGACTATGTTAACAATCCAGAAAGATTAACTACACCACTTATTAGAAAAGAGAATAAACAAAAAGATTTGAATCCAAATATAAATTATGCAAATATATATGATTATTTTAGAGAAGCATCATGGGAAGAAGCTCTAGATTTTGCTGCAAAAGGTCTCATAAATTTAAAAAATAAAAACAGTACAAACTCAAGTAATTTAGCAGGATTTGGATCCGCAAAATGTTCAAATGAAGAGGCATATTTATTTCAAAAACTCATTAGAACGGGATTAAATACTAACAATGTTGATCATTGCACTCGTCTCTGTCATGCATCTTCTGTTGCAGCCTTATTAGAAACAATTGGATCAGGAGCAGTTTCAGCACCTTTTTATGAAGTAAAAAATTCTGAAGTAATAATAGTAATAGGAGCTAATCCAACTGAAAATCATCCTGTCGCAGCCACTTTCTTTAAAAATGCAGTTAAAAATGGATCAAAATTAATTGTAATGGATCCAAGAGGGCATTCATTATCGAAATATGCTACTCATATGATTCAATTTAAACCAGGTAATGATGTTCCATTGTTAAATTCAATTATGAATGTAATTATTGAAGAAAATTTATTCAATAAAGAATATATAAATGAAAAAACTATTGGTTTTGATAAGTTAAGGAACCACTTAAAAATTTTCTCTCCTGAAAAAATGGAAAAAAATACAGAAATTAAACCAGAAACTATCAGAGAAGTTGCAAGATTATTTGCTAATACTAATAAAGGAATAATTTTTTGGGGTATGGGAATTTCACAACATATTCATGGAACAGATAATGCTAGATGTTTAATTTCATTAGCACTAATGACTGGGAATGTTGGAAAAGAAGGAACGGGCTTACACCCTTTGAGAGGACAAAATAATGTTCAAGGGGCATCAGATGCAGGATTAATACCGATGATGTATCCTGATTATCAATTAGTTGAAGAGAAAAAAAATAAAGATTATTTTGAAGAAATATGGAAAACTAAACTAAACGATAAAAAAGGTCTAACAGTAGTTGAAATAATGAATTCAATTAATTCTGGTCAAATTAAAGGTATGTATATTCTAGGAGAGAATCCTGCTATGTCAGATCCTGATTTAAATCATGCAAGATCAGCATTACAGAAATTAAATCATTTAATCGTACAAGATATTTTCTTAACCGAAACAGCAACATATGCTGACGTAATCTTACCTGCTTCTGCATGGCCAGAAAAAAATGGAACAGTTACTAATACCAATAGACAAGTTCAAATGGGAAGAAAAGCTATTGAACCTCCAGGTCAGGCAAAAGAGGATTGGTGGATTACTAATGAAATTGGAAAAAGACTTGGTTTAAGTTGGAATTATATTCATCCAAGTGAAATTTACGAAGAAATGCTTAATGTAATGCCTTCTCTTGCAAATATAACTTGGGAAAGACTTGAAACAGAAAATTCTGTTACATATCCTTGTAAAGATTCTAATTCTTTAGGAGATGAAATAGTTTTTAAATCCAGTTTTCCTACAAAAGATGGAAAAGGGAAATTTATTCCAGCAAATGTAATATCTCCAGATGAAATGCCTAACAATAAATATCCTATGATTTTAACAACTGGACGACAACTAGAGCATTGGCACACAGGGGCAATGACAAGACGAGCATCAAATTTAAATGCTATAGAACCTGAAGCAACTATATCTTTATCACCTTCAGATATAAAAGATCATAAAATTAACAAAGGTCAATTGATCAAGGTTTCTACTCGAAGAGGATCAGTAAATATTAGAGTTAGAGAAGACAATAGTATTCCTAAGGGAGTTTTATTTATACCTTTTTGTTATAATGAGGCAGCGGCAAACTTATTAACTAATCCTGCATTAGATCCTTATGGGAAAATACCAGAATTTAAATATTGTGCTGCAAAAATAGAAATAGTAGTAAATGAGAATGTTTAAAAAAGTTTTAATAGTAATTTTTTTAGTAGGTTCGCTTTTTACTTTTTCGAATTGCAGTACTATTTCTGAAATAAACGAAACTGTAAAAGGTGATGGTGTCCCATACATCCCTGGAATATAGTTTTTATTAACTTAATTCTTGTTGATTTATTAAAAAAATTGTAAAGGCTATTAAATTAGCCGCGTTAGCTCATTTGGTAGAGCAGTTGATTTGTAATCATCAGGTGGTCAGTTCGAATCCGACACGCGGCACCAT
>PTKV01000005.1 GCA_002937895.1 Alphaproteobacteria bacterium MarineAlpha5_Bin9 | reverse complement strand
TAATAATTATTAAAAAAATCAAGTTTTTTATAATTAAAGATACTTGAAGATTTAGATATTTTTTTAATATCAAATTTTTTAATTATTTCATCCATTTCAATTATTTCACTATTATTATTTGGTGACCAACCTAAAAGAATTAAATTGTTTATTAAAGCTTTTGGTAAGTAACCATTATCTTTAAAATCATAGACATTTACAGATCCATGTCTTTTTGAGAGTTTAGAACCATCTAGACCATGAACTAGAGGCAAATGAGCATAAAATGGAAACTTCCAATTTAAATATTTATAAATATAATATTGTCTGAAGGCGTTATTAAAATGATCGTTCCCTCTAATTACTGTATTTATTTTAGAATCATAATCATCTACAACTGAAGAAAGCATATAAGTAGGAGAATTATCTTTTTTTAATAAGATAAAATTGTCTATTTCTTTATTTTGAATGGAAACTTCTCCTTGAATTAAATCATTTATTTTAATTGATCCATCATTTGGAATCTTAATTCTAACACAATAATTCTCTTTAAGATTTTGGATTGATGAGTCATTTTGACATGTTTCACAAAGCCTTTTAATGCTCATTTTTTCCTTAAGTCTCTTTTTTCTAATTTCCTCTATTTTTTCACTTGAGCATATACATTTATAAGCTCCTTTCTTATTAATAAGTTCATTTGCTATTTCTATATGTCTCAAAACATTTTTTGATTGAATAACAATTTCATTATCCCAATCTATATTTAACCATTTTAAACTATTAATAATATTAGTTATATATTCATCTTTGGATCTCTCTTTATCAGTATCTTCAATTCTTAAAATAAATTTTGATTCCTCATTAACTTTTTTTGCTTGAATAGTTACTATGTAATTAATAAGTGCTGTTCTCACACTTCCTAAATGAAGAGGTCCAGTAGGAGAGGGTGCAAATCTTGTAATGATTTTGTTCATATTTTATTTATTATAAATTAAAATGGTATAATTATTTAATTGTATTTTCTTATAAGTCCGCTAAGAATTCCTTGAACTTCAATTTCATTCAAGTTATATACTTTTTCTTTGTAACTTTTATTAGCTGGTATTAGAAATATTTTTTTATCTTTAATTTGAATAGTTTTAAGAGTAATTTCATTGTCTTTTGTTAATACTGCAGCAATATTGCCATTTGAAGCATTAGAAGTTTTTTTGATTATCGCAATATCTCCATCAAATATACCTTTGTCAATCATAGAAAGACCTTTTACTTTCAAACCAAAATATTTAAAATGTTGAGATATAAAATTTGAAGGAACATCAATTAATTCTTCTGGGTTTTCTATAGCTTCTAAGGGATCACCAGCAGCTATAGAGCCTATAAGAGGTATTGAGACAGTATTTTCATTATTATTTTTATTATCTTTTTCAAAAGATTTTATTATTTCCATAGCCCTAGCTTTGTGTTTCAATCTTTTAATAAAACCTCTTTCTTCTAAGCTAGTAATTAATCTATGTATCCCTGATTTTGATTTTAAATTAACTGCTTTTTTCATTTCTTCAAATGAGGGAGAAATTAGATTGTTTGCTATATAATCATTAAGATAATCGTATAGTTCTTTTTGTTTTTTTGTTAACATATACATGTTCTATATATGTTCCTAAAATGTTTCAACAAATTTTTTAAAATAGGCTAAAAACTAGGAAAAAAAATAGATTATTTGTTAAAAAAATCTGATTTACCACCTTTTTTTTCAAGCAGTTGGATATTCCTGATTTTAATTTTTTTATCTATAGCTTTACACATATCGTAAATAGTAAGGCAAGCAGCAGATACGCCACTTAGTGCCTCCATCTCAACACCAGTTTTAGCAAAACTTTTTACAGAACAAATGACTATGATAGTTTTATTTTCTTTATCTAATTTTATATCTATATCAATGTTATCAATAGAAATGGGGTGAGTTAATGGGATAATTTCTGTTGTTTTTTTTACACCAATAATAGCCGCAATAGATGCTATATTAATAATAGAGCCTTTTTTTGTTTTAAGATTTTTAATTTCTGAAAATGTTTTTTTAGAAAAAACAACTAATCCTTTAGCCTTGGCAAACCTATGACTCTTTGTTTTTTTTGAAATGTCAACATAATTTGGATTATTTTTTTTATTTAAGTGTGATATCATAATATTTATAGATTTTTTAAATCATTAATCTTTTTTTCAAAATTATTAGATTTTAAAATAGATTCTCCTATTAGAAAATTATAAATTCCAATTTCATTGTATTCAATAATTTGATTTTTGTCCTTTATACCACTTTCAGCAACTATAGTAAATTCATCTGGAATTATTTTTCGTAGATTTTTTAAATTATTATAATCAATATTAAGGTTTTTTAAGTTTCTATTATTTATTCCAATAATTGGATAACCTATTTTAACTGCTCTTCTAACTTCTTCTAATGTATGAGCTTCAACCAAACAATCTAAATCATATTTTAAAGCAATTTTAATAAATTTTTTAACTTGAGAGTCAGTCAGAATTGACAAAATTAAAAGTATTGCATCAGCATTATAAATTTTACTTTGCAAAATCTGATAATCATCTATTATAAAATCTTTTCTCAAAATAGGTATTTTTGAATTTTTTTTAACAATAGATAAATCATCTATACTACCATTAAAAAAATTTTCTTCAGTTAGTATTGATATTGCATCAATGTTTGCCTTTTGATAATCTATAGCAATTTTTTCTGGAAAATAGTTCTCAATAATAATTCCAGCACTTGGACTTTGTTTCTTTATTTCACCAATTATAATATTTCTTTTGTTTATTTTCCCATCTTCTAATAATTTTTTAAAATCTCTTCTTTTTTCTGTAGTTAATAATTTTTCTAAATTATTAAATGAACACTTCTTTTTATCATATTCTAATTTTATTTTTTTTTTATCTATAATTTTTTTTAATATTTGTGACATTTATAAAATTTGTGGTAAATAACTTTTGGTAATATTATTATCTAATACAAATTTAGCTTTTAAGAATCCTTCTTGTAATGATTTTACAGTTCCAGAGACATAAATTGCTGCACCTGCATTGATTTCAATAATTTTTTGTAAATTTTTATTTTTTCCATCTAGCATCTCATAAAATTTTTTTACATTATATTCAGCATCTCCACCCCGAATATCATCTATGTTTATTAATTCGTATCCATAATCTTGAGGCTTAAATATAAAATTATTTATTTTATCATTCTTTAATTCTGAAATTATACTTGGTCCTGACAAGGAAATTTCATCTAGACCCTCTTTACCATGAACTATCAAAGAATGAATACTTCCCAACCTTTTTAAAACTTCAGAAAATGTATTAGTAAGTTTTTCGTCATAAACACCAATTATTTGTTTTTTTGCAGATGCTGGGTTTGTTAAAGGACCTAGTAAATTAAATATAGTTCTTGTTTCTAGAGATTTTCTCACATTTATTACGTGCTTCATTGCCTCATGGTGATATTGAGCAAACATAAAACAAAAATTATTTTTAATTAGTAATTCTTCTATTATTTTTTTTTCTGAACTTATCTTATAACCTAATTTTTCTAGAAAGTCTGCAGATCCAGATTTAGAACTTATAGATCTATTACCGTGTTTAGCAACAGGAATTCCTGAGCTAGCTGCAACAATTGCTGAAATTGTAGAAATATTTATTGTTCCCTTCATATCTCCACCAGTACCGCAAGTATCAATTGAATTTTCTGGTGCTTTTATTTTCAAAGATTTTTCTCTCATTATTTCTACAGCACCTAATATTTCTTCTATTTTTTCTTTTTTAATTTTTAAGCCAATTAATATAGCTGATATATCAATTTCAGATAATTTTCCTTCCATTATTTTGTTAAAAATAAATTTAGATTCATTTAAACTTAAATTATTACAATTAAAAATTTTATTTTTAATATCTCTAACTATCATAATTAATTATTTTCAGGTAATTTTTAAATATTTGTTTTCCATCTTCACTTCCAATACTTTCTGGATGAAATTGTAAACCATATAATTCATAACGTTTATGAGCGATACCCATAATTATATTATTTTTTGTTTTAGCAATAATTTTAAAGTCTTTATGAATTGTTGAATTTTTAATTATTAAAGAATGATATCTAGTTGCATAAAAATCTTTTTTTATCTTATTGAAAATTTTGTTATTATAGTGTGTAATTTTTGATATTTTACCATGCATGATTTCATCGCATTTAATTATATTTGCACCAAAAGCCTGTCCAATACTTTGATGTCCCAGACATATCCCTAAGATTGAATATTTTTTATATAAATTTTTAACTAAATCTATACATATTCCTGCTTCGTCAGGTGTGCAAGGACCTGGAGACAGAATTATGGATTTAGGCTTCAAATTAATTATTTGTTCTATAGTTATTTTATCATTTCTATAAACTTTAACTTTAGCACCTAATTCACCAAGATAATGATAAATATTATAAGTAAAACTATCATAATTATCTATTAATATTATCATGATGAATATTTATAGGAATCTTTTGCAGCAACGAAAATTGCTTTAGCTTTATTGATTGTTTCTTCATATTCTTTTTGATTGTTTGAATCGAACACAACACCACCACCAGCTTGAACGTACAGTTTTTTATCTTTAACTAGTCCAGTTCTCAAACTTATGCATGAATCAAGTTGACCATTTGAGTCAAAATAACCCATAGCCCCTCCATAAAAGCTTCTATTTTCATCTTCTAATTCTTCAATTATTTCCATTGCCCTTATTTTAGGAGCCCCACTTACAGTTCCAGCAGGAAAACCAGAAATTAAAGCGTCGATAGAGTCTTTACTTTTTTCAAGTTTTCCCTCAACATTTGAAACAATATGCATAACATGTGAATAATATTCTACTAACATTCTTTCACTAACCTTTACTGATCCAGTTTTACTTACTTTACCCACATCATTTCTTCCAAGATCTAAAAGCATTAAATGTTCTGCTAATTCTTTTTTATCATTTAATAGTTCATTTGTTAGCTTTATATCTTCCTTAACGTTTCCACCTCTTTTTCTTGTTCCAGCAATAGGTCTAATAATTACTTTTCCATTTCTAACTCTAACTAAAATTTCAGGACTTGATGCCACTAAGCCAAAATTTTTGAAATTAAGATTAACTAAAAAAGGAGAAGGATTTAATCTTCTTAGTGATCTGTATAAAGATGTTGCAGAGAGATCATAATTACATTTAAATCTTTGTGAAGTTACTACTTGAAAAATATCTCCTTTACGAATATATTTTTTTGCCTTATTCAAAATCTTAAAATATTGATTTTTAGTAAAATTTGATTCAATTTGGCCTATATTTTTCTTATTTTTGTTAGAAGAATTTTTTAATAAAGTTTTATTTAGTTTTTTAATACATGATTCTATTCTAATATTTGCATTTTTATATGCTGCTTCTGCCTTAATATTATTATCATGATATACTGTAGTCATAATTGTAATTTTATCTTTAATATTATCAAATACTGCAACTATTTTTGGTCTAATCAAAAATGCTTCAGGTATATTTAATTTGTCCTTTTTTGATATATTTATTTTTTCCATATATTGAATCATTGAATAACCTAAATAACCCACTAAAATTGGATATGGAGATAAGTTTTTGTCTCTTTTAATTTTAGATAAATTAACTAATTTTTTTAATGATTGAATTGGTTTTGAATTAGAAATAATTGTTGTATTAACATTTTTTATATCAGAAATAATTGATACTTTTCCATTTATTACTTTCCATATTAAATCTGGCTCATAACCTAATAAAGAATATCTACCTCTTTGATTTCCACCTTCTACAGATTCTAACAAAAAGGAATAGTTATTTTTTTTTGAAATTTTTAATAATGCTGAAATAGGTGTATCTGTATCAGCAATGTAATCTGTTGAAATTATTTGTGATATTTTTTTATTATATTTTTTAAAAAAACCTTTTTTATCTAAAAGAGGCATTACAAATTATTAACTATTGAATTTAGTAATTGATCATTAGTACTTATATTTGTTTTTTTATAAAGTTCATCATATAAAAGTTCTCTTATTTCATCATTTAAGGATATTTTATTTTTATTATTAGATTTTTCAATTAAGATTTTATTTAATAAACTAATGTATATATTTTCTTGATCAAAACTATATGATATTTTATCTAAACTACTATTATATATTTCGATTATGAGATCTCTTGGAATTTCGTTATTTACTTTTCTAATATCTAAATTATTAATTTCAGTTTTATATTTATTTTCTAGCTTAGTTAAAAAATCTTTACTATCTACATGCTCATCTATATCACTTTTTATTTTTTCAATTTTTTGATTTTTTATCCAATTATTTTTTACTAATTGTTTTATATTTTCATATTTAATATATTCAGACTTAATTACTTTTGATACTTCAAATAAATAAAATTGATTATCTGATATTCTTTTAATATCGCTAACATAATTAAGATTTGATTCAAAACTACTTGTAATTATTTCATTAATAATGTTATTTTCTTCATTATTAGATGCATCAATAGTTTGTTCATTTAAATAATTTATTTTTAAATCATATTTTTTTGATAATTCTTCTAAATTTAAACCATCTAAAATATCTATAGAAATATTATTTTCTAAATCAATAAAGAAGCTTTGAACATCATTTTTAGCTATATTTTGCTTAATATTATCTTTAACTTCATCAAATGAAGATTGATTTTCAGGAAAAATTTCTTCTAAAAGTATCAAATGATACCCAAGTGAAGATTCAAAAATAGGAGAAAATTTATTATCTTTTAATTTAAATAACTCATTACCTATATCATCTGATAATTGATTTTTTGAAATTTTATCAAACTTATTATATTTATATTTTTTTGAGTCAGCAAGTTGAATAATTTCGATGTTATTATTTAGACTTATTATTTCAGAATAAAATTTTTCTCCATCTTCTTTATTTTTAAAATTAAATTGATAAAAAGTTCTTAATTCATTTAACAAAAATTCTTTTTTATTAGAATTATAATATTCATAAATTTCATTATTTGTTGGAATAAAATTATCAATGAACTCTTTATTATTGACTAAAATATATTTAATATCCCTTTTTTCATCTGTCATGTAATCATTTTTATTGATTTCATAAAATTCTTTTATTGACTCTTCTTTATTAGTTATATTTTTTTCAATAAAATTTTCTAAATCAATTAAATCAATCGGTATTTTAATAAAATCAATATTTCTTTTATGATTATTATAATCATTTAGATTACTTGAAAAAAATAAAGGATAATTAATATCTAGTATTGTAGAATTAAATATATCATTTTTTGTCTCATAACTAATAATTTGAACAATATCTTCAATTTTTAATTTTTGATCATATAAAAAAGTATTTAGATAATCTTCATTTAATTGATTATTAGTATCATAAAGTCCTGGAATTTGCTCTTTTGTTTTTTTTGCAATAATTATATCATCTAAATAAAAATTTAAATTTTCAAATTCATTTTCAAATATAGCATCATTAATTAGAGCACCTAAAGCAAGTTTATGAATTTGGAAGTCTTTGATTTGTTGGCTACTCAGTGTTTCGCCAATCATTTGATTAAATTGATTAATATTAAGATTTAATACTCTATTGAATTTGCTTGTGCTTATACTTGTATTTCCTACTTTAGCTATAACATTATCAGAGTTTAATATATTGGATATATATGAACCCTGTCTCCAAAAAAATAAACTCGCTGTGAACAGTATTACTAAAACTATTCCAATCCACGATTTTCTAAAACTTCTCATATTATTAATTCAAACTTGCTTCTATAATAATAGACTCTATAAAGGAAATTAAAATTATGATTAAATTGCCTAAAAATAAGAAAATTATAATATCCAATTGGAAATCAAATGGTTCTTTGCGTTTTTTAAAAAAATATCTCCAAAAAATCAAAATTAATAAGAGAAATTCATTAATTATTCTATGTCCACCTTCACCATTTATTAATTCAATTAATACAAAAAAATTATTTAAAGGCAGTCAAGATTGTTCAATTTATCCAAAAGGAGCATATACAGGTGAAAACAACATTGATATTTTAAAAGATATTGGTTGTGATTTTTGTATTGTTGGCCATTCTGAAAGAAGAAAATATTTTCGAGAGGACTCAAAAATTATATTTCATAAAGTAAATATTTGTATAAAATCTGAAATTACTCCAATTTTATGTATTGGTGAAACTCTTAAACAAAAAAAACTAAAACAAACTAAATTAGTAATAAGAAAACAAATAATAAACTCTATTCCCAAAAACATAAAAACAAACAATATCATAATTGCTTATGAACCTAGATGGGCCATTGGTACTGGATTAGTACCTAAATTAAAAGAGATTAGTGATATTCATTTATTTATAAAAAAGAATGTTTTAAAGAATATGAATTTTAAAGTTTTATACGGTGGTTCAGTAAACTCATCAAATTCATCAGATATTTTAAATCTTAGAGGTGTAGATGGTCTTTTAGTAGGTGGAGCCTCTAAAGACATTAGTGAATTCAATAAAATTCTTAAATTTTAATATATATCTTGATTAAGTTTTTTAGATAAATATAAGGGCATCAATGACTTTATTAATTATAATTGAATTGATTCTAGCTTTAGTATTGGTTTTTTTAGTTTTACTTCAAGGCTCTGATAATGAAGGATTAGGACTTGGAGGAAGCACAGGTTTAGGAGGGTTGATGACTCCAAGAGGTTCATCTAACTTATTAACTAGATTAACAGCTATAACAGCTACATTATTTATGATAATGAGTATTATATTAACAATTTCTGCTACAATTAATTCAAAAAAAAACGTTTTGAAAGCTCTTCCTAAGATACAAACTGAAGAAAAAATACAAGATGATAGTCAAGAATCAAATATACTTGAAACTAATTAATAATTTTCTTGAATTTTAATTTATAACATATATCTGTAAATTCCGTAATGCATTTTGTTTTTATTACGGGGGGAGTTTCGTCTTCTTTAGGAAAAGGTCTGGCTTCAGCTTCTTTAGGCTCCCTTCTTCAGTTAAGAAATTTTAAAGTTAGATTAAGAAAATTAGATCCTTATTTAAATGTTGATCCAGGAACAATGAGTCCATATCAACATGGAGAAGTATTTGTAACTGAAGATGGCGCAGAAACTGATTTGGATCTAGGACATTACGAGAGATTTACAAATATTAATGCTAAAAAAACAGACAGCACTTCTTCAGGAAAAATTTTTTCTAATGTTTTAAAAAAAGAAAGAAGAGGTAAATATTTAGGATCCACAATACAAGTTATTCCTCATGTAACTAATGAAATTAAAAATTTTATTTTTAGTGATTTAAATAACGAAGATTTTGTTATTTGTGAAATAGGTGGAACTGTAGGAGATATAGAATCATTACCTTTTTTAGAAACAATAAGACAAATACGAAATAGCACTGATAAAATTTCTTCATGTCATATTCATATGACATATATTCCTTATATAACTACAGCAGATGAGCTTAAAACTAAACCCACACAACACTCAGTAAAAGAATTATTAAATGCGGGTATTCAACCAGATATTATTATGTGTAGGTGTGATAGACAAATTAGCAAAGAAGCTATAAATAAAATTTCTCAATTTTGTAATGTTAAAAAAGAAAATGTAATTCCAGCATTAGATGCAAAATCGATTTATCAAGTCCCATCAATATATTATAAAGCGGGTTTGGATACTTCATTACTAACTTTATTAAATTATAAAAAAAAGAAAAACAAATTAGATTTAAAGCCTTGGAACAATGTTGTTAAAAAAATTTTAAATCCTAAAAAACATACTACTATAGCTATTGTAGGCAAATATACTAATTTAAAGGATAGTTATAAATCTCTATCTGAAGCTTTGATTCATGGAGGTTTAGCAAACAATACAAAAGTAATAATCAAATGGATAAATTCTGAAAAATCAAGTTCAAATCAAATTATTAATTCTATTAAAAATGTTGATGGCATACTTGTTCCTGGTGGATTTGGTAAAAGAGGAATTTCTGGAAAAATAGAAAGTATAAAATTTGCTAGAAATAATAATATTCCTTTTTTTGGAATATGTCTAGGTATGCAACTTGCAATAATAGAGATTGCAAGAAATGTTTTAAAATTAAAAAATTCAGATTCATCTGAATTCACTAACACAAAACATAAAGTTGTTGGTTTGATGACTGAATGGCAAAAGGGTAATAAAAAAATACAGAGATCTATTAAAAGTCAAAAAGGAGGAACTATGAGATTAGGTTCTTATCCATGTATAATTTCTAAAAATACTTTTGCTTATAAAATATATAAAAAAACTAAAATATTTGAAAGACACAGACATAGATACGAAGTCAACACACAATATATTTCTAAATTTAATAAACAAGGCTTTAATTTTTCTGGCATGTCTCCTAATAAAATTTTACCAGAAATATTAGAATATAACAAAAACAAGTGGTTTGTTGGTGTTCAATTTCATCCTGAATTAAAGTCTAGACCTTTACAGCCACATCCTTTATTTGTATCTTTTATCAAAGCATGTGTTTCATAAAATGAATATTATTAACATAAATAATGTAGAAATTTCAAATACCAAACCTTTTGTTTTAATAGCGGGACCTTGTGTTATAGAAAATAAGAAACACAGTTTAAAAATTGCAGAGAAAATTAATAATATTTGTAATGAATTAAAAATTAAATATATATTTAAAGCGAGCTTTGACAAAGCAAACAGAAGTAGTTTAAACAGCAATAGAGGAGTTGGATTAAAAGACTCAATTGAAATTTTTGAAAAAATTAAAAAAGAATTTAATTGTCCTATTTTAACTGATGTTCATACAGAAGATCAATGTGATCAAATATCTGAAGTAGCTGATATAATTCAAATTCCAGCTTTTTTATGCAGACAAACTGATTTATTGATTGCTGCAGGTAAAACTCAAAGAGTAATAAACATAAAAAAAGGTCAATTCTTATCACCTTATGAAATTACAAATATTATTAATAAAATTGAATCAACTAATAACAATCAAATAATTTTAACTGAAAGAGGGACTTTTTTTGGTTATAATAAATTAGTTAACGATTTTAAAGCTATTGAGATTATGAAAAAAACAAAATATCCAGTAATTTATGATGCAACTCACTCAGTCCAAGAGCCAGGAGGATTAAAAGATAAAAGCGGTGGAAAAAGAGAATTTATCCCAGCGTTATCCAGAGCGGCAATCGCATTAGGTATAGCAGGTATATTTATTGAAACTCATGATAATCCTGAAATAGCACTTAGTGATGGTCCTAATATGTTAAATATAGAAAATTTAAAAAATTTGCTAATTAATTTGAAATCATTTGATGAAATTGCAAAAAAAAATAATTAAAGATTATAAATTAAATGTATAAAATTAAAGATATTATTGGTAGAGAAATTTTAGATAGTAGAGGAAATCCAACTGTTGAATGTGATATATTTTTAGATAAACATATTTACGGCAGATCTTCTGTTCCATCTGGAGCTTCAAAAGGAAAATATGAAGCTTTAGAATTAAGAGATGGAAATACAAATCGTTATCATGGAAAAGGAGTTAAGATATCAATAAAAAAAATAGAAGAAATTAAAAATAAAATTATTAATAAAGTTTTTAACAATATTACTGATTTTGATAATTATTTAATTGAATTAGATGGCACAGAAAATAAATCAAAATTAGGGGCAAATACAACCTTAGCGTTAAGTTTATCTTTTGCTAAGTCAGTTTCTATCTTCAATAAAATTGATTTTTATGAATATTTATCCAAGGATAAAAACTTTATTTTACCTGTTCCTATGATTAATATTTTAAATGGAGGTGCTCATGCTGATAATAATATTGATTTTCAAGAGTTTATGATATCTCCTATAGGTGCAAATTCCTTTAGCCAATCACTAGAATTTGCTCATGAGGTTTTTAATGCATTCAGATTAAATTTAAAACAATTAGGTTTAAACACAAATATTGGTGATGAAGGGGGATTTGCACCTGATATTGATTCATCTAAAAAAGCTATAGAATTAATAATTAAATCAATTGAACAAACTGGTCTAAAATCAGGTGAGGACATCTATATTAGCCTGGATATTGCAGCAAATGAAATTTATATCGATAAAAAATATCAATTAAAAAGTGAAAATTTAAATCTTACATCAAGTCAGATGTCTTCATATCTAGAAGACTTGGTTAATTCATATCCAATTTATTCAATTGAAGATGGTATGTGTGAAGATGATTGGGATGGTTGGCAAAATTTATCTGCTACTTTAGGAAAAAAAATTCAATTAGTTGGTGATGATGTTTTTGTAACTAATGAAAAAATTTTTACAAAAGGCATAAAAAATAATATTGCTAATTCTATCCTTATAAAATTAAATCAAATTGGAACTTTATCTGAAACGTTAAGAGTTATTGATTTAGCAAAAAATAATGATTATTCTTTCATTATATCTCATAGATCTGGTGAAACAGAAGATACTTCTATTGCTGATTTATCTGTAGCTACATCATCAAAACAAATTAAAACTGGATCTATTACTAGAAGTGAAAGAACAGCTAAATATAATCAACTTTTACGTATTGAAAATAAAGAAAAAAATTCAAAATTTGCTGGAAAAACTATACTTAGATATTGACAAAATCTGAGTTTATTTGTTTTAATCTAACAAATGAATAAATCACTTGTTTTTAGAAATAAATTTTATAAATTTATTTTTTTGTTTTTATCATTCTTTACATTCATATATCTAATAAATGTTTTGATTTCAGGTGAAAAAGGTTTATTTTCTTATTATAGTAATTTATCAGTTAACTATCAGTTAATTAGTGAATTAAATAATAAAATCGATAAAAATAGATCAATTGAAGATAAAATTAAAAGACTCTCTCCTAATACGCTAGATTTAGATTTTCTTGATGAAAAATTAAGACATATAACAGGCAGATCCTTAGAAAATGAGCTTGTTGTTATTATTAAAAAATAATATATTGACAATATTTACAAGATATCTATATAAATTTTACAAAAATTTACAAAATTATGAAAAATAAAATTTCAAAAAAAGAATATATTAAAATTTATGAGTGTATGCTTGAAATAAGAAGATTTGAAGAGAGAGCTGCACAGCTATATGGAATGGGGCACATTGGTGGTTTTTGTCATTTATATATAGGCCAAGAAGCTGTTGTCGTTGGAGTTTTAATGACAATTAATAAAAATGATTGCGTTGTAACAACTTACAGAGATCATGGTCATATGATAGCCCGTGGTTTAGATCCTAATAAAATCATGGCTGAACTTACAGGAAGATATTCTGGATATTCTAAGGGTAAGGGTGGCTCTATGCATATGTTTTCTAAAAAAAATAATTTTTATGGAGGACATGGAATTGTTGGAGCGCAAGTTCCTATAGGAACAGGTATTGCATTTGCATTAAAATATAAAAAAGAAAAAAATATATGCCGTACGTATATTGGTGATGGAGCTATGAATAACGGACAAGTATTCGAATCATTTAATTTAGCATCATTATGGAAACTTCCAATTTTATACATTATCGAAAATAATCAATATGGAATGGGCACTTCTGTAAATCGAGCAGCGGCTGGAAGTGACTTATATAAAAGAGCAGAACCTTTTGGAATTCCAGGAACAAAAGTTGATGGAATGAACGTTTTTAAAGTTATTGAAGCTGCAAAAAAAGCAGCAACATATGTTAATGATGGTAAAGGACCTTATATTTTAGAATTACAAACTTATCGTTTTAGAGGTCATTCAATGTCAGATCCTGCAAAATATAGAACAAAGAAAGAATTAGATTCTTATAGAACTAAAGATCCATTACAGATTGCCTATGATGAAATAATAAAGAAAAAAATTTTAAATAAAAATGATTTAGATAAAATAAATACAAAAATTATTAATAAAATTAAAACCGCAGCAGATTATGCTTTAGAAACTTCTTTCCCTGATAAATCAGAGTTATATACTGATGTATATGTATAAAAAATAATATGAAGATAAAAATCCTAATGCCTGCTTTATCTCCTACTATGAAAGATGGTAATTTAACAAAATGGTTAATCAAAGAAGGAGATAAAATTAAAGCAGGTGATTTAATTGCTGAAATTGAAACTGATAAAGCTACTATGGAAATTGAAGCTGTAGATGAAGGAACAGTTGATAAGTTATTATTTAATGAAGGAGACTCTGGTATAACTGTAAATACACCTATTGCAATAATAGAGGATGGTCTTCAAAAAGATTTAAGTATTGAAAATAAAGAAGAATTATCAATTGAAACAAAAGAAGTAAAAATTGATGAAAAAGTCGCAATTGAAGAAAAACGTATTAATAAAAAATCAAAAAAAATTATAGATAATAAAAAAAATAATTTTAAGACAACAAAATTACTAAGTATGAGAGAATCTATAAGAGATGCAATTTCTGAAGAAATGAGAAAAAATGAAAAGGTATTTATAATTGGAGAAGAAGTGGCTGAATACGAAGGGGCCTATAAAGTTACACAAGGTTTATTAGAGGAATTTGGTAATAAAAGAGTTATTGATACACCTATTTCTGAACAAGCATTTACAGGATTGGCTATTGGTAGCGCTTTTAAAGGATTAAGACCTATAGTTGAGTTTATGACTTTTAATTTCTCTATGCAGGCGATAGATCAAATTGTAAATTCTTCTGCTAAGTCATTATATATGTCAGGAGGACAAATTAATTGTCCTATTGTATTTAGAGGCCCTAATGGAGCTGCTTCACAAGTAGCAGCACAACATAGTCAAGATTTTTCTTCTTGGTATTCACATTGCCCAGGTCTAAAAGTTGTAGCACCATCTAACGCATATAATGCAAAAGGATTACTAAAATCTTCTATAGATGATGATAATCCAGTTATTTTTTTAGAAAATGAAATATTATATTCTAATAAATCAGAAGTCCCTATTGATACTAATTTTGATATACCTCTAGGCAAAGCAAATATAGCTTTAAAAGGAAATGATGCAACTTTAATTACATATTCAATAATGGTTCAAAAATCCATAGAAGCAGCAAAAGTTATTAAAGAAAAACATAATCTTGATATAGAAGTAATTGATCTTCAAACTCTTAGGCCTCTAGATAAAGAAACAATTATTAATTCAGTAAAAAAAACTAATAGACTTTTAAGTGTAGAAGAGTCCTGGCCTTTTGCAAGTGTAGGTTCAGAAATTGTATCTATTGTCCAGAAAGAGGCATTTGATTATCTAGATGCTCCTATTGAAAAAGTTAACAGTGCGGATGTCCCGATGCCTTATTCAAGTGTATTAGAAAAAGAATATTTACCTCAAATTGAAGACATCGTAGTAGCAATAGAAAAAGTTTGTTACATTTAGATTAAACATATGAACTCAATTAAAATTTTGATGCCTTCTTTATCTCCTACAATGACAGATGGAGCTTTAAGAAAATGGAATGTTAAAATAGGTGATAAAATTAAAGCTGGAGATATTATAGCAGAAATCGAAACTGATAAAGCTACTATGGAGTTAGAGTCTGTAGATGAAGGGATAATTACCAATATTTTAATTAAAGAAGGAACAGAATCTATATTAGTTAATACTCCAATAGCAATTTTAAATGGTGATATTAACGATAAAGTTTTAAATTCTGAAAATACTAACACCAAGAAAAAATCACAAATTAAACCGATAAATACCAATATAAAAAATAATGAATCTATAATTCATCATAAACAAAATCATACAAAAGATAGGATTTTTATTTCTCCAATTGCTAGAAAAATAGCTAAAGAAAAAAATATTGATATAAAAACTATTCCTGGATCAGGACCTAACAATAGAATAATAAAGAAAGATTTAAAAAACTTAGAAAATAATAAATCCCAAATAGATGAATTTACTCTTGATTACTCTATACATGATCCTAGTTCAATTAGAAATATTATTGCTAAAAAAACTACTCAAACTAAGTCTACAGTTCCACATTTTTATCTAACTATTGAATCAAAAGTTGATAAACTTTTAAAATTAAGAAAACAAATTAATGAAGATAATAATAGTAATAAAATTTCAATAAATGATTTTTTAATTAAAGCAATATCAATAGCTCAATATAAAAATCCAAATTCTAATGTCTCATGGCAAGACGGAAAGATATTAAAATATAATACAGTAGATATTTCTATAGCTGTAGCATTAGAAGAAGGACTAATTACTCCTATAATTAAGCAAGCAAATAAAAAAGGAATACTTGAAATTGCTAAGGAAACTAAATCTCTTATTTCTAAAGCTAAACATGGAAAATTATCTCCTGAAGAATATATTGGAGGAACAATCACAATATCTAATTTAGGAATGTATGGAATTTCAGAATTTTCAGCAATAATTAACCCACCTCAATCTTCAATTTTAGCTGTAGGAAGCATTAAAAATACTTTTAGATTAGATGAAAATAATAAAATTATTAAAGAGAACATAATTAAATCTACTTTGTCAGCTGATCATAGAGTCCTAGATGGGGCTATTGCAGCTAAATTGTTAAAAGATTATAGTGATTTAATTGAAGAGCCATATAATATGTGGCTTGAGAGTAATGATATGGAAATTATATAGTGAAGACTCGTCATCCAGAAAAAATTCATAAAAAAGACAATCCCATACCTAAGAAACCTCATTGGATAAGAGTTAAATCACCTACATCAAATTTATTTAAAGTTACTAATTCAATAGTTAAAAAATATAATTTAACAACAGTATGTGAAGAAGCTGCTTGCCCTAATATAGGGGAATGTTGGCAAAAAAAACATGCAACATTTATGATTTTAGGCGATACTTGCACTAGAGCATGTGGATTCTGTAATATAAAAACAGGAAAGCCGGGTATTGTTGATTTATTTGAACCATATAAAATTTCTAAGACTGTTAAAGAGTTAGATCTTGATCATGTAGTAATTACTAGTGTTGATAGAGATGATTTAATTAATGGAGGAGCAGAACAATTTGCTAAAGTTATTGAGTGTTTAAGAAAAGAATGTCCAAATACGACTATAGAAATTTTAACACCAGACTTTTTACATAAAAAAAATGCAAAGAAGATTATTTTAGATTCCCCTCCTGATGTCTTTAATCACAATTTAGAGACTGTACCGAGGCTATATCCATCTATTAGACCTGGTTCCAGATATTTTGTAAGTTTACAATTGCTTAACGATATTAAAATAAAATTACCCTCCATTTTTACTAAATCTGGAATAATGGTTGGTCTAGGTGAAACTAAGGAAGAAATTTATCAAGTAATGGATGATTTAAGATCTGCAAAAGTAGATTTCCTTACAATTGGTCAATATCTTCAACCAACAATAAAACACTCTAAACTTGAAAGATATGTAAATCCTAAAGAATTTGAAAAATATTATATTATGGCTAAAGCAAAGGGATTTCTTATGGTTTCGTCATCTCCTTTAACTAGATCTAGTTATCATGCATCTGATGACTTTAAAAAACTTAAAAAAGCAAGAGAAGTTTTTAATAGAATTAATTTAAATAAATGAAAAATTCTTCACAGAAAATTAAAATTAATCATTCACCAAAAGATCTATTTAACATAGTTTTGGATATTGAAAAATATCCCGAGTTTATTCCTTGGTGCAGTAATATTATAATCATTTCAAAAAATGATAAAGAAATTATTGCTGATATGATAGTAAAATACAATAAATTATTTCCACTAAAATTCAGTTCACATGTTTTATTTAATAAAAAAAAACTTTTTATAAAAACAAATTATATTAAAGGCCCTCTTAAAGATCTTAAAACAGAGTGGATTTTTAAAGAAATAGAAAGCTCTATTACTGAAGTTACTTTTAAAATAGAGTTTGAATTTAAAAAATTCCTCCATCAAAAAGTAGCTGAGTTTTTTTATAAGTTAATAGAAGATAAAATGATCGAATCTTTTAAAAGAAGAGCTGACTCAATTCTAAATTAACTTATTTATTTCATAGAAAATAGTTTTAACTGTATTATTTTGAATCTCCTTTCTTTTACCTTTATAATTTTTTTTCAATATTATAATCTCATTTTTATATTTAATACCAATATAAACTAAACCTACAGGTTTATTTTTTGTTTTTCCTTTAGGTCCAGCAATACCAGTAGTAGATATACATATTTTACTTTTAGTGATTTTATATAAATTAGTCACCATAACTTTTGCAACCTCTTTACTTACAGCACCGTATTTTTTTAGAATATTTTTATTTAATTTTAATAATTTTATCTTTGATTTATTTGAATAAGTAATCATTCCACAATTAAATATTTGTGAAACACCTTTAAAGCTTGTTATTTTTGAAGATAACAAACCTCCTGTGCAAGATTCACATACTGATAACGATATTTTATATTTTATTAGTTTATTGATTATTTTTTTATAAAATTGCATGAATTAATTTAAATGTAATGATTGTATATATTGAGGCAAAAATATCATCTAAAATTACTCCAAGGGCATTTTTTAATTTACTATCTATAATCTTTATTGGATAAGGTTTTAAAATATCAAAAATTCTAAAAATTATAAATATGATTCCTAGATTTATAATGTTTTTCAAATCGTGATTATATAAAAAAATAAAAATAAGGTATATGCCCAAAAATTCGTCAATTGTTATCTCCTTGGGATCCTTGTTTATTTTATCTTTTATATATATTTTGATAAAATAAAATGAAACAATAGCTATTAATACAAATAATAATAAAAAAATAAATTGATTTAAATTAATAAATAGGAAATATACAATAGGTAAAGAGATTAAAGAACTTAATGTACCTGGCATATATTTACTAAATCCACTATAAAATAGTGTAACTACGAATTTAGATAAATGAGTCATTTTTTTCGATAGTAATTACTGACTGAGATGCAATAGCTTTTCCTTTTCCTATATCTCCAACCTTTTCATTAGTAGTTGCTTTTATAGATATTTGATTATTTTTTATTTTTAAATATTTAATTAAATTTTTTTTCATCAAAATTATATATTTATTAATTTTAGGTGTTTCACATATGATATTTATATCAATATTTTTTATATTATAATTCTTTTTAGATATTTTTTCTTGTGCAAACTTTAGAAAAATCAAAGAATTTGCATTTTTCCATTTTTTATTTTTGTTATTAAAATAATATCCAATATCTCTCATTGATAAAGAACCAAAAATTGCATCACATATTGAATGATATACTACATCAGCATCTGAGTGACCTATTAATGGTTTATGATTTATTTTAACTCCACAAAGAGTGAGTTTTTTATTTGAATTATAATTTATTCTATGAATATCATAACCAATTCCAGTTCTTATATCTTTTTTTAAATTAAGTTTTAAAAAAATTAAATCATTATTTTCTGTAATTTTAATATTGCTTTTCTCTCCTTTTATTAATTTATTTTTTAAATATATTTTGCTAAAAATTATGCCATCATCTTTTGCATCAAAATTTTTTGTCCTCTTATGTGCATTTTTGATTTTATTAAATTTAAATCCTTGGGGAGTTTGAATTTGTATAATATCTTTATTATTAAAATAGATATTTCTATTTGTGTTAATTAACAAATCATTTGATTTAATGTATGGTATGCATGAGTCGTTAAATTGTAAATTATTAATAATTCTTTTAAAAATTTTATTTGTTGCAAAAGGTCTTGCTGAATCATGTATTAAAACTTTTTTTGGATTATATCTTTCTAAATATAAAATTCCATTTTTTGATGATTCTTGTCTATTTTTCCCTGATAAAGTAAAATGAATATTATGATAGGGAAACTTATTGTTTAATTTGGATAAGTATTTTTTTTTATATTTATTTTCACATACTATTATAATTATATCAAAAATATTGTGATCAAGATTATTTAGAAAAAGCTCTATAATGTTTGAATTTCCATAATTAATATATTGTTTTGGTATATTTTTAGAATTTTTTAACCTTTTTCCCTTACCTCCAGCTAATAAAATTAAACTATTAGAAATGTTTTTCATATTTATCAGTATATAGTAATTTATAATTAATTAAATTTACTTATAATTTTTATTAATTAATTACTAATGATATAAGTTAAAAAATGAATAATTTTAAAAAATTTCTTAATTTAATTCACATAAATCAATCATCTTTTTATGTGTTGATAGCATTAATAATTATTAGTTTTAGTATAACATTTTATCTTTTATTGCCAAATAATGAATTAGTTAAAGATCCTCAGAATTTATTAATTTTATTATCAATTGATGTAATTTTAGTTATTTTACTTTTTGGACTTTTAACAAGACAAATCATTTTAATTTTAATATTTAGAAAAAGAAATTATCAAGAATCAAGACTACATATAAAATTTGTAAATTTATTTACATTAATAGCTCTTGGCCCAGCAATAGGTGTAGTAATTATCACATCACTATTTTTCAATTTAGAATTAAGAACTTGGTATGGAAAAGCAGTAAAAGAAGCTATTATTAATTCTAATATTGTAGCTAGAAGTTATTCAAATGAAATTCAAGAGGAATTAATTTCAGATATTCAACTTATATCTCGAGAAATTATTAAAGTTGCTAGAAATAATGAAGTTAATAAAGATTTAATGGATAAAGAATTACAAGATTATCTTAATCTTAGAACTATTTCCAATATATATGTATTTAATTTAGATAAAAAAGTATTATCTAGTTTTAATGATAAAGAATTAAAAAATTTTATTTACCCTTCAAATAATATTTTTAATATTTTAGATAAAAGTCAAATATATATTTATCAACCAGAGGAAAATTCTATTACTGCATATCAAAAATTATTCTTTTTTGATGATACATATTTACAAATTAACAGAAAATTTAATAATAATATTTGGAAACATATTGAAGATACAAGTCGTGCTTTTGAGATATACACTTCAAAAGAAGAAGAAAGTAAAGGAATTCAAATTACATTTTCAATGATATTCGTTCTATTTTCTATATGTTTTATTTTAATTGCTATTTTAATTGGATTAAGACTAGCAGGAAGATTATCTAAACCTATGAGTAAACTTATTGAATCTGCAAACAGAATTTCTACAGGTAACTTAAATTCATTTGTTGATGAAGATCAACAATTTAAAGAGATTAATGTTTTAATTAGATCATATAATCAAATGATTAATGAAATTAAAAATAATCAAGATGTAATTTTAGCTAAGAGCGAAGAAGATGAAAAGAAAAGATTATTTATTGAAGCAATATTAAGTTTACTAACCACAGGAGTGATATCTTTAGACCAAAATTTCAAGATAAATCTAATAAATAAATCCTCCTTAAGAATATTAAAGAAAGATGAAGAAGATCTTATATCAACTGATATAATAAATGTTTTTCCAGAATTAAAAAAAATTTTTGAAGATTTTAAAAGCTCTAATTTAAATATTTCTCAACACCAATTAGAATATATAATAGATGATAATATAAGAAATCTAAATATTAAAATAATTAAAGAAAAAGAAAATAATCAAATTTCAGGATATGTAGTAACAATAGATGACATGACATCATTAATATTAGCCGAAAAACATGCTGCATGGTCTGATATAGCAAGAAAAATAGCTCATGAAGTAAAAAATCCCTTAACTCCAATTAAATTATCTTCAGAAAGAATTCAAACAAAGTTTATAGATAAAAATTTAAATAAAGATGATTTAATTAAACTAACTAATACAATCTCTAGACAAGTAGATGATATAGGGAAATTGATTGATGAATTTTCCTCATTTGCGAGAATGCCAAATCCTGAAATGAAACTTGAAAATTTAAATCTTACAATACAGGAGTGCTTTGATTTTTTTTCAAATAGTTATAATGAAATAAAATTTGCTCTTGAAGAAGATAAACATACTATCAATTTTCAATTTGATAAATTTCAAATATCACAAGCATTAAATAATTTGATAAAAAATTCTATTGAAGCTGTTGTAAATATTCCTAATCCCTCAATTAAAATTATTTTTAATAAAGTTGGTCAAAAAGTGATAATAAAGATTATTGATAATGGAATTGGAGTTAAAAGTGAAAATATTAGAAAATTATTTGAACCATATTATACCACAAAGGAAAAAGGCACAGGTTTAGGATTATCGATTGTTAAAAAAATCCTTGAAGATCATAATGGCTCTATTAAAATAGAAAAAAATACAAAGTTATCAGGATCTACAGTTACAGTTACATTTAAAATATAATGAATAATAAAGTTTTAATTATTGATGATGAAAAAGATATATGTTTTTTAATTTCTGAAATTTTAAATGATCAAAAATTTTTGACTAAAAGCGCATTAAATTCAAAAGATGCAATTAAATTTTTTAATGATTTTCAACCTGATTTAGTTATTTTAGATGTATGGCTTTCAAATAGTGACCTTGATGGAATACAATTATTAAAAAAATTTAAACAGCTAAATTCATCGATTCCTATTATTATTATAAGCGGACATGGTAATATAGATATGGCAGTTAATTGTATAAAAAATGGTGCTTATGATTTTTTAGAAAAACCTTTTAATAGTGAAAAACTAATTATTTTATCTAATAGAGCTATTGAAAATGCAAAATTAATAAAAGAAAATAATTATCTTAAAAAATCAAATAACACAAAATCAGAAATTGTTGGTGAATCCAAATTTATCTTAGAAATTAAAAAAAACTTAAAAAAAATTAGCCAATCTAATTCACGTATATTGATAACAGGAGCAATAGGTTCAGGAAAAAAACTATTTGCAAAATCTATTCACAATCTTTCTAATTATAAAGATTCATTAGCGAATATATTAGATTTTTCATCATTAGATAAAGATCAAATGAGTGAAGTTTTTGAAATAAATTATAAAAGTATTAATACTAATATTTTTGTAAATTCAAATAAAACATCTTTAATATGTGAAAATATAAATAAATCTTCTTTAGAGTCTCAAAAAAAACTTTTATTTCTTTTAGAAAATCCTGAAAAACTTGAAGGTTATAATGTTCATATAGATTTAAAATTTATATCTTTATCTTCAGAAAATTTATCAAATTTAGTTGACCAAAATAAATTTAATAAAGATCTTTATTATAGATTAAATGTTATCCCTATTCATATTCCATCTATCAAAGATCGAAGAGAAGACATAATTCCATTATGTAATTATTTTTTAAATAAATTTAATAACTATAAAACTAAAGTTTTTTTATCTAAAAATGCTCAAAATAAATTAGAAAATTATGAGTGGCCTGGAAATGTAAGACAAATTTCAAATTACATTGAAAGAATTTTAATATTAAATCAAAATATGATTTCTAAGAGTGATACAGAAATAACTAAACTTCCTGAAGATATTGAGCAAATTTCAGCAAAATCACAATATAAATTTGATTCCGGAATTAAGGAAGCAAGAGAAAAATTTGAGAAAGACTATTTTTTATCGCAAATTAAAAGATTTAATGGTAATATATCAAAAATATCAGAATTTACTGGTATGGAGAGAACCGCACTTTATAGAAAACTCAAAATATTAAATATTGATATAAATAAAACATAACATAACATAACAATCATATGAAATCTATTGTCTGTGGAGCCGGGGTCGTTGGTAGAAGTATAGCTGAAAGTTTATCAAATGAGGGATTGGATGTAACAGTAATTGATGAATCACGTGAATTAATTCAAAAAATTTCTGAATCATTAGATGTTAAAACTATTGTTGGAGCAGCTAGTCAACCAAGTATTTTAGAATCTGCAGGTGCAAAAGATTGTGATATTTTAATAGCTGTTACTAAAAGTGATGAAACAAATATGATAGCATGTCAAATAGCTTATTCTTTATTTAAAATTCCATCAAAAATTGCAAGAGTTAGACAACCTGATTATTTAAAACTAGAGTGGACAAATTTATATAACAAGGAAAATTTACCTATTGATTCAATAATTTCACCAGAATTAGAAGTAGCAAAAGCCATTTTTAGAAGACTACAAGCACCAGGAGCTATTGATATGTTAGAATTAGCTGATAATAATTTAAAATTAGTTGGATTAAAATGTGAAAAAAAATGTCCAATTTTAAACACTCCTATAAAAAAAATATCATCAATAAATAAAGATTTTTTATTAAATATTTTATTTATAATAAGAGAAGAAAATAAATTCGTAGTTGATTCAGAAACTATATTATTAGAGAATGATATTGTATATTTTGTTGTTAAAAATGAAAATTTTAATGAAGCTATGCAATCTTTTGGTCATGATGAAACTCAATCACAAAAAATAGTAATCGTAGGGGGAGGCAATATAGGGTACCCTCTTTGTAAAATTATTGAAGAAGAAGATAAAGCAATGTCTACAAGTTTAATAGAATATAACAAAGAAAGATCTGAATATTTAGCATCAAATCTGAAAAAACTAACCGTATTTAATGGTGATGCATTAGAAACCAACATTTTAGAAGAAGTAGATATATCAAATTCAGATAATTTAATTGCTATAACTAATGATGATGAGGTTAATATATTAGCTTCATTATTAGCAAAAAAAGCAGGATGTAAAAGTTGTATGACTTTAGTAAATAAATCATCCTATTCATCATTATTAAGTAATATAGGGATAGATATTATAATTGATCCCAGACTTATTACAATTTCTACCATACTTGAAAAAGTCAGAAGTGGAAAAATTAGAAGAATCTATACTTTGGGAGATGGATTTGGTGAAGTTATTGAAGCTGAAATTATTGATAATTCTGATTTTGCTAATAAAAAATTGTCAGATTTAAATTTACCAAAAAATATTAGAATTGGTGCAATATTAAGAAAAAATAATATCATAATACCAAATATGGATACAATCTTTGAAATTAATGATGACGTAGTATTTTTTTCTGAAACTAGTTGTATAAAAAAATTAGAGAAACTTTTATCTGTTGATTAATGAGTAATATTGTTTTTTTAAACTCTAAATATATTAAGTTTAGAGATGCAAAAATTCATATTGAAGATCGGGGACTACAATTTTCAGATAGTGTATATGAAGTTGTCTCTTTTTATAATAACAGATTAATAGATCTAAAATTTCATTTAATCAGATTGAGATATTCTCTTAATGAATTAAAATTTGATTACAAAGTAAATGATAAAAAATTAAATCATATATTTAATAAATTAATTTTTTTAAATAAAATTAAAAATGGGATTATATATCTACAAATAACAAGAGGAATTCAATCAAGAGATCACGCATATAAAAAAAATTTAAAACCTAATATTATTGTATACATAATCAAAAAAAAATTTAATTTACCAAACTCTAAATTTAAAGGTAAAAGTGTTATTACATATCCTGATTTAAGATGGAAAAGAAGAGATATTAAAACTGTTTCATTACTTGCTAATGTTATAGCTAAAAAAGAAGCTGAAAAGAAAAATGCTTTTGAAGCTATTCTAGTAGATAATAAATATATAACTGAAGCTACAGCTTCTAATATTTGGATTATAAAAAAAAATATTTTAATTACCCATCCATCAAATACTGATATCTTGAAAGGAATTACAAGAGAAAGAATAAAAATTTTAATTAAAGAAAACAACTTAATTCTTAAAGAAAAGCGATTTACTATAAAGCAATTATATAATGCTGATGAAGTTTTTTTAACTAGTTCATCTTCTTTTGTTACACCTATTATAAAAGTAGATTCTAATAAGATAAATAATGGTAAAATTGGTAAGATTTCAATAAAATTAGCAAAACTTTATACTGAGAAATTGAATGATTGAAATTGATAATTATAAAATAAAAACATTACTTTTTGATATTAGCAAAAAATTTATTTTACCAAAATATAAAAATCTTTCTAATAATGATATTATGTTTAAAAATAAAAATGATCTTGTTACAGTTGTTGATATAAATGTCGAGGAAGAATTAAATAAAAAGTTATTAAATATTATCCCAAACTCTTATTTTATCGGAGAGGAAAAATTTTCTAAAACCCCTGAAATTATCAATCAATACAATGAAAAAAATTATTGTTGGACTGTAGATCCTATTGATGGAACTAAGAACTATATAAATGGAAAAGAAAAATTTGTAATCATGATTTCACTTACTTATTTTAAGAATATCTTACAAACATGGATATATAATCCTTTAACAGAAGATTTAGTATCATCTCGAATGAATTATGGAAGTTATTTCAATGATAAAAAATTAATAATTACCAATACAAAAAATATCAATGACTCAATTGGTTCGATAAGTTCAAAATATTGGGATAATGATAAATATGAAAAAATTATTAAATTAAAAAATTCTTTTAAAAAAATATCTAGTTACGGATGTATAGGTCTTGAATATGTAGATATAGCTAGAAATATTAGAGATTTTTTAGTTTTGTCCAAACTTTATCCGTGGGATCATTTACCGGGAATATTAATAGTAAGAGAAGCTGGTGGTTTTGATTCTTATTTTACTGAAAGAAGTTACAATCATTGTTCTGATGAGCAAAATTTGATAGTTACTGGCAATTATCAATTAGGAAAAAAAATTTTAAATAAATTAATGGAGTAAATAATGAGCAAAAAAATAACTTTTATAGGTTTAGGTGTAATGGGATATCCCATGGCTGGACATCTTAAAAAAAATAATAATGAAGTGATTGTTTATAATAGAACTAGATCTAAATCTGAAAAATGGATCAATGAATACAAAGGAACTTTTGAATTAACTCCAGGATTAGCATCAAAAAATTCAGATTTTATTTTTATCTGTGTTGGTAAAGACAATGATCTGAACGAAGTAATGGAAGGAGAAGAGGGTATTTTAAATAATATTAAACAAGGAACTATAATAGTTGATCATACTACCGCATCAGCTGAAATTGCTAGAAAATATTATAGTATATGTAAAAAAAATGGTTTTCATTTTTTAGATGCACCTGTATCTGGTGGGCAATCTGGTGCTGAAAATGGACAACTTTCTATAATGGTAGGAGGGGATAAAGATCCTTATGATAAGGTAAAAAAAACTATTTTGTCTTATGCTAAAGCAATTGAATTAATAGGAGAATCGGGTTCAGGTCAATTAACAAAAATGATAAATCAAATTTGCATAGCAGGTTTAGTCCAAGGATTATCTGAAGGACTAGCTTTTGGAGTTAAATCTAAATTAAATATGGAAAAAGTTTTAAAAGTTATATCAAGAGGAGCTGCACAATCATGGCAGATGGAAAATAGATACAGAACTATGCTTGATGGAGATTTTAATTTTGGATTTGCTGTTGATTGGATGAGAAAAGATTTGGCAATCTGCTTTGAAGAAGCGAAGAAAAATAAAGCACATTTACCAATTACTGTAATAGTTGATAAATTTTATTCGCAAATACAGAATTTAGGTGGAAACAGATGGGATACTTCTAGTTTAATTTCTTTGTTAAATAAAAATTGAAAATATTCTGAAATATGAAATTAAACAAAGAATATATTGCTTATCTATATCTGATTCTTGCCTCTTCTTTATGGGGAGGTAACGTTATAGCAGCAAAGCTTGCTAGTATTGTATCGCTAGAACCTATTAAGTTGAGTTTTTATAGAAATTTAGTTGCAGTAATAATTTTAACACCCTTCATATATAAAAAATTTTATCAAAATAGACAAATTCTATTTAAAAATTGGAAAATAATAACATTTCTTTGCTTTTTAAGTGGAGGATTATTTAATTCATGTATGAATATTTCACTTAACACGAGTAGTGTTTTAACCTCATCATTAATGCCAGCATTTGCACCTGCAATAATTATTATTTTATCTTATTTCATTTTTAAAGTTCAGATAAATTTATATCAATATTTAGGCGTTATTATCTCATTTATAGGTTTTGTTTGTATAATTATTAAAGGAAATTTAGTTAATTTAAGTAATTTTAATTTTGTTATTGGTGATTTATGGATGTTTGCAGCAGTAACAGGTTGGTCAATATATTCGGCTTTATTAAGAAAATTACCTCAAACTATTGATATTATTGTATTTTTATTTTTGATATTTTTTATAGGTAATATTTTTCTTTTACCATTCTTTATTATCGAGTCTATTAACAATCAATATTTTTTTATTAATGAAAATAATGGACTTTTATTGATTTTATATGTCGGTATTGGACCTGGTATGATATCCTTTCTATTGTGGGTAAAATCAATAAAAATAATTGGTCCAAGTAATTCAGGTTTATTTTTAAATCTAATACCAGTTTTTGCAGGCACTATTTCCATTATATTTTTAAATGAAATTTTAGAATTTTATCATATTATTGGAGCAATTTTGATTTTTATTGGTATATATTTAGTAAACAAAAGAATTAAATCATCATGAAGAAAATTAAAAAAACTGAAGAAGAATGGAAAAAGATATTAGATCCACAAACATTTTATATTACTAGACAAGCTGGAACAGAAAAACCTTTTTCTGGTAAATACAATAATGAAAAATCTACAGGTATATATTGTTGCAAATGTTGTAATGCTGAATTATTTTCTAGTGAAACAAAGTATGACTCTCAAAGTGGATGGCCAAGTTTTTATGATTTGCTTGAAGAAAAAAATATTACTTCTAAAATTGATAACTCTTTAGGCAAGAAAAGAATTGAAGTTTTATGTTCAAATTGTAATGCACATTTAGGCCATCTTTTTGATGATGGTCCTCAACCTACAGGAAAAAGATATTGTATTAATTCTTCATCTTTAAATCTTGTTAAAAGTGAATAATAATAACTTAACTCTTATCTTTTCTTCTGTTGGCCATGCTTTTATGCATATGTTTGCAGCTTTTTATTTTGTTATTATTCTAGCAATTGAAGATCAATGGATGATATCATATGATGAACTTATTAGACTATGGACTTTAGGATCATTGTTAGTAGGAATTGGAGCACTTCCTGCTGGATGGATTAGTGATAGATGGAGTCGATCAATGATGATGGTTATAATGTTTTTAGGCATGGGTTTTTCTTCAATTATATGCGGTTTAAGTGAAAATAAATTATTTTTGTTTATTGGATTATCTTTGTTAGGATTGTTTTGTTCTATTTATCATCCTGTAGGAGTAGCATGGATAGTAAATTCTTATAAAAAAAGAGGAAAAGCTCTTGGAATTAATGGAATATTTGGTGGAATAGGGATTGGAACAGGAGCTTATGTAGCAGGACTTTTAGTTGAAGTTTATGGATGGCAATTGGCTTTTATTATACCTGGAGTTATTTCTATAATTCTTTCAATTATTTTATTTTTTCTAATAATAAGTAAATATATATCCTTTAGGAATATATCGGTTAAAAGTTTTGATGAAAAACATTCTTCATCTCAACTTATATTAGTTGCTATTATTTTATTAACTGCCATGTTTGGTTTAGGGTTAACTTTCCAATTTATGCAAACTTCATTGCCCAAACTTTTTGATTTAAGAATAGAGAATATTTCAACATATCAAATTGGAGCAATTGTTGCATTAATATATGGTTTATCTGGCTTGATGTCATTAATAGGTGGATTATTAGCAGATAAATTTTCTTTAAAAAAAATTTATTTGATAGGAATGATATTCCAAATTCCATTTTTTATTTTTATCTCTTTTTTTACCGGAATTCCTCTTGTAATAGTATGTTTATTAACAGTTTTATTTAATGCAAGTATATTACCAACTGAAAATATATTACTAGCTAAATATACACCTCGTAGACATCATGGTTCTATGTATGGTATTAAATTTATAGTAGCTTTTGGTTCTGGACCTTTAGCAGTTTATTTAATTTCATTAGTTTATAAGCTTACTTCTGAATTTGGTATGTTATTCATTCTTAGTGCAATAATTATGTTGATTATTTCAATAATGACATTTTTCTTGCCAGTTACTAAATACAAAACAAATTAAAAAGGATTTTTTTTTAAAAAATTTATATACTCAATAACTTCTTGTAATTTTTCATCTTGAATTTCTTTATATGATTTTTTGTATTTATTTTTAATTTCTAAAGCTACATGTGCATAGGCATTCCTTCCTTTTGGATGGTTGGGGTGAGGTGGTAATTTTCCATTAAGAAAGTCCCCAGCAGATAATATTTCTTTCCATAAAATTTTTTTATTTTTATTGTTCATACTTAATTTATAAAAATCATACCAGTTCCTGCAATTGCAAATATAGTTCCTAGCCATGCCCCAAAAGTAGGTATTTTTTTTGTTATTAACCAAATCAAAAATAAAATAATTATAGGGCTGGTAGAAGATAAAGTTGCGACTATACCCGCATCAGCATATTTTAAAGATATTAATAATAAACTCATTCCTAAAGCCATACCCATGAAGCCTGCAATAGTGGTTTTGTAAAAAATTTTAAATGTGTATTTAGTTTTATCTTTAAATAATTTATAATTTGTCAAAAATGATAATGAAAGAATTAGTGCAGATACGCTGGTTCTTAAAGCTGCAGATACTATAGGATCAGCTCCATTATTTAAAATTGGCTTCATCATAATTATGCCTATTGCTTGACATAAAGCAGCTAAAACTCCTAATATGATTCCATATATAATAGAACCTTCAATAATCTCCCATCTATGTTCATTCTTTTTATTACTACCATAAGTTATAGCTAAGACCACCCCTATAAACACTACGATACAACCAAGAAATTCCAAAAGATTCATATTTTCTTTTAAAATGAAAATATTAAGAATTATTGTAAAAGGAGCAGCTAAAGCAAATAAAATATTATTTCTTCTAGGACCAATCCTTTGAAGAGCAATAAATAATAAAGTATCACCAATTAATACACCTATGATCCCAGAAATAAGAATAATTGCTATATATTCATGCTTAATAGTTACCCAATTATTATCAAAAAATGTAAAAATTAATAACATTATAGATACTAATATTAATCTAAGTCGATTAAATCCTATTCCTCCTAATTCTCTTGAAACATCAGCAGATATTAAAGAGGATACAGACCAGCAGAAGGCTGCAATTAAGGCTATAATATAGTAAATAAGCATCCTATCTAATTTATCTAATCTATTAGAATTGTGAAATTATGATTTCTATAGGATATAAAAGAATTTTGCCTAATGGTGATGATTTAATTAAGCCGGTATAATTTAGAATACTGTAAATAATTAATATCCATAAATAAATACCAAATATGTAATTTAAATAGGATATTATTTTTTTAAATTGGTTATAATACATCATAATGAAACCTCACTATTGGAGTAAAGGTAAAAGTTACTTATCAAAAAAAGATAAGATTTTAAAGAAAATAATTGAAAAACATTCAAAAGATAACTTATTTATTAATAAAAACTATTTTGAAAGTATTTTAAATTCTATTATTGGTCAGCAAATTTCAGTTAGAGCTGCTAGTTCAATTAAAGAAAAATTTTTTTCTCTTGAAAAAATAATTAAGCCGGAAATAGTATTAAAAATAAATTTACATAGATTAAAAAAAATTGGTCTTTCAAGGCAAAAAATTTCATATATTAGAAATCTATGTATTTTTTTCCTTAATAATAAAGAATTTATTAAAAAAATTAATTATTTGAACGAAAATGATATTAGAAAAAATTTAATTACTATTAAAGGTATAGGTGATTGGACTATAGATATGTTTTTAATATTTTCATTGGGCAAGAAAAATATTCTTCCTATTAAAGATTTAGGTCTTATGAAGGCTATATCAATAAATTATAAAATTAATTTACCGATAAATGAAAAAAAACTAAATTTCTTTTATAAAAAGTGGGAACCTTATAATTCTATTGCTACTTGGTATCTTTGGAGAAGTATTGATCCAATTAATGTTAATTATTAGTTTTAGATCCTTGTTTTATCCATAATCTTAATTTATTTCTCTCATGCTTAGTAATTCCTGTTATATTTCCTGGGGGCATTATATCTGAATCTAAGGCTTGTTCTTTAATTTTTGATATATTCATTAAGATATCGTTTTCATTATCATAAATAATACCTAGAGGAGCACTAGGTAAACCTTCGAATGTAGGATTCTTTGCATGACATACTCCACATCTGTATTTAATAATATTTTTAACCTCATTAAATTTAACATCTTCATTATTTTTTATATAATTAATATTGTTAAAATATAATTTAGGTAAAGAGGTAAAGAAAAATAGTGAAATCATTAATGAAAAAGCGACTGGTAAAATCCAAAATTTATATTTTCTCTTATTTCTCAAGTTAAAATAATGTCTAATTAATGCTCCACTTAAAGAAATAATAACTAAAATTAACCAATTATATTCATGTCCATACGTGAATGGATAATGAGCACTAATCATAATAAAAACTACTGGTAAAGTAATATAATTATTGTGCATTGATCTGTTTTTCGCGTTAATACCCATTTGTAGATTTGGTTTTTGATTATTTAGTGCTGAATCAACCATGTTTTTTTGAGATGGTATTATAACTCTAAAAACATTAGCTGCCATAATTGTTCCTAAGCAAGCACCAACATGAATATATGCAGCTCTCGAACCAAAGATATGAGTTAAAATAAAGCAAATGAAGATTGCAAGAATAAAACAGGTTGAAGTAAATACAATTGAATTATTAATTAGTTTTGAATTGCATAAAAAATTATAAACAAACCATGATCCAAACAGAAAGAATAATGAAATGATTATAGCTTGCCACGTATTAATAATTAAAACACTTCGATCAATCAAAAGACTTTCTGAATTTAAATAATATACAATTACTAGTAAAATAAATCCACTTAACCAAGTAGAATAGGCTTCCCATTTAAACCAATGAAGTTCCTTTGGGAATTCTTTGGGAGGTCCTTTTAATTTATTTATATTATAAAATCCTCCAGAATGAACTGACCATAGTTCACCCTCTATATTTTCTTCATCAATATTTCTATCGAGTTTACTATCTAGCCAATTAAAATAAAAAGAAGTTCCAATCCAAGCAATTCCAACAATTATATGAAACCATCTAACAATTAAATCCAACCAATCTAAAAAAAAAGGACTTAAGGAACTTAAAAGATTCATTATTACTTATTTACCACATTTTTATAATTATTTTTATTTTTATTAAAAATTAATGATCTATATTCAATTAATCTTCCGATAATAGAAATTGCAATTATATTTGGTTCTTTACCTTCAATGTTTTTAAGTCCTACAGGACATTCAATTTGATTTATTGAATATTGATCAAAACCAATATCTAATAGTCTTTTATTAAATTTATTTTTTTTTGTTTTAGATCCAATTAAGCCAATAAAAGAGTAGTCATTCTTTTTAAGAAGCAATGCGCATAACTCCAAATCTATTTTATGGCTATGAGTCATAATTAAATAAAAAGAATTATTTCTAGTATGATTAATAATAGTGTTGTTATCTTTAGAATATATTGCTTCGACATAATTTTTTTTAATATTTGAAATATAGTTTTGTCTAGAATCTATGACAAAAACATTAAAACCGATACCTTCTAACTTATCTATGATAGCTTTTCCAACATGTCCTGCGCCAAAGATATATAAATTAATATTATTTTTCATAATTGAATTCTTAAGATCATTTTCTTTAATTAATGTTTTTCCATTTAGATATTTCTTTAATTCTACTTTAACATATCCACCGCAACATTGGCCAAGTAATGGTCCTAAAGGAAAATCAATAATTTTTATATTATCAGAATCACTTTTTAGAATACTTAAAGAATTTTTAATAACTTGAAATTCTAATTCTCCGCCTCCAATAGTTCCAAAAAATTTCGATTTGCTTATAATCATATATGTATTTTCATCTCTTGGTGAAGATCCTTTAGTAGAGATAATTTTTGCTAAAATCATTTTTTGCTTAATTTTATCAATTGTTTCAATTTCTATTAAATTCATAAATTCTTTTTAATAATATTTATTGAAGATAAAATCTCTTCTGGTGTAGCTGGGGCGTTTATTTTTGGTATAATTTTATAATCACCTACACTTGCAATAGCATCTTTAATTGCAAAAAAAACTGACATTGATAACATCAAAGGAGGTTCTCCAGTTGTTTTAGATCTATTAATAACTTTTTCAATATTATTTCCCTTAAATAATTTTACATTAAATTTTGTAGGAGTATCATTTGATGCTGGTATTTTATAAGTTGATGGTGAATGGGTTAATATATTTCCTTTTTCACTCCATTTAACTTCTTCAAAAGTTAGCCAACCCATACCTTGGATAAAGCCTCCTTCTATTTGACCAATTTCAATATTTTCATTTATAGGATTGCCAGCATCATGCAATATATCTACTTGAGTTAATTTATTTTCACCAGTTAAAGTGTCTATTATAACTTCTGATACCGCAGCTCCATAAGCAAAATAGTAAAATGGTCTACCTTCAAAATTCTTATCATCAAAGTTTATTTTTGGAGTTTTGTAAAATCCTGTTGATGATAATGAAACTCTATTTAAATAGGATTCCATAATCAAATCATTAAAATTAAAAATTTTATTTCTATAAATAACTTTGTTATTTCTATATTTGACTTTATCAATAGATATTTTGTATTTACTTCTCACATAGTGATTAATATTATTTTTAATTTTTTCAATTGCATTTAATACTGCAGCACCATTCAAATCTGTAGTTGATGAAGCAGCTGATGCTGATGTATTAGGAACTTTGGATGTATTTGTCTCTGATATTTTAATTTTATTTATTGATATTCCTAATTCATTAGAGGCAATTTGTGCAATTTTTGTTAAAGTTCCTTGACCCATTTCTATCCCACCATGGTTTAAATAAACACTACCATCATTATAGATGTGCACTAACGAACCAGCTTGATTTAAATAATTCTTTGTAAAAGATATGCCAAATTTTACAGGAGTAATAGCAATTCCTTTTTTTATTAAATTATTTTTATCATTAAAATCTCTAATTTGTTTATTTCTATTAATATATCTAGATGAGGTAATTAATTCTTCAAAGATTTCATTTATAATATTGTCTTCTATTTTCATATTATAATGAGTAATATTATTAGTATTTTTTTTATAAAAATTATTTTTTCTAATTGTTGTTGGATCTTTTTTTAGATACCTTGCGATATTATCAATGATATTTTCTATCACCATCATTCCCTGAGGCCCACCAAATCCTCTAAATGCTGTATTTGAAGCTGTATTTGTTTTACAATAATAATTGTTAACTAAAATGTTTGGAATATAGTATGCATTGTCAATGTGAAATAGAGCTCTATCATTAATAGCAGCTGATAAGTCAGCAGAAATACCACATCTTGAGTATAGATTAATTTTTAATCCTTTTATTTGACCATTATTATTAAAACCAACTTCATATTCAGAAAAAAAATCATGCCTTTTCCCTGTAATAATTATATCATCATCTCTGTCTATTTTTAATTTTACAGGTAATTTTGTTTTATTTGCAAGAAGGGTGCAAATAGCTGCAAAAATAAATGATTGAGTTTCTTTTCCTCCAAAACCACCACCTATTCTTCTAACTTTCACAGCAATTGAACTATTTTTAATTTTTAGCATTTTTGAAATAATTTGCTGAGTCTCAGAGGGATGTTGAGTTGATGAATAAACAATTAAATCATTGTCTTCTTGTGGAATTGTCATGCATATTTGACCTTCTAAGTAAAAATGCTCTTGGCTTCCTGTAGAAAAATTACCTCTAAGATAATTTTTTGCATCTCTTAAGGCAATATTTGGACTACCCCTATGGATCTGTTTTGGCTTGAAAATGTATGATTTGATTTTATGTGCTTCTTGTATCGTAATAATAGGTTTTTTTTCTATGTACGAAATTTTAGCTTTTAAAACTGCTTTTCTTGCTAGTTCATTCGTAGTCGCTAAAACAGCAAATATTGGCTGACCAAAATACTCAACTTTATTTTTAGGAAATATTGGATCTCCATCAAAGACAGGTCCAACATCATTTCTTCCTGGTATATCCTTATAAGTAACTATATCTATAACACCCTCACTTTTAATAACATCATCAAGATTTATTTTATCTATTATGGCATTAGATTTCTTACTCCAACCTATTGCTGCATAAAAAATATTATTAGGTTCCAAAATATCATCAGTGTATCTAGCTTTTCCATTCACATGTTTTTGAGCACTGTCATGAGGAAGATTTTCTGTAAATAAGGATTCTATATTATTTTTAATCATATATTCTTATATTTTTATTTTTTTTAATTTCGAAAAAAAATTTTAGAAGTAAATTTTTCGCAATATTTTTTCTATATTCACTTGAAGCTCGCATGTCATTAATAGGATTAAAATCTTTTAATAATTCTTTTTGAGATTTAATTATAGTTTCTTTATCAAAATTTTTATTATTTAAATATTTTTCACAATTTGTTGCTCTTTTTGGTTTTTCTGACATTCCACCGTAGGCTATAATTATATTTCTTATAATGTTTCTTTCTAAATTTAGATTGATTCCCATACACACACTTGAAATATCATCATCATATCTTTTTGATATTTTATAAGCTCTAAAAATATAAGATTTGTTTTTTGGTATTATTATTGCTTTTATAAATTCATTTTTTTTAAGTTTTGTTTTTCTATATCCTGTAAAAAAATCCTTAATTAAAATTTTTCTAGAAATATTGTTTTTTTGAGTAATAATTAAAGCATTCAATGATAACAGAATAGGTAAAGTATCTCCAATAGGTGATGCTGTCCCAAGATTACCCCCTATTGTTGCAATATTTCTTATTTGATATGAGCCATATCTTTTTAATATTTCACTAAAATCTGAGTAATATTTACTTATAAATTTTTCTATCTCTATTAAAGGTGTGGATGATCCGATCTCTATATTATTTTGATTTTCTTTTATATAATTTAATTCTTTTATGTTTCCTAAATAAATTAATGAATTCAAATCTTTTCTACTTTTAGTAACTGTTAGTGCCAAATCTGTACCACCGTTAATTAATTTTGCATTAGGATTATTTTTAATAATTAATAAAAGCTCTTTAATTGATAAAGGTGAAAAATATAATTTGTTATTATAGTTAATTTTTATGGGTTTTTTTTCATTTTGAATTTTCTTAATAAGCTCAATATCTATTTTTTTGTTTATTTCAAATTTGTCTGGTTTAAAATAATTATTCAATTCTTTTCCCGCATTTATTATCGGTTTATAACCAGTACATCTACAAAGATTCCCAGAAATAGAATCTTTTATGATTTTTTCAGTATAATTATTATTATTTTTATACATTGAAAATAAAGACATAACAAAACCAGGAGTACAAAATCCACATTGAGAACCGTTATGTTTAATCATTGCTTTTTGTACAGGGTGTAAATCTTTTTTTGATTCCAAATCTTCAACTATTATAAGTTGTTTTCCATGAATCATTGGTACAAATATTATGCAAGAATTAACTACTTGATATAATATTTTATTATTTTTTAAAGTTCCAAGAACAACAGTACAGGCTCCACAACCTCCCTCTGCACAACCTTCTTTTGTCCCAGTTTTTTTTAAATTGTTTCTTATAAAGTTTAATAGTGTTTCATTTGGATCAATGTTTTCTAATTCAATAATATTGTTATTGTAAACAAATTTAATTTTAGAGGACATTAGCTTCCTCTATAAGTTGAATAACTCCATGGAGATACAAGTAAAGGAACATGATAATGTTCAGATGAATTATTAATACCAAATCTAATTACTATATCATCTAAAAAATAAGGCTTTTTTAATGTATTAATTTTTTTATAATATGAACCTATATAAAAAATTAGTTCATACTTACCTTTTTTAAATTTTTTCCCCATTAATATTGGTTCTTTTGTTCGTCCATCTTTGTTTAATAAAAACGATTTAATTTTAACTCTTTTTTTATCAATGCTATATAATTCAACATTTATTCCATTTCCTGGCTTTCCATTATAAATGTCAAGAACATGGGTTGATAAAAAACCTTTAGTCATGATAAATGTAATTATACAGAAAATTTTTAATTTTTAAATGGATCATTATGAACAATAATAGAAATTTTATAGGTTACGGTAAACAAGGAAAAAAAATAAATTGGCCTAATAATGCAAAATTAGCAGTTCAATTTGTTTTAAACTATGAAGAAGGTGGCGAAAATTGTATTCTTAATGGAGATAAATACTCAGAAAGTTTTCTTTCAGAAATTATTAGCGCCAAACCTATTAGCGGTAGAAATATGAACATGGAATCGATTTATGAATATGGTTCTAGGATGGGTTTCTGGAGAATTTATAAATTATTTGTTGATAGAAAACTACCTCTAACAATTTTTGGAGTAGGATTAGCATTAAAACAAAACAATGAAATTTGTTCTGCAATAAAAGAAGCTAATTATGAAGTAGCTAGTCATGGATATAGATGGATTGATTATCAATTTATAGATGAAGAAATTGAAAAGGATCATATTCTAAAATCATATGAAACAATTAAATATATTTTTGGTTCACCTCCAAAGGGTTGGTATACTGGAAGAGTTAGTCCCAATACTAGAAGATTAGTAGTAGAAAATACAAAAGTAATTTATGATAGTGATTCATATAATGATGATCTACCCTATTGGGTCACTGTTTCAAACAAGAAGCATTTAGTTATACCTTATAGTTTAGATAATAATGATATGAGATTTGTCACCAATCAAGGTTTTAACAATGGTGATCAATTTTTGCAATATTTAAAAGATTCATTTGATTGTTTATATAGTGAAGGGGGAGATTTTCCTAAAATGATGAATATAGGATTACATTGTAGATTAATTGGTAGACCTGGAAGATTTCAATCGTTATTAAAATTTTTAGACTATATTCAACAATATGATGATATTTGGATTTGTAAGCGAGAAGATATTGCAGATCATTGGTATAAAAATTATTCTTAAAATGAAAATTGAAGATATTAATGATATGAGTTCCGATTTATTTATTAATAATTTTAAAAACATATTTGAAAAAACTACTTTTATTGCAATTATGTTAGAAAAAATAAGACCTTTTGCAGATAAAAAACATATAATTGAATCATTTATGAATGAATTTGATAATCTAAACTTAGATAAAAAAAAAGATATAATCAAAAATCATCCTGACCTAGGGAATAAATTTAAAGTTAATAACTTATTAACTGAAATGTCAAAAACTGAACAAAAAAATGCTGGTTTAGATAATTGCAATGATGAAGAGTATTTACTATTTAGCAAAATGAATCAGGAATTTAAGTCTAAATTTAAAATTCCATTTATATATGCTGTGAAAGGTTCAAACAAATCATTAATTATGAATGAATTTAAAAAACGTTTGAAAAAAAATAATATAAAATATCAACTAGATGAATCCATTAAACAAGTAAAAAAAATTGCTTTTTTTAGGTTAGAGGAAATTATTAATGAGTAAGAAATTTATAAAAAAGAATAATATTGATTTGGCCAATCCTAATTTAGGAACAAAAATTTTAATCTTTTCAGATCAATTTTTTGCCCCTGCTAAAAGAATAATAAATCCAGAAGCCCCTATTTTTAAAGAAGGAGTATATGATAATCATGGAAAATGGATGGATGGTTGGGAGACAAGAAGACGAAGAGATAAAGGTAATGATTATCTTGTAATAAAATTAGGTAAAGCTGGAAAGATTAAATATTTTGATGTCGACACTTCTTTTTTTAATGGTAATCAACCACAATATGCTCAAATAGACGGAACATATTCAACAAATAATTTATCAAAAAAAACCAAATGGCAAAAAATAACAAATAAAATTAAAATTAAACCAGATTCGAGCAATATATTAAAATCAATAACCTCAAAAACCTTTACACATATTCGTCTAAATATTTATCCAGATGGAGGAGTTGCAAGATTAAAAATAATGGGATTAATTGATATTTCTATTAATAAATCTTTACTAAATAAAAATACCAATTTAATTTCTATATTGAATGGCTCACGAGTAATTGCTTGTAGTGATGAACATTTTGGCAATGCAAATAATATATTATTACCTGGTAAATCAAAAAATATGGGTAATGGTTGGGAAACTAGAAGAAGGCGAGGCTTAGGTTATGATTGGGTAATAATAAAACTTGCAATTCCAGCAATACCAAATTTATATGAAATTAATACTCATCATTTCAAAGGTAATTTTCCAGATGCTTTTTCTATTCAAGGAGCTATGAATGGTAAAAAATTATCAACAAAATCAATTATTCATCATAGTCTAAAATGGAATACTATTATAGAAAAAACTAAATTAAAGGCTAATAATTCAATTAGAATTCTTAAAAACAATAATAAAAAAATTAATTATATCAAACTAAATATTTTTCCAGATGGTGGCATTTCTCGTTTTAAAATTTATGGTAAGGTTAAATTTTAAAATGAATTTAAAAATAAAAAAAATTAATAAAGATAATTTTAAAAATTATGGTCAAATAATATCAGCAAAGGGTATAATCCCAAAAACAATTAATAATAATACCACAGATAGTTTTAATGATTTGGCAGATATTGAAATATATGGAGATGATAAAAGTCCGAGAATTAATATTTTCAAAACAAAAAAACGTAATTTTCCTATAGAAATTGATATGATGGAAAATCATCCTTTTAGTTCTCAAGCTTTTATACCTTTAAGTAAAACAAATTTTATTGTAGTAGTTGCACCAATTTCTAAAATCCCAGATATCAAGCTTTTAGAAGCATTTAAAGTAAATCCTGAAGATGGTATTAATTTTAAACCTAAAGTTTGGCATTTTCCTTTAATAGCCACTAATGATTCAAATTTCTTAACTATAGATAAAAAAGACTCTTTATCAAACCTTGAAATTTATAAATTTCAGAATAATGAAAAGATTTTATTAAATTATGTTAAATAATAAATATAACAATCATTTCGTAGAATTTAAAAACATAACAAAAAAATTTCCTAGAGTAATAGCCAATAATAATATTTCATTTAATATTAAAAAAGGATCAGTTCATGCTTTGTTAGGTGAAAATGGAGCTGGAAAATCTACTTTAGTTAAAGTTCTCTATGGCTTGTTGTCAGCTGATATTGGATATATAAATTTTAATAATGAAGTTCTTAAAATTAATTCTCCTTCACAAGCAAGAAAAAAAGGTATTGGCATGGTATTTCAACATTTTTCTTTATTTGAGTCCTTAACTGTAAGAGACAATTTAATTTTAGGAATAGATGATCAGATATCTTATTCAAATTTACAAAACAAACTTCAAGATATTTCATCAAAATATAATTTACCACTAGATTTAGATGCTCCAATTACTTCTCTTTCTGCAGGTGAAAAACAAAGAGTAGAAATAGTCAGAATTCTTCTTCAAGATCCTCAATTACTGATTATGGATGAGCCAACATCAGTTTTAACTCCAAAAGAAGTTGAAAATTTATTCCTTACATTAAATTACTTAGTTAAAGAAGGAAGAACTATTTTGTATATAACTCATAAACTAGAAGAAGTTATTAAAATATGCAATGATGTAACAATCATGAGAAATGGTAAAGTTATTGATTCTTGCACAACAAAAGATCAAACAGCAAAAAGTCTTGCTACAAAGATGTTAGGACAAAAATTAGAAGATTTAAAAACTGATTATTCACATATAAAAAATATAGAAAATTTTATTGTAAATAATATATCTTGTTCATTCAATGATCCTTTTTTAACTGATCTTAAAAACATATCATTTCAAGTTAGAGAAGGAGAAATTTATGGAATTGCTGGAGTAGCTGGTAATGGACAATCTGAATTGATGGATATTTTAACTGGAGAAAACACTTTGATAGATGAAGGTGAAATTATTTTTAATAAAAAAAATATCAAGTTATTTAATCCTCAACAAAGAAGAAATTTATCTATAGCTTTTGTCCCAGAGAATAGACTAGGGCATAGTGCTGTTCCAGAGTTATCATTAACTGAAAATATACTTTTGAGTCAATTTCCTAATAATCAATTTTCTATTAATGGGATTCTAAATGAAAAAGCTATAGATAAATACGCTAATAAAGTTATTAAAAATTTTAATGTTGTAACTCCAGGATCTGATGCTCTAGCTTCTAGTTTATCTGGAGGCAATTTACAAAAATTTGTTATTGGAAGAGAAATTTCTTCAATACCAAAACTTTTAATTATTTCACACCCTACTTGGGGAATAGACGCAGGAGCCGAACACTCAATAAGGGAAGCTCTTATAAAATTGTCAAAAAATGGAACTTCAATTATTGTAATTTCCCAAGATCTTGATGAACTAATTGAAATAACTCATCGTATATCAGTTATATTTGAAGGAAAATTGTCTGAACCCTTACAAACAGATAAAGTGGACATATCTAGATTAGGATTACTTATGGGTGGAAAAAATGATTAATTTTTTGCCAAGTGTAGTTTCTAGATCGCAATCATCTAAATTGATGAGCTTATTTGTACCAATCATTGCTGTTATATTAACATTGATGACTGGTTCAATTATTTTTTCTTTAATGGGTTTTAATCCTATTTTTGCACTGCATACTTTTTTTATTTCACCAATTTCTTCAGCTTATGGTATTTCAGAATTATTAGTTAAAGCAACACCTCTAGCTTTAATAGCAATAGGATTAGCATTTTGTTTTAAAAATAATCTTTATAATATAGGGGCAGAAGGTCAATTAACGATGGGAGCTATTTTTGGAGGAGGGGTTGGAATATTTTTCCATGATACTAATGGTTTTTGGTTATTACCACTAATGATAATAGCAGGGGCAATTGGTGGAGCTTTATGGGGATTAATTCCAGCTTTATTAAAAACAAAATTTAATACAAATGAAATTTTAACAAGTTTAATGTTAGTTTACGTAGCTCTATTAATCTTAGACTATTTAGTAGTTGGGCCTTGGAAAGATCCTCAGGGTTATAGCTTTCCAAAAACTAGATCTTTTAGTGATTCTGGAAGAATGCCATTATTATTTTCTGGATTGAGAATTCATTTTGGATTGTTTATAACTTTATTTTTAATATTTTTTTCCTGGTTTATTTTTACCAAAACAATATTTGGTTTTCAGCTTAAAGTATCCGGCTTTAGTCCTTCAGCTGCAAGATATGCAGGATTTAATCAAAATAGATTAGTCTATTTAGCTTTTGCAATTTGTGGTTCATTTGCAGGAATAGCAGGATTAGCAGAAGTGTCTGGTCCAATAGGATTATTATATAGAGATATTTCTCCTAATTATGGATTTACTGCTATTATAGTTGCCTTTTTAGGAAGACTTCATCCTATTGGAATCATATTTGCATCTTTAGTTATAGCTCTAACGTATCTTGGTGCTGAAGATGCACAACTTTTTATGCAAATACCTGCAGCTGTGGGATTTGTTTTTCAAGGTTTAGTTCTTTTTTACTTACTAGGGGCAGATTTTTTAGTTAATTATAAATTAGAATTTAGAAAAAATAAATGAATTTAGAATCTTTAATAGGTGTAATTCAAATTGTTCTTATTGCAACTACACCTCTTGTTTTTGCATCCATAGGGGAATTAGTTACTGAAAAATCTGGAGTTTTAAATCTAGGAGTTGAGGGTATGATGTTAGTAGGGGCCGTAACTGCTTTTGTAACCCTTGTAATAACTGGCAGTTATTTTCTTGCATTTATTTTCTCAATATTATCTGGTATTTTTATGTCAGGTTTATTTGCATTTTTAGTTTTAATTTTAATGTCTAATCAAGTAGCCACTGGTTTAGCATTGACTATTTTTGGTATCGGATTAAGTTCAATGATTGGAAAAGAATATATAGGCACACCAATTGATGGTTTAACGCCATGGTATTTTGTTATTTTTTCTTTTATTATTATTTTTCTAATTAGTTACTTTTTTTATAAAACAAAGCATGGATTAATACTTCGTGCAGTAGGAGAATCACATACTTCAGCTCATGCATTAGGATATAATGTTATTAAAATTAGACTTTATTCTATATTGTTTGGAGGCTCAATGTGTGCTTTGGCTGGATCATATATGTCTATTTGTTATGCGCCTATGTGGCAAGAAGGTATGACAGCAGGAAGAGGTTGGATTGCTCTTGCGCTTGTAGTATTTTCTACCTGGAAACCTAGTAGAATTCTTTTAGGAGCATATATATTTGGAGGGGTAACTATATTACAAATGAATTTACAGGCTTTTGGATTAAGATTACCTGCTCAATTTTTTAATATGGCCCCATATATAGCAACAATGCTGGTTCTAGTAATTATTTCAAGTAATAAGCTAAGAATTAAACTAAGCGCTCCAGCCTCTCTTACTATACCTTTCCATAAGGGCAATTAAGATATCCACTTAATTAGAAAATATATTTTTTAGAATCGTTGAGACTTTATTAAAAACAGTATTGAATAATCATTAATATTTAACAGGTGAGGTTAAAGTGATAAAAATATTTAAATATTTATTTGTAATTTCTACTTTTTCTATCTTTGCATTCTCAAATGCAATTGCAGATCCTAAAAAAGTAGGTTTTATATATATTGGTCCTCCAGGTGATCATGGTTGGACATATATGCATGATGTAGGTAGAATTCATGCTGAAAGAATGCTAGGTGATTCAATTTCTACAACTTACATAGAAGGAGTTCCTGAAAATGCTGATGCAGTTAGAGCAATAAGAAAACTTGCTGCTTCAGGACATGATTTGATTTTTACAACTTCTTTTAATTATATGGATCAAACACTTGAAGTTGCTAAAGAGTTTCCTAATGTAAAATTTGAACATGCAACTGGTTATAAAAGAGCTGATAATGTTTCAACATATTCAGCTAGATTTTATGAAGGTAGAACTATCATAGGTCATATAGCAGGTAAAATGTCAAAAACTAATACAGTTGGATACATTGCCTCTTTTCCAATACCAGAGGTTATAAGGGGTATTAACGCTTTTTATTTGGCTGCTTCAAAAGTCAATCCAGATATTAAAATTAAAATAATATGGGTTTTTACATGGTATGATCCTGGAAAAGAAGCAGATGCTGCAAATACTTTAATTAACCAAGGGGCAGATATTATTGTTCAACACACTGATACATTTGCACCTTGCCAGGCTGCTGAAAAAGCTGGTGTTATGGCTTTTGGACAAGCTTCTAATCAAGAAGAGTTCTGTCCTAATGCTCATTTAACAGCAATTGAAGATATATGGGGCCCATATTATGCTGAGAGAGCAAAAGCTGTTGTTGAAGGTACATGGACATCACAAGATACTTGGGATGGAATGGCAGAAGGTATGGTTGTTATGTCTCCATACAATTCAAAATTAATGCCTGCAGATTTGATACAAGAAGCAATAAATATGGAAATAGCTATTAAGGATGGCACACTTCATCCTTTTGCTGGACCTATTTATAATCAAGCAGGTGAGTTAGTTGTTCCTGAAGGACAAAATGCAGATGATGGAATGTTAGCAGGAATGAGCTTTTATGTCCAAGGGATAGATGGTGAAATTCCACAATAATATATATTAATATTATTTATTTAGACCCTCCATTAAGATATGGAGGGTCACTACATTAAATTTTGTATTTAAATAAATAGAAATTGAAAATATGAATGAGTTAAGAATTTCTTGGGAAGAATATCATAAAAAAACTGAAGAGTTGGCTATAAAAGTTTATGATGATGGTTGGAATTTTAATCAAGTTGTTTGTATAGCTAAAGGAGGTATGAGAGTAGGTGATATATTTGCTAGATTATTCAGAGTTCCTCTAGCAATTCTTTCAGTTGAATCATATAAAGGTGAAACCACTAAAAACAAAAGAGGAGCTATAACCTTTTCAAGAGACTTAGCTAAAACTACTCCAAATATAGGTTCAAAAATATTACTTGTAGATGATTTGGCAGATTCAGGGATTACTCTAAAAAAAAGTATCGAATGGCTAGAACACTTTTATGGTTTTTATTTAGAAGAACCAGTTAGAACAGGAGTGCTTTTTTATAAATCTGTTTCAACATTTAAACCAGATTATTATGTTGATTATTTAAAAGATTCTCCATGGATTCATATGCCTTTTGAGAGATATGAAGAAATAACTATAGAAGATTTAAAAAATAAATAAATATTATAATGATATGCACTGGATTATTCTAATCCTAGGAGTTCTAATTCTTTCTTTAAGTTTAAGTAATCCTTTTTATAAGATTACAATAAAAAAAATATTCAAAATTAATAAATTTACTGAAATTTTACTTAGAATTTCATTTTTTTTCATATCTATTATTATTATTATTTTTGCTTTATATATTGAGAGTTTGGATTAATATCTTCTTATTGATTTATCGATCAAAGCTGCCCAAGCATCAATTCCACCTAAAACATTTACTGCTTTATCAAACCCTTGAGATTTTAACCACTTAACTACACTTTGACTTCTAGTTCCTGTATGACACATAACAAAAATATTTTTATTTTTATCTAGTTCTTTAGCCCTATTTGCAATTTCAGTTAATTTGATATGAATAGTGCCAGTAATTGAAGCATGATTTCTTTCAGAATCTTCTCTTACATCAATTATTTGAATATTTTTATTTTTTTCTTTTAACTTACTTAATTCATGAACATTTATTTCGCTTTTTTTGAATATAACCATAGGTATATTGTATATTTATATTTGTTTTAATGATATAATAATTTTTTATTTTTATAAGAATAATATTATATTGTTTATAAAAAAAAAATAATATATATGTTTTTTCATTAAAATTTCTTAATTTATGACAAAAAAAATTATTTTTTCAGCTTTTGGCAGAGATTCATATTATCATAGAGACTGGTTTAAAAAAAAGGGTTTTAAATTTGATAGAAGTGCGAAAAAATGGACAGTATCTAGTTTGTCATCAGAAAATGCAGAAGAATTTGCAAGCTATTGTAGAAAATATGGCCTTACTTTTGAAAGATCTGATAGAAACATAAAAAATTTTAATTATACTGAGTATTTGTGGGATGGACAAAGAGAAGAATTGATGAAGCCATATAAACAAGTTTCACTTCCAACTCCTAAAAGTAGAAAATAATTTTTGATTAAAAATTTTATTCTTTTAACTATTCTTTCTTCAATTTGGGGATCATCATTTTTTGCTATAAAGATTGCAGTAGTTTCAATACATCCTTTTGCAATAGCTTCTTTACGTTTAATTATTGCCTCAATTGTTTTAATTATTTATTTTAAAATAAAAAAAATGAAATTTAATTTAAATTTTAAATTATTATTGATAATTTGTTTTATTGGAGTTATTGGAAATTTTCTTCCCTTTGTGTTTATTAGTTGGTCAGAAAAATTTATTCAATCTAACACAGCTGGATTATTGATGTCTGTTGGTCCAATCTTTGCATTAATACTTACCCATTTTCTTATTAAGAATGATAAATTTAATTATTTTAAATTAATTTCAGTAATATTAGGATTAATTGGAGTTTTATTCATTTTTGAATTTAATATATTTCAAAAATTTTATTTTGATAATTCCACATTAATTCCTAAGATTTTAATTATTGTTTCTGTTTTAGGTTATGTTTTTTCTTCTATTCTTGCTTATAATATAGAGAAAGTTAATATTCTAACTTTGACTACATACGTAACATTAAGTGCTGCAATATTTTCGCTCCCCTTTTTAATTTTTACAGAATTATATAGACTTAATTCATATAATTTAGATAGTGTGATACCAATAATTTATTTAGGTATTTTTCCTACTGCATTAGCGTTTTTGTTACGATTTAAAATTATTGCAGAAGCAGGACCAATGTTTTTGTCATATGTTTCATATCTAATACCTTTTTTTGCAATTTTTTGGGGCTATATTTTTCTTGATGAAAGAGTATCATTAAATGCATTTATAGGATTAATATTAATTATTATTGGCATTTTTTTAGGGCAATTCAAAAAAAATAGTACTATTATATAAAGCTATAAATAGCATATATTATTAATATTATAGCTATTATTATTGATATATTTCCTGCATTTAAATTCTTCATTTTACTTTTTTATACTTCTTTATATATAAATTATAGTTGATTTGTTTATTTTTTTAGAGCAATATAGTTTTTAATTATGACAGATTCAGTAAAATATTTTCTTGAGGAGTCGAAAGCTCCAAAATTTTGGTATAATATAAATTCTGATTTACCAAGTCCCCCACCACCACCACTTCATCCTGGAACAAAACAGCCCGCAGGACCTGATGACTTTGCACCATTATTTCCTATGGGATTAATAATGCAAGAAGTATCTACTGAAAGAGAAATTGAAATACCAGAACCTGTAAGAAATATTTATAAACAATGGCGACCTTCTCCATTATATCGGGCTAGAAGATTAGAAAAATTTTTAGATACTCCTGCAAAAATATATTATAAATATGAAGGAGTCAGTCCCACTGGAAGTCATAAGCCTAATACTGCAGTAGCTCAAGCATTCTATAATAAAGAAGAAGGTGTTAAAAAAATATATACAGAAACAGGAGCAGGGCAGTGGGGTAGCTCTCTAGCTTTTGCTGGCCAAATGTTTGATATCGATGTTGAAGTTTTTATGGTAAAAATTAGTTTTGATCAAAAGCCATATAGAAAATTGATGATGCAATCTTTTGGTGCTAAATGTCACTCAAGTCCTTCTTCATTAACTGATTTTGGAAAAAAGCTTTTAGAAGAGAATCCTGAAAATCCTGGTAGTCTTGGTATTGCAATTTCTGATGCTATTGAGGCAGTTGTAAAAAGTCAAGGAAATGCAAAATACTCATTAGGTAGTGTTTTAGGTCATGTTCTAATGCATCAAACAATTAATGGTAATGAAGCAATACTTCAAATGGAACAAGCAGGGGATTATCCTGATATTATAGTAGGTTGCACAGGTGGAGGAAGTAACTTGTCTGGACTTATGTTTCCTTTCTTAGGCCAACAACTTAGAGGAGGGCAAAAGATTGATATTATTGGTTGTGAACCACTATCATGCCCATCTTTTACCAAAGGTAAATATGCTTATGATCATGGTGACATGGCTAAAATGACACCTTTAATTAAAATGCATACTTTAGGTTCAGATTTTCTACCTCCAGCAAATCATTCTGGAGGATTGAGATATCATGGTATGTCTTATCATTTGAGTCACTTATACAATTTAGGATTAATGAGAGCAAAAGCTTATGGTCAAAAAGAATGTTTTGAAGCTGGTGTTAATTTTGGGAAGCAAGAGGGTATTATACCAGCTCCAGAAGCTACACATGCTGTAAAAGGTGCTATTGATGCTGCTTTGGATTGTAAATTAAAGGGTGAAAGTAAAACTATTTTATTTAATTTATGTGGTCATGGTCATTTTGATATGACAGCTTATGATGATTATTTTTCTGGTAGACTAGCTGAAGATGTTTATGAAGAAGAGAAGGTTAATAAAGCTCTTTCAGTATTGCCGGACATATCTTAATATTAATATAGCTTATTTAATATTTTTTTTATAAACTTTATATATTTATAAATATGATTGATTTAAAACCATTCAAAGGATTTTTACCCTATAAAGAACCACCAGAAAATTTAATAGCTCCAAGCACAGATTATTTAAGTGAGGATAAATTAGATTATTTATTTAAAGATAATTGGAACTATATTAATATATTAAATCCTCAAGTTGAAAATGATAATACTGCATTGTTTGCTAAAAATTATTTTCAAAAAATGAAAAAATATGAAATTATTAAAAAGGATAACAATCTTTCTTTTTACTTATATAAGATAAATCACAAATCTCATATACAATTAGGATTTATTGCTTTAGCTAATATAGATTCATTTATACATAATTATATCAAATCACATGAATTAATTTACGAAAATAGAGCTCAAGAACGAGCAGATCAAATGTTAAATCTACATGCTCAAATTGGACCTATATACGTAGCATATAATGACATTATTAATTTAGATAATTTCCTTATTGAAACCAGCAATTCAAAACCTCATTTTCATTTTAGTTCATTTGATGGTTCTATTCACTCATTATGGATTCTAAATGACAAAAATAAAAAAGAAAAATTTTCGGAATTAATTAATCAAATTGAGACTTTATATATATGTGATGGTCATCATAGAATATCTGCTATGAAAAAAATATATGAATTTCAACACGAACATCCCAATAAAAAAAATAATTTAAATAAATATTTTATGATAGCAGCTTTTCCAAAAACGAAAACTAAAATTTATGACTATAATAGAGTAATTAAAGATTTAAATGGATTAGATTTAAATAATTTTTTAAATCTTTTATCATCAAATTTTGTTATTAAGGAAAGTAATAATCCTTATTTACCAAAAAAATCGCGAAACTTTGGTATGTATCACAATAAAAAATGGTATCATTTATTTTTTAAAAATGAGCATCTTTTAGATAATAATGATATTTTATCTAAGCTAGATATTAATATCATTAATAATTTTTGTTTAAAAAATTTATTAGGTATAGAAAATGCAAATACTGATGATAGGATAAGATTTATTGCAGGATGTCACGGACTGATTGCTCTAGAAAAAAAAGTTGACAATAACACAAATAGTATTGCATTTTCGATATTTCCAACACAAATAGATGATGTTATAGATATAGCGGAAAATAATTTAACTATGCCACCTAAGTCTACTTGGTTTGAGCCTAAGCCTTTAGATGGTATGGTAGTTTATGATTTTGGAGAAAACAATTATGAGTAAAGTTTTGATTTCTGATTCAATGGATAACATCGCTAAAGAATTATTTATTCAAAACAATATAGATTGTGATGTAATAACTGATTTATCTTCAGATGATTTAAAAAATATTATTAATCAATATGATGCTTTGGTAGTCAGATCAGCTACTAAGGTAACAAAAGACATTATTTTATCTTCACAAAAATTAAAAATTATAGGTAGAGCAGGTGCTGGAACAGATAATATAGATATTAAATCAGCTAAAGAAAAAAATATTATAGTTATGAATACTCCAGGGGCAAATACTAATGCTACAGCTGAGCATACTATTGCATTAATATTATCCTTATTAAGAAATATAACTAAAGCTAATTTTTCGACACACAAAGGTCTTTGGGAAAAAAAATTATTTAAGGGAGTTGAACTTAAAGATAAAAATCTAGGACTAATTGGTTTTGGTAATGTTTCAGCTAGAGTAGCAGAAATTGCAAATGGCTTTGGAATGAAAATTTATACTTTCTCTAAATCTTTTAAAGATAAAAAAAATCTTTATCCATATGTTACTAATCTCTCATTTGATGAAATTTTAACAACTTGTGATATTATTAGTTTACATTGTAAATCTTCTCCTGATAATAAACCATTATTTAATACTAATGAATTTAGTAAAATGAAAGATTCTTCTTTCATAATAAATACAGCGAGAGGAAGTTTGATAAATGAAATTGATTTGAAAAATGCTTTAGAAAATAAAATAATTATGGGTGCAGCTTTAGATGTTTACATGAGTGAACCCGCAACTAAAAACATTTTATTTAATACCAAAAATTTAATACTCTCTCCTCATATAGCAGCATCAACGTTTGAGGCTCAAAAGAATGTTGCAATACAAATAGCTAAACAAATTATTGATTATTTTATTGAAGGTAAAATTGTTAATAATTTATAATTATTTTTTCATAAATATATCAGTTAAATTTTCTATGTATCGTGATGGATCGGATAAAGTATTTCCATCAAGTATATTAGCTTGATCAAGAATTAAATTAGCAATCTTTTTTTTATCAACATTTTTTATTACTTTTGATAATTGAATTATCATGGGATGTTTTATATTTATTTCTAAAATCTTTTTACTTGATTGCATATCTTTGTTATGCATTTTCATTAATTTTTCCATATTTATGTCCATGTTCTCTTCGTCAGCTATTAATATTAATGGACTTTTTGTTAGCCTTTCAGAAACAATCACATCTTTAATATTTTCTTTAAGTTCTTTCTTTAATATATCTATTAAGTTATTGAATTCATTAGATATATCTGAATTTTTTATATGTTTTTCTTTTTCACTTGAAAATTTAGATAAATCCACTTTTCCTTTTGTAATTGATTTAAAATTTAGATTTTTATATTTTTGAACATTTGGTATCCAAAATTCATCTACTGCATCTGTCATTAAGATTACAGGAATTTTTTTATCAATAAAAGATTCTAATTGAGGACTATTTTTTATATTATTTTTTTCTACACTAGAAAAATAAAAAATTTCTTTTTGATCTTTGTTTATTTTTTTTATGTATTCATCTAGGCTAATATAATTATCATCTTCTGATGTTTGAAATCTTATTAAATTTAATAATTTTTCATGATACTCATTATTGTCATACAGCCCTTCTTTAATTACAGATCCAAAGTTTTTCCAAAAAATTAAGTATTTATCATTATCCTCTGATAAGTTATTCAATTCGCTTAATATTTTGTTTATTAATCCTTTTTTTATTTTAGATATTATAGGATTGTTTTGAAGCATTTCTCTACTAATATTTAAAGAAATATCTTTTGAATCTACAACTCCTGGGATGAATCTTAGCCAAGAAGGAATAATTTCTTCACAATCATCAGTAATAAATATTTTTTGGACATAAAGTTTTATTTTATTTTTTCGTTCTGGATTAAAAAGATCCATTGGTTGCTTTGAAGGTATATAAATTAAAGAATTATAATTTATAATTCCTTCTGCTTCAAAATGAATTGTTTTGAGAGGTTCATCAAAATTAAATGAAATATTATTATAAAATTGTTTATATTCATCTTTTTTTATATCTTTTTTATTTTTTAACCATAGAGGTTCCCCTTCATTAATTTTTTCTTCATTTTCTTTTTTATCAATATCCTTAAGATATATTGGAAAAGGAATATAATTTGAATATTTAGTAATAATTGATCTTAACTTAAATATATCTAGAAATTCTTGAGCATCTTTTTTTATATTTAAAAATATAGAAGTTCCTCTCGAAATTTTATTAATTTTTTGAATGATAAAATCATTTTTTCCATCTGATTCCCACGAATATGAATCTTTATTTTCAGCTGAAAGTGACTCAACAGTAACTTTTTCGGCAATCATAAAACTTGAGTAAAAACCTACACCAAATTGTCCTATAGTAGATATATTTGAGGCTTGTTTTTTAGACATAGCTTCGATGAATTTATTAGTTCCAGATTTTGCGATAGTTCCTAAATTTTCTATTAATTCAGATTTGGTCATACCTATCCCATTGTCTTCAACGATAATTAAATTATTTTTTTTTGAAAATTTTACAAAAATTGATAATTGATCACTTTTCTTAATTATCCCAGGCTTTTTTATTGCAAGATATCTAATTTTTTCGCATGCATCCGCAGAATTTGAGATTAATTCTCTTAAAAAAATTTCTCTTTCACTATAAAGAGAATTAGCAACTAAATGCAGTAGTTTGCTTACTTCAGCCTGAAAATTTAATTTTTCTTTATTTTTTTTTGCTGTTTCGTTCATTAATTAATTATAGCTTATTTATACAATAATTGAATATATTGTAAGTATTTTTGACACAATTTTTGTTTAATCACAAATTTTATGTTAAAAAAAAATATGCGTATTGATAATTTCTTAATATCTATATGTATTTTGACTATTTTTGTTATTGCCTGTACTAAAATTGATAGCAATTTAACAGAAGACTCTTGTATTTTATTTAAAGAGAAAAAAAATTGGTATAAAGCAACTAAAAAAAGTTATGATAAATGGGGGGCTCCTATATCACTACAGCTAGCTATAGTAAAACAAGAATCATCTTTTAATCAATTTGCAAAGCCTAAACGAAAAAAAATATTTGGAATTATTCCATCTCCAAAAAGACCTTCAACAGCTTTTGGTTTTGCACAAGTAACTAATCCTACCTGGGATTGGTATAAAAAAAGTACTGGCAATACTAATGCCTCAAGAGCAAACTTTAATGATATTTCTGATTTTATTGGCTGGTATGTAAATAATTCTCATAAAATGTTAGGTTTATCAAAAAAAGATACATATAATCAGTATTTAGCTTATCATGAAGGTCATAATGGTTGGAAAAATCAATCATATAAAACAAAAAAATGGCTTATTGATGTAGCTAAGAAGGTTGAAAAAAATTCAAAGAAATATAACAATCAATTAATTAAATGTGAAAATCAATTAAATAAGAAAGGTATATTTGGGTTACTCTAATGGCAATATTAAATAGTATAAATCAAATGTTAAATGAAATGACTAAATGGAGAAAAGATCTTCATAAAAATCCTGAAATAGGTTTAAAAGAAAAAGAAACTTCTCAATATATTCAAACAAAACTTAAAACTTGGCAAATTGAATATAAATCTGGATATGCTAACACTGGTTTAGTTGCATGGATTAAAGGAAATAAAGGTAATAGTAAAAAATCTATTGGATTAAGAGCTGATATGGATGCATTGCCTATGCCAGAACACAATAATTTTGAACATAAATCTTCAAACGAAGGGATGATGCATGCTTGTGGACATGATGGACACACTACAATGCTTTTGGGTGCTGCTAAATACCTAAAAGAAAATCCTAATTTTGATGGAACAGTCTTTTTTATTTTCCAACCAGGAGAAGAAGGTTGGGGTGGCGGAAAAATGATGATGGATGATGGATTATTTAAAGATTTTGAGATCGATGAAGTTTATGCACTCCATAATTGGCCTGAATTACCTCTTGGAGAATTTGGAGTGACTGATGGTCCGATGATGGCAGCTGTTGATGAATTTGATATTATTGTTGAAGGAAAGGGAGGTCATGCTGCTCTACCTAATTTAGCTGTTGATCCTATAGTTATAGCTTCACAAATTGTTTTATCAATGCAGACAATAGTAAGTAGATTTATAGATCCTGTTGATAAAGCATTAGTAAGTATAACTAAAATTCACGGAGGTACAGCTTATAATGTTATTGATGATAAAGTTAGTTTAAATGGAACAGTAAGAACTTTTAAAAATGAAACCAGAGTAGATATTGAAAAAAAAATAAAAGAAATTGCATCTGGTATTGCTTTGGCAAATAATGCTAAAGCTCATATACAATATTATAATAAATATCCTCCAACAATAAACCATAAAGAAAAAAGCATATTTGCATCAGATGTCGCAAAAGATTTGGTTGGAAAGGATAAAGTATTTACAAATATCAACCCATCTATGGGAGGTGAGGATTTTTCATATATGCTTAATGAAAAACCTGGTTCATATTTATATATAGGTCAGAAAGATGAAAATCATTATGCGGGTCTACATACAAGTAAATATGACTTTAATGATAATTTATTACCTATTGGTGTTAATTTTTGGGTTGAACTTGTTAATAAGTATTTTAGTAAATGAATAAAGTTATAATCTATACAAAAGATATTTGTGGTTATTGTGATAGAGCAAAAAATTTTTTCAAATCTAAAAATATAAATTATACAGAATATAATATTAACAAAGAGCCTAAAAAATTCAATGAAATGATTAAAATATCAAATGGAATGAAAACATTACCACAAATATTTATAAATAAAATGCATATAGGTGGTTATGATGATTTAAAATCGATTATTAATACTGGAAAATTTGATAAAATTATTAAATAGAAATATTAATGACTTATAATGAAATATTGTTGAGTTTTTCTAATTGGGTTGAGCTAAATTATTTTTTATCTATGTTTTTGTTTTTTATATTTATTTACTTATACTCAGCCATATCTTTACCAGGATTATTAGTCTTTATAGTTTTTTCAGGTTATGCATTCGGTTCATTTATAGGTTATTTTTTAACAATATTAAGTATTTCATTTGGAAGTCATTTATTTTTTCTTTTATCTAAACATTTTTTTAAAAATTACATTTATATGAAATTTGAAAAATATTTATCTAAAATTAATTTATTAATAAAAAAATCTTCTCTAGAGTATTTAATAATTTTTAGAATGATTCCTGGAACACCTCTTGCCGTTCAAAATTTTATATTGTCTACTTTAGATATTTCTAGTTACAAATTTATTTTATCTACAATTATAGGATTTACTCCCATAGTATTATTTTCTACTCTTCTCGGAAATAAAATAAATAATTTATCTCAAATTAATAGTTTAAAAGTGAATAATATATTTACTCTGGATTTATTATTAATAATATTTATAATTATATCACTTTTATGTTTCAAAATATTTTATAAAAAAAAATAAAATTATTTTATTCTTTTCCAGAGATTATTTAAATCTTTTGTAGATAAATTTTTAATGTTTTGATTATTCTGATTAATTATTTTTTCAACTTTTCTCCATCTACTAATAAATTTATTATTAGCTTTCGCTAATATATTTTCTGGGTGAACATTTAATTTTCTTGCAACATCTAAGGATGCAAAAATTAAATCACCTAATTCTTCATTTATTTTTTTATAGTTTTTTTTCTTAATTTCTAATTTTAATTCTTTAGCTTCTTCAATAACTTTATCTATAGTTTCTAATTTATTTTTATAATCAAATCCAACATTTGCAACTTTTTTTTGTATTTTGAAAGCTTTGATAATGGCTGGAAAATTACTGGGTATTGAATCTAGTAAACCATTTGACTTATGATTTTTACTTTTTTCCCAGAAAATTCTAAACTCATCTGAATTTTTAAATTTTTTATTCTTAAACACATGAGGATGTCGTTTAATCATTTTATTAGTTACTGATGAAACTATATGATTAAAATTAAATTTATTCCTTTCTTTTGCAATTTGAGATAAATAAATTACTTGAAAGAGTAAATCTCCTAATTCTTCTTTTAATTTTACATAATCTTTATTGTGTATTTGTTCAGATACTTCATATACTTCTTCAATTGTATGGGGAATAATTGATTCTAAAGTTTGTTTTTTATCCCATGGACATCCTTTTACAGGATCTCTTAACCTCTTCATTATTTTTAATAAATAATCTATTTTTGAATGATTTTTTGATTTCATAAAAAAAAAGCCCTCTGTTTAAAAAGAGGGCTTAAGTATAAGAAATTTTATTGTAAGTATATTATCGTCTAAATAGAGCCCATAGTATACCAACAGTAATAACTCCAACTAGGCCACTTCCACCTAAATCTGATACTAATGCAGAAATATTATCAATTACATCAAACCCGATGAAAGGTACAGCTGGACCAAATATTACGCCAAGTACAACGCTTAAAGGGATAACAGCCATAGCTAATCCCATAACGCCTTTAATGAAATCTTGAATAGTATTCATCATTTCGCATTACTCCTTTTTAAGATCTGCGTAAATAAAGCCAAACAATGATACCTATAGCTATTATACCAACGATACCTTGACTGCCCAATTCACGCGTTAGCGCCGTGATGTTGTCAGTAATCCCATATCCTATAAAAGGAACAGGTGATCCGAAAATAACTTCGAGAACAACAGCTGCAGCAATAATCAGAAGACCAACTTCTGCTATGTCCTTTAGCCAGCCTTTAATAGTGTCAACCCACATATTTTCTCCTAATTTAATTCATCACGTCACTTAAGCTCACCTTAAGTGGCCAGATATCTATATTCTAGAAAAGGATTTAGTAATTAAAAAATGATATATATTGCTAAGTTATTGAAATAATAGACAATTATTTTTATTTTATAGCTATTTATTTATCGGAATCGAAATAATTGAGCTTTTTATAAATAAACCTTTGTATTTTAAGGAAATTTGTTATTATTTTTCTCATATTTCTTAATAAAAAGTTATTAAATTAAAATGAAAAAAAATCAGAGAAATAGCGAAAAAATGCATTTTTTTTAAATATTCATGTTTTTTTCCTTAAAAACTAACATTTAATTTCATATTATAATTATATTTAATTCTTATTTTATATATCCTTATATTTTAACTATATTACTAATATAAATATAAATTTATGATTAGATTATTAATAGTTCTATTTATTCTCTTAATTATTTTTTTTATTTTAAGATCTAGAAATAAAAAAAATGCTAAATTATATAGAAATATAATTATTCTCATTATCATACTCGGTTTATTATTTTTTTTAGCTACATCAGGTAAATTTATTTTACCTCAAATTTTTAATATATTAAAAATGCTCCTTCCTTTTATTACAAAATTTATAGGTATTTGATAATGGGTATATTGCATTATAATAAGTCTGACTTACCTTTTAATGATTCTATGCTAAGATCATGGGAAAATGATGGGTTCTTAATTATAAATAATTTTTATTCAGATTTAGAATGTGAAACTTTAAAAAATCAAGCTAATTATCTTGTAAAAAACTTTGATTATCAGAATCATCAATCAGTTTTTAATACAAATAAACAAAATAAAGTAAAAGACGATTATTTTTTAGAATCAGGAGATAAAATAAGATTCTTTTTTGAAGAAAATTCCTTTAAAGAAAATGGTGAGCTAACTAATGATATTGAATTTTTGATAAATAAAATTGGTCATGCAATGCATGATTTAGATCCAATATTTATTAATTTTTCTCATAAAAAAGAATTAGATGATATTGCTAAAGGCATTAAGATTAATAATCCTTTGTTAGTTCAGTCAATGTATATTTTTAAGCAGCCAAGGATTGGAGGAGAAGTCATTTGTCATCAAGACTCTACATTCTTATATACTATTCCAGACTCTGTAGTTGGTTTTTGGATTGCTATAGAAGATGCAAATATTGAAAATGGATGTATGTGGGCAGATAGAGGGGGGCATAAGGAGCCATTAAGAAAATTATTTAAAAGAAAGAATAATATATTAGAAATGGAGACTATAGATAAAACTCCTTTTAAAGAATTAACTACCCCATTAGAAGTTGATAAAGGAACACTAATATTACTCCATGGAAGATTGCCACATTATTCTACTCATAATAAAAGCCTTAAATCTAGACATGCATATACTATGCATGTAATTAACGGAGAATATACTTATCCTAGTTTTAATTGGCTACAAAGACCAGCAAATTTTCCTTTTAAAGGATTCATTAATTGAAAAAGAAAATAATTATTGATTGTGATCCAGGTCATGATGATGCTGTTGCAATAATGCTTGCCGCAGCTAATGAAAATTTAGAAATTTTAGGAATAACTTGTGTGGCTGGCAATGCAACATTAGAAAATACTAAATTAAATGCATTAAAAGTATGTTCTCTAATAAATAGAACAGATATTAATGTATATGCAGGTTCAGATAAACCTATTCATCATGAATTAGTAACCGCTGAACATGTTCATGGAAAAAGCGGATTAGATATTGAAGGTGAAGAGATATTAGTTGATTCTTCTTATAAAGTTCAAGATCTTAATGCTGTAGATTTTATTATTAATACTTGTCATCAATCTAATGATAAGATTTATTTATGTCCAACAGGGCCACTTACAAATATTGCATTAAGTTTAAAAAAAGATCCTTCAATAATTAATAAAATAAAGGAAATTGTTTTTATGGGGGGAGCAGCTATGTGTTTGGGTAATATTACTCCATCTGCTGAATTTAATATATATGTTGATCCTCATGCCGCAAATATAGTTTTAAATTCAGGAGTCCCTATAACAATGATTGGTTTAGATGTAACTCATAAAGTAAATGTGAATGATAATATAATTGAAAAAATTAAATCAAATAATAATAAAGCTTCAATATTTTTTGCAAAATTAATGGAATTCTACTCTCGATTTCATAGAAAATTATACAAAACAAATGAGTCACCTTTGCACGATCCATGTGTCATAGGTTATTTAATTGATAAATCAATATTCAAAGGAAAATATGTAAATGTTCAAGTTGAAGAAAATTCATTATTAACTAGGGGGAAAACAGTTACAGATTGGCTGGGTGTTACAAATTATAAAGCAAATTGTAATGTTATTTATGATGCAAATTCAAAAATATTTTTTGATTTATTAAATAAAAATTTATCAAAACTAAATTAATTAATTTGAATAAAACTTTTTTGCTAATTTACCAGCTAAATAAGCATTATTAATTATTAAAGATGAATTAGCTTTCAAAGAAGCATTATTTGATAATCTATTAATTTCTTTAATTAAAAAAGGAGTAACTTCTTTACCGCTAATATTTTTTTTTAAACAAACTTCTAAAGATTTATTTATCCAATTCTCAACTTGAATTTTCTTTAAACTTTTATTTTTAGGAACTGGATTAAAAATTAAAACGGAATTATTTTTCTGTATATGATCATGTAATTTTAGATATGAAATTAATTCATTATTTTTTTTAAAATTATAATCAAGAATTTTATTAGTTTTTGAAAACCAAAAACCAGGCATAAACTTTGTATTATAGCCAATTCTTGGAATTCCTAATGTTTCTAAAAGTTCAAAAGTTCTATCTATGTCAAGTATAGATTTAGGCCCACTACATATAACAAAAGTAGAATTTTTACTTAAAGATATTAAGTCATTAGAAATATCACCTGTTGTTTCAAAATTTCTATGAACTCCGCCAATACCACCTGTAGAAAAAAATTTAATTTTAAACATTGATGCAATCATTATACTACTACCTACAGTTGTTGATGCTGTTTCATTATTTTTTAATGAAATTAAAAAGTTATGATTTGATACCTTTTTAACATTTTTTGACTTTGCAAAAATTTCTATATCTTTATTTAATAATCCTATTTTAATTTTCCCCTTCATTATTCCTATAGTTGCAGGAATTGCACCAGCTTTCCTTACAGCTTTGATTGAAGATAAGGCAACTTCAATATTTTGTGGATATGGAAAACCATGACTAATTAGAGTACTTTCAAGCGCAACTATCGGTTTTTTTTCAAATATAGCAGTTTTTATTTCATCATTAATAAATATTTTATCTTTAATCATTGGAGATATTCTTTTTTTATAATAATTTTTTTTGATAATCTATGAATCTTTCCCAAATCTGTTTTTTTTGTTATTTTTTTTCCAGTTGCATATTGAGATCCAGCAGCTATTCCATATTTTAAAACTTTATTAATATTAAATTTTAAATTTAATAATAATATCATTATTGCTGATAGAGCATCACCTGCGCCATTTTCATCTTTAATTTTAATTTTAGGAGGCATACCCTTTAAAATTACATTTTTATTTAAAAAATAAACATTTTTAGATCCATTAGTTACAATAATCTTAATATTTTTATTTATCTTTATAATTTTTTTTAATGATTTTTTAATATTATCTATTTTTGTAAGTTTAAATAATTCACCTTTATTCAAAAAAATGCAATCTAGATATTTCAATAAGGTATTAATTTTGTATACTTTGTGTACTGAAGTTCCGCATACTATTATATAGTTTTTTTTATAATAATTCATAACTAATTTTTTAATAAAAAATTTTGAAAAGTTTAAATCTAATATAACTATCTTACGATTTAATTTTGGAAAATTTTTGATAAATGAATTATTTTTTTCATAATTAATTGTATTAGCTAAACCTAGTAGGAAGTTATTATTTTTATCTGATAAAGAAATATAGAATCTATCTATATTTTTTTTGTTTAGTTCTAGTATTTTTATATTTTCATTACTAATTTCTTTTTTAAGTGTTTTGGAGATTTTTAAGCTTGCTAATGTTACTTTTGAAAAAATAGATAATATTTTTGCAATATTGTAGGCTACTCCACCAATTTTTTTTGATTGATTTATCGGATTAGTTCTTAGTTTTATGAGATTATTTTTTAATTTCAGCAAATAATCATAATGAACAGCCCCGAAACATATAAAAACATTTTTAGATTTTATCATTTTGAATTATAAAATATAACTTATGACAGTTTTTGATGAACAGCCACCAATAATTAATAAAAAAAAATTAATTTTTTGGTTAAAAACCAATTATTCATTCTTATCTTGTAAAACTATAAAATTAAATGAATTAAATAGTGAAAGAGATAAGAATTATCTTATTACAACAAATAATAATCATAAATATGTAGTAAAAATATCTAATTCAGCTGAAAAATTAGAATTCTTAAAATATCAAGATCAATTAATTAACCACTTATCAAAAAACAAGAATATTAAAAAAATAATTCCAAAGATTTATCATCGTAAAATTAAAATATATATATACAAAAACAAAAGTTTTTACGTCCGTATTTTATCTTTTATAGAGGGAAATATGTATGCCAAATCTAAAATTAATCATAGCATTGAAAAATCACTAGGATCTTCTTTGGGTCATGTTTCATTGCAGTTACAAACATTTATTCATAAATCAGCTATTAGAGTTTTTGAATGGGATCCATCGAAAATTGACTGGATAAAAAAACATATAAAATTATTTTATGGTAATAAAAAAAATATAATTCAAAATGTAATTAATGAATATCAACTTTATGTAAAATCTAATTTAAAATATTTACGCTTCTCTATAACTCATTCGGATCCAAATAATTATAATTTAGTAATTAAAAATAATCAAATTACTGGGTTAATTGATTATGGTGACTCTTTATACGCACCAACAATAAACGATCTTGCAATTTCACTTTCTTATGCTCTAATGGATAACAAAAATTTATATTCTACATTATCAAATATTATATCTTCATATCATAAAGTTTTTCCAATTAGCGATCGAGAAATTTATTCTTTAATGTCCCTTTGTAAATCAAGATTACTAATCACTGTTGTAATGGCAAAAAAACAATCATTAAAATATCCCAATAATAAATATTTAAGTATAAGTGAAGAACATGCTTGGCAACTTCTTGAAAAATTATCAAAAATTAAACCTAATTTTTTAATTTATATCATTAGAGATATATGCAAATATCCAATTATAATAAATCATAATAAGATTATTAATTTCTTAAAATATAAAAATTTTTCGAGTATTTTTAATTTTGATCTTACAAGTGTAAACAAATCAATTATATATTTAAATTCTAGAAAATATTCTATTAATAATAATTTTGATAAAAAATTATTTAAAGAAAATTCTAAAATAGCTATTGGTTTGTATAGTGAAATTAGAAATGTTTATAATGGTAAAAATTTTATATCTTTATTGGATAATAAAAAAAGAAGAAATATTCATTTGGGTATTGATATCTTCATTAAAAAAGGAATACCAATTTACGCTCCAATGAATGGAAAAATTGTAATATTAGAAAATAATAATATTAAATATGATTATGGTCCCACTTTGGTATTGGAACATTTCGAAAATAACATTAAATTTTATACACTTTATGGTCATTTATCAAAAAAAATGCTTAAAAATTTTAAAATTGGTCAAAGAATTAAATCTGGTCAATTAATTGGTAAAATAGGATCATATAAAGAAAATGGAAATTGGCTACCTCATTTGCATTTTCAAATTATTTTAGATCTAATGGGAAACAATAAAAATTTCCCTGGGGTTGGAGAGGATTTTCTCTCAGATATCTGGTTAACTATATCACCAGATCCAAATTTAATATTAAAATTACCAACAACTTTTTTTCACAGAAAATCAAAACTTCAAGAAATTTTAAAAAAAAGAAAAAAATATATTCCCAATAATTATTCAATAGCCTATAAAAATCCCTTACATTTTTTAGAATCAAAAGATCAATATTTTTTTGATCATTATGGAAAAAAATATCTTGATTGTGTTAATAATATTTCACACATAGGTCACTCTCATCCTAAAATACAAGAATCTATAATTGAACAAAACAAAAAAATGAATACTAATACAAGATATCTATATGAAATTATTAATACATATAGTGAAAATTTATTAAATAAATTTCCCTCAAAATTAAATAAAGTTTTTTTTGTTTGCACAGGATCTGAAGCAAATGATTTGGCTTATAGAATTGCTAAAGCTTATACTAATGCAAAAGATGTTATAGTTATTGATAATGCTTATCATGGTCATACAAATTCATTAATAGACATAAGTCCATATAAATTTAATGGTAAAGGTGGATTGGGTAAAAAAGATCATGTTCATGTTTTAGATATGCCAGATCCAATAAGAGGAAAATGGAAGTACAAAGATGTAAATTGGACTAATAAATATATTAAAGATGCATTAGATAAAATTGATAAAATAAAAAACAATAGAAAGATAGCATGTTTTTTTACTGAATCTATTCTTGGTTGTGGTGGGCAAATTATTTTACCAAAAAATTATTTAAAAAAAATATTTAGCAAAATAAGACAAATAAATTCATTATGCATTGCTGATGAAATTCAAACTGGTTTTGGAAGAGTGGGCAAAAACTTTTGGGCATTTCAAGATGAGAGTGTTATTCCAGATATTGTTACTTTAGGAAAGCCAATGGGCAATGGACATCCAATGGCAGCAGTTATTACAACAAAAAAAATTGCTTCTGCTTTTGATAATGGCATGGAATATTTTAATTCATTTGGTGGTAATCCAGTTTCTTGTGCTATTGGAAATACAGTTTTAGAAGTTATTGAAAAAGAAAAATTACAACAAAAAGCTTATATAGTTGGTAATCATTTATTAAAATCATTAAAAAAAATTCAAAATAAATATTCAAGTTTAATTTCAGAAGTTAGGGGAAGAGGGATGTTTATTGGAATAGATTTAATTAAAAACAAGGATCATGTACCAAATAAAAAATTAGCGAATAAATTAATTAATTATATGAGAAACAGAGGAATATTATTAAGTATTGATGGTCCATATGAAAACGTTATTAAGATAAAGCCTCCATTAAAATTTAATATTGAAGATTCTGATTTTCTGTCATATGAATTAAACAATTTTTTTGATCAGTATTGATATGAGATTTATTATAATTTTTTCTATATTTTTTATAACAAAAGCGTATTGTGATGAATTAATTAAACCTGCACCTTCATTATTACCTGAAGAAGTAATTTCTATACAGCTTACAGCTCTTAAAGATAATAATAATCCATATTTTAATGCTGGAATTGAACAAACATGGGAATTTGCACATCCTCAAAATAAAATGTTTACTGGTCCTTTAAGTAACTTTTCAAATATGATGTATTCAAAATATTATTCTACTATGTTAAATCACAAACAACATCAAATTATACCTGTCAAAAACAGTAACAATATGTCATATTTTTTTGTAAAGATTATTGATAAATATGGCATAGAATATGGTTTTCAATGGACAGTTCAAAAAGTTACAGATAAAGGAGATTTTTATAATTGTTGGATGACAATTGGTGTTTCACAACCTATGAAAATTTCTAATTCTGCATAATTAGATATGTGTGGAAGGTTTATAAATATTAATAAGTTATCTAAATTAAAAAAATTTTTTGAAATTAATGTAAACCCAAGTTTTAATTATTCTCAATCTTATAATATAGCACCTTCACAAAATTCTCTTGCAATATCTTTAGAAAATGATTTTAAATTTAAAAATTTTAATTGGGGTATAGATTTTTTTGATAAAATTAATAATAAAGTTGTTAAAATAATTAATTCAAGAATAGAAACTATCAATAATAAAATTATATTTAAAGAATCATTTTTTAAAAAAAGATGTATTATTCCTACAAATGGATATTATGAGTGGTTAAATAAAAATGGAAAAAAATTACCTTTTTTTATACATATTGCAAATTTAAATACTTTCTTTTTTGCAGGAATATGGAAGGAATCTATAAACGAAAATAATAAACTTAATAATTTTTCAATTATTACAAAAAATGCTAATAAATCTATATGTTCTATTCATAATAGAATGCCAATTATTTTAAGCTATAATGAAGCAATTAACTACTTAGAAAATCAATACAGTTATAAAGAATTGAGCTCACATTCTGAACTAGAAAATGATATTGAATATTATCAAGTAAGCAAAATTGTTAATTATCCAAAAAATAATTCTAAATTATGTATACAAAAAAATAATTATTAATATAGATATAAATGTGAATTTATTTATTATTAATTAAGATATGAATTTTTTATACAAAAATGAATTTTGGATGATATTGTTTTCTTTTGGCTTATTATATTGGCTTTTTAATATATCAATTATAGGCTCATTATTGCTAATAATTCCTTTTATTATTTCAATATTAGTAACAAAATAAATGAATTATATAAATGAATCTTCCCACTTTTATGGTTTTACAGATTTAAAATCATTAGAAGAAAGAGGTCCCCTGGTGATTTCTCATGGTGAAGGTATATATGTTTATGATAAAAATAATCGAAAATATTTAGATGCAAATTCTGGATTATGGAATGCATGTGCAGGATTTGATCATCCTGGATTAATTGAGGTAGCTAAAGATCAATATAATAAATTTGCAGGATACCACTCTTTGTTTGGAAGATTGGCAGATGTGGTTCTTGAATTATCTGAAAAAATAATTGAAGTGTCACCATTTGATTCAGGAAAAGTTTTTTTTACAAATTCAGGCTCTGAAGCTAATGATACAGCTGTTAAAATTTTATGGATGATAAATAAAAGAAAAAACTTAAATAAGAAAAGAAAAATAATTACAAGAACAAATTCATATCATGGTGTTACTCTAGCTGCTTCTTCTATGACAGGTAAGCCTTATAATAAAGAATTTGGATTGCCCAATGAAGATTTTATTCATACAGATTGTCCTCATTATTGGAAATATAGAAAAGAGAATGAATCAGAAGAAGAATTTTCAATTAGATTAGGCAAAAATTTAGAAACTTTAATATTAAATCATGGAGAAGAAAATATAGCAGGTTTTTTTGCAGAACCTGTTATTGGTGCAGGTGGAGTAATACCCCCTCCCAAAAACTATTTCGAAATAATTCAAAAAGTATTAAAAAATTATAATATTCCATTTATTGCAGATGAAGTGATATGTGGTTTTGGTAGAACCGGAAATTTATGGGGTTCTCAAACTTATAATATTGATCCTGATGTTATAATATCTTCAAAGTGTTTAACTTGTGGTTTTTTCCCAATGGGTGCAGTAATTATGAAAAAAAATTTTGCTGATGAATTATTAGAAGTTTCAAAATCATTTGAAGAATTCCCTCATGGATTTACTAGTGGAGGTCACCCAGTTGGTTGTGCAATAGCACTTAAATCTATTGATGTTATAACTAAAGAAGGATTATTAGATAAAGTTAGAGAAATATCCCCATATTTTTTAACTGAGTTAAAAAAATTTGATGAATATGAAAATATCGGTGAAGTTAGAGGAGTTGGTTTAATGGCTGCATTAGAAATTGTTAAAGATAAAAAAAATAAAACTTATTTTGAAAGTAATATTTCCATTGGTGAAAAAGTTGCAAATAAATCTTTAGATAATGGATTAATTTGCAGACCTATAGGTCCTTCTATAGTTTTATGTCCTCAATTTATAATAACTAAAAAAGAAATAGACTTTATGTTTGAAATGCTTAATAAAACTCTAAAATCTGTTTTTAAAAATTAAAACTATTTTTACTAAATGATTAATATTAATAAAAATATTATATATAGCTCTTCATTTATTATTTTAGCATGCTTCTTAGGTGTTTGTAATGATGCAGTAATTAATTATCTTTCTCCTAAAGGAATTGAGTTTTATCATTTTGTTTTCTATGGCACACCAATATATCTATTAATTCCTATATATTATCTTTTAATTGGTAAGTTAAAAAAGAATCTTCAATGTACTAACTACTTTATTCCAATATTAAGAAGTATTATATTTGTTCCAATGCCTATTTTAAGTTTTATAGTTTTAAGAAACATTTCTTTACCAGAATTTACAACATTAAATATGACCACACCTATTTTTGGAATAATAATTTCAATTTTATTTTTAAAGGAAAAAATTAATAAATTTATAATTTTTTCATTTTTATTTGGAATTATTGGAGTTTTATTAGTTATTCGGCCTGGTTTTGATAGTTATAGTCACTATTATTTGCCAGTTTTAATAACTGCTTTTTTATTAGCTTTAAATGGAATGTTAGTAAATAAATACAATAACGTGGCATCAAATATTGGTTTTTTTATTTATGGAGGTATTTTTACACACTTAATTTCAATTATATTTTTCCTTTTTGATCCTATTTTTATAGATTTTTTTACTTTTTTATTGATTACAATATCATCTATATTTGTTAATATAGCAATTATTTTATGGTTCTTAGCTTGTCAAAAATCCATTAATTTTTTTGGATCCTTAAATTCTTTAATATATGTTCAAATATTATTTTCAATGATTCTTGGAATTATATTTTTCAATGAAAAATTAACCCTTATTCCTTTAATAGGAGCTTTTTTTATAATAATAAGTGGTTTAATATCTATTCCAGCTCAAATTAAACAACAAGTTAACTAATGAAGCTACTTTTTGTAAAAATACATGATATTCTTTAATATGTTTAAAAAATCTACAATATTTATCTTTTTATTTTTATTAAACAGTCCCTTATTTGCGTCTAAAATAGAAATTTTATCTGATACTCCGGGGACAGGTCCCGAAATTAAAAATCATTATAAAGTTAGCGTTCATTATAGAGGTTTTTTAGAAAATGGAACAGAATTTGATAGTAGCTTTAAACGAAATCAACCTTTTGTGTTTCAAATTGGTGTAAGACAAGTAATTCCAGGATGGGAATTAGGCTTAATGGGCATGAAGGTTGGTGGTAAAAGAAAACTAAAAATTCCCCCTGAATTAGCTTATGGAGACAACGCAGTAACTGATCTTATTCCAGCAAATTCAACTTTAATATTTGAAATTGAAGTTATATCTATTCAAGAACATAAATATATAAATATTGAGCCAAATGAATTGACTGAATCAAAAATTAATAATTTTATTTTAATTGACATAAGAACTGAAGATGAATGGAAAAAAACTGGAATTATCAAAGGATCTAAAAAAATTAATGCTTTTGATCCTCAAGGGAATTTTAATCCTGGATTCATTAATATTTTTCAATCAATAACTAAAAAAAATGAACTTGAATCTAAGGTTATATTTATAGGTACTAATGGTGAAGTTTCTTCAATATTAGCTAATGGATTTGCAGAACAATTGGGTTATAAATATATATATAATTTATCAGGTGGAATTGAAAAATGGAAAAAACTAGGTTTTAAACTGAAATAGTTTAAACTCCTTGAATAATGATTACATTTCCTATCGAATTATCTTCTCGAATTTTTTTTATAGGTTTATATTCATCTGAATGATACCACTCTAGAGCTTTTTCATAAGAAGCAAATTTAATTATAACAGTTCTTGCAAAATCCCAATCACCTAAAACTTTTGTATATTTTCCACCTCTAACTAAAAATTCTCCACCATACTTTTTAACTACCTTACCAGTTCTTTTTTTGTAATCTTCATAAGGTTCATCATTTATAATATTAACTTGAGCTATTAAATATCCTGACATATAAATCTCCTTAAATATATTAAATTATGCAAGTTGTATTATCTATCACAATTCCTTTTTTTGCTATTATTTTTTTAGGATCTTTTTTTAGATTTATTAAAATTTTTAATGAGGAATCTTCAAGAATTTTAACAAAATTTGCATTATATATTACACTTCCTCCCTATATTTTTTTAAATATAATTAAATCTTCAAATAATAAATTAATTAATTGGGAATTTATCATTAGATTTGAAATAATAACAATTTTAATTTTGTTTTCTTGTTATTTTTTTTCTAAATTTAACTTAAAATACAATAATGAAAACTCATCTTTATTTTCATTAAATGCAGCATATCCAAATTATGGATATTTAGGTATACCATTATGTATTTTATCTTTTGGAGAGAATGCGTCTATACCAATAAGTTTAATATTATTAAGTGACTCAATTGTATTATTTACTATCACATCATATTTAGCACAAATTAATGATTTTAAAAACTTTAGAAACTTTTTAATAAATTTTTATAAAATATTTAAAAATCCAATTTTATTATCAGTTATATTAGGATTTTTTTTCTTAATCTTAGATATTAATATCAATATTCAAATATTTAATTTTTTGTCTATTCTTTCTGTTGCAGCACCTCCAACAGCATTATTTGCTATTGGTATTACTTTAGTTAGTAAGATAAATCGAAATTACATTTATCCAATAATATTAATAACAATAATTAGGTTATTTATTCATCCTACATTAATTTTTTTAATTTTTTTAGTTTTACCAGGCAATAATATACCTAATTTATGGATAAGTACAGCAATTTTATGTTCATCCTTACCTGTTGCTTCAAATGTATTTGCTATGGCAGGTTTTTATAATTCCTTTTTAAATCAAACATCTAATTCAATTATGTTAACTACCATTCTTTCAACTTTTACAACTCCTATTGTTCTCTATTTTTTGTTGAATCATTATTCTTTATAAACTCTTTATTTTTATTGTTTTTACAGTAATAATTAATATTAATTTTTTATATTTAATCATATTGATTATTAGTTTAAGATAAATAACTAATATTCTATGAAATATATAACTTGTTTTATTTCTTTATTTTTTTTAATCATTTCATCAACTCTCAATGCTGAATCTAGATTAAAATCTATACTAGAAAATGGAGAATTAAGAGTTGGAACAACTGGAGATTGGAATCCAATGACATACAAGGACCCATCAACTAATGAATATATGGGCTTTGACATTGAAATTGCTAGAGAACTAGCAAAAGATATGGGCGTGGAGATTAAATTTATTCCTACAGAATGGAAAACTTTAGTTACCGGAATTTTAGCAAATAAATATGATATATCAACAAGTGCTTCTTTAAGTGAAAAAAGAGCTTTAACTACTGGCTATACCAATTCTTTTTTTAAATTAGCTACAGTTCCATTGACATTGAAAAAAAATTCATCTCAATATGTTGATTGGCAAGATATAAATAATTCAAGTGTAACTGTTGCTGTAACATTAGGAACAGTTCAAGAGCAATATGCTAAAATTCTTTTTCCAAATGCAAAATTAAAAGTTATTGAATCTCCTGCAAGAGACTTTCAGGAAGTTTTAGCAGAAAGAGCTGATGTTCACTTAACTTCTAATATAGAAGCAGCAGCATTAGTTGAAAAATATCCTGAACTTTATATAGTTCCTGTTAAAGAACCAAAATTTCCAACTCCGTTAGCATGGTTGGTTTCTCAAGAAGATCAAATTTTGATTAATTATATTAACCATTGGATAAAAATTAAAAAATCTAGAGGTTATTTTGATGAAATGATGAATAAATGGAATTTAAAATCTCTGTAATTAATTGCTTTTATATTTTATTATAATTCTTTAATATTATAAATATTTTGAAATATTTTTTTTTAATTTTTATAATAACTATTATTCCTGGTTGTTCAAATAATTATAATTGGGCGTGGTATGTTATTAATCCTACTTTAGATGAAGGATTTAACAATATTAAATTTTTATTAAGTGGATTACAAATAACTCTAATTATTTCAATTTGTTCAATATTTTTTTCATTAATTATTGGTTTTTTTATTTCACTTTTAGCTTTTAACAAAACTAAACATTTGAATTATTTAAATAAAATATATGTAGAAGTATTTAGATCTATTCCTATTTTAGTTTTATTATTATGGGTTTACTATGGATTACCAGTAATTTTTTCTATTTCTCTTAGTCCTATTTTAGCTGGAATTATTTCACTGTCTTTAAGTGACTCTGCTTTTGAAGCTGAAATATTTAGAGCTGGTATACAATCTATTAAGCTAGGCCAAAGAGACGCATCAAAATCTTTAGGATTAAATAGATATCAAGAAATGAGATTTATAGTTTTACCTCAAGCTTTCAGAATTATTTTACCAGCAATTGGAAATCAATTTATTTATGTTTTAAAAATGTCGTCTCTAGTGTCAATTATTGGACTTGCAGATTTAACAAGAAAAGCAAATGAATTAGTAGTAACTATTTATAGACCTTTAGAAATATATACTTTCTTAGTAATTGAATACTTGTTACTCATTATTTTTATTTCATATTTAGTTAGATTAATGGAAAAAAAATTAAAATATTAGTATTTAATCTGTAAATTATTCTCTGCATTTTTATTCAAAATAAACTGCCAAGCAGTTCTTCCATTTCTATTTCCCCTTTGTATACTCCATTGTAATGATTCTCTTTTTAATTTTTCATCTATTGGTATTTTAAAATACTTTGAATATGAACTAATCATTTCTAAATAAATATCTTGAGATATTTGATGAAAGCCAATCCATAAACCAAATCTATCTGATAATGATATTTTTTCTTCTATATTCTCATCTGTATGAATTGCTGAAGATCTTTCATTATCTATCATATCTTTAGACATCAAATGTCTTCTATTTGAAGTTGTGTATATTATTAAATTTCTTGGTTGATTTTGTATACTACCATCAAGTTTTGACTTAATGATCTTATAAGTATCATCAAGTTTTTCAAATGATAGATCATCAATATAGAGAATAAATCTATATTTATTATTATCTTTAGCAAATTTATAAATATTTTCTAAATCTGGAATATTATCTTTATTTATCTGTAATAATCTTAGATTATCATATTGCTTAGATATGTTATAAAATACTGATTTTATTAGTGTGCTTTTTCCACTTCCTCTAGCACCCCATAAAAGAGCATTATTTGTATAATTATTTTTAGCAAAGTTTGCTGTATTACTCAATAATAATGATTTTTGATTATCAATTCCTATTAATAATTCTATAGGAAGAAAGTTAATTTTTTTAAAGCTATTTATAGTTTGATTATTTGAACTCCATACAAAACATACGTTATTTTTTAATAGAAATTTAGTGATGAAATATGTATATAACCACATTTTTATTAATCATTATTAATTAAATTATATATACTAAATATAACATAATTATAAAATAAGGATATTATTTATGGAAGCTATGCCACAATTATTCATGTTTATACTGATTTTTTTTGTTTTTTACATATTTCTAATCCGACCTCAACTTAATAGAGCTAAGCAACATCGAGATATGGTAAACAATTTAAAAAGAGGTGATAAAATTGTAACTAAAGGAGGAATTATCGGAGAAATTAATAAAATTAGGGATAATAAAGAAATTCAATTACAAATTTCTGATAATGTTGAAATTAAACTTTTTCCAGGAATGATTGAAGGATTATATAATTTAGATAATATAGAAAAAAAAGAACCAATTAAAGATGATAATAAAAATAAAAGTTTTTTATCAAATTTATTTCAAAAGAAATAAATATATATGAAAACTTACCCAATTTGGAAATGGTCAATTATTTTTATAGTATTAATTTTAGCAATTATTTTTTCTCTACCTACTTTTCTTAATCAAACAGACTCAGAAAATTGGTATTTAAATAAAAAAATTAATCTCGGACTTGACTTACAAGGAGGTTCGTATTTATTGTTAGAGGTAAAATCAGAAGTTTTAATCTCTGAACAATTAGATAATTTAAATGATATTGTTAGACAATTTTCTAGAGAAGAAAATATAAGAATTCAAAACATTATTACAAATAGAGATGAAATTATTTTTGAATATTTTAATAAAAATAAGTTAGAAAAAATAAAAACACAAATTAATTCTCAATTTAGAAACTTGATTATAAATATTCAAGAAAATATTTTATCAATAAGAATAAATGAGACATTTAAGGAAAGTATTCAAGAATCTGCTATAAAACAATCACTAGAAATAGTAAGAAGAAGAATAGATGAATCTGGAACCAAAGAACCTTTAATTCAAAGATCAGGCAAAAATAGAATTTTATTACAACTTCCGGGAATTAAAAATCCTGAAAGAATTAAAGATCTTATTGGAAAAACAGCAAAGCTTACTTTTCATATTGTTGATGAAGATATTAAATCTCTTTCTGAAAATAGAGCTCCATTTGGAAGAATGATTATTTCAGATCTGATTGATAACAATATTAAATATTTAGTAGAAAAAAAATCTAGAGTAGGTGGGGAAAATTTAGTTGATGCAAAAGCTAGTTTTGATCAAACCGAAGGTCATGCAGTTACTTTTAGATTTGATACAACTGGTGCTCAAAAATTTGGAAAAACAACTAGTGATAATATAGGAAAAAGATTAGCAGTTATATTAGACGGATATGTAATTACCGCTCCTGTTATTAGATCTGCAATTACTGGAGGAACAGGAGTCATAACTGGTGATTTTTCAAGTCAAGAAGCTTCAGATTTAGCTGTTCTTTTAAGAGCAGGGGCTTTACCTGCTCCTTTAGATATTATTGAAGAAAGATCTGTAGGTGCTGGACTTGGAGCTGATTCTATAAGTGCAGGTAAAATAGCTAGTATTACAGGTTTAATTTTAGTTTGTATTTTTATGATACTTTTCTATGGACCTTTTGGAATTATCGCTAATATATCCCTTATTGCGAATTTATTTTTAATTGTATCTTTATTAAGTCTTATTGGTGCTACTTTAACCTTACCTGGAATAGCAGGAATTGTTTTAACAATTGGTATGGCTGTAGATGCAAACGTTTTAATATTTGAAAGATTAAAGGAAGAATTAAAAAAAGGTTCTAAGAATTTAGTGGCAATAAAAGAAGGTTTCTCAAAAGCAATTGCAACTATTCTTGATGCTAATATAACTACTTTAATTGCAGCTTTTTTACTTTTTGTTTTTGGATCTGGCCCAATAAAGGGTTTTTCTATAACTTTATCTCTAGGAGTTTTATCCTCAATGTTTACAGCAATAATGCTTACTAATTTTTTAGTTTATTTCTGGCTTTCTTTTAATAAAAATAAGGTTTTAAAGTTATAATGCTAGGCTTTGATAAAATAATACCTACTGAACCTCAATTTAAATTTATGAATTTGAGAAAATTAATGGTTTTTATTTCAATTGCATTTATTTTTATTTCTATTTCCTTACTTGTATTTAAAGGTTTAAATTTAGGAATCGATTTCAAAGGTGGTTTATTATTAGAGGTTAAAACTAAAAATACTTCAATTAGTCAAATAAGATCAATTTTAAACAATAATTTTAATGATGTTTCTATTCAAGAATTTGGAGAAAAGGATGTGATTATTATTAGATTACAAAATAATAATGAAGATACAAATATTGACACAATAAATTTAGTTAAAGAAGTAATAGATAAAAATGTTGTTGAATACAGACGATCTGAGTTTGTAGGACCAACTATAAGTTCTGAATTGTTATTTAAGGGTATTCAAGCTATCACTTTTTCACTTATAGCAATTCTATTTTATATTTGGATCAGATTTGAGTGGCAATTTGGTTTCGGGGCAGTAGTAGCACTTTCTCATGATGTATTAATTACATTAGGAATTCTATCTTTATTAAATATTGATTTTAATTTATCAACTATAGCTGCTATCCTAACTATAGCAGGATATTCTATCAATGATACCGTTGTAATATATGATCGAATTAGGGAAAACTTAAGAAAATATAAAAAAATGGATATGATTAATTTATTTAATCTTTCTATAAATAATACTTTATCCAGAACAATTATAACTAGTTTAACAACTTTATGTGCATTATTTAGTTTATATTTCTTTGGAGGTGATGTTATTAAATCCTTTGCTTTTACAATGATTGTAGGTGTTATTATAGGAACTTATTCATCAATTTTTATATCTATACCTACATTGTTATTATTTAAATTTAGACCGCAAGAAGATTAAATCATATATTTTTATTTAACTCATCAGCAACTTTTTCCCAATTGACTAAATTATCTACAAATGATTTAAGATAATCTGGTCTTCTATTTTTATAATCAACATAATAAGAATGTTCCCAAACATCACAACCTAGCAATGGAATTAAATTATGAACAATAGGATTTTCAGCATTAGCTGTTTTTGTGATTTCTAATTTTCCATTATTTAAAACTAACCAACACCAACCTGAACCAAATTGCCCTAAACCAGCATTTATGAAATCAGATTTCATTTGATCAATTGATCCAAAATCATCAATTATTTTTTTTTCTAATTCAGATGGTATTTTTCCATTTGGGTTATTTGACATAATTTCCCAAAAATGAATGTGATTTATATGTTGAGAAACATTGTTAAAGATTGGTGCATTTTTATTTTGGTATGAATTTATAACTATTTTATTTAAATCAGATTCTTCAATTTTTTGCTCTTCTATAAACTTATTTCCATTAGTAACATATGCTAAGTGGTGTTTACCATGATGTAATTCAAGTGTTTCACTTGACATAAATGGTTCTAGAGCATCTAAACTATATGGAAGTTTTGGCAAATCAAGTTTTATCATTTTTACCTCTTTTCATTGTTTGTAATATTTTTTTTAAATAAATACCAGTATAACTATTATTATCTTTTACAATATTTTCTGGTGTTCCTTCAAATATTATTTTTCCTCCTTTATCTCCACCCTCAATTCCAAGATCTATAATGTGATCAGCTGTTTTAATAACGTCTAAATTATGTTCAATTACTACAACAGTATTACCATCTTTAACTAAAGTATGAAGAATATTTAACAATTTTTTTATATCATCAAAATGAAGACCAGTAGTTGGTTCATCCAAAATATATAGAGTTTTTCCCGTAGATTTTTTTGATAATTCTTTTGATAATTTTATTCTTTGAGCTTCTCCTCCTGAAAGTGTGGTTGCTGATTGACCAATTTTTATATAATCTAATCCAACATCCATTAATGTTTGCAATTTCATTTTTATAGAAGGTATTTTTTCAAAAAAATTATATCCTTCTTTAACAGTCATATCTAAAACATCTGCAATAGATTTATTATTATATTTAACTTCTAATGTTTCTTTATTATATCTTTTTCCATTACAGACATCACATTTTACAAAAACATCTGCTAAAAAATGCATTTCTATTTTTTTTACTCCATCACCCTCACAACTTTCACATCTACCTCCTTTTTTATTAGATGGAACGTTAAAAGAAAATCTTCCTGGTTTATAACCTCTAATATTAGATTCATTTAAGCTAGCATACCAATCTCTTATAGGCGTAAAACAACCAGTATAAGTGGCTGGATTAGATCTAGGAGTTCTTCCTATTGGAGATTGATTTATATCAATTACTTTATCAATATGTTTTGTTCCTTTTATATTAAAGTTTTTTTCATTCTTTATAAGTGAATTATTATAAAAATTATTAAGACGTTCATATAAAGTATCGATTATTAATGAACTTTTTCCTGATCCTGAAACACCTGTAATACAGCAAAATAAACCTAGTGGAATATTTATATCTAAATTTTTTAAATTATTTGTATTTACTTTATATAGATTTAACAATTTTTTCTTATCTATACTTTTTCTTTCTTTAGGAACCTCTATTTTTTTACTATTGTTTAAATATTGTGCAGTTATGCTTTTTTTATTTTTTAAAAGTTCACGATAATTACCATTAAAAATTATTTCCCCTCCATGTATTCCAGCTTTTGGACCTATATCAATAATATAATCGGCAGCTTCAATAGTGTCTGCATCATGTTCTACTATTATAACAGTATTTCCTAAATCTCTTAGTTTTATTAGTGTCTCTATTAACTTTTGATTATCTCTTTGATGTAATCCAATACTAGGTTCATCTAAGCAGTAACATACTCCAGTTAATTTTGAACCAATTTGACTAGCCAATCTTATTCTTTGCGACTCACCTCCTGAAAGTGACTTACTAGCTCTAGATAAAGTTAAATATTCAAGACCCACTTTATTTAAAAAAATTAATCTATCTTTGATTTCTTTTACAATTCCCTTAGCTATTATTTTTTCATTATGGTTTAGTTTATTATCAAGTTTGTTAAACCACATTAGACATTCATTAATTGGTTTTTTAGTTAATTGGCTTATATGTATATTATCTATTTTGACTGAAAGAGCTTTCTCATTTAGTCTATATCCTTTACATAATTCACAATTTCTCTCTGATAGATATTTTTCAAGTTCATATTGAACCCAAAATCTTTCAGTTTTGTTATATTTTTTATCAATATAACTTATTATTCCATCAAAATTTTCATCCCCATATAGAATTATATGTTTAATTTTTTCAGGTATTTCTTTCCAAGATTTATTTTTGTTAATTTTATTCTTATTAAGAATTTTTGATATTGTATCAATAAACATGTTTCTTTGATATCCAAAAACTTTTGTTTCCCATGGTCTAATAGCACCTTCAATAATTGATCTAGAGTCATCTGGAATAATTTTATTAGGATCAAAAAATTTTTCTAACCCCAATCCATCACATTCTTTGCAGGCTCCCTGTGGTGCATTAAAACTAAATAATCTTGGTTCTATTTCTTCAATTGTAAAATTTGATACTGGGCATGCAAATTTAGAAGAATAAATATCAATTTTGTTATTATCAAGATTTTCTACATATAATAAACCATTAGATAAAGACAAGCATGTTTCAATACTTTCAGATATTCTTTGATTTATATTTTTTTTAATTATTAATCTATCAACTAAAACATCTATATTATGTTTAAAATTTCTTTTTAATTTTGGAACTTCATCAATTTCATATATCTTATTATTAACTTTTAATCTTTGATAACCCTTCTTTTTTAAATCATCTATTTCTTTTTTGTATTCACCTTTTCTACTTCTAACAATAGGTGATAGTAAATAAATTTTATTGTTATTGTTATTTTTTAATATTAAATTAGTAATTTCATTAACAGATTGAGATCTTATAGGTAATCCAGTTGTTGGAGAGTAGGGGACCCCAACCCTAGCAAATAAAACCCGAAGATAATCATAAATTTCGGTAACTGTACCAACAGTACTTCTAGGATTTTTTTGTGTAGTTTTTTGCTCTATTGAAATAGCTGGTGAAAGACCTTCTATACTTTCTACATCTGGTTTATTCATCATTTGCAAAAATTGTCTTGCATATGCTGATAAACTTTCTACATATTTTCTTTGTCCTTCAGAATATATAGTATCAAAAGCAAGAGTAGATTTCCCAGATCCGCTTACTCCAGTAATAACAACTAATTTGTTTTTAGGTATTTCTAAGTTAAAATTCTTCAGGTTATGCTGTTTTGCACCTTTTATTATAATTTTATCTAAACTCATGAAATAATTAATGATATAATTAAATTATTATATTATAATATATATTGATATTTTATGGTTGGTAGTGTTAACAAAGCAATTCTTTTAGGAAATGTTGGAAAAGATCCTGACATTAGATCTACTCAAAATGGTAATAAATTGGCAGCTTTTTCTATTGCAACTTCTAAAAGATGGAAGGATAAGAATACTCAGGAACAGAAGGAAAAAACATCATGGCACAATGTTGTTGTTTTTGGTGATGGACTTGTAGATATTGTTGAAAAATACGTCAAAAAAGGCTCAAAATTGTATATTGAGGGAGAAATTTCTACTAGAAAATGGCAAGATCAATCAGGACAAGATAGATATACTACTGAAGTTGTTTTGCAGGGATATAATTGTAATTTAACTTTATTAGACTCAAGATCTAATTCTAACCAACTAGAATCTAAACAAGATGTTCAGAATATTGATGATAATAATTTATCGGATATTTCTAATGATACTCCGGATTCTAAATCGAGTGATGATTTAGATGACGATATACCCTTTTAAATTAATAATTATAATCAATTTATGTAAATTATTGTCTGATAAATAGATATAATTTTATAGATATTATCAAATTATAAAATTGTTAGCTAGAGTAATTTTTGATATAAAGAATTATCAAAAATTAAGGATTTCCAAGAATTGAGTATAGATCAAGATAATTCAACTAAAGAAAACATAGGTAGTATATCTCTTTCTGATGAGATGAAAAAGTCTTATTTGGATTATGCTATGAGTGTAATTGTAAGTAGGGCCCTTCCTGATGTAAGAGATGGACTAAAACCTGTTCACAGACGAATTCTTTATTCAATGAGTGAATCAGGTTATTTTTACAATAAAGCTTATAAAAAATCAGCAAGAATTGTAGGTGACGTAATGGGTAAATTTCACCCTCATGGGGATGCTGCTATTTATGATTCAATGGTAAGAATGGCTCAAAATTTTTCCATGAGATTAGAATTAATTGATGGTCAAGGGAATTTTGGAAGTATGGATGGTGATCGACCTGCAGCAATGAGATACACAGAAGCAAGACTAGCAAAAGTAACAGATAATATAGTTAGTGATTTAGATAAAGAAACTGTTGATTTTAATCCTAATTATGACGATTCAACCATAGAGCCAAGTGTCTTACCAGCACAATTCCCGAATTTACTAGTAAATGGATCTGGTGGTATTGCAGTAGGAATGGCGACTCAAATAGCACCTCATAATTTAACTGAAGTAATTAATGCCACTTTACATCTAATTGATAATCCTGATTGTGAAATTGAAGACATTAATAATATAATTTTAGGTCCAGATTTTCCAACAGGTGGACAAATTATAGGAACTAAGGGAATTACAGAATATTTTGAAACAGGCAAGGGTTCTTGTGTTATTAGGGCAAAGACTTCTATTGAAGAGTTTAAAAAAGACAGAGAATCCATAATTATAGATGAAATTCCCTACCAAGTTAATAAATCAAGATTAATAGAAAAAATTGCCGAAACTGTTAATAATAAGATTATAGAAGGAATTTCAGATATAAGGGATGAGTCAGATAGAAAAGGCGTTAGAATTGTTATAGAATTAAAGAGAGATGTTGATTCAAAGATTATTCTAAATCAATTATTTAAACATACTTTATTACAATCCTCATTTAATAGTAATATGCTAGCTTTATATAAAGGTAGACCTGAACAATTAAATATTAAACAACTTTTATTATATTTTATCTCGTTTCGTGAAGAAATAGTAACAAAAAGAACTATATTTGAACTAAACAAATCTAGAGCTAAAGCGCATGTTTTTATTGGATTAGTTGTAGCTAATGAAAATATTGATCAAATCATAAATTTAATTAAAGAATCTAAGGATTCAAAAATAGCTAAAGAGAATTTAAAAAAAATTTCATGGAAAATATCTAAGAATATTATTAATTTTATTAATATAATCGAAAGTGAAAATACACAGTTAAAGAATAATATATATAATTTTAGTGAAGAACAAGCAAAGGCAATTTTAGAACTGCGATTACATAGATTAACAGGGTTAGAGAGAGAAGAAATTTCTGCTGATTTATCAGCTATAATTGTGGATATAAAAAAATATCTAGAAATTTTAAATTCAAGATCAAAATTACTTAATGTTATTAAAAGCGAGTTAAATAAAATAAATCAGGAATTTGGAACACCAAGAAAAACAGAAATTATCACCAAAGAGTATAAACAAGAAGATGAAATTAAATTTATACAAAAAGAAGATATTGTAATAACTATTTCAAATAATGGATACATTAAAAGAAGCCTATTGGTGAATTATCGATCTCAAAATAGAGGAGGTAAAGGTAAAACCGGTATGTCTACAAGAGAGGATGATTTTGTTAAACAATTATTTATTGCTGATACACATACTAAACTTCTTATTTTTTCTTCAATAGGTAAAGTATACAAGTTAAATTCTTATTCAATTCCAGAAGCAAGTCTAAAAGCTAGAGGTAAACCCATTGTTAATTTACTTCCTTTTTCAAATGATGAAAAAATAGCTACAATAGTTCCTTTGCCAATAAATGAAGATAATTGGAAAAATCTTTTTTTAATTTTTTCTACCAAAAAAGGAATGGTTAGAAAAAACAATTTAAATGATGTTGCGAAAAGTGGAAAAAAGGAATTAAGAGAAACTGGAAAAATGTCTATTAAGTTGTTAAAGGATGATGAATTAATTGGCGCTAATTTAACTAACGATAATAAAGATATATTTTTAACTACTTCAAGTGGGAAATTTGTCAGATTTCCTGTTTATTCACTTTCAACTAAAAGTGGTTTAAATACACAGGGAAACAAATCAATATTTTTAGATAATGATAATTTCGTAGTATCTTCATCTATTTTAAAACATTCAAAAATTGATATAGAAACTAGAAATGAATATTTAAAATTTTCATCTGAACAAAGAAAAAATAATCAACCAAATATTATTAATGAGCAGTTTTTAGAATTACAAAAAAATGAAGAATTTATAATGACAGTTACATCAAATGGTTTTGGTAAAAGATCATCAGCTTATCATTATAGAATTCTTGAAAAACGAAATACTAATTCTAAAGGTAGTAAAGCTATTGAAGTAACAAATAAAACAGGTAAAGTTGTAGATTCATTTATAGTCAATAAAGATGATCAAATTATATTAGTTAGTGATAAAGGTAAAATAATTAGAGTGAATGTTAATCAAATAAGAATAGCTGGTAGATCAACTCAAGGGGTTTCAATTTTTAATATACCAAATGATGAAAAAATTGTCTCAATATCTAGAGTGCAAGATTTAAATGAAGATGAAGAAAAATAGAATTGCTGTATATCCAGGAACTTTTGACCCAATTACATTTGGTCATATTGATATTATAAAAAGATCTTTAAAATTAGTAGATATATTAATAATTGCAGTGGCAAATAATATTAATAAAATTTCTCTTTTTACTATTGATGATAGAATAAAAATGATTGAAAATGATATTAAAAAAATAATAAAATCTAAAAATAAAATTATAATCAAAAAACTACCTGGCTTGTTAACTAATTTTGCAAAAAAGAACAAAGCTTCATCCATTATTAGGGGTTTAAGAGCCGTTTCTGATTTTGAATACGAATTTCAGATGACTGGTATGAATTATCAACTAGATCCATCGATAGAAACCATTTTCCTTATGTCTTCAGAAAAAAACTCATTTATTTCATCCAACTTTGTAAAAGAAGTTCATAAATTAAATGGAGATGTATCTAAATTTGTATCAAAAAATACTTTAAATAAATTAAATCAAAAAAACTAGTTTCTTATCTTGAATATTATTCATATGAAATATATAAAAAATAATATTGAAAATGGGCCCGTAGCTCAGTTGGTAGAGCAATTCCCTTTTAAGGAATGGGTCACAGGTTCGAATCCTGTCGGGCTCACCA
>PTKV01000004.1 GCA_002937895.1 Alphaproteobacteria bacterium MarineAlpha5_Bin9 | reverse complement strand
TAAAACATTAATTTCATATTTGATCATTAAAATCTATAAAATAAAAACATTGTTGATTTTTATTAAAATTAAATTTCTTAATAATTTTTACTGCCTCAATTGCTACTTTTTTCTGATTAGTAAGAGTTGAGTATGATGGATTTGTTGAGTTGTGATTTACAAAATGATTAAAATAATCAATTTTTTCTAATTGTTCAGTAAGAATAGAAAATTTTTCTAAATTTTCTTTATGCACATCATCAACATATTTTTTTATTGAAAACTCTCCATTGTTACATTCAAAAAAAAGCTCTTCTTTATCTTCTAAAACTTTATTTAAAAAATTATAATGAAAAAAAACCATTTTCTCATTTTCAATTTTAATAGAACCTATTGTTTCTAAATTTATTTGATTTTTAGTTAATTCTATTAGTGATTTATCAAAATTTTTTGGTCTTTCATTATCACGCAAATCTATGTTATGCGTATTAAAATATATAAAATATTTATCAACTTTTTGCATAGAATTTCTTTCAATAAAAAAATGAGGTGAAAAAAACTTACTGGGATAAGGATCTTTTTTAAATGATAAGGCTTTTTGGTCTTCAGGTCGAAAATAAGTAATCCTAGAAAGAAAATCTAAATCAATAATATTGCTTTTAGCGAAAATATCTTGTTCAATCTTATCGCGTAACTCAGGATCTAATATTTTTCTATTGTCTATTTCATTAAAAAAAATATTTCTAAATTTTTTAATATTGTAGGAAGTCGGGAAGTTTTTCTTTATGCTTTCAATTATCGTATTTTTGTATTGTGCATCCAATGATTCATATTTTTTTAAAATTCCATTAAAATTGTCATAATCCATAAGGAAAATTTTTGATTTTTCTTTGTCATCATTATATTTATCAAAAGTATCAAAGTTCACTTCTTCTTCATATGCACTATCTGCTCTGCTATTTTTTAAGTATTTTTTTCCTTTATCAATTATTGATTGATGAAATTCATCTTTAGTTATGTATTTATGAGTATTGTGCTCTCTAATATAGTCCCAAATATAAAATGTACTAGTATCAAGTTCATTTTCTAGTTGTGATAAAATATTATTAGTCATTAGATTTTTTTTTTAATTATGATATATATTATACAAATGAATAAAAGAACATCAGATCTAAACCTTATTTTTGCAACACCAATTTGGTCATCAATTATTCCTAATTATCAAGATGTAAATAAAAAATTATATGAATACATAAATAATATGAGAAAAAGTAATCCTGAGGGTAAGGTAAGATCAAATTTAATAGGTTGGCATTCAAATAACTTTGATTTAAAAGATGAAGAGCCTCTTTTTTTTATTAACAGTATATCCAAAATGCTTAATGAATCTTCTATTGATATGGGGTGGGATCTTAAAAAAAATGAATTAAAAATTACTGGTATGTGGGCAATAATTAATCCAACTAATGCTTCAAATGCACGTCATATTCATTCTAATAATTTTATTAGTGCTGCCTATTATGTAAAAGCTCCTGAAAATTGTGGAAATATTGTCTTTTATGATCCACGTTCAGCAAATGTAATTAGAACTCCTGCTTTTGAAAGATCTAACACACTTAATTCTAGTATCTTTAAAATAACTCCAAAAGAAGGATTGTTAGTATTGTTTCCTAGCTATCTGCATCATTCAGTTGATATGAATAAGTCAAATGAAGAAAGAATAGTTGTAAGCTTTAATATGAATTTAATTTTTTAATTTTTTTCATTCATTTTTAATGCTTGAAGAAACGTATTTTGTGGAATATCAATCTTACCAAATTGCTTTAATCTTTTTTTACCTTTTTTTTGTTTATCTAAAAGTTTATTTTTTCTAGTTACATCACCTCCATAAAGCTTTTGAGTAACATCTTTTCGAAAAGACGCAACTGTCTCGCGTGCAATTATTTTTCCACCTATTGCAGCTTGAATAGCAATTTTAAATTGTTGTCTTGGAATTAAATCCTTGAGTCTCTTACAAAGAGCTCTACCCCGTTCTTGCGAACGATCTTTGTGAACTATTAAAGATAATGCATCAACAGGATCACCATTAATTAAAATAATAACTTTTACTAAATCATTTATTTCATATCCTATGACTTCATAGTCAAAACTTGCATATCCTTTTGTTATTGATTTAAGTCTATCATAAAAATCAAAAACAATTTCATTTAAAGGTAATTTATAAATTACCATAGCTCTCGTGCCTGCATATGTAAGATTTTGTTGAACTCCCCTTTTAGAAATACATAGTTCAAGCACAGATCCTAAATATTCATCTGGAACAATAATAGTAGCTCTAATCCATGGCTCTTCTATAGTCTCAATTGATACAGCATCAGGAAGATCTGTTGGATTATGAAGCTTTAAAATTTTATTATTTTTTAAATTTACTTTATAAACAACTGATGGTGCAGTTGTAACTAATTCTAAATTAAATTCTCTTTCAAATCTATCTCTTATGATTTCTAAGTGTAATAGTCCTAAAAATCCACATCTAAATCCATAGCCTAATGCAGGACTAACTTCGGGTTCATGTGAAAAACTTGAATCATTTAAAGAAAGCTTCTCCATGCTATCTCTCATATGTTCATAATCATCGGAATCTACTGGAAACATTCCACAAAAGACAACAGGTTGAGAAGGTTTAAATCCTGGTAAAGGATTTTCAGTTGGTTTAGCTAATTCTGTAATCGTATCTCCTACTCTACAGTCAGAAACACTTTTTATACCAGCATTAATAAATCCCACATCACCTGGACCCAAATGATCAACTTCGTTAATTTTTGGTGAAAAAGTTCCTACTCGATCAATCGTATAAACACCGCCGGTATCCATTAATTTAATTTTTTGATTTTTATATATTTTACCATTAATTACCCTAACAAGAACTACAACACCTAAGTAACTATCATACCAACTGTCTACTAATAGACATTGTAACGGGAGTGTTTCTTCACCTTTTGGAGGGGGTAAGTATTTAACAATTTTTTCTAATAAATCGTTAACCCCATTTCCAGTTTTAGCAGATACAAGAGAAGCATTATTACAATCAATACCTAATATTTCTTCAATTTGATTTTTAATTCTATCTGGCTCTGAAGATGGTAAGTCAGTTTTATTTAAAACTGGTATAATTTCATGATTATTATCAACAGCTTGATAGGCATTAGCAAGTGTTTGTGCTTCAACTCCTTGAGTACTATCAACAATTAAAATTGATCCTTCACAAGCTGCCAAAGAGCGAGAAACTTCGTAAGAAAAATCAACATGTCCAGGCGTGTCAATAAGATTTAAAATATATTCATTACCATCTTTTGATTTAAATTGTAATCTTACTGTTTGTGCTTTAATTGTAATCCCTCTCTCTCTTTCAATTTCCATTGAATCAAGAACTTGTTCTTTCATTTCCCTTTTATCTAAACCACCACAAATTTGTATAAACCTATCAGCTAATGTTGATTTCCCATGGTCAATGTGAGCAATTATTGAAAAATTTCGAATTAAACTAATTCTATTCATAAATTATTAACGCAATTTAGCGTCAAAAGTATTAGTCACATCATCTATGATTGAGTTAGATATTTTATCTATTTCATCTTCATTAAAAGTGTTTTCTAAAGGTTGCATAAGAACCTTAAAAGCAATACTTACAGAATTATCACTTATTTTTGAATCTTTAAAAACATCAAATATAGAAACTTTTTTTATTCTTTGTTTGTCCACTTGTTTTATTCTATTTACAATTTCTATTGTTTTAACCTCATTTTTAAAAACAAATGCAAAATCTCTTTCAATGATCTGCAAGCTATTATTATCATATGCGGGTTTAGATGATTTTATAATTTGAAATTTCTCTAATTTATCTAAATAAATCTCTAAAGCACAAACATTAGTTTTAATATTAAAATTTTTTAAAATAAATGGGTGAATTTCTCCAAAATTTGCAATTATATTGTTACTAATTTTTAAAGAGGAAGATTTACCTGGATGGTATAATTTTGAGTTAACTGTATCATATTTTATCTTATTTATAGGCACGTTTAGTTGCGATAAAACAAACATCAAATCGCTCTTAATATCAAAAATATCAACATTTCTAGTTTCGTGATTCCAAAGTTTTGATAAAGCTTTACCATAATGAATTGCTGTTGCCATCATTTCTTGATTATTATTAAGATCAGCCCCAAACTGAGGGCCAACCTCAAAGATTTTTCCTTTTTCATATAATTTATTAATATTTTTGTTAATACACATCAATAAGTTAGGTAAAATGTTTGAACGCATTACATTTAAATCTTCACTTATTGGATTTTTAATTTTAATTAAATTGGATGAGTTAAAAATATTTTCAATTTTTGAAGAAGTAAAAGACCAAGTTACTGTTTCATAATAACCTCTGCTAGATAATATTTTTTTTGATTTATAAAATGCTTTAAGTGAGTCTTTCAAAATAATATTTTGATTTATAAAGTCATTTATTATTGATTTAGGTTTAATTTTATCAAATCCATAAATTCTCAATATTTCTTCTACAATATCTGCTTCTCCCTCAATATCTGGTCTATGAGATGGCACTTCTATTTCAAAAAAATCCTTTGAATTATTAAGTAGTTTAAATTCAAGTTTTTCGAGAATAGAAATTTGTGAAGCCTCTGAAATATCTATTCCTCCTATTTGAATAATTTTATTTTTTGCAAAATTAATTATTTTATTTTTTTTAATTTTATAAATATCTGAAGTAATTTCACTTATTTTACCACCACAAATTTTATTAATTAATTTAGTAGCCTCTTCAACTCCCCAATAAACTGATTGTTCATCTATACCTCTTTCAAATCTATATCTTGCATCACTTTGTAAATTTATTTTTCTTCCAGTTGATGAAATACTTGCAGGATCAAAAAGAGCTACTTCAAGAAAAACATTTTTTGTTTCTAAAGAACATCCACTATTATAACCTCCCATTACTCCACCAATACCATGCAATGAGATATTATCACTGATTACGATGTTATCATCATTTAATAAATATTCTTTTTCATCAAGAGTTTTACATTTTTCTGATTGCGTTGCTAGGCGCATAGTCAAATCGCCATTAATTTTATCAGCATCATAAACATGAAGTGGTCTTCCAAGATCAAAAGTTATATAGTTCGTTATATCAACAAGAGCAGAAATTGGCCTTAAACCAATTGCTATTAATCTATTTTTTAACCAAAGGGGACTTTCACAATTCTTAATATCAGAAAAATATCTTCCAGAAACACCTGGACATAAATAATTTTGTTTTTGTGAAAAATTTCTTTTCCATTTTATTGGACTTTTAAACGAAGGTTTATAGTCAAATTTTTCAATCTTTTTTAACTTTCCTAAACCTGCTGCAGAGAGATCTCTAGCTACTCCTCTTACAGATAAACAATCTGAACGATTTGGAGTGATATTAATTTCAATAATAGCATCTGCAATACCATATATATGACTAAAAAAGTCACCAATATTATATTTATTATCAATTTCAATTATTCCATCATGTTCTTCTGATATTCCCATTTCTTTTTCTGAAACAAGCATTCCACATGATTCAACTCCTCGAATCTTAGATTTTTTTAATTTAATTTTAGTTCCAGGAATAAAAGAATTCTCAGGAGCAAAGATTCCTTTCATTCCAGTTTTAGCATTGGGAGCTCCACAAACTACTTGAAAATTACCATCTATAGTTTCTACATCACATATTTTCAAACGATCTGCATCAGGATGTTTTTCAGCTTTTAAAACTTTTGCCACTCTAAAGGGTTTTAACTCTTCTTCTCTATCTAAATAATTTTCAACTTCTAAACCAATATTTGTTAAAGTGTCACATATAGTTTTAATATTTGCTGAAGTATCAAGATGTTCTTTAAGCCAATTGAGTGTAAATTTCATTTTATATTCCTGATTTCGAATTTAGATCAAAAGGATTAAATCCATAATTTTCAATCCATCTAAAATCAGTTTCAAAAAAACTTCTAATATCCTTTATTCCATATTTCAGCATTGATAATCTCTCAACTCCCATTCCAAATGCCCACCCTCTATAAACTTTTGAATCAATGTTGCAATTTTCTAGAACTTTTGGATTAACCATCCCACATCCTAAAATTTCTAACCAATCTTCTCCATCTCCAATTTTTATAACATTGTTTACTTTTTTATAAGCTATATCCATTTCTGCACTAGGTTCTGTAAAAGGGAAATAACTTGGTCTAAATCTATATTTTAGATCTTTAATTTCAAAAAATTCCTTTAAAAAATCAATTAAACATCCCTTTAATTCTGACATAGTGGTCTTATTATCAACAAATAGTCCTTCACATTGAGTGAACATAGGAGAATGAGTAGAATCTGAATCACTTCTATATGTTCTGCCAGGAACTATAATTCTTATTGGAGGTTTTGTACTCATCATTGTTCTTACTTGAACTGGGCTTGTATGAGTTCTTAAAACTTTAGGATCTTTCTCATCTGTATGAATATAAAATGTATCCTGCATTTCTCTCGCAGGGTGATTCTCAGGAATATTTAATGCAGTAAAATTATTAAAATCTGTTTCAATATCTGGCCCATCAGCAACATTAAAACCCATTTGAGAAAATATATTTATAATTTTATCCACAGATTGACTTATAGGATGAATTTTACCAGTTAAATAATCTCTAGGGGGTAAAGTTACATCTATCTTTTCATTTTGAATTTTTTCATCTATTTTTTTCTTATTTAAATAATTTCTTTTTTCAAAAATTTCCTGTTCAATAAAATTTTTAATTTTATTTAATTCTTTTCCTCTGTTTTTCTTTTCTTCATTTGAAAGCGAAGATAGAATTCTTAATTCATTTGTTACTAATCCCTGTTTGCCTAAATATTTAATTCGAATAATCTCTAATTCTTCAATACTTGAAGTTTGTTTAATTGATTGAGATATTTCGCTCTCTTTTAAAGTTAATTTCATTATTATAATTATAAATTATAGAATTAAAGAAAACTACCTAGCAGATTGAGCTTTTTCAACTAAAGATTTGAATAAATCAGGTTTATTGACTGCTAATTCAGCTAAAACCTTGCGATCAATATGAATTTTAGCTTTTTTAAGTCCATTAATAAATTGAGAATACGTCAATCCTTGCTCTCTCACACCTGCGTTGATTCGCTGAATCCACAAACCTCTAAAATCTCTTTTTCTATTTCTTCTATCTCTGTATGCATATTGCAAACCTCTTTCAACAGCTTGCACAGCAACTCTATAAACATTTTTACGTCTACCATAGTAGCCTTTTGCTCTATTTAAAACTTTTTTATGCTTTGCTCTTGCTGTAACTCCTCTTGATACTCTTGCCATTTTTTTCCTCTATTTATTATAAGGCATCATATGACTTATAAGAGCTGAGTCTGCATCTGTCATTATTGCTGACTTTCTAGATTTGCGGACAAATTTGTTACTTCTTTTGCTCATACCATGTCTTTTGCCTGAAGGTTTAAATTTTATTTTGCCAGAACTTGTTTTAGAAAAACGTTTTTTTAAACTACTTTTAGTTTTCAACTTGGGCATTTTGTCTCCTGTATATTTATCGCAAGGCTGCCTCGTGCCTATACTGATATTTTTGGTGCTTATAACCAAATACTTATAAAGTATCAACTTATGTTTTTAATTATTTCATTAAACTAGGACTAAAAACCATCATAATTTGACGTCCGTCCGTTTTTGGAGGTGTTTCAACCTTTGCAATCTTTTCTACTTCATTGGTTAGTTTCTTTAAAAGATCAAAACCTAGATTTTTATGTTCCATTTCTCTACCCCTAAATCTAAGAGATATTTTTACCTTATTACCACTACTAATAAATTTAGATAATGCTTTTACTTTGACATCATAATCATGCTTATCAATGCCCGGCCTCATTTTGATTTCTTTTATTTCAATTGTTTTTTGTTTTTTCTTTGCTTCTTTTTTGCTTTTCTGCTCTTTATATTTTAGTTTTCCATAATCAATTATTTTACATACTGGAGGATTTGCTTCAGGCGATACCTCCACTAAATCAAAACCTTCGTCTTCAGCTACATTCAGTGCTTCTCTAATATTTAAAATGCCTAATTGCTTTCCATTTGATGATATAACCCTTACTTGTCCAGCAGTAATGTGCTCGTTGATACGAAGGGCATTATTTTTTTTTGCTTTAGAATTAAGGATCAAAACTATAAATTGCTTGGAATATTTAAAATGCTAATATTTAGCATAGAGAAATTAGAGAAATGTATCTTATAATCATTAAAAAAACATATAGAGTGATTTTTATAAATTTTCAAGTGAAGAAATGAATAAAATAAAAAAAATTTGCTTTTCAAGAATAGATAAAATGGGTGACATGATACTAACAATACCAATTTTAAAAGGTATTAAAAAACTCAATCCTGACATCAAAATTGATGTTTTGGCATCTAGTGAAAATGCAAAAATTTTAAAAAAGGTTAATTATGTAAATCAAGTGATTATTATTGAAAATAGAAAGAATTTCATTCTTCAAAACGGAAAATTGAGGATTGTTAGAAATAATAAATATGATTTTTTTGTTAATTTATCTCCTTCTATCTTAAGTTTTTTTTATTGCTTTTTTTCTGGAGCAAAAATTAAATCAACAATGATATATTTGTCAAGATATTCAAATAATCGATTTTCTAAAATTCTAATAAAATTTATTTCAAAAATATTTTGTAAGCATATTCATATAGTAAATCGAAAAAAAAAATTAGATATTGGTGAAGATATTCATCAAACAAAAATGATGTTTAAGTTAATAAGTAAATTAAATATTGATTATGATCAAAATACAAATTTAGAAATAAATTTACCAAAAAATAAATTAAATATTATAAATAATAAAAAATTAATAACGATACATGTTTCTGATAGATGGATCAAAAATAAATATAATGAAAATGATTTTATCAATTTAATTAATTTACTTCCAAAAGAAAAATATATTTATGCTTTAACAACCGACAAAACATCGCGAAAAAAATTTAGAAAAATTTATAATCTTTATAAAATAATTTCGAATAATAACTTTAAGAATTTAAATATTTTAAAAGATAGTATTACAATTTTTGATGAACTTGAATTTGAAAACTGGAAAAAAATTATATACTCTTCTTACTATATAATTAGTCCTGAAGGTGGATGTGTTCACTTAGCTGCGGCATGTATGACTCCAGTTATAATATTATATGATTCAAATAACTTGCCAGAAGCAATTCACAATGAATACCATCCTTGGAAAAATAAATATAAAAAAATTGTTTCTAATGATTTAAATATAAATTTAAAAATAGTTAACAGTCTAGATTAGTTTATTTTTTTTTATAAAATTTATAACTTTTTGACTTGAAATATTATTTATAGATTTAGATTTTAAAATATAAATATGTTTTCCAATAGGTTGATTGGCCTTGGAAATCTTATTATCGTTTATAATCCATATAAAATTTTTTTTTGCTAATGAAGCAATATGACCAGGACCAGTATCATTTGAAAAAATAATCTTTGATTTAAGTGCTAGAGAATATATTATTTCAGGGGGAGATTTATCCATTAAGTTAGTGACTTTTTTGCAGGAATTAATTATTGGTAATAAACTAGCATAATCATTTTTTGTCCCAACTAAATATATTCCATAATTTAATTTTTCTAAAAAATTTGCAACTTCAGCATATTTTTTTGGATCCCATTGTTTAGTTTTTCCATTTTTTGAAACTCCTGGGATAAATAAAGCAATTTTTTTGTTAGAAGTTTTTTTTATTTTTGTTTTTAACCAAAAATAATTAAGTGATATTTTTTTTGCAATTCCTAATAATTTAAGCTGATTTCTCAATCCATTAATTATTCTTTCTTTTCCTTGCATAGGTATAAAATATCTATAATGCGCAAATGGCCTTGAGCTACAAATTTTAGCATTACTAAAAAACCTAAAAAATAAATTATAAATTGAAGTTCTATTAGAGTTTTGAAAATCAATAATTAAGTCAAACTTTTCTTTACTTATCTTTAGCAAAAGTGAAAAAGATTCAAATATATTACTACGATTATCTATAATTAGGTAATTAGTATATTTACTTTTTAAAAATAATTTAAAATATTTTTCTTCCGTAAGAATAGAAATTTTTGCTTTTTTATAAAATTTTCTCACTGAGGCAAAAGCTTCAAAAGATAAGCATATATCTCCCAATGATCCATGCTTAATTATTAATATTTTTTTTATTTCAGGCATTCTTGATAAAAATTTAAATAATTTAATAACATTTTATTCTTTGAAAATTTATCAATGACATGTTTTCTAGAAATATTACCTAGTTTTTTCTTTTTTTTATCTGAGATCGATAAAGCTTCATTAATCTTATTAACAGTTTCTGAATATGAAAAAGGTTTAATAGAAAATAGCTTATCTAAATTAGAAATTTGCTCTTTAACTCCTCCAAAATTATAGCAAATTACAATTTTTTTCATTGATAAAGCCTCACTAATAATTCTACCGAAACCTTCAGGTCTTAAAGGACAGCTTAATACTAATTCAGATATATGATATGCTATTCTCATATCTATCTTTGAAAGTGAGCCTAATATTTTACAAGCAGATTCTAAATTTCTTTTGATAATTTCTTTTTGAAATTGTTGGGTATAGCTATTATTCTTATCGTCTCCAGCAAATAATACAACTAGATCATCTCTTTGTAATAGCTTTATAACCTCTAAAAACTCTATTTGACCTTTCCATCTAGTAAGCCTTCCTGGATAAAGGATAAATTTTTTTTCATATGACAAATTATGCTTAGAAAAAAAATTATAATATTCATCTTCTAAAATTTTATCAGGATTGTAAAAATCTGTATCAATGCCCCTATGAATAACATTAATTTTATTAAAATCAATATTATATAATTTTGTAATTGAATCTTTTACATAATTTGAAATAGCAATAATTTTATTCATACTACTTAAGGCTCTCACATAGAATTTTTTAAATAAATTATAATTAAATACATTGTGAAAAGAAGAAACGGAAACACATAAATTTTTTGTAGCAAACATTACTGACCAAGCAGGTGCTCTTGATCTAACATGAACTAAATTAATATTATTATCTTTAATTATTTTTTTGATTTTAAATATATTTCTAAAAATTGTGAAAGGATTCTTAGATTGTACAGGAAGTGATATATGTTTTACTTTTTGTTTATTTAAAAAAGAAACCAAACGCCCACCATTAGATAAAATGTAATTATTATATCCTCTAGCAGCTAAAAAATTTGCTACATCTATGGTGCCCTCTTCAACGCCACCAGATTCTAACGCTGGCAATACTTGCAATAATCTTAACTCTTTCATTGAATTACAAATTAATATACTATTTTATTGTCTTTCGATACGATGCCATATTTTTATAATAAACTTAATCAAAAAATCGCATATAAATTTTTTAAGGGAAAATCACCAGGAATTATTTTTATCCACGGTCTAAATTCTAATATGCAAGGAACAAAAGCATTAAGCATAGAAAAATATGCAAAAAAAAGAGGTATTTCATTTCTAAAATTTGATTGCAGGGGTCATGGAAAATCCCAAGGAAATTTTAATGATTTCACGATTTCAGATTGGAAAAATGATCTTTTAAACATGATAGATATTACCAAAGGTCCTCAAATTCTTATAGGTAGTAGCATGGGTGGTTGGCTTATGTTTTTAGTTGCAAAATTAAGAAAACCAAAAATTTGCGGTTTAATTGGTTTAGCTGCTGCTCCTGATTTCACCAAACCTTTATTTAAAGAATTGCCAATAAAAAATCGGAATCAAATTAAACAATATGGAATTACTCAAATTAAAAAAGGACAATATAAATATGTTTTTTCAAAAAATTTTTTTATTGATGGAAATAAAAATGCAATATTAAAAAGAAAATTAAATATAACTATACCAATTATTTTAATTCATGGACTGAAGGATAAAGAGGTGAAACCACAACTGACAAATACAATTGCTAAAAAAATAAGTGGAAAAAATATACAAATAAGATTTTTAAAAAACAGCGATCATAGTCTATCAAAAAAAAATGATCTTAAAATTATTAATAATGCCATTTCTAATATTTTAAATTTAATTTAATTTTCTCTTCTTCTATTTAAGATCATTCTTATATCCTTGGGATTCATTCCAACATCTTTAAAAGATTTATTTTTATTCTTAATCACACTATCTTCATTAAACATTAATAGCTGATCATATGTAATTATTTTTATAGAAAAATAATTCAATATTTTAGTAAAAATTTTCGATAGCAAAAATGGAATGGAAATTAACAATTTATTTACATTATTAATAGAAAATATATATAAATAAAAATTTCTGTAAGAAAACACTTCAGGACCAGCTAAATCAAAAATATGTTGTTGAAATTTTTTTTCAATTATAATTTTTACAAATTCTAAAATATCATCAATAAATACAGGTTGAAATTTTTTATGCCCATCTCCAAATAAAGGAATAAGTGGAGAGAGCTTTATTAAATTTGATAATTTACTGATAAAAGGATCTCCTCTACCAATTACTACTCCTGGCTTAATAATACAATAATTCTTATGATTGTTAATAATATGTTGCTCTACTTTATATATAATTTTTATTCTATTTGAATAGGAAGTATTACTAACACCAAGTCCTGAAAAAAAAATAAATAATTTATTTTTATTATTTTTATTAATTAATTCTATAAGTTTGACATTAAAATCAAATATTGTCTTTTGATAAGTATTGGCATTATTTTCTTCCCACATAGTTTTTAAATTAATTATTACATCCGAAGAATGGAGAGTTTTTTCTACCGCTGATTCAGACAATAAATTATATTTAAATGGAATTACTTGACCTGGCTTGCCAAGAGATCTTATTTTAGCAGTATTTGTATTTCTTTGAAAAGGTACAATTATATGATAACCATTATTTGCCAAAAAAGTTATTAATTTCTGACCTATAAAACCCCCGCCTCCAAATATAGCTATTGTTTTCATGACTACTTTATAAATTAATGATATAGCACTTAAGTTGTTATTTTAAAGGCTAATAAACTATGAAGATTAAATTACACGAAAAAGATCTACCAAATAATCTAAATTTTAAGAATTCTATAGCAATTGACACAGAAACTATGGGTTTAAATCCAATAAGAGATAGACTATGCTTAGTTCAAATCTCAAAAGGTGATAATGTTTGCCACCTTGTAAAACTAAATTCAATCAAAGATAGACCTAAAAATTTGATAAAAATTCTTAAAGATAAAAAAATTCAAAAAATTTTTCATTACGCAAGATTTGATGTGGCATTTTTAAAGTATAAATTCAAGATTAACATAGAAAATATTTATTGCACAAAAATTGCATCTAAACTTTCTAGAAGTTACACTGATCAACATGGATATAAAGATTTATGTAAGGAAATCTTAGGTGTAGAAATTAATAAATCTTCACAAAGTTCAGATTGGGGAAATTTTATTTTATCAAAAGATCAATTAAAATATGCTGCTACTGATGTTTTATACCTTCATAAAATAAAAAAAGAGTTGGACAAAATGCTTTTAAGAGAGGGTAGACACAGAATAGCCAAGGCTTGTTTTGAATTTATAAAATATAAAACTGATCTAGATTTATTAGGATGGAATGATAATAACGATATATTTAAACATTAAATTGATATGATCATTAATAAAAGAAATATTTTAAAAGAAGCAAAAAAAGTTTTAGATATTGAAATTAAAAGTTTAAGAACACTAGATAAATCCTTTAACTCTTCTTTTATTAATATTGTATCAATAATATATAATATCAAGGGTAGGGTTATTGTTACCGGAATAGGAAAAAGTGGTCACATTGCAAACAAAACTGCTGCAACACTTACCTCTACTGGCACTCCAGCACATTTTGTTCATCCTGCTGAAGCAAGTCATGGAGATCTTGGCAGTATTACCAAAAAAGATTGTATTTTAGCTTTTTCAAATTCTGGAAAATCTCATGAATTAAATGATATGATTAATTATGCAAAGAGATTTAATATTCCATTGCTTAGTATATCATCAAACAAAAATAGTTTTTTAAACAAAAAATCAGATCATTCCATAATATTTAAAAAACCATCAGAAGCATGTCCTCTAAATTTGGCACCTACGAGTTCAACAACTATGAGTTTAGTTATTGGAGATGCTTTAGCTATATGCTTGTTAAAAATAAGAAGCTTTAACAAGTCTAATTTTAGTAATTTTCACCCAGGAGGTAACCTTGGTAAAGATCTCGTAAATATAACTGAAATAATGCACGAAAAAAATAAACTACCACTTGTGAATGAAAATGATCTAATGTCAAAAGTATTGATTATAATGACTAAAAAAAGCTTTGGATGTGTAGGAGTTGTAAATAAAAGTAATAAATTAATAGGAATTATTACTGATGGCGATTTAAGAAGAAGTATGGATGCGAATATAATAAATAGGCAAGCTAAAAATATAATGACTATAAACCCTACAACAATTAATTATGAAACTCTTGTAGGCGAAGCTTTAAACATAATGAATAACAAAAAAATTACTAGTTTATTCGTTTGTAAAAATTCAATTCCAAAAGGAATAATCCATATTCATGATTTATTAAGACTAAGCTCATAAATTGAATAAATTACTTAAAATAAACAAAAAGATACTTATAGCTATACTATTATTAGTTAGCTCAATTTTAATTTTATTTATTTTTCAAAATAATATTTCTAATAATAATATTGATATGATCAGCTCTAAATCAGTTCCTATGTTTGATATTATAAACCCTAGTTTTACCATCAAAAATGAAAAAGAAAAGATTTCTGTAAAAGCTAAAGGTGGAAATTTTTTAACAAATAATAAAATTTTGCTCGAAAAAAATGTAATGATTGTATCTCCTAACTTCAAATTATATACTGAAAAGGTTATTTACAACCAAGAAAATCAAAGTGCAGAAAGTAAAGAAAAAAGTAAATTTGAATCCAAAACCGCAACAATTATTTCTGAAGGCTTTAATATTAATGATAATGGGAGTGTAATATTTTTTAATGGAAATACTAAACTTATTATGAATAAATGAAAATGATCATAAGAATATCTTTGATTTTTATTTTTTTGTTAGGTCATGTTCAATCTAAAGAACTTGGCCAAACTGAAATAACAACTAAAGATGGCATAGAAGTTTATCAAAAAGAAAAATATTATTTATTAAAAAATGAAGTAAAAATAATATCTGATAATTTAAAATTAAATGCTGATGTTGTAAAAGCTTATTTTGATAAAGATTTGTATGATATAAGATTAATTAATTCAAGGGGGAATGTTGAAATTGAATCTAAAGAAGGATTACAAGTCATGGGAGAAATAGTTGACTATAATGTAAAAAATGAAGATATTTATGTTGAAGGAAAAAATGCCTTTCTTAAAAATAATCAATTCACAATGATATCTAATAAATCAATCAAATTAGATAATGCCTTAGGTGAATTTAAAATTATAGGTTCTAATTCTGAACTAATTACAGAAGAAACACAAATAAAAGGTGAAAGTATAATTGGTAACTATTCTAATATTAATGGAGAAAATATAATTAAAAAATTAATTGTTACTGATAAAATAATTTCAAATATTAAAACATCTAAAATGGACTTATATGCGATAAAAGCTGAATACGATAAAGAAAATAATTTAATCAAATTATTTGAAAAAGTTAAGGTGATTAGAGAAGATGAAACTATTACTGGAGATTATGCCGAAATAAACACTTTAGATGAATCATATAAGATAGAATCTAAAGATTCAGAAAGAGTCAAAGTAATATTAAACAATGAGTAAATTTCAAATATTAAATGATGGTCTTCAAGTAAGTAAAATAACAAAAATTTATGGTAAAAAAAATGTTATAAGAGATGTAAGTTTAAATCTAAAAAGAGGAGAAATTGTTGGCTTACTTGGACCAAATGGAGCGGGAAAAACTACAACGTTTTATATTATTGTTGGATTAATTAAACCTGATAGCGGTAAAATTATAATTGATAAATCAGATGTTTCTTCTCTTCCGATTTATATAAGATCTCAAATGGGAATAAGCTATTTACCTCAAGAGGCTTCTATATTTAGAGGTATGAATGTTGAAGATAATATTATGTCTATTATAGAAATAACCGAAAAAGATAAAAATAAACATAATATAATTTTAGAAAACTTATTAAATGAATTTGATATAAATCATGTTAGAAAATCAAAATCTATTGTCTTATCAGGAGGAGAAAGAAGAAGATTGGAAATTGCAAGAACATTAGCTTCTAAACCTAATTATTTACTTTTGGATGAACCTTTAACGGGAATTGATCCTGTATCTATTGATGAAATAAAAATTATTATTCAAAATCTTAAAAAAAGAAATATTGGCATTCTTATAACCGACCATAATGTTAGAGAAACTCTAAAAATAGTTGATAGAGTATATATTGTTAATGAAGGGGCAATATTCTTTGAAGGCAAACCAAAAGACGCTATAAATAATGAAAAAATCAAAAAGTTTTATTTAGGTAAAGGTTTTTCAATTTAAAATTATTAAATGCTAATAAGTTCAAAAATTAATGAAGGAATTAAAGGATCTCCTAAAATACCTGGTGACAAATCTATATCTCACAGATCTATAATTATTTCTTCAATATCAAATGGAAAAACAGAAATAAAAAATATTTTGATGTCAGAAGATGTCATGAGAACTTTAGATGCATTAAAATCTATGGGAGTAAAAATTGAATTAAATTCAAAAGATGTTTTGGTTCACGGTAATGGATTATTATCTCTTAAAAAACCTGAAAAGGAAATTGACTTGGGAAATTCTGGAACCACAGCAAGACTGCTAATCGGTCTTTTATCCGCTCAAAATTTTAATTCATATTTATTTGGTGATAAATCTCTATCAAGAAGACCAATGGCAAGAATTATTGATCCAGTAACAACTATGGGTGCTAAAATTAAATCTAATAAAAAATTGCTTCCAATTACAATTACAGGAAGTAATTTAATACCTATTAAGTACGAGTTAAATGTTCCATCCGCTCAGGTAAAATCAGGAATAGCTTTGGCTTCACTTTTTTTAGATGGCAAAACAGAAATAATAGAAAAATTTAGAACAAGAAATCATACTGAACTAATGTTAGAAAATTTTGAAGCAGATATTAAAATCACAGAAAACAGTGAAAAAAAACACATACTTATAAATGGGAGAAAAGAGTTAATACCGAAAACAATAAATATTTCTAACGACATTTCAAGCGCAGCTTTTTTTATTGTAGCAGCACTTATAAATGAAAAATCTGATTTAGAATTAAAAAATATAAATATTAATCCTACTAGAATAGGAATCATTAATACTCTAAAAAAAATGGGTGCTAATATATTAATAAAAAATAAAAAAAATATAAATGGTGAGGATGTAGCCGATATTTTTGTAAAATATTCTATACTAAATGGATGCGAAACAAATAAAGATGAAGCTATTCTAATGATAGATGAGTTTCCTATATTAGCTATAGCAGCTTCTTTTGCAAATTCACCCTCTATTTTTAGAGGATTAAGTGAATTAAGAATTAAAGAAAGCAATAGATTAAAATTAATTAGAGATAATCTATGTATCTGTGGAATCTATTCAGAAATAAATGGAGACGATTTATTAATAGATCCTTTAAAGAAAATAAGTGTTAAATCTAATATTATTGAAACTAATTCTGATCATCGTATTGCCATGTCATTTTTAATTTTAGGTAGCAAATTAGGAACTGATCTGAATATTAAAGAGGCAGAGTTTATTAATACTAGTTTTCCATTTTTTAAAGATATATTTAATTCAGTTGGTGGAAAATTATTTGAATAATATAATTGTTACTATTGATGGAGCTTCTGGTTCAGGTAAAGAAAAAATAGCAAAATTTATTTCCAGAAAATATAAATTATACCATTTGGATTCTGGTTTAATTTATAGAAGGATTACTTTATTTTTTATTAAAAATAAAATTACAGTAAGTGATGAATTAAGGATAAAAAAGACTCTGAATAATAAAATTAAAATTAATCCTATAAAACATGTGAGTTTGAGAAATGAAGAGATATCAAGATTATCTTCAATATATGCAACGAAAAAAATTGTAAGGGATTTTGTTAATAAACAGCAAAGAATCATTGTAAAAAAAACATTAAAAAACGGTAAAGGTTGTGTAATAGATGGAAGAGATATAGGATCTAAAGTTTTTAAAAATGCTAAAATAAAGCTTTTTATTCAAGTTAACGTTAAAATAAGAGCAAAAAGACGACATAAACAGTTGATTGAGCAGGGTGAAAAGTCTATATACAGCCAGATTTTAAAAAATATGAAATTAAGAGATAAAAAAGATAAAAATAGAAAACATTCCCCTTTAGTTATACCTAAAAATGCATTTATTATAGATAATTCAAAATCATTTGATTTTACTAAAAAACAACTTAATGAAATTTTTTCCAAATTATAATCGCTAATATTTATGAATGAAAAAATAACTTCTAATTCAATTTCCAATTCTGAATATGAACAACTAGTTAAAAATACTATAAATTCCAGCTACTCCAACGAAAAATCAATAGTAGAAGGAAAAGTTGTTTCTATAGATAAAAACAATGTATTAATTGATGTTGGCTCTAAGAGTGAAGGTAGAATACCTCTCTCAGAATTTACTAGACCTGGTCAAGAAGCAGAAGTCAAGATAGGTGACCGATATAAAGTTTTTATTGATACTCTTGATAGTAGAAATGGTGAAACCATGCTTTCTAGAGAAAAGGCGATCAAACAGGAATCTTGGGATAATCTTAAAAACTCTTATGAGAAAGGTGAAAAAGTTGTTGGCATCCCTTACAATCGTGTTAAGGGAGGTTTGTCAGTAGATTTAAATGGAGTTGTGGCTTTTCTACCTGGAAGTCAAATAGACTCAAAATATAATATTAAAGATACAAAAGAACTCTTAAATAAACCAATGGATTGCGTAATACTCAAAATGGATAAAATAAGAGGAAATATTGTTGTTTCAAGAAAAGCTATCGTAGAAAAACAATTAAAAGATAAAAGAGAAAAACTTTTATCAAAAATTAATGAAGGATCGATTGTAAAAGGAAGAGTTAAAAATATAACTGACTATGGCGCTTTTGTTGATCTAGGTGGCATAGATGGATTAGTACACAAAGGTGACTTATCCTGGAAAAGTTTTAATCATCCATCAGAAATTTTAAATAATGGTGAAGAAATTGAAGTTAAAATAATAAAATATGATGAGGAAAATACTAGACTAAGTTTAGGAATCAAACAATTAACAGATGATCCTTGGGAAAAAATAAAAGATAATTTTACTGTAGGAGAAAAATATAATGGTAAAATTATAAATATAAATGATTCGAATGTAAGCGTATCCTTAAAAAATGAATTTGAAGGATATGTACAGCAACAAGATATAACTTGGTTAAAAAAACCTCCACATCCATCAAAAATAGTACAAATGGAAGAAGAAATAGAAGTAAAGCTTCTTGAGATTGACAATGAAAAAAGAAGGCTTGTTTGTGGCATAAAACAACTAAAAGAAAATCCATGGGATAATATTGAAAGTATACATAAAATTGGGGAAATTATTGAAACAGAAATAGTTAATAAAGTTGATTTTGGAATATTTGTAAAAATACACGAAGAAATAGACGGAATGGTTCATATATCTGATCTATCATGGGAAGAAAATAAAAACGCAGAAATATTAAAATCACTAAAAAAAGGCGAAAAAGTAAAATTAAAAATTTTAGAAATTGATAAACAAAAGGAAAGAATTAGCTTAAGTATGAAACACTTAGAAAATGATCCAATTTCTGATTATATCAGTAAAAACCCTATTAATTCATTTATTTCCGGCACTATTTTAGCAACAGAAGAAAAAGGTGTTGTTGTAGAACTTGAAAAAAATGTTACGGGATTTATAAAAAAAATAAATTTGGCTAAAGAAAAATCTGAACAAAAAATTGAAAGATTTGCAATAGGAGAAAAAATTGACTCTATGATTATCTCTTTTGATGAAAAAACAAGAAAAATAAATCTTTCAGTTAAAGATAAAGAAGTTAAAGAAGAACAAGAAGCACTAAGTCAGTTTGGATCAAGTGAATCTGGAGCATCTTTAGGAGATATTTTAGGAGAAGCACTTGATAAAAAGAAGTCAACTTAATGTTAAAATCAGATTTAATTGTTAATCTCCAAAAAAAATACAAAAGCTTAAGCACTAATGATACTGAAAGAATAATTGAATTATTTTTTAATAAAATTACTTCAAGTTTATCTAATAATAATAACGTTGAAATAAGATTCTTTGGAAGTTTTAAAAATAAAATAAATAAGGCAAAATATGTAAGAAACCCAAAAACAAATGAAAAAATATACAAAGAAGAAACAAAAAAAATTCATTTTAAAATTGGTAAAATTCTTCATAAAAGGTTAAATTCAACCAATTAAAAAATGAACAAATCTAACAGAGTCATATTAGCATTGGACTCTGATAATTTTAAAAAAATAAATAGTATTTTAGATAAGATAAAAAATCATCTTTATGCAGTAAAAATAGGTTATGAATTTTTTTTAAATTTCGGTTTAGATGGTTATAAAAAAATAAAAAAAAAACGAATAAAAATTTTTTTAGATTTAAAACTTCACGATATCCCTAATACTGTAAAGAATGGAATTGAAGCTATATCAAAACTTAGAGCCGAATTCACTACAATACATATTTCTGGTGGGGATGAAATGCAAAAATTAGCTATTTCAAAAAAAGGAAATACTAAAATTTTAGGTGTTTCAATATTAACAAGTTTAGATGTAGATCAAATAAAAAAATATTATTCAAAAAATAATATACAAAAATTAGTTAAAAATTTTGTAAAAAATGCCCATAAAAATAATTTAGATGGTGTAATTTGTAGTCCAAAAGAAATCCAAATTATTAGAAAACTTGTAAATGATAAATTTATTATTATTACTCCAGGCATTAGACCTATTAATTATAAAAAAAAAGATGATCAACAAAGAACCTTAACTCCTAAAAAAGCTATTGAATTGGGAGCTAATTTCATTGTAATAGGTAGACCTATACTTTTGTCGAAGGATCCTTTGAAAGAGATTAGAAAAATTAATTTAGAAATTGAGCAAAGTAAAAATTAAAATTTGTGGGATTAAAAATTCTAATATATTTGATTATTGCGATCAAAATATGATTGATTATGCTGGACTAATTTTTTATAAAAAAAGTCCAAGATATATAAATATAGATACAGCAATTAATATTTTAAAATCCAATTATAAAATTTCTACAGTAGGTGTATTTGTAGACGAAAAAATTAACTTTATAATAGAATTCATAAATAAACTTAACTTAAAATTTGTTCAACTGCATGGAAGTGAAGATAATGAATATATTAAAAAAATTAAAAGTAATTCTAAAGTATCTGTAATTAAGAATATTGCAATCAGAGAATCTATAGATTTAAATCAAATAGAAAATTATCCTTTAACAGATTATTTGTTATTAGATTATAAACCTAATAAAAATGAACTTCCCGGTGGTAATGCGAAAAGCTTTAATTGGGATATTTTAAAAGATGTAAAATTTAACAAACCCTGGTTTATATCTGGAGGTATAAACATCAATAATATCAATAAAATATTAAATAATTTAGATCCTTATGGAATTGACATTTCTTCAGGTGTAGAAGACAAACCTGGAATTAAAAATGTTAAAAAAATAAAACAAATAATGGATATTATAAATGAATAAAAAAAATTCATATCTGCAATGGCCAGATGAAAAAGGATATTTTGGAAAATATGGTGGACGATATGTCGCTGAAACATTAATGCCTTTGATTTTAGATGTGGAAGAAAAATACAAAAAAATTAGAAACGATAAATCTTTTAATAAAGAATTTGATTATTATTTAAAAAAATATGTTGGCAGACCAAGTCCTTTATTCTTTGCTAAAAGAATTAGTGATGATCTGAAAGGGGCTAAAGTTTATTTTAAAAGGGATGAACTAAACCATACAGGTGCTCACAAAATAAATAACTGTTTAGGCCAAATACTTCTTGCAAAAAAAATGGGCAAAACAAGAATTATAGCTGAAACAGGAGCGGGTCAACATGGAGTTGCTACAGCTACAGTTTGTGCTTTATTTAATTTACCATGCACAGTTTATATGGGGGAAAAGGATATTGAAAGACAATCTCCAAATGTATTTAGAATGAAATTATTAGGAGCAGAAATAAAGCCAGTATCATCAGGATCAAAATCTTTGAAAGATGCTATGAATGAAGCTTTAAGAGATTGGGTGACAAATGTTAAAAATACTTTTTATATTATTGGAACAGTAGCTGGTCCACATCCATACCCTACAATGGTAAGAGATTTTCAATCAATTATAGGTAAAGAAGTAAAAAAACAAATTTTTGAATTTGAAAAAAAATTACCTGATTTACTAATTGCGTGTATAGGAGGAGGTTCTAATGCTATTGGGTTATTTCATGAATTTCTAGATAACAAAGAAGTTAAAATGATTGCCGTTGAAGCAGCAGGATATGGTTTAAATTCTAATAAACATGCTGCAAGTTTATCAGGTGGAAAACCAGGAGTGCTCCATGGTAACAAAACCTATTTATTACAAACAAATTCTGGGCAAATCAAAGAAGCTCACTCGATCTCAGCTGGTCTAGATTACCCAGGAATAGGTCCAGAGCATTCTTTTCTTCATGACAATAAAAGAGTTAAATATTTATCAGCTACAGATAAAGAGGCTATTCAAGCTTTTAAATATTGTTGCAAAATGGAAGGAATAATACCTGCTCTAGAACCTGCTCATGCTCTCGCAGTCTTAAAGAAAATAGTTCCAAAAATGAATTCAAATCAAGTAGTTGTAATGAATATGTGTGGCAGGGGTGATAAGGATATTTTTACTGTAGCTAAAGCTTTAAATATTAAATTATAATGAATACAAGAATAAATAAAATTTTTTCAAAAAAAAGTAAAAAATTACTTACATTTGTTACTGGAGGTGATCCCAATTTAAGAACTTCTAGAAAAATCATTGATATTTTATCTAATAATGGGGCTGATTTAATTGAAATAGGAATGCCTTTTTCTGATCCAATGGCTGATGGGCCCACAATTCAACTTTCTAGCAATAGAGCTATATTACAAAATATTAATTTAAATAATATTTTTGATTTATGTAAAAAATTTAGACAAAATAATTCTGTTACTCCTCTTATTTTAATGGGATATTATAATGTTATATATAATTATGGATTAAAAAATTTTATTAATAAATGTGAAAAAACGAATATCGATGGACTAATTATTGTAGACTTACAACCTGAAGAAGATACCCAATTATTGGATTTAATGAAAAATAAAAATATTGATCTAATTCGATTAATAACTCCAACTACAGATAAAAATCGACTAAAAACTATTTTAAAAAATGCCTCAGGTTTTCTTTATTATGTTACCATTACTGGTATTACTGGTCAACAATCAGCAGATATTAAAATTTTAAAAAAACAAATTAAAGAAATAAAGAAAGAAACTAATTTACCAGTTGTAGCTGGGTTTGGAATAAAAAGTGTCAGTCAAGTAAGAGAAGTTTGTAAATTTAGTGATGGCGTTGTTGTGGGTTCTGCTATCGTAAAAATAATAGAAAAAAATATTAAATCTAAAAAAAAACATATTCTTCAATTAATTAAAAACTTTGTAATTAAATTAAAAAAGGGAACTTTATAATGAATTGGTTAACTGATTTTGTTAAACCGAAATTAAGTGCACTTGTCAGTAAAAGAAAAGATATTCCTGAAAATCTTTGGCAAAATTGCCCAAAATGTAAAAAAATGTTACATCACAAAGATCTTCAAGAAAATCTTAATATATGCACTGAATGTAATTTTCACTTTAGAATATCTATAGATAAAAGAATCGAAAGTTTATTCGGGAAAAAAAATTTTAATGAAATTGCTATAGATAAAGTTATAGAAGATCCATTAAAATTCGTAGATAAAAAAAAATATACTGATAGGTTAAAAGAATATAGAAAAAAAACTAATAGAGAAGATGCAATAGTATTAGGAAGAACAAATATAGGATCAATAAATATTATAGTTGGTTTAATGAATTTTGATTTTATGGGCGGTTCAATGGGTAAATATGTTGGATCAGCCATAGTAAAAGCATCAAATATTTGCTTAGAAGAAAATAAACCTCTAATATTATTTACCAGTTCAGGTGGGGCTAGAATGCAAGAGGGCATTGTAAGTCTTATGCAAATGCCCAAAACAGTTGCAGCAGTTCAAAAACTATCTAAAAAAAATATTCCATATATTGTTGTTTTGACTGATCCAACCACAGGTGGTGTAACAGCCTCTTTTGCCATGCTTGCAGATATTCTAATTGCTGAAAATGATTCAACAATTGGATTTGCAGGAAAAAGGGTAATTCAAGATACTATTAGAGAAGATTTACCATCTAACTTTCAAAAATCAGAATATTTAAAAGAACACGGCATGGTTGATGTTGTTGTTGATAGAAAAAATTTATATCAAAAGCTTTTAATAATTCTATCACACTTACAAAAATGAGTGAAAGGATTCTTAAGAATCTTTTGTCTAGATTTCAGAAATTGCATCCTAAATATATTGATTTGCAACTAAATAGATTAATAAAATTACTTAATAAAATAGATAATCCACATCTAAAACTTTCAAATGTAATTCATATTGCTGGAACAAATGGCAAAGGATCAACCTTAAGTTATATAAAAGAAATTTTAATTCAAAATAAATATAGTGTTAATTGTTACATATCTCCACATCTAGAAAAATTTGAAGAAAGAATTACTTTAAAAAACAAAATAGTTTCAAAAAAAAAACTAATTAGTGCGCTTAAATATATTGAAAAAATCAACAACAAAAAGCCAATTACTTTTTTTGAAATTACTACAGCTGCAGCTTTTTATTTGTTCAATAAAAATCGAGCAGATTTTTTAATTCTAGAAACTGGTTTAGGGGGGAAATATGATGCAACTAATGTAATTCAAAATCCAATTATAAATATAATTACACCAATTGGATTAGACCATCAAGAATTCCTTGGCAGTTCACTTATGAAAATAGTTAATGAAAAATTAGGTATTATTAAAAAGAAAAGTTCTATTATTATTTCAAAACAAAACAACAATACTATGAAATATATTTCAAAAAATATAAAAAATTTAAAAAATAATAAAATAATTTATAATAAGCATTACGAAATTAAAAAAATACAAAAAAATTCTTTTATTTTTAAACATTTTAATATTGATTATAAATATTCTAAACCTAATTTAATCGGTACACATCAAATTGAAAATGCATCAACAGCGCTTGCTGCTTGTTATGAATTAAAAAGAAAAAAATTTAAATTAAGCAAAATAGCAATAAACAAAGGTTTAGTAAAAACTAAATGGGAAGGAAGATTAGAAAAATTTATATTTGACTCAATTGAATATTATTTTGATGGTGCACATAATCCTGAAGGAGCAATAAAATTATCTAATTTTATGAAAATATCTAAAATAGATACTTGGTTAATTTTAGGAATGATGAATAATAAAGATATTTTAACTTTTTTGAAAATTCTTAAAGAGAATATAAACGGTGTAATCTGTATAAAAATACCTGAACAAAAAAATTCTTATGAGCCTTATGAAATAAGTAAAATATGTGATAAATTGAATATTGAAAATAAAATTATTGATTCCTTTAATAAAGCAAATAAATATTTAATAAATAAAATTAAGCCAGATAGAATAATAGTTACTGGATCATTATATTTAGTTGGTAAAACAAGAAAATATTTATTATAAATACTCTTCTAACCATTGAGACAAAGATGATTTTGGCAAAGAACCAACTTTTGAATCAATTAGTTTTCCTTCTTTAAACAACATTAGCGTAGGTATACCCCTAACATTATATTTTTGAGGTATCATTTGATTTTCATCAATATTAATCTTGACAATTTTAAGTAATCCTTTTTTTTCATCAGCAATTTCTTTCAAAATCGGAGCTATTTGTTTGCAAGGACCACACCATTCAGCCCAAAAATCTATAAGTGTTAGAGATTTTGAATTTAAAACATCCTTATCAAAATTAGCATCTGAAGTGTGTGTAATATTATCATCTGTTATATTATTCATATAATATAAATAGTAATTAAATAATAAAAATCAATCTAAATCTTTTACAATATTTAAACCTTTATAATCTCCCACATGATACCATTTTGATTTAATTATTTCACCTTCTAACATATTTTTTTTAATTAAGTCATCCCATATAAGATTAAATGAAAAAATATTTTTTTTATAAGATTTTAAAAAATTTAAAGAAATAATTTGAGCACCTGAATAATATAATTTCGGAAAATTATAATTGTATCTTTCTAATTTACCATTTTTAATACTAAAATCTCCATTAACTTTATCAATTCCATATGCATTTTTGGATTCAATTAAAAAAAGTTTACATTTTGTATCTTTATGTAAAGACTGTATAGAGTTAAGTATTTCTTTAAAATTCATCTTGCTCCAAAAAACATCACTATTTAATACTAAAGCAAAGTCATTAGATATATGTTTTGATGCATTTTTTACTCCACCTGCAGTATCAAGTAATTTTTTTTCATAAGATAAAATAATATTCTTTTCAGGAAACTTATCTCTTATATAATTTTTTATTATTTCACTTTTATAATGAATATTGATAATCATTTCAGTGAAAGAAGTATTGTTAATAATATTTCCTAATAAAGTAGTATTTTTAATTTTTATTAATGGTTTAGGAACAGTATCAGTTAAGGGTCTTAATCTTTTGCCATATCCTGCTGATAAAATCATTAATGAAATATTTTTAATTTTCAAATTCATCTGGTAATAGCTTAATATACATTTTCAGCAATGTTGTCATATGCGGTTTATTTAAACTTTTAAGTAATCTTTTTTTAGTAATTTTGAGATATTTTAAATAACTTTTGTTTTTTTTATGTAATTTTATCCATCTTCCCATCAATCTTGTTTGTCTGGCACAATTAAAGAAATCATATTTCTCTGTGAAATCCTTTTTTTTCTTTATTTGAAATGTTTTTGTACAATAATATTCTATTAATTCTTCATTAAATTTATCATCAAAAAAAACTCTGGAATCTTCTAAAATTGAAAATAAATCCCAACAATCCTCTCCCCAAAAACTATCTTGGAAATCAATAATGCCACATTTAAGATTACTAGTTCTTTTTGGTAAATAAAATAAATTATTTAAATTAAAATCTTTATGAACAAAACTATCGAAATTAAACGAAAATTTATTATATTGCTGCTTCCAAGTATTAAAAAAAAGACTTCTTCTACTTAATTTAATATTTTTTTTTGAATGATAATAATAATAATCATCAACAAATTCAGATATTTCTTTCTTAAAAGTATTATAGTTATAAATAGGTAAAAAATAATTTTTTTTAAATGAGATTTGATTTTTAAATATAATTAAAGAATCTATTGCAAATTTTAAAATCTTCTTGGTATTTTCTTTATTAATTATTTTATCATATCTTAGCTTTCCAAAATCTTCAATTACAACAGTTTTTAGATAATCATCAATATAATAAATTTTAGGAATAGATACTCTATATTGTGATAAAATATTGTGAACTTTTATAAAATTTTTATATTGTTGTGGTTCATCTGACGAATCAACTAATAAATAATTATTTTTTCCTTTCTTTATACGGTAATATTTTCTATTGGAAGCATCTTGTTCAACTGTATTTATTTGATATTCATCAAATGCGGGGGGTAATATATTTTTAATATCTTTTTTATTCACATTTAGAATTTAATATTTTTTGATGAATGAGAAATTTGCAATTTTCTGCTCTCTGTATCTATTAATGAAAATTTAATAAAATAATATTCTTTTATATTTTTTTTCAACATTTTTGGCCATTCTATTATACTAATATTTCCTTCAATATTTTCAAATAATCCCAATTCATTTAATTCTTTTTTAGTTGTTATTCTAAATAAGTCATAATGCAAAATTTCAATAATGCCTAAATTATAATTTATAAGTAAAGGAAAAGTGGGACTTTGAATTGTTTTTGGTTTTTTTAATTTATTTATTTTAAACAAAGAATTAATCAAAAACCTAGTAAATGTTGTTTTACCACTACCTAAATCACCTTCTAATAATATAACATCTGATTTTTTTAAGCGTTTTGATAAAGAAATTGAAAAATTTTCTAATTTTTTTAAATTAAACTTAAATGAAGTATTATTTTTCAATCTTTTAAATATTTTTTAACTCATCTATTAAATCAATTTTTTCCCATGTAAACAAATTATTTTCATTTTTTCTTCCAAAATGTCCATATGCTGCTGTCGGTTGGTATATTGGATTATTCAATTGAAGATGCTCTCGAATACCTCTTGGACTTAAATCAAATAAATCTGGAATTAACTTTTGAATTTTTGATTCGTCTACCTTAGATGTTCCTTTTGTATCTAAATATATTGATAAAGGTTTAGAGATTCCTATAGCATAAGAAAGTTGAATGATACATTGATCAGCTAAATTTGCTGCAACTATATTTTTTGCCAAATATCTAGCAGCATATGCAGCTGAACGATCAACTTTTGTTGGATCTTTTCCTGAAAATGCACCTCCCCCATGAGGGGCTGCTCCTCCATAGGTATCAACAATAATTTTTCTTCCTGTTAAACCAGTATCTCCATCTGGACCACCAATAACAAAATTACCCGTTGGATTTACATAGAACTCTTTGTCATCAAAATCATTTAAAAAATTTTCAGGAATACATTCATAAACCAGTGGTTTTAAGATGTCCTTTATTTCATCAGGAGAATTTCCTTCTTTGTGTTGTGTTGATATTACTAAAGATGATATTTTTTTAGGAAGCCCATTCTCATATAAAAAAGTTATTTGACTTTTTGAATCCGGCTCAAGAATTTCTAGTTTACCTTGCTTTCTATAATCTGCCATTTTGCTTAAAATTAAATGTGAGTAATATATTGGAGCAGGCATAAATTCTTCTGTTTCCTTGCAAGCATAACCAAACATAATACCTTGATCACCAGCTCCTTCATCTTTGTTGCTTGATGCATCTACCCCCATAGCAATATCTGAGGATTGTTCATGTAGATATGATTGAATATCACATTTTTCCCAATGAAAACCTTCTTGTTCGTATCCAATTTCTTTAATACATTTTCTTACATTGCTAATAATATATTCTCTATCTATTTTTGCACCTCTTGTTTCTCCTGCTAAGACTACCTTATTCGTAGTAGCAAGAGTTTCACATGCAACACGGGACATTGGATTTTCCTTCAAATAAGTATCTACTACCATATCAGAAATTTGATCACATACTTTATCTGGATGTCCTTCAGACACAGACTCGCTAGTGAATAAATAAGATCTTTTCATAATTGCTTTTTATTAAACTATAATAAATTCTTCAAGATGCAATTAAATTTTTTTTTAATTTTTTAATATGTTGAGAGCTAATTCCACAACATCCTCCAATTATTTTCAAATCATATGAATCAACCCATTTTTTGATGTCATTTAAAAACAATTTAGGAGTATACCCTTTGTCAAAGTCCCAAGTTGGAATTTTAAAATCACCACTATGCGGATAAACACCATTATATTTAGATAATGAATTATTTTTTAAAACTTTAAGACAATTATCTATATTGTCTATTTCGGTGTGCATTAATAAAGTAGCTTCAGCAGAATTTGGAAGTTTACTTATAACTTCTTTGAGTAATAAGGTATTTGCTGAAAAAGCCAGGGCATCACCATTTGCATTTGTTGCACCTCCTGAAATACCTATCCAATATGGAAGACCCGATTCAATAGTTGCTTGAATAAGAGGTTCTGATGATTGTGGATGAGCAATCATTTCTAAAATAATTAAATCAACATTTTTTTGTATAAATAAATTAATCTGTTCTCTAAAATTATTTAACAATTCTTCATAAGAAGGTGAACAAATACTTGGAAAAGTATCTATTTCATATCTATTAGCAGTAAATGCTAAAGATAAAGACCCAGCAATTTTAATATCTAAGTGGCTATATTTTTCTCTAGCATTAATAGCACATTGAATTGTTTTTAAATTAATTTCCTTAAAATCTAAATTTTTATCCACTTCATGTATATTATGTTTTGCAGATGCAAAAGTATTTGTAGTAATAATTTTAGAACCAGATTTTATGTAACTTTCATGTATTTCTTCTAGTATTTTAGGATGCGTATAACCTGCTAAACCGGTCCAAATTTTATTATCTAAGACTATGCCTCTTTTTTGAAATTCTGTACCTGTAGCTCCATCTATTAATAATAAATTATTATTATTATTAATTATTTTTTCAGTAAAAGTTTCCACTTTCTATATTAATATCTATATGTGTCATCTTTGAAGGGGCCATTTATATTTACCCCAATATATTTGGCTTGATCTTCAGTTAATTTTGTTAACTTTGCTCCTACTTTTTTTAAGTGAAGTAAAGCAACTTTTTCATCCAAATGTTTAGGGAGAACATAAACTTTTTTTTCATATTGATTTGAATTTTTCCATAACTCAATTTGTGCCATAACTTGATTACTAAATGATGCACTCATAACAAAACTTGGGTGACCAGTAGCATTTCCTAAATTTACTAACCTGCCTTGAGATAATAAAATTAACTTTTTACCATCAGGAAATTCTATTTCATCTACTTGTGGTTTTATTTCTTCAGATTTATAATTTCTTAATGCTTCAGTCTGAATTTCATTATCAAAATGTCCTATATTACAAACAATTGCCCTATCTTTCATTTTTCTCATATGATCAATCGTTATTATGTCTTTATTTCCTGTAGCTGTTACAAAAATATCTCCATATATAGAGGCATCATCCATGGTTACCACCTCATAACCTTCCATAGCGGCTTGAAGAGCATTTATAGGATCTACTTCAGTAACACAAACCCTTGCGCCAGCACCTCTTAAACTTGCAGCAGATCCTTTTCCTACATCTCCATAGCCTGCAACAACAGCTACTTTACCTGCCATCATAACATCAGTTCCTCTTCTGATACCATCTACTAAACTTTCTTTACATCCATATAGATTATCAAATTTTGATTTAGTAACTGAGTCATTAACATTTATAGCTGGTACTTTTAATAATCCCTTTTTTTCCATTTCTTTTAAACGATGAACACCCGTTGTTGTTTCTTCAGATAAGCCTTTGATATTTTTTAATAAATCTGGATATTTTTCATGAATAATCTTTGTAGCATCTCCACCATCATCTAAAATCATATTTGGCTTCCATTTCATAGGACCAGACAAAGTTTGTTCAATACACCACCAAAATTCATCTTCATTCATACCCTTCCAAGCAAAAACGGGTATACCTTTTGCAGCTATAGCTGCAGCAGCTTGATCCTGTGTAGAAAAAATATTACATGAACTCCATCTTACAGAGGCGCCTAAAGCAATTAATGTTTCTATAAGAACTGCGGTTTGGATGGTCATATGAAGACACCCAACTATATTAGCCCCAGATAAAGGTTTTGAACTTCCATATTCTTCCCTTAATGCCATAAGTCCGGGCATTTCTGTTTCTGCAATTTCTATTTCTTTTCTTCCCCAGTCACTTAAAGAAATATCTTTAACTTTGAAATCATTTGACATGAACTAGTCTTTTATATTTAATTTTAATTTGAAACAAGCACCTTTATAACCAACTTGATTATTTTCACATAGTTCTAAATATCCTCCAAAACTTTCTATTATTTTCTTAGAAATAGATAGTCCTAAACCTGAGTGTTGCTCATTTTTTTCATTTCTATCAGTATAAAAACGATTAAAAATTTTATCTTTTAGTTTGTATTCAATGCCGGGGCCTTGATCACAAAAAAATATTATGACAGTTTTTTGATCCTTTTTTTCAACTTTTATATATATACTTGAATTAAGTGGAGAAAAAGAAATAGCATTTTCGATTAGATTAATAAATACCTGAGAAAGTTTACTTTCATTAGCTTTCACATAAATCTCATCTTGTTCAAAATCAATTTTTATCTTTATATTTTTATTATTTTCTAAAAAGTTATTAAAAAATACTTTTGTAAATCTAATTATATCAAAATAACCAAATGATTGCTCCTCTATCTCTGCGTTTGTTCTTGTGTAATGAGTAATGTCAGATATTAGCTTATCCATTTTTCCTAATTCTTTTTCAATATTGATAAAAAGTAATTTTTTATTTTCCTCTCCGATTTTATTAATAGATAATAATTCACTAGAAGATTTAATACTTGTTAGTGGATTTTTAAGCTCATGAGCCACATCTGCAGAAAAATTTTGTAGTTCATTTATTTTATCTTTTAAATCTTTAGATAAATTTTTTATTTCCTGACTAAGTGCTCCAATTTCATCTTTTCTTAAAGGGTATTTAATAATATTTTCTTTTTTATATAATTTATCTTTTTCCATTTTAGCTAAAAAAGATAAGGTTTTAATTGGTCGAATTATGCTTCGTGTAAACATAATTGATAATAAAAATGTAAAAAAAATTATTATAAAAAAGAAATTTAATAAATAAAGAGATATAATTGAAGCCTCATTGTTTGTTTCTTTTATATAACCTTTCATAATTACTGCTCCATATGTAGTATTATTTTTAATTAAAGGTTTTGAAATATTATAAGATAAATTATTATTTTCATTATAATAAAACTTAGATATTTTTTGTTGGCTTTTTATGGATTGAATCATAAAAAAAATATCATTTTTTGCAAACTCAATTTTTTCTTTTAATTTTTGTCTATAAAATATTTTTTGAAGAGAATTGAAAAAATTAATATAATAGTCTTGATAAACATTATAAAGACTCTGTTTATCTTTGGCTTGTCCTAGTTCAATTTCGATTATTTCGTCATTAATAAAAATATTTTGTGTATCAACATATTTTATAAAATCTGAGCTAAAAATTCTTATTTCATAAGGTTTATTGAGATATTTATCCTCTATATAAAGTTGTGAACTATATGGATCCAATTGCTGTTCTAAAGAAAGAATTACCTCTCCACTTTCTTCATTAAACATTGGAATATTAAAAACTGAGTTGGTTAATAAATATCCTGCAATATCTTCTATAGAAACATTCATGGTATCAATTTTTATTTGTAATTGATCTCTTTGTAATTCAAAATTTTTATTATTATTTAATAAAAATAAATTTGCAAAAAAGATAAAAACTAGCCCAATTGCAGCAGTAATAATATTGATAATAATTATTTGGGTAGTTAATGAAAAATTATATAGATATATTTTTTTTAGAAACACTATTCACGCCATTTATATCCCATGCCATAGCGTGTTTGAATCTGATCAAAAAAATTATCTATTTCAACAAATTTTTTTCTCAATCTTTTAACATGACTATCAATTGTTCTATCATCTACGTAAATGTTATCACCATACATTGCATCCATAAGTTGATTTCTATCTTTTACAACTCCAGGATTTTTTGCTAAACAATTTATAAGATGAAATTCTGCTACAGTTAATTCAATAGGTTGTTGCTTCCAAAAACATAATTGTTTTTCATGATCTAATTGTAATTCACCATGTTTTAATATATTTTTTTTATCTGAATTTAATACACCGCTACTTGTTTTTCTATTGGCATGAATTCTTAAAACAGTTCTAATCCTTTCATTAAGTAATTTTTGAGAAAAGGGTTTTTTTATATAATCTGCTGCACCCATCCTTAAACCTATAATTTCATCTTGCTCCTGATCTTTTGAAGTTAAGAAAATTATAGGAAGATTTTTTAAGTCAAGGTTTTTACTAGATCGAACTTTCATCAAAAGCTCATTACCTGTCATTCTTGGCATCTTTATATCAAACAATCCAAGATCATAGTTTTTTTTCTCAAGAGATTCGAGTGCCTCTTCTCCATTTTGAAAAGAATCTACTTCGAATCCATCTTGTTTGAGAGCAAGAGAAACTGACGTCCTTATACTTTCTTCATCATCTACTAAGGCAATTATGGTCATAATTTTTTATCAACTAATAATATTTTATGGCAGTTTTAAGTCAAATATACATATCTTTCATTTTTTTATAAATTGTTATAAAATAAATATTTAGTTAGATATCAAATATTAGATAATTAAACTAATTCAATAACTTGAAATCAAAAATATAAATAAAAATTGACTTTTATAAAAAAATATCTAAGTTCATATTTTGTTCTTATTGCGGTATGCGGCAAATATTGTATTGTAATTTAAGAGGCAACACTACATACAGTTGTATTCCAATATTATACTATATGAAAAGAAAATAACCTGATGGCACAGAATTCTCAAAATCTGAAAAATACAAATAGTGATATCAAATCAAAACCAATAACAGAAAATAAAGTTGATATCATCAGCCTTAGAGTTGTTAGAAGAGATGGTTCTATTGCCCCTTTTAAATCAGAAAAAATTTTCAATGCAATTAAAAAAGCCTTTTTAGCACAAACAAAAATTAGAAATAATAAAAATGATGAAAATAAAGAAAATAATAATATCCACAAAACTGTTAATTCCCTAACAGAAAAAATTATTACAGCCTTAACAAGAAGAATAGCCGATGGTGACATGATTCATATTGAAGATATTCAAGACCAAGTAGAACTTGCTTTAATGAGAGAAGAGCATCACAAAGTTGCAAGAGCATATGTTTTATATAGAGAGCAAAGAGCCGCTCAAAGATATCATACAATTAAATTAAAAGAACAAGTAGGTGGAAAAGTTTTTGCAATGACAGTTTCAAAAAGAAATGGCTCTAAAGAACCAGTTTCTCTTGAAAAAATTTCAAACAGAGTTTCAGTTCTATCAACTGGATTATCTATTGATCCCATTACTGTAGCTCAAAAAGCTATACCAGGACTTTATAATGAAATTACTACAACAGAGATAGATAGTTACCTTGCTGAGACAGCTGCTGCCTTAACTGTTGAGCACCCTGATTATTCTATTTTAGCTGCAAGAATCAAAGCTAATTCATTACATAAACACACTCCAGGTTTTATAATAGCTAGTAAACTTTTATTTGAGGATGGACTATTAAATGAGGATTATTATAATAAAGTAGTTGAACATGAAGAAGATATTGAATCTATTATTGATTATGATCGTGATTATAACTTTGATTATTTTGCGCTAACAACACTAACTAGAGCCTATCTTTTAAAATACGAAAATAAAACAGTCGAAAGACCTCAGGATCTTTGGATGAGGGTTGCTTTAACTGTCATAGGAAAAGAGTATAGTTATGATAAATTAAAACGTACTTATTCAGCTCTTTCAAATGGATATTATACTCATGCTACTCCAACTTTGTTTAATAGTGGATTGAAAATGCAACAATTATCATCTTGTTTTTTAATAGCTATGGAAGATGACTCAATAGAAGGTATTTTTAATACTATTAAAGATTGTGCTTTAATATCAAAAACTGCTGGGGGAATAGGCATGCATGCCCATAATATTAGAGGAGGCGGAAGTAGAATAAAATCAACAAACGGAAAATCAAATGGACTCATTCCTTTCCTTAAAATTTTTAATGAGACAGCTAGATCAGTTGATCAAGGAGGGGGAAAAAGAAAAGGTTCTTTTGCTGTATATTTAGAGCCATGGCACGCTGATATTGAGCAGTTTTTAGAATTAAGAAAAAATACAGGGGCTGAAGAATTTCGGGCAAGAGATCTTTTTTATGCGCTTTGGATACCTGATCTTTTTATGAAACGAGTGGAAGAAGATAAAGATTGGACTTTAATGAGCGAGAATGAATGTCCGGGTTTATCAGACACATATGGGAATGAATTTGAAAAACTTTATACTAAATATGAAAATAAATTAACTCATCTTAAAAAAATTAAAGCTAGAACTCTTATGTCAAGGATTATTGAAGCTCAAATCGAGTCTGGACAACCCTACATGCTTTACAAAGATGCTATAAATAAAAAATCAAACCAAAAAAATATAGGAGTCATAAAATCTTCAAATCTATGTGCAGAAATTGTTGAATATTCTGAAAAAAATGAAACAGCGGTATGTAATTTAGCCTCAATAGCTCTTCCAAAATTTGTAAATAATAAAGAAAAAAAATATAATTTTAAAAAATTATATGAAGTATCAAAACTAGCAGTAAAAAATTTAGATATGGTAATAGACATCAATTTTTATCCTACTGATAAAACAAATAAATCTAATAATTTGCATAGACCTATAGGATTGGGTGTGCAAGGTTTAGCTGATGTTTTCTTTATGTTAAATTTACCATATGACTCAGAAAAAGCTAAAAAACTAAATATACAAATTTTTGAAACTATTTATTTTGGTGCTATTGAGGCTTCAATGGAATTAGCAAAAGAAAAAGGAACCTATTCTACTTATGAAGGCTCTCCATTATCAAAAGGAATGTTCCAATTTGATCTTTGGAATACAAAACCATCTAATATGTGGGATTGGGAAGGTCTCAAAAATAAAATAAATAAACATGGTGTAAGAAATTCTTTAACTACTGCTTGCATGCCTACTGCTTCAACGGGTATAATTTTAGGAAACACTGAAACTTTTCAAATACAAACTTCTAATATTTATAAAAGACAAACATTATCTGGAGAATTTCTTTTGGTTAATCGTCACTTAGTAAAAGAATTATCTAAAAGAAAATTGTGGGACAAAAATATGAGAGATAACATAATTTTAGAAAACGGATCAGTTCAAAATATCCCTAATTTTCCTGAGGACTTAAAAGAAATTTATAAGACTGTTTGGGAAACTTCTCAAAAAACAGTGATTGATATGGCTGCTGACAGAGGACCTTTCATTGATCAAACTCAATCAATGAATTTATGGTTAGCAAACCCAACTTTTGGCAAAGTTAGTTCTATGCATATGTATGCATGGAAAAAAGGACTAAAAACAGGAATGTATTACTTAAGAAGTAGATCGGCAGTAGATGCAGTAAAAGTTACAGTTTCAAATGAAAAAGCTGCCAGAAATAAATATATAGAAGTCAATCAAACAGAGGAATGCGATACTTGCAGTGCATAATAAAAAATAATGATTTCTAAAGGATGTAAGTCAATATTTCCCATAAAACACCATGAAATATGGGATAGATATAAACAACATATTCAAGCCTTCTGGACACCTGAAGAAGTTTCTCTTCAAGATGATATAAGAGATCTTAAAAATTTAACTGATGGTGAAAGACATTTTATTAAACAAGTTTTAGCTTTTTTTGCTAATTCTGAAGCAATGATAAATGAAAATTTAGCTTCAAGATTTTACAAGGAAATATTAATTCCCGAAGCCAGATGTTTTATATCTGTTCAAATGCTTAATGAGTCTATTCATGCTGAAATGTATGCTTTGCAGATAGAATCATATGTTGAAAATCCAGATGAAAAAGATCGATTATTTTCTGCAATAGAAAATGTTCATTGCATTAATCAAAAAGCACAATGGGTATCAAAATGGCTAAATGGTAATCAAAATCTATTAACAAGATTAATTGGTTTTGGTTTGGTTGAAGGTTTGTTTTTTGCAGGTTCATTTTGTGCAATTTATTATTTTAGAAAAAGAGGTTTGTTACCAGGTTTAGCTCTTTCAAATGATTGGATTGCTAGAGACGAAGGTATGCATTTTAGTTTTTCTTCACTTATGTATAGAACCTTAAGAGATAAGTATAATAATGGAAAATTAGAAGATACTGATATAAGGGATATAAGTTTAATTACTGGCAATGTGAGCCAATCACAATTTGAAGAAATAGTTAGGGAAGCTGTAGAATTTGAAAAAAATTTTGTAAAAGCTGCTTTACCAGTAGATTTAATTGGAATGAACAGTGACTTGATGTGCAAATATATTGAAGCTGTAGCTGATAGAATAGCTGATCTTTTTGAATTTGAAAGAATATTTAATACAGAAAATCCTTTTGATTTTATGAGAGCATTGGATGTTCAAAATGTAACTAATTTTTTCGAGAAAAGAGTCTCAGAATACCAAAGACCTAAAGACCGTTCTATAGCTTTTGATGAAGCTTTTTAATGAAAATAATTATATATTCCAAGGAAAACTGCCCAAATTGTCTTAAGGCAAAAAATATTTTATCTAAATTTAACCCTATTATCCTAATGTTAGGAAAAGATATTACAAGAGATGAGTTTTTTAATAAATTTCCTAATGCGAATCAAGTTCCTCAAATTGTAATAAATGATAAACACATTGGTGGCTATTCTGACATTGAAAATTGGCTTGCTTTTAATTATCCAAATGAAGATTTTTAGATAGAAGACTTCTTTTTTCTATTATAAATTTTCTTACTCTTTATTGTTTTTTGTTTATATTTAGGAGTTCTTAAATCTTTTGCCATTGGATTATTTTTTTTTGATTTCTCATTTTGATTTTTCATTTTTATGTTAATGAGATTCAGACCAATTATCTCCAATCCCACAGTCAACAATTAAGGGGACAAGAAATTTTTTAATTTTCAAATGATTAGTTTCCATTATATTTTTAATTTTATAAATATTATCATCTATAGCTTCTTCTTTTATTTCAAATATTAATTCATCATGAACTTGTAGAAGCATTTTAGCATCAATTTTTTTTAATAAAATATTCTTATGAATTTCTATCATTGCAAGTTTAATTATGTCTGCAGCTGTTCCTTGAATAGGTGCATTTATAGATTGTCTCTCAGAAAAACCTCTTAAAACATAATTTTTATCATTAATTGAGGTAATGTAACACTTTCTCCCAAAAATAGTTTCTACATAATTATGGGATTTTGCATAATTAACCTGATATTGCATGTAATCTTTAATTTTAGGAAATCTAGCAAAATATTCTTCTATATACTTTTTACCCTCATGATTAGTAATAGATAATTGTTTTGCTAATCCATAAGGGCTAATTCCATAAATTATACCAAAATTAATAGCTTTTGCTTTTCTTCTATGTTCAGAAGTAATATTTTTTTCGTTTAGACCAAATATTTCTTTAGCAGTAGAATTGTGAATATCTTGACCATTAACAAATGCACTAATAAAATTTGAATCTTTTGAAATTTCAGCCGCTAATCTCAATTCTATTTGAGAATAATCAAAACTAACTAACTTATATTTTTTTTCACTAATAAAAGCTTTACGAATTTTTTTACCATTTTCAGTTCTAATAGGAATATTTTGTAAATTAGGATCATTTGAACTTAATCTTCCAGTTAATGTTGTGGCAAGAGAATAGGATGTATGCACGCGGCTAGTATTTTGATTTGCTTGTAATAATAGTGCATCAGTGTATGTTGATTTAAGTTTGGTTAATTCTCTCCAATCCAAAACCAATTTAGCAATTTTATGACCTTGATTCGATAAATTTTCCAAAATTCCTGAGTCAGTAGAATATGTTCCTGTTTTTGTTTTTTTACCTCCTTGCAATCCCATTTCAAGAAAAAGGATTTCTCCTAGTTGTTTTGGCGAACCAATGTTAAAATCTTTTTTTGTAATCATAAATATTTTTTTTTCTAATTTTTTACTTTCTTCATCAAATTCTTTGCTCAAAATGTCTAAATATTCTCTATTTATTTTTATTCCATAATTTTCCATTGATGATAATACTTTGATAAGAGGTTTATCAATTTTTTCGTATATAAATGATACCTTTTCTTTTATTAATCTTTTTTTAAACAAGTTATATAATTTTAAAGTTATTAAAGCATCTTCTGCAGCATATTTTGTTGCTGCATGAATATTTACATAATCAAATGTAATTTGTTTCTTCCCAGAACCTACTAGATCTTTAAATTTAATTGTATTATGTTGTAAGTGTCTATAAGCAAGATCATCCATTCCGTGTCTAGTTATCCCATTATCAATAGCATATGACATAAGCATTGTATCTTCTATTGCTTCAAATGTTACTTTATATTTATTTAAAATTCTAATGTCGTATTTAATATTTTGTCCAATTTTTATAATAGCAGGATCTGAACAAATAAGATTAATAATCTCTATTACTTTCTTTTGATCTATTTGGTGTTTTAATTTTTTATTTGTAACAATTTCTTTATGATTCATAGGAATATAATAAGCTTCTTTTTCATTAAAACATAAAGATATTCCAATTAAATTTGCTTTTTCTATACTTAGTGAATCAGTTTCAGTGTCAATTGAACAATAACCTATATCTTTAATTTTTTTATGTATTGCGGCTAAAGTTTTAATATCTTTAATTGTAATATATTTATGCGTTAAATCTTTGGGCTCTTTATGTAAATCTTCTTTTACCAATACACTCTTTTTTAATCTTTCATAAATTGTTTTAAAACCTTGTTCATTTAAAAAACTATAAATAGTATCGGAATTATTCTTAATTTCTTTATAAGGTGTTATAGTATCAATTTTAATTGGCAAATCTACTTCATGATCTAATTTAACCAGTTCTAAACTCAAACGAATATTTTCAGCTGAACTTTTAATAATCTCTTTTCTTTTATCTTGCTTGATATTGTTTGCATTTTTTATTAATTCTTCAATATTTCCATATTCTTTTATTAGTTCTAATGCTGTTTTAGGACCAATACCTGAAGCACCAGGAATGTTATCAATCTTATCCCCGGTAAGAGCTTGAATCTGAATTACTTTATTGGGTTTAACTCCAAACTTTTCTTCGACTTCTTTAATGCCTATTTTTTTATTTTTCATAGGATCAAGCATTTCAACATTCTTATTAACTAGTTGCATTAAATCTTTATCAGAAGAAATTATTAAAGATTGAATTTTTTGTTTTTGTGCTAAATTTGTGTAGGTAGCTATTATGTCATCAGCTTCATAACCATTAATTTCTAATTGTGGTAATTTAAATGATTTCACACATTTTTTTATTAAATCAAATTGAGGTATAAGATCTTCTGGGGTTTCACCTCTATTTGCTTTATATTGAGAGTAAATTTTGTTTCTAAAATTATCTCTAGCAGCATCAAAAATTACAATTAATTTTTCATTTTCATATTCCTGAATTAATTTAACCAACATATTTGTAAATCCAAATACTGCATTTACAGGTGTGCCATCTTTTCTCTGCATAGGAGGTAATGCATAATAGGCTCTAAAAATATATCCAGAACCATCGATTAGAATAAGTCTATTTTGTTTGTTCATTTATGTGTATAAGTCAAAACATGAAATATTATAAATATGCAATACAAGCTAAAGATCTAAATAAAACTTTCAATAAAAAAAACTTCGGTATGGTTCATGCTTTAACTAATTTTAACATTAAAATTCCCAAAGGGTCTATATATGGACTTTTAGGACCTAATGGTGCCGGTAAATCTACATTTATAAATATTTTAGGGGGTTTAGTAAAAAAAGATAGTGGAAAAGTAAGTATATGTGAAATTGACACTGAGATTAATCCTAAGGAATCCAGAAGAAAGATAGGTATTGTTCCTCAAGAATTAAATATGGATCCTTTTTTTACACCTTTAGAATTATTAGAACTTCAGGCAGGCATGTATGGAGTTAAAAACAAAGATAGAAAAACTAATGAAATTTTGGAAAAAGTGGGATTGCTTGAACAAAAAAACTCTTATGCAAGAAATTTGTCAGGAGGTATGAGAAGAAGATTATTAGTTGCTAAAGCTTTAGTTCATCAGCCAGATGTTCTAATTCTAGATGAACCAACAGCAGGTGTTGATTTTGAAATAAGACAAAATATTTGGGAGTATGTCTCTGAATTAAAAAATAATGGGACTACAATATGTTTGACTACTCATTATTTAGAAGAAGCAGAAAAATTATGTGATAATATTATTATAATAAATAAAGGTAAAATACTAAAAGATGACACAAAAAAAAATATTTTAAATTTGATAGGGAAAAAAACAGCAAGATTTATCTTAGAATCTTCAAAAATAAATATTCCTGATATATTATCTGTATATAACCCAACTTTAAATAATAATATATTAACTTTAAATTATGATAAAAATATTAATAATATTAGAGAAATAATAGAAATATTAAATCAACATTCAATTAAATTTAATGAAATTAATACTTATGAAAGTGATTTAGAAGATGTATTTGTTGAACTAATTAGCAAATGAATATCGCATATAAATTTTCATATTTCTTAATTCTTTTATTGCCTTTAAGCCTAATAAGTGGACCTGCATTACCAGATATAAGCATAACCTTGATAGGAATATTATTTTTAAGTATATTTTTTTTTAAAAAACAAATTAAAAGTATACATAATAATTTTGTAATTATATCTATTTTGTTTTGGTTGTTTTTAATCTTCATAAGTTTATTTGCTCAAAATAAATTGCTTGCTTATAGAGATGCTATAATTTTTATAAGAATTCTTTTAATACCTATTTTCATGTATTATTGGATTTTTGATAGTAATAAAAAAATTAGTCTACTTTCTAGTATTATTTTAGCATCAGTTTTGTTTGTTTGTATTGATTCATTTTTTCAATTTCTAAAATATGACCCAGCTTACGGCTTTGGAAAAGATATATTTGGATACATTCCAGAGTTTTATGGGAGATTAAGCGGACCTTTTAGAGATCTAATTCCTGGTTCTTATATTTCGAAATTTTCTCTTTTTGGATTAATTCCAATTTTTTCCTTTATAAATAATCATAAATTAAAAATAATATTATCAATAATATATATATCTATCTCTGGTTCAATAATATTTATGTCAGGTGAACGCATGGCTTTAGCAACCTATTTACTAGGCCTTTTTTTATTAATGTTAATATATAAAAATAAAAGAATTATATTTATGATTTCATTATTATTTATTTTTTTATCAATTTTAGCTCTAAATAAATTTCATCCTATTTACAATGATTATAAAATTATAGAATCAACTCCTTATCATCTTGGTTTAAAAGTTGAAAAAGAAGTAGAATGTATAAATAAAACTGACATTAAATGTAAAAAAATAATTTTGCTACAACCTGATTTTATGAAGGTTATATATAATTTTTCAGATTCAGCATATGGACAAATTTATCTTTTAAGTTATCAAATGATAAAAGATAATTTTTGGAGTGGTATAGGATTAAATAATTTTACTTATCTTTGCAATAATGATGAAAAATATAAAAACAAAATTAAGAATTATAATTGTGTTACACATCCACATAATTTTTATATACAGTGGTTTGTAGAAACAGGTTTGTTTGGGTTAATAATATTTATTATATATATCTCTTCTCTATTACTGTTTATCTATAAAAAAATTGCCAATGAATACACTCCTATTTCACTGGCTACATTTGTAATTTTGTTTTGGCCGTTTATGTCTACAGGAAGTCTATTAAAAAATTGGATGGGAGTAAGTACATTTTTTATTATAGGAATATGTTTAATAATTACTAATATTAAACAAAAAAATTAATAATTTTATTATTAGTAATTTTGTTAATTTTTTTGCTAACAAAATTAGCTATAAGATAACCTAAAACAACACCAATAAAAGTCGCTAAATATTTTCCGTTTCCTTTACTAAAAAAACTACTTACAAAAATAGTTAAAAAAATTAAGGATGATGGGAACAATTTATACTTCAATCCTATAAAGCTCCCCAAAATTAGTAATACAATTACTAAGATGATTTTACCTATGCCCATACTAAAATAAGAGGCTATAAAAGCCATATAAAATGATGAATATAATATTGATATTAGTATAGATATATCATTATCTAAATATCTAAGTTTAAATAAATAAAAATAACTCAGTAATCCATCAAACCAGGTAATTTTCTTACCTTCATCAATTGTTCTCGCAAAATAGCTTACTCCATATTCATATATTTTTATATTATTTTTTGCAATCTGAGAGGATATATCTATTTCAAAACCAAAATCATTAACTTTTAAATTTAGTTTTTCAATTGCTCTTCTTGATACAATTTTCATTCCACAATGCAAATCAGTTAAAGATTGTTGAAATAAAATATTAAACAAAAAAGTATTAATTTTTACTATCAAGGTATTAAGAAAATATTTATTTGATCTTAATTTACCAGAACTAAACCTACTACCAAATAAAACTTCCATCTCTTTATTTTTTTTTATAATTTCATACATTTCTTTAGAATCCATAGGATCCAGTTCTAAATCTGAGTCATGAAATAATAAATAATTACCTTTAGAATTTTCAATTCCTTTTCGGACAGCAAATCCTTTTCCTTTATTTTTATCAATCTCCAATATTTTATATTTATTTATTGTTTCTGAATTTTCTTTTTCCTCAATATATTTTTGTAACCATTCTTTAGAACCATCTGTAGAACCGTCATTAATATAAATATATTCGACATCTTGTTCATTTATATAAGCTTCTTCTAATCTAGTGGTAAATTTTTTTAAATAATTTAATTCGTTAAAAACTGGTACAATTATTGATAGCATATTTATAAATTTAAATTAATAAAATAGGTAAAGATTGTCTTTAGAAGAAAAAATGTGTTTTGATAAATTTTAAACATCTAGATTAGCAACTTTTAGAGAGTTATCTTGTATAAAATTTCTCCTACCTTCTACTTCATCTCCCATTAAAATAGAAAAAAGATCTACCTCAGCTTTTAAAGCATCATCTATTTTTACTTCCAATAAAGATCTCTTGTCCTTATCTAGAGTTGTTTCCCAAAGTTGATCTGGGTTCATTTCTCCTAATCCCTTGTATCTATTGATTTGTAGACCTTTTTTTCCAATTTCCTGGATTTTTTCAATAAGTCCTAATGGTCCAAAAATAGAATACTCATTCTGATCATGAGTTATAATTGCAGCCTTCCCCTTCTTTAATACATAAAAATTATTCATTAATTTTTCCCTTAACTGATTAAGAGATTTTGCCTCAGGAGTAATTAAAAACTCTTTATCAATCTTATATAAAAACTTAACTCCTCTTATTTCTCTTGAAATAAATAACTGATTAGATTCATATTTCACTTTCCATCTTTTTTCAGAAACATTTGAAATGGCATTTAATCGAATTTCAAGGTATCTTGATAATTCTTTAGCAACTTCTGGATTTTCAATGTTTTCAATGTTTAAGGCTTTAATAATAGCGGCTTGTTCTATAATATCTGTATTATCAACTCTTCTAGTTAAAGACAAAATATTTTTTTGTGCTTCTTTAGAAACATTAATAATATCTATCAACTCTTCTTTACTTAATTCTTCTAATTTGTCATTTTTGTCTAATTTAGAAATTTTAATGTCTTTAAGAGCTTGTTCTATTAAGAAATTTTGCATTTGTTTTTCATCTTTTAAATAGCTTATAGAATTACCCTTTTTTAGTCTATATAATGGTGGTTGAGCAATATATAGTCTACCAGATTCAATAATGGGTTTCATATGTCTATAGAAAAAAGTTAAAAGCAGTGTTCTTATGTGACTTCCGTCAACATCAGCATCAGTCATGATAATTATCTTATGATATCTCATTTTTTCTAAATTAAATTTTTCTTCATTTGCTTCTAAATTAATTTCATCTGGATTTCCAAATCCGGCTCCTATTGCTGTAATTAAAGTTCCTATTTCGGCACTAGATAATATTTTTGCTTCTCTAGCTCTTTCAACATTCAAAATTTTTCCTTTAAGAGGAAGAATTGCTTGATATTTTCTGTCTCTTCCTTGTTTAGCAGATCCTCCAGCCGAATCACCCTCAACTATAAATAATTCAGATTTATTTGGATCCTTTTCCTGACAATCAGATAATTTGCCTGGAAGCGAAGAAATTTCTAAAGCGCTTTTTCTTCTCGTTAACTCTCTTGCCTTTCTTGCTGCTTCTCTAGCATTAAAGGCTTCAACGACTTTTTCCATCACCTTTTTAATTTCAGCAGGATTTTCATCAATCCACTGATCAATTTTTTCTGCACTTTCTGACTCAATAACAGCTCTTACTTCAGAGGACACTAATTTATCTTTGGTTTGACTTGAAAATTTTGGATCTGGCATTTTAATACTAATTATACTTGTTAGCCCTTCTCTTGCATCCTCTCCTGAAACATTTATTTTAAATTTAGAATTTTTATTTATATAATTAACAATACTTCTAGTAAGAGCACCTCTAAAACCCGCTAAATGAGTTCCTCCGTCTTTTTGAGGAATATTATTTGTAAAACATAAAGTATTTTCATGATAACTATCAGTCCATTGGAGACAACATTCTAAAGAAATATTATTTTTTGAAGACTCATAATATAAAATTGAATTATGTATAGGTGTTTTGCTTTTGTTTAAAAAATTAACATATTCTTTTATCCCTCCATCAAATTTTAACTCAATTTTTTTCTCATTAGAGGATCTTTGATCTATCAATATTATTTTTATTCCTGTATTTAAAAAAGCTAGTTCCCTTAATCGATTTTCTACTACATCAAACTTAAATTCAATATTTGAAAAAATTTTATCTGAAGGAAGAAAGGTTATAGAAGTTCCAGTTATAAAATTATTTTTTTCGTCTTTTTTTGATTGTCCTAATTCTTTAATTGGCTTTGAAACAAATCCATTATTAAATTCCATGGAATAATTTTTACCATTTCTAGATATTTCTAGTTCAAGTTTTTCAGAAAGAGCATTTACGACTGACACCCCTACACCATGAAGTCCTCCAGATACTTTATAACTATTTTGATCAAATTTACCTCCTGCATGTAGTTCAGTCATAATTAATTGTGCTGCCGAAACACCCTCAGTTTTGTGAATTTCTACAGGTATTCCCCTTCCATTATCTTTTACACTTATTGAGCCATCAACATTGAATATAACAAATATTTCATCACAAAAACCCGCTAAAGACTCATCAATTGAATTGTCTACGACTTCATAAATCATATGGTGGAGACCTGAACCGTCATCTGTATCCCCAATATACATTCCTGGTCTCTTTCTTACAGCTTCCAGACCTTTCAAAACTTTAATTGATTGTGAAGTGTAATTTGATGTTTCCATATAATTATTCTATACAACAATAATTTGCGTTTGTTGATAAAAAAGAAAAACTATTATTATCAGTTCCAGTTAAAAATATCTGAACATTTAAAGTTTCAATTAATTCAAGTAATATAGCTCTATTTTTATCATCTAAATGTGAGCAAACCTCGTCAAAAAAGACTATTGGTTGTAAATTAAATGATTTTATTAATATATTGCAATGAGCAAGAATTATTTGAAGAATAAATGTTTTTTGCTGACCAGTTGAAAACAAATCTAGTGAAAAATTTTTAATTAAATCTCTCCCCAATATATCACTTCTATGAGGTCCTATTTTACATCCTCCACTTATCATATCTTCATTTCTGTTATGAGATAATTGTTTAAAATACATATCTTCCAAATTATCTTTATTATCAATTTTATTAATAAATGAGTCCTTAATATTCAATTTAATTTTAAAAAAATTTTCTTTAGTTAAGTTTAGGTTTTTTAACTCATTATTAAGCGAATTAATATATTCTTCTCTTTTTTTATAAATTAGTATTCCTAAATCAACTATGTCAAATTCAATTTTGTTAATCCATTCTGCATCTGGTTTTTCTTTATATAATAAATTTTTTCTCTCAATAATTCTGTTATTATATTTTCTTAAAAGTTTAACATATGATTTATCAGTATTATAAACCAATCTATCTAAAAAATTCCTTCTTACAGATGGACTTTGCAAAAAAATTCTTTCCATTTCTGGCAAAAACCAAATTAAAGAAAATAAATTTTCAAAATAATTATAATTTTCAATTGAAATACTTTTGTTTACCTTGATAATTTTTTTATATCTATTATCTTTCAATTCACTTTTTAATTCTAAATCTATTTTATTATTTGCTGAAACAAATGTAGAAATAACTTTAAAAAAATTACTATTTTGATTTTTATTGATCATATTTTCATAACGATCTTTTCTTATACCCCTTCCTTTTTCAAATAGAGAGATGGCTTCTAAAATGTTTGTTTTTCCTGAACCATTTAAACCGTAAAAAACATTACATTTTTGATTAAAAGATAAATAATAATTATTAAAATTTCTAAAGTTTTCTAATTTTATATTTTCAAAAAATCTCAAGTTTTTATTACACGCGCATTGGCATTAAAACATATATTAAATTTGCATTAGAAGATTCATTTGCTATCATAGGTGAATTTTCATCATTAAATTTAAGAATTACATATTCATCTTCAAGCTGACTAATCATTTCTAAAATATATTTTGAATTAAAACCTATTTCAATCTCTTTACCATTATATTCAGCCTGTATATCTTCTGAAGCAGACCCATTTTCAGAATTAGAAGCTGTAATATTTACTAAATTATTAAATAATCTAAATTTAATAGCTCTTGATCTTTCATTGGTAATAGTGCTAACCCTATCTACAGCCTCACAAAATAATTCTCTGTTTACTTTTAATACATTAAGGTTGTTGGAAGGAATTACTTTTGTATAATCGGGAAAGTTTCCATCAATTACTTTAGATATTAAAATACTATTATTAATAAAAAAAATAATTTTGTTAGGATCAACATTTATTACAACTTCTTGATCAAATTCTGCTAAAAGTTTAGTTAATTCTTGTATCGTTTTTTTAGGCACTATAACACCAGGAAGATCATCAATATTTTTTTCTGGTATTAAATCCATTTTTGCCAATCTATGCCCATCTGTTGAAACTAAGGTTAAAAAACTATCATTTTTCTCTGTATTTTTGTGGAAATATATACCATTTAAAAAATATCTAGTTTCTTCATTGGATATTGCAAATTTTGTTTTATCTATTATCGATAATAAGTCCCTTCCATTTATTGAAAATTCATACTGCAGCGAGTCTATTGCTATTGATGGAAAGTCATCTTTAGGAAGACAAGATAGAGAAAATTTAGATTTTCCAGATCTTATGGAAAACTTCTTTCCATCATTTGATATAAATTCTATCTCATTTCCATCTGGGATTTTTCTAACGATATCATAAAGTGTATGGGCAGGAACAGTAATGGAGCCCTCTTCAACAACTGAACAACTTATATTAGTTTTTATTGATAAATCCATGTCAGTAGCTGTTAATGTTAAATTTGAATTTGATGCTTCTAACAAAATATTAGATAAAATTGGAATAGTATTCTTTTTATCAACTATGCTCTGAACATGGTTTAAGGATTTAAATATAATATTTCTATCAATTGAAATTTTCATAATGTAAAGATTATATAAAAAAAATAGTTAACAATCTATCAATCTTTTTAATAATTCAATGTCTTCATGAAAATTTGGATCTTGGACTTTAAGTTCTTCTATTTTTTTTACTGCATGCATAACTGTTGTATGATCTCTTCCTCCAAATTTTCTACCAATTTCAGGCAAAGACCTGGAAGTAATAGATTTAGCAAGATACATTGCCACTTGCCTAGGCCTAGCAACAGATCTCGATCTTCTTGAAGAGTGCATATCGGTTAATCTAATATTATAATGTTCAGCTACCTTCTTTTGAATTTCTTCTATTGTAATTCTTTTATTATTTGTTCTAATTAAATCTTGTAAAACCTCTTGGGCAGTTTCAACAGTAATTGTTGTTCCTACCAAAGTTGCATGAGCAACCAATCTATTTAATGCCCCTTCCATTTCTCTAACATTAGATATAATTCTATGAGAAAGAAATTCTAAAACTTTAGGGGGTATTTCTACACCTCTTTTTTTTGCTTTTTCCATTAAAATACCTAATCTTAATTCATAAGTAGTTGGATGAATATCAGCAACAAGTCCACACCCTAGTCTAGACTTTAATCTTTCTTGGACACCGTCTAAATCTGAAGGTGATTGGTCAGCAGAAATTACTATTTGTCGATTTTGCTCAACCAACGCATTGAAAGTATGAAAAAATTCTTCTTGAGTATTATCTTTCCCACTAATAAATTGAACATCATCAATCATCAAAACATCAATAGATCTAAATTGTTCTTTGAAGGCTGATGTATCTTTATATCTTAAAGCTCTAACAAATTGATACATAAATTTTTCAGCTGATAAATATACAACTTTTCTATCTGGAGATTTATTTTTAATTTTCCATCCAATAGCATGCATTAAATGAGTTTTACCTAAACCTACTCCACCGTATAAAAACAAAGGATTAAAAGATACCTTGTCTGCTTCAGCAACTCTTTGGGCTGCTGCAAAAGCTAATTCATTTGGTTTGCCTACAACAAAATTTTCAAAATCAAATCTTGGATCTAAAGGCGCTCCAAATTCTTCTGAAGAATTTACATATTGGTTATTTCTAATATCATAAGTTTGATTAAACTTGTTTTGATCAGGTTTAACAGTTCTGGCAGTTCCATGTAAAATCCTACCGCCCACAGGTTTAACTACTATTTTAAGAATCTTTATATTTTTATTAAATTTTTGTGAATGTATCTTAATTTTATCTGAATAATGATTTACAATCCAATCTCTTAAAAATTTAGTGGGAACCGATAAAGAAAGGGTCTCACTTTCAAATGACAAAAACTCTAATTGTTTTAACCAATTTTTATATGCTGTGTCGCCTATATCCTTTTTTAATTTTTTCTTAAAATTTAACCAATCTTTATCATTAAAATCATCAGTAGAAACAATCATCCAATTACCATCAAGATCTTTTAGTATGGGTTTTAGTGTAAAAGATCAAAAGACACTAAAATATAAATCAATAAACCTAATAAAACAAAATACTCTTTACTTGATTTAATCAAGAAGAAAAGTGAATTTATTTTAAAAAAAAAATTATTTTTTTAATTGACTGGATAATGAGGATAACTTTCTAGAAGCATATTTTTTAGTGATTATTCCTCTTTTAACAGCTTTTGATAGATTAGAATTGCACAAACTAAGGATTTTGCTGGCACTTTTGACATTATCGCCATCTTTATTATCTAGAATTTTATAAAATTGCTTTATGCTAGTTCTTAATCTGCCTATTACTTCCTTATTAACATTATTTTTTCTAATTGACTGTCGTGCTCTTTTTTGAGCTGATTTATGATTACCCATAATGGCCACTTATTACATATTGATCTAAATATCAATCTAAATTAGAACTATAATTTATGTTATTTTGCAAGTCAGGACAATAAAAAGTTGATCTTCCATGTTGGATAGTCTTTAAAATAGTGCAACCATTAATTTTTTTACCCTGTTTACCATAAACTTTGAAATAATTTTGAAAATTTCCTAATGTGCCATCTACTGATACATAATCTCTTAAAGAAGATCCGCCCAACTTTATTGCCTTATTCAGAATCTTACGAATAGAAATTAATAAATTTGAAACATCACTTATGTTTAATTGATTTCCTAATATAAAGGGTGAAATTTTTGCATCAAACAATATTTCACTAGCATATATATTGCCAATTCCTGAAATAATTCTTTGATCTAGGAGTATTTGTTTGATAGATCTTTTAGAAATTTTACATTTTCGATGAAAATTAACACTAGTCAATGATTTATCAAAAGGATCTAAACCTATTTTATGAAAATATTTATTTTTAGATAAGGAAAATGTTAAATCATAATCAAAAATACCAAATCTTCTAGGATCATTAAAAATTAATATATTTTTTTTAAAAAAAATTAGCACATGATCATGTTTTTGTTTTTTATATTCTTTTAATTTTTTTATCTTTAATCTTCCAGACATGCCCAAGTGTATTATTAGAGAATTTTTGTTATCTAATGAAATAATTATATATTTAGCTATTCTATATACCTCTAAAACAGACGTATTTCTTATCTTTCTAGAAATATTAACAGGTATTAAATTCCTTAATTTTCTTAGGATAATTCTTATTTTAATTATTTTTGATTTTTCTATCAACTTTAAGGCATTTACTGTTGTTTGAACTTCAGGTAATTCTGGCATAAATATATATTTATGGAAAAACTAAAATATCATTTTGGCAAGTTAAAAATCAATAAAAATAAAAAAACCCCAATGGTTCAAGAGGTTTTTTCTAAAATTTCACAAAAATATGACTTGATGAATGATCTTATGAGTTTAGGCTTCCATAGACTGTGGAAAAAAGAACTGATTGAAATCATGAATATAGAAAATAATGAAAATATAATTGATATAGGTGCGGGAACAGGAGATCTTGCTTTTCAAATTTATAAAAAAAATCCAAATGCTTTTGTAACATCTGTAGACTTAAATTTAGATATGTTAAAAGTAGGTTTGGAAAAAAAGAAAAAAAATAAATGTAACAATATTTTTATAAATGCAAATGCAGAAAATTTACCATTTAAAAATAATAGCTTTGATAAATATGTAATTTCTTTTTGCTTGAGAAATATAACTTTTATGGAGACTGCTCTAGACGAAGCTCTTAGAGTTTTAAAACCTAATGGTATTTTTTATTGTTTAGAATTTAGTTCCCCAAAGTTAAAATCTTTGTCAAAATTTTATGATTTTTATAAATCAAAAATAATACCTAAAATTGGTAAATACATTGCTAAAAATGAAGACGCATATAATTATTTAGACCAGAGTATTAGTATGTTCCCAAATCAAGAACTCTTAAAAGCAATTTTAATTAAAAAAGGATTTAATAATGTTTCAAATATTAATTTTTTTAATGGGATTGTTTCTTTACACATTGGATATAAAACAATTTAAAAGACACTGGTGATTTTTTGAGTATATCAGATAGAGAATATAAAATTTTTGCTAGGCAAATAATACTTAAAGAATTTAGTGAAATAAAATTTAATTCTTTTAGAAATAATAAGATTGCAATTGTTGGAATGGGTGGCATTGGCTGTCCTATTTCTCAATATCTTATTTCATCTGGAATAAGGAATATAAAAATTATTGATGATGATATAATAAAACTTAGCAATTTAAATAGACAAACTTTATATGATGTCAAAAATATAAACAAAAAAAAAGTTGAAATAGCAAAATTAAGATTAAATAAAATTAACCCTGATAGTAACATTCTTGCAATTGATAAAAAAATAAATTCTAAAAATATAAATAATCATTTATTTGATTCAAATTTAATTATTGATTGCACTGATAATTTAAAAACAATGAGCTTAATTAATAATTATGCTGTAAAAAAGCATATACCTTTGCTAAGCTGTTCAGTTGTAGGATTCGATGGCCAGGTAATTTTGTTTAAAAATCATAAAAATAAGCATATTTGCCTTAAATGTCTGTATCCCAGTGAAAAAGAGCCTATGATATCAAGGTGTGATCAAGTTGGTGTTTTGGGATCTGTGGCAGGATTAACTGCTTTAGTTGCTACACAATTAGCTATCAATTTTTTACTAAAAAATAAAGAAAATTTAGATAAATTGATCTTGGTAAGTTCAAAAAATCTTACTTTACAAAAAATAAGTATCGAAACAAACAAAAATTGCTCTAATTATATGTTGTATTAATTATTTTATTTTTATTTTTTAGTGATATAGATTTTCTATCAATTATGAAACTTAATTCATTTACATACGATCAGCTAATTGATTGTGCTAAAGGTATTTTATTCGGGAAAGGCAATGCTCAGCTTCCCTTGCCTCCAATGCTAATGTTTGATAGAATTTCAAATATTAATGAAATTGGCGGCAAATATAATAAAGGGGAAATAATTGCAGAATTAGATGTTAAACCAGATCTTTGGTTTTTTGATTGTCATTTTAAAGATGATCCTGTTATGCCGGGATGTTTAGGGTTAGATGCAATGTGGCAGCTATTAGGTTTTTATTTAGGCTGGTTGGGACAACCGGGAAAAGGAAGAGCTTTAGGTGTAGGAGAAGTAAAATTTTCAGGTCAAGTTATTAAATCAGTTAAAAAAGTCACATATCAAATTTCAATTAAACGTTTAATACTAAGAAAATTAATTATGGGAATAGCTGATGGAATTATGAAAGCAGATGGTGAACAAATATACCAAGTTAAAGATATGAAAGTTGGTTTATTTATTCCTAAAAATTAAATTAATATGAAGAGAGTTGTTATAACTGGCATAGGAATAATTTCTTGTATTGGTAACTCCCAAACAGAAGTAATAAATAGTTTAAAAAATCTTAATTCAGGTATTTCTAAAGCAGATGAATATAAAGAATTTGGATTTAGAAGCTTGGTTCATGGCAAGCCAAATATTAATCTTGAAGAACATATTGATAGAAAAATTTTGAGATTCATGGGAGAAGGCGCAGCTTTTAATTACATTTCAATGAAAAATGCTATTATAGATTCTGGATTAACAGATAAAAATATTTCTAATGAAACTACTGGGATTATTACAGGTTCAGGAGGTCCTTCAACTGAAAATTTATATAAGGCTGCAGAAATAACTAAATCTAAAGGAGCAAAAAAAATAGGTCCATACATGGTTCCAAGAACTATGTCTAGTAGCACATCAGCAAATTTGGCAAATGCTTTTAAAATAAAAGGTGTAAACTATTCAATTTCATCAGCTTGCTCAACTAGTAGTCATTGTATTGGTAATGCATATGAAATTATCCAATTAGGAAAACAAAATATAGTTTTTGCAGGTGGTGGTGAAGAATTACATTGGACACTATCAGTTTTATTCGATGCTATGGGTGCGTTATCATCAAAATACAATGATAATCCAACTAAATCTTCAAGAGCATATGATGTCAATAGAGATGGTTTTGTCATTGCTGGAGGAGGTGGAACTATAGTGTTAGAAGAGTATGAGCATGCTAAAGCTAGGGGAGCAAAAATATATGCAGAAATAACAGGATATGGAGCTACATCAGATGGATATGATATGGTTCAACCTTCTGGTGAAGGTGCAGAGAGATGCATGAAGCAAGCTTTAGAATCTAATTTAGATATAGACTATATTAATACTCATGGAACTAGCACACAATTAGGTGATATCGTTGAGTTAGATTCAATAAAAAAAGTATTTGGAAATAAAAATCCTTATATTAGCTCTACAAAATCTTTAACAGGTCATTCTCTTGGGGCTACAGGAGTTCAAGAGGCTATTTATTGCTTATTAATGATGAATAATAATTTTTTATCAGGTTCAGCAAATATAGAAAACATTGATCCACAAGCAAAAGAATTTAATATATTAACTAAAACAATTGAATCAACAAGCATAAATAAAATAATGTCAAATAGTTTTGGATTTGGCGGCACAAATGCTTGTTTAATTTTTTCAAAAATTTAAATGTTATCTGGAAAAAAAGGAATTGTATTTGGTATAGCAAATGATCATTCTATTGCATGGGGTATTGCAAAGAAATTAAAAGAAAATAATGCTTCTTTAATTATAACCTATCAGAATGAATCTCTTCTAAGAAGAGTGCAACCTTTATCAGAAAAAGTTGATAGTGAAAAATTAATTAAATGTGATGTTTCTATAGAAGCAGATTTGGAAAAATGTTTTCAAGAAGTGGGTAATCACTGGGATAATATAGATTTTATTGTTCATTCTCTTGCATTTTCAGATAAAGAAGAATTGAGCGGAAAATATTTAATAACATCTAAAGAAAATTTTATTAATACGCTAAATATTTCATGTTATTCTTTTACTAAAATAGCTTTTTTAGCTTCACATTATATGAAAAATGGAGGCAGCTTAACCACATTAACTTTTCATGGCGCTAAAAAAGTTATGCCTAACTATAATGTAATGGGCGTAGCTAAGGCAGCTCTTGAAGCAAGTGTTAAATATTTAAGTGTAGATCTTGGATCAAATAATATTAGGGTTAATGCTATATCTGCAAGTCCAATGAGAACATTATCAGGAGCAGTAATAGGGAATTCAAGAGATGTTTTTAATTTTACTAAAAATAATTCTCCTTTAAAAAGAAATGTCAGTCTAGAAGAGATTGGAAATACAGCAGTTTATCTATCTAGTGATATGTCAAAAGGAGTTACCGGAGAAATTCACTATGTTGATTGTGGTTATAATGTAATAGGAATGCCTAAAACCTAAATATCTTTTATAATTCTTTTATAATTCTTTGGATTGTCTATAAAAATAGTATCTACACCTATTCTCCACAAGTGAAATGCTTCGTTAATTTCTATATTTTGAGTAGAATAAACACCAACATGGATTCCTTTATTTTTACAAATTGATACTACTTTCTCATTAATTAATTCAATATTAAAACTACAAGAAAAAAAATTATATTTACAACATTGAGCTACTATCTTCTCTAAATCTGAAAAGTTTTTAAATTTATCTATTAAAACACCCACATTAAAGTTTTTATTTAATTTTTTAATTAAAATTACAGATTTCCAATCAAAACTAGAAAAATAATAATCCATATTAAATTTTTTCACTATTTCAGATACAGCCTTTACGTTTAATTGTTCAAAACCTTTATTTGGTTTTAATTCAATATTAACCCCTACTTTATTATTTAAACACAAAGATAATACAGATTCCAAAGATGGGGGATGTACATTTCTATATTTTTTATCAAACCACTTTCCAGCATTTAATTTTATTATTTCTTTATATTTAAATTCTAAAGGACTGCCTTTACCAGAAGTAGTTCTATCTAATGTATCATCATGAAGTAAAAAAGGTTTTTGATCTTTGGAGATTTTTACATCTATTTCGACCCAATTTAAACCAAAGTTAATCGCACTTTTAATTGATTCAATTGTATTTTCAGGAGCTATATCTTTAACCCCCCTATGACCTATTAGTTTGGGAAGTTGCAAGGTCATAAAAACTATTCTTTATCTGCTTCTTTCATTGATAGTTTTATTTTACCTTTTTGATCAACATCCAAAACTTTAACTTTCACCAAATCTCCTTCACTGACAACATCTGAAACCTTTTCAACTCTTTCGTTTTTTAACTGACTAATATGAACTAATCCATCTTTAGCGCCTAAAAAATTAACAAAAGCTCCAAAATCCATTAATTTAACTACTTTTCCCTCATATGTTTTTCCAATTTCAGGCTCTGCAACAATGCCCTTTATCCATTCTATTGCTGCTTTACCTGAATCTCCATCTACGGATGCAATACTAACTAATCCAGCGTCATTAATTTCAATTTTTGCTCCAGTTTTTTCAGTAATTTCTCTGATTACAGCACCGCCTTTTCCTATAACATCTTTAATTTTTTCTTTATTAACTTGCATAGTTGTTATTGAAGGAGCAAAGTTTGAAATATTTTTTCTGCTTTTATCAATAGCCTTTGACATTTCTTCCAATATATGGAGTCTTCCTTCTTTAGCTTGGTTAAGTGCTTCACTCATTATTTCAGTAGTTATACTTGTTATTTTAATATCCATCTGTAAAGAAGTAATTCCATCTTTAGTTCCAGCTACTTTAAAATCCATGTCACCCAAATGATCTTCATCTCCTAAAATATCAGACAAAATAACATATTTTTCTTTTTCTTTAATTAATCCCATAGCAATACCTGCTATTGGTTTTTTAATTGGCACTCCTGCATCCATTAATGACAATGATGTTCCACAAACTGTTGCCATAGAACTAGAGCCGTTTGACTCAGTAATTTCTGAAACAACTCTAAAAGTATAAGGAAATTCTTCATTTGTGGGCAGCATCGGATGAATAGCTCTCCAAGCAAGTTTTCCATGGCCAATTTCTCTTCTACTTGTAGAACCAACTCTTCCTACCTCACCTACAGAATATGGAGGAAAATTATAATGAAGCATAAAGTTTTCTTTATATTCTCCTTCAATAGCATCAATTCTTTGTTCGTCTAGTCCAGTTCCAAGTGTTGTAATAACTATGGCTTGAGTTTCACCCCTTGTGAAAATAGCTGAGCCATGCGTTCTTTCTAAAAAACCAACCTGACATTCAATAGGCCTTATTGTTTTTGTATCTCTACCGTCTATTCTATTTCCTTTTTGAATAAGCCTGCTTCTAACAATATCTTTTTCCAGTGACTTTATAGCATCACTAACAATTACAGAGTTTAAAGTTTCAGAAGAAAACTTTTCAACAATTTCATTTCTAGTTATTTCGAGTGCGTTTGATCTTTTTTGTTTCTCTTTAATCAAATAAATATCATTGAATTTATCAAAATATTGATCACTTATATTGTTTGGTAATTCAAGAACTTCTTTTTCTTGTTCATCAATAATCCAGGGATCTTTTGCTGCTTTCTTAGCTATATCAACAATTAAATCTATTACAGGTTCATAAGATTTTTTTCCAAAAACTACCGCTTCAAGCATTTGATCTTCAGATAATTGATTAGCTTCAGATTCAACCATCAAAACACCTTTTTTTGTTCCTGCTACTACAAGATCCAAAGTAGAGTCTTTTAACTGACTTAGCGAAGGGTTTGCAATCAATTTATCATTTACTAAAGCAACCTTTGAGGCCCCTAAAGGACCTAAAAAAGGTAAACCTGATAAAGTAATCGCAACGCTCGAAGCAATAAGGGCAACAATATCGGAATCATTTTCTTGATCATGAGATAGAACAGTGCAAATGACCTGTGTTTCATTTTTAAAATCTTTATGAAATAAAGGCCTTATAGGTCTGTCAATTAACCTTGATACCAAAGTTTCTTTTTCTGTTGGTCTTCCCTCTCTCTTAAAAAATCCTCCGGGAATTTTTCCCACTGAATAAAATTTTTCCTGATAATTTACTGTTAAGGGGAAAAAATCTATTTCGGGATTTATTTTTTTTGATGCTGTTACATTTGACATTACTGTTGTTCCACCATAAGTTACTAATACGGAAGCTTCAGCTTGTCTGGCAATTTTACCAGTTTCTATTTTTAATTCCTTACCACACCATTCAATTTTTTTTACAATTTCATTAAACATATTTTTCCTATATTATTAAATTTTACTTCTAATATTAAATTCTTTTACAATTTCTTTATATTTTTGATTATCTTTTCTATGCAAATAACTAAGGAGCTTTTTTCTTCTATTGACCATAGCAAGTAATCCCATTTTAGAGTGATTATCTCCTTTATGTTTTTTAAAATGCTCTGTTAAATTTTGAATTTTTTTAGTTAATAATACTATCTGAACTACAGTTGAGCCTGTATCATTTTCATTAACTGCAAATTTAGAAATTATTTCTTTTTTTTCATTTTTATCAATCGACATCGCACCTCCTATATAAATACTTTTTTTGGTAAAAAATAACCGTTATTTAAATTTCCTATTGAAATAATATTTTCTTTATTTATAGCAAATAAAACTTTGTTATTTTTATTAATTAATGTTTCATATTCAAATGAATTAATTTTTATTTTTTTTCCATAGGAAATATCTTTAATTAAATCATTACTATCAATTTTTATCGCCGGGATGTCGTCCAGCATTGATATTGAATTATTAATACCATTAATTCCAAAATCCATTTGTCCTATTTTTAGCAAATCGTCCAGTAAAATCGAATTATTTTCTTTAAATTTTCCAACTGATGAGCGTTTCAAAAAGGATATATGAGCTTTAGAATTTAAAGTTTCCGCTAAGTCTCTAGCAAAACTCCTTATATAAAAGCCCTTTCCACATTCTATGAAAAATTTAGTTATAAATTTTGAAGGAAAATCAATTATTTTTAATTGATAAACTTTAACAAATTTAAAATTTGTTTCAAATTGCTCCTTCTTTAAAACTCTTTTATAAGCTCTTTTGCCATTAATTTTCACAGCAGAAACTTTAGGAGGTTTTTGCATTATATTTCCAAGAAAAAATTTTAACTTATTTTCTATTTCATTATAATTTGGAATATTTTTAGATCTTGCAATAACCTCTCCATCTTTATCATCAGTAACAGTTTGTGAGCCCCAGGTTATTTCAAAATAATATTCTTTACGACTATTATTAATAAATGAAATAAGCTTTGTAGTTCTTCCAAAAGCAATAGGAAGGATGCCTTCTGCATTTGGATCTAGAGTTCCTGCATGGCCAATTTTTTTTAAATTAAATTTTTTTTTAATTTTATTAATAGCTTTAAACGAAGTTATATTAGGGGGTTTATATAAATTTATCCAACCATTATCTGTCATTTTTTTAAGTCTCTAATAATTTTTTTATTATTTAACAATTTATCAATTTTATCAATTGCCTCAAAAGTATCATCTAAAAAAAATTTTACTTTTGGAGTGTATTTTGATTTTAATTTCTCTTTTGAAATTGCTTTATTAAAAATATATTTGTTTTCATTAAATTTTTTAAGAATGAATTCTTTGTTTAAACCTCCTAAAGGCATTATATAAACTGATGCAAATTTAAAATCTTTTGATACTTTAACAAAAGAAATAGTTATATTACTCAAATCAAATTGATCTATATAAATATTACCTTTACTTATAGTATCGCTAATTATCCTTCTTATAACTTCACTATATCTGAGCTGCCTTTGAGTAGGCATCTTATCTTTTAACATAAATTCTTATTATAATGTTCTAGCAGTTTTACTTATTTCGTATGCTTCAATAATGTCATTTATCTTTATATCATTGTAGTCTTGAATCATAACTCCACATTCATAGTTTTGCTGAACTTCCTTTACCTCTTCCTTAAATCTTTTTAAACTTCCAAGAGTTCCGTCATGGATAACAACATTATCTCTTAAAATTCTTACTTTTGATGTTCTTTTTATATAACCTTCTTTTACATAACATCCAGCAATATTACCTATTTTAGAAATTGAAAAAACCTCTCTAATTTCAAGATTTCCAGTTATTTTTTCTTTGATATCAGGAGATAATAAGCCTCCCATAAATTTTTTCATATCATCTATTAATTCATAAATTATTGAATAATATTTTATGTCAACACCATCTCTTTTTGCTAAATCCCTTGCTTGTGGTATCGCTCTTACATTAAATCCAATAATGAATCCTGTATTAGAATTTGCTAGAGCAACATCACTTTCAGTTATAGCTCCAACTCCCTTATAAAGAACTTGTGCAGTGACCTCATCAGTTGACAACTTGTTTATTGAATTATCAATAGCTTCAGCGGAACCTTGAACATCAGCTTTAATAACAACGGGAAGATTAGCTTTTTTCCCAACTGTTATTTGAGCAAACATTTCTTGGACATTTGATTTAGTCTTATTAACTGTATTCTTTTTTTCTATATTCTTATTTTTTCTATATTCTGAAACCTTTCTTGCTGTGTTTTCGTTTTCTACAACTATAAAATCATCTCCTGCAAGTGGATTAGAATCAAATCCTAAAACTTCAACAGGGAAGGAAGGTGGTGCTGTAGATACTTTTTCTCCCTTATCATCAAAAAGAGCTTTTACTTTTCCCCATTCTGAACCAGAAACAAATATATCACCAATTTTTAAAGATCCTTTTTGAACTAAAACAGTAGCAACAGGTCCTTTACCTTTTTCAAGTTTAGATTCAATTATAACACCTCGAGCATTTCTGTTAGGATTTGATCTTAAATTTAGTAAGTCTGCTTGAAGAATTATAGCTTCTTGTAATTTATCAAGATTTGTTTTTTTTGTAGCTGAAACCTCTACATCTAAAATATCGCCTTGTAATTTTTCAACAATTAATTCATGATTTAATAAATCATTTCTCACTTTGTCAGGATCTGCTCCAGGCAAATCAATTTTATTAATTGCTATTATGATAGGTACTTTAGCTGATTTTGCATGTGAAATAGCTTCGATTGTTTGAGGTTTAACACTATCATTTGCTGCTACTACTAAAATGACGATATCAGTAGTTTGGGCACCTCGCGATCTCATTTTTGAAAAAGCCTCATGTCCAGGAGTATCTATATAGGTTATAAGTTTCCCATTACTTTTAGTTTGATATGCTCCTATATGTTGAGTAATTCCACCAGCTTCACCTGACACTACATTGGAGCTTCTCAAAGCATCTAAAATACTAGTTTTTCCATGATCTACATGTCCCATTATTGTAACGACAGGAGGTCTTGGTAACAAATCTTTTTCGTTATCTTTAAAATCTTCAATTCCTTTTAATAAATCATCTTCTGTAATTCTTTTTACTTTATGACCTAAATCTGTGGCAATTAATTCTGCAGTATCTCCTTCTAAAGATTGTGCTGCATTAGCCATAATTCCATTTTTCATCAATGATTTAACAACATCAGCAACTTTTTCTGCCATTCGATTAGCTAACTCTTGAACAGTAATTATCTCGGGAATAATCACTTCTCTTGAAATCTTATTTTCAGATATATCTTCATTTGATTTAAGTCTTTCTTTTTCTCTTGCTCTTTTTATTTTTGCTAAACTTGGAAATTTATCATACTCCTGTGCTTCTTTTTCTAAAACTTTATGTACACTTAATTTTCCTGATTTTTCATCTTGATCAACGTTAAGTTTGGGAGATTGTTTTTTTGTAAGATGTTTTTTTTCTTCTTGTAGCTTATTTGGCTTTTTAATAAAATTTCTGTTATTTTTAAAAGGTGTTTGAAAAGGTGTATTTAATTTAGGAGTAGATTGAGTTCTAAAAGATGAATATCCTCTTAAATTTGATTTTGTGGTAGATGATTTTTGTTGTTTATTATTTCTATTTTTAAAAACAACTTGTATTGTTTTTCCCTTATCCTGTCTAGGGGGACCTCCTGGCTTACTTGGACCTAAATTTCTCCTTAGTTGTAATCTTCCAGCAGAAGAAAGTTTAAGAGGTCTTTTTTTTCTATTATTATCTTTTTTTTCCAATTTTTATACACTTACTTTAAGTTTGTTTTTCTTCGCTAAACCATTTTTCTCTAGCTTTCATAATCATATTATTTACTGTTGATTCATCAATATCTAAATCTTTAAAAATTCCTTCAGTTTTATCGAGCAAATCATATGTAGAAAGTCCAGCAAAATCATCTAAATTTTTTACATTGTGTGTTGCTAATAAAGCTAACATTTTATTATTCAGACCTTCTAAGCTTTTAAGATCATCTTCAATTTTGTTTTCTTCTATAACTTTTAAATTATCTTTTTCCTCTCCTTTGATATAATTATTTGCTCTTTCAATAAGTTCATTTGCTAAAGCATTGTCAAATCCTTCAATTTTTTCTAAACTTGATACATTCTCGTTAGCAATACTTTCAATAGATACATAGCCTTCTGTTACAAGCAATTGTGCAATTACATCCTCGACATCCAATAACTCTATAAACATATTAGTTTTAATTTTAAATTCTTCTTGTCTTCTTTCGGTTTCTTCTTCCTCAGTAATTATATCAATTTCTAAATTTGTTAGAGAAGAAGCTAATTTTACATTTTGACCTTTTCTTCCTATAGCAATGCTTAATTGGTTATCTGGAATTACAGCTTCAACCATATTCTTTTCTTCATATAAAAAAATTTTTGAAATTTCTGCAGGAGCTAAAGCATTTGCTAAGAAAGTTGCTTGATTTTCTGACCACATAACAATATCTATTTTTTCTCCTTGTAACTCATTAACAACAGCTTGAACCCTAGATCCCCTCATACCTACACATGCACCAACTGGATCTATTGTGGAATCATTTGCAAAAACACTAATCTTTGCTCTTGATCCCGGATCTCTTGCAACACTTTTTATCGAAATAACTCCCTCAAAAATCTCTGGGACTTCTTGAGTAAATAATTTTGCTAAAAATTGCGGGTGTGTTCTCGACAAAAAAACCTGATATCCTTTTGTATCTTCTTTTACATCATAAATATATGTTCTAATTCTATCACCATTCTTGAATGCTTCGCGAGGTATTAATTCTTCTCTTTTTAAAATAGCCTCTCCCTTGCCAAGATCTATTATCACATTTCCAAATTCTGTTCTCTTTACTACTCCACTTATAATCTCTCCAATTTTATCTTTATATTCTTCATACTGCTTTGCCTTATTAGATTCTCTAATCTTTTGAATTATAACGCCTTTTGCATTTTGAGCTGCTACTCTTCCAAATTCAAAGGGGGGAAGTTTTTGTTTAATAAATTCACCAGTAGTAATTTTTGAATCAATCTTTAAAGCATCAGATATTTTTATTTGATTTAACTGATTTTCTTCATCTATACTTTCTACAACTTCCATATAAGAATTAAGTTCAATATCTCCACTTTCCTTATTTATTGAAACTCTAATATCTTTATCTTGTCCATATTTGACTCTGGCAGCTTTTTCTAAAGCTTGCTCCATAGCAATAAACACTTCATCTTTTTCAAGATTTTTTTCATGAGCAACATTCTTGACAACTTGAAGCATATCTTCTCTAATAACTTTTATTTTTTCTTTTGCCATATTTTAACCAAAAAAAAGGTGGGAATTTCCCACCTCAACAATTCCTAAATTTTGCCCCTTATAATATTTTAATTAAAAAAGACAAGAATTATATTTTTTGAAAATGTAAAAAAAAAGATTTTCTTTTGTTTATAAGGGATTTTTTATAATATTTTGTATCTGGCAGCTTATTAAATGCATAATCCCACTTATAAGGAATTTCGTTTATCCATAAATAATGTTTGCTTTTAGAGAAAGTATCAAGAATTGAAATCAAGTAATCTCTCGAATCCGTTGTTATGTAAATTTTAGAGTCTTTTTTTAAAAAAAAATTAATTTTATTAATAAAGTATTTATTAACAAGTCTTCTTTTATTATGTTTTTTTTTTGACCAAGGATCTGGAAAAAAAATCCATATTTCGCTAATTAACTTTTTAATATTTTTTTTGTCAAATAAAAATAAAGCATTTTGATTAAATATAATTATATTATTTATTTTATTTTCTCTTATTTTTTTAGATAAATTAATTATACCGTCTTTATACACATCTATAGCTATAATAATTGAATTTTTATACTTTGAAGAAAGATAGAGAGTGCTTTCACCATAACCAAAACCAATATCTAAAATAATTTTTTTATTTTTTATTTTTTCACTACAAAATAAATTTTTATTCAAAAAAGATATATCTTTTGAACTAAAAGATTTTCTTCCCTTTCTTCTTCCGTATAATTTATAATTAATTTTTTGATTTTCTAAATATAACATCGATTAAAATTGCAACAAAAAATAAAAACAATAAGATAATATAAATAATAAAATGATATCTATATTTGTTATCAATACTTTCTGGAATAAATAGTTGATATTCAATTTTTCCTGTTTTATTAAGTGGTAACATGTTTATTATGTTGCCATAATTATCTATGATTGCTGATATTCCATTATTTGAAACCCTTACTAGATATTTATTAAACTCAACACTTCTGATTCTGGAAAGATAAAAATGTTGAAATGGGCCAGAATACTCACCAAACCAAGAATCATTAGTGATATTAACCATGATTGGAAAATTAACATTATCTTTTGTTAAAATTAACTTATTAAAAATTATTTCATAACATATAATGGGTATAAAACTAAAATGATAAGAGCTATTAATTAATCTTTGATTTTTTCCTTTTTGAAGATCAATATTTCCCGAAATAGGAGACAAAAATTTTAAATATTTTCTAAATGGCAAAAATTCTCCAAAAGGTACTAGAATTTTTTTATCAAAAATTTCAAAATTTTTATTAGAAACATAAAATAATGAATTATAAAAATTATTATTTATTTTTCTTATACCTCCAATCAAAACTGAACTTCCAGTTTTTAATGATTTCTTGAAATCTGAACTAATAAAATTGGTATCAACAAGATGTGGGTAATCTATTTCAGAAAAAATATACATTGTATTAGTATTTTTGGAAATTATATTATGTATTTCTTCAAGATTCTTTTCATTTTCTGCGTAATTTAATTGGTTTATAGATAAATTTACTAATTTTTTATCAGAAAATTTTTCGTCATTATGCAGTCTATTATAACTCAAATAGAATAATGATATACTTAAAAATATAAATATAGATATAATAAAATATACTTGTTTTATTTGATATTTTATTATCAAAAAATAAATAAGAATTGGTGAAAAAAATAAAGTCAATACATACAAACTTAATCCCTCTGTGCCGAGATAATATGCAATTTGTAATAAATAAAGATTATCCGAAGCTGCTAAAGAAAATGTAACCCAAGGAAATCCATATATAAAATTTGCTCTTATAATCTCAAAAGTTACTATTAATGAAGGCAATATTATTAATTTGCTTAGATTTTTTTTAAAATAACTTAAAAATAGAAATATAAATCCAAAATATATTGATACATATATAATTAATAAATAAGAAAACCAGAAAAAATCTGCAGTATTTAAATCCACTAAAAAAGGTTCTTTAATCCAATTAAGTAATATACTATTTAATCCTAAACCATAAAAAAACCCATTTAAAAAAATTTTAGTTTTATTCAAATTTTGATTTTTTTTATCAATTATTAAATAAAAAAGAAAAGGACAAACTATAAATCCTATAGGAAAAAATAAAAACGGAGGGAATAAAAGAGATGATATAGCTCCGCAAAAAAGAAATTTTAAATAACGAATCAAGTTTATTTTTCTTTGTTAATTTCAATTGTATTTATTCTTCTATTAGACGCACTTAATATTTTAAAATTTAAAGAGTTATTGTATTTAAAAATTTCACCAGTTTTAGGCACTTTACCAGATAAAAAAAATACGAGACCTCCAACAGTATCTATTTCATCATCTTTCATTTCTTTGATTTCAATATTATAGATCTTAGAAAGTTCAGAAAGTTTATAAGAAGCATCAACAACTGCTCTAGATTTATCAATTTTATGAAATTTTATATCATCATCCGCATCGTGCTCATCTTCAATTTCTCCAATAATCTCTTCTACTAAATCTTCAATTGTTACTAATCCATCAACACCACCAAACTCATCTACGACTAAACCAATATGTATCCTTGACGCTCTCATTCTTTTTAATAAATCTAAAATTGGAGACTTAGGGGCTACATAAAGAACATTTCTTAAAATTTTACTAATCTCAAACTCATCTATATTTAAATTTTTAATAACATCTTTAACGTGAACAAAACCAAGAGTATTATCTAAATTTTGGTCATATACAGGCATTCTTGAATGAGCTTCTGTCTTTATTATTGCCAATATATTCTTTATATTTTGATTTTTTTCAATTGAAATTATTTCTGCCCTGGGAACCATGATGTCTTCAACGCTTTTTTCATTCAAATTAATAATATTTCTAATCAAACTGTTTTCATTATTATCATCAATTTCTTCTAATTTTTTTTCAGAAATCATTTCAGATTTTTCACTTAACAAAGCAAAAACTTCATCTATATTAGATTTAGAAGAAAGAAGTTTGTTTATTAACCAAATTCTCCAAGATTTTTTAAGAAAATTATTTTTATTTGTCATTTGTAAGGATTTTTAATACCAAAATATTTTAAAATTTTTATTTCTTTGTTTCGCATTATTAAATAATTCTTGTTATTATTGTGATCATAACCATTAACGTGAAGAATACTGTGAATAATTAAATGTAAAAAATTATCATAAAAGTTTATATTTAATTTTTTTGAATCATATATAATTGTTTCTGCTGAAATCATAATATCACAATGTTTTTCAAAATTATATCTTTTTTTTATTTTGTAAATAAAAGTTAAAACATCTGTTGGAAAATTTTTGTTTTTGTAGGTTTTATTCATTTTTTTAGTAAAATAATCATTTGTTAATATAAAATTAAAAAAATAATCACTTTTTTTATCAAAATTAAGCATTTTCTTATTTTTAAAAACTTTATTGATAATTTGATTAACTTTTTTTAATCTTCTAGGCCAATTTTTGGTCTTTAAAATTATTGAATATTCTACCTTCATTTATTCTTCGTAAGATTCAATAATTTGTTGAACCAATTCATGCCTAACAACATCAGCACTTTCAAGTTTTATAAAACCTATATCATTAATTTTATTCAATCTTTTTTCTGAATCAACTAGGCCTGAATCACTTTTTGATATTAGATCTATTTGAGTTTTATCTCCAGCTATAACCATTTTACTATTTTTACCGAGACGAGTTAAAAACATTTTCATTTGGATTTTTGTTGTATTTTGAGCTTCGTCCAAAATAATATAACAATCATTTAATGTTCTCCCTCTCATAAAAGCAATTGGTGCTATTTCAATTATTCCACTATTTATTTTTTTCTCTACTTGATCATATGGAATCATATCATATAAAGCATCATAAATTGGTCTTAAAAAAGGATCTACTTTCTCCTTTAAATCTCCAGGGAGAAATCCTATTTTTTCTCCTGCCTCAACCGCTGGTCTAGATAATATAATTTTTTTTATTTTTCCATTTTGTAAAGATGATATTGCTTTTGCAACAGCTAAATATGTTTTACCAGTTCCTGCTGGTCCAATAGCAAAAACTATGTTTTTTTTATTCAGTAAATCTAAATATATTTTTTGATTTTTTGTTCTTGGTAATATTTTTCTTTTTTTTAAGTTTATAGATGAAGAATTCATATTATCATTATTTATTTCTAATGTAAGTGAACTTCTAATATCTTTGATTTTTTCATCATCAATCTCAAAACCTTTTTTTGCATCATTATAAAGTTTCTCTAAAGTAATTTTAGTCTCTTCTAATGCATTTTTATTGCCAACTATCTTAAGAATATTTCCTCGGTAATTAATAGTTACATTATTCAACTTCTCTATTAAATGAATGTTTTTATCTTCAAAGCCAAATATACTACTAAGTAGTGTATTGTCATCAAATTCTATTTCTATTACTTTGTCAAAATTTTTATTCATACATTTTTCCTTCTAATGAAAAATTAGTGTTACTTGAAATTTTAACTTTCTTAAGAGAACCAATTAAATTTAAATTTGATTTAACATGAACACTTTGATTATATATAGACCTTCCTATATATTGATTTTTATATCTTCCTTTTTTTTCAAACAAAATTTCGATTTTTTTATTTAAAAAAGAATCATTATATTCTTTTTGTTGTTTTTTTAATAAACTTTGCAAAGCAGCCAATCTAGCTTTTTTAATTGGATTGGAAATTTGTTCAAGCTTTGCTGCTGGTGTTCCTGGTCTTGGACTATAAATAAATGAATATGCTATTACAAATTTTATATTTTCTATAAATCTCATAGTTTTATCAAAATCTTCATCTGTTTCTCCAGGAAATCCAACTATAAAATCTGAAGATAAGGCCATATCAGATCTATAACCTTTTAATTTCTCAATAACTTTATAATATTCTTGAACAGTATGCTTTCTATTCATTTTTTTTAAAATATGATCTGACCCAGATTGTATTGGTAGGTGCAAAAAAGGCATCAATTTTTCATTATCTCTATGGCATTTCATTAATGAATCAGTCATATCAATTGGATGAGAGGTCATATATCTAATTCTTTTTATTTTTTCTAATTCAGCAATTTTATTTATCAAAAATGATAGATCTACCTCTTTACCAATTGAATTAATTCCATGAAACGCATTTACATTTTGACCTAATAATATAATTTCTTGAATTCCTGATTGCATATATATTTTGATTTCATTTAAAATATCATCGATGGATCTTGAATATTCTGAACCTCTCGTATAAGGAACTACACAAAAAGTACAAAATTTATCACATCCTTCCTGAACACTAATAAACTCTGAAACTGTATTTGAATTCTTAAAAACCAGATTATTAAATTTATCATTTTGTAAAAAATCATCAGCAATATTATATTCATTTTTATTAATCATATCAGGAAGTTTATGGTAAGATTGTGGTCCAACAATATAATCTATTGATGGTGATCTTTTTTTAAACTCTTCTCCTTCAGCTTGAGCAACGCAACCTGCTAAAACTAAACTATAATTTTTATTTTGAGACATTGTTTTTTTTAATTTATTAATTCTACCAATATCAGAATGTACTTTTTCTGATGCTTTTTCTCTTATATGGCAAGTATTTAATACAATTAAATCAGCATCTTTTTCAAGAAGTGCTTCATTATAACCTTCATTTAGAAGTAAATTTTTAATTTGATTTGAATCATACACATTCATTTGACATCCATATGATTTAATAAAAAATTTTTTTTCTGTCATTTATTGATTTATGTTTTTTGAAAATAATATTGCATTCTCTTTATAATCTTTAGAAATAAAAAAATAATTTTTTCTTATACCATAATTAATAAAATTATTTTTTAAGTAGAAGTTGATTGCTGGCTGATTAGAAATAGCAACTTCTAAAAACAACTTTTTAATTCGTTTAGAATTTGTATTTTTTAAAATTTCTAGCAAATAAGTAGCATTTCCTTTTTTTCTATATCTTTTACTAATATATAAAATTAGTATCTCATATTCTATTTCATTTTCAAGATTTATTAAATCTCCCAAAATAAATCCAATAAATTCATTATTATTAATTAATCCTAAAGAAAAATTATTTTTTTTGCTTAATTGTTCAAAATATTGCTTTTTACTCCACCCATTTAATTCAAAAAAATAAGATTCTAAGCTGTTGTTAGAAATCAACCGGAAGCATTGCCCAGCATTTTTTTTATTTAAAATAAATATATTTTTATTCAAAACTTAATCAAATATTTTATTATCAGATATATATAAAGGTTTTATTAATTTTTTATTATCTTTAACATTGTTTTTAAAAAAATTAAAATAATCGCTACATTCCAAAATTTTTGTATTATCAAATTTTTTATTAATTTTATCTAATATTTTTCTGGATAAATTAGTATTTATTAAACAATTTTTATATAAAAAAATTTTTTTATTTGTCATTAATTCATCATATCTTATTTTTTCTATCTCATATTTTTTGATTTTATTTTTTGGATAAAAAATAAAATTTTGATTTTGTGATGAAAAAATAAAAATAACAGTATTAAAATAATGATTTCTTTTAATATAATGTTTTAAAAATGTTTCGTATTTAAATGATATTAAGGGTATATTTAAAGAATAGCTTAAACCCAGTAAAAATGAAATTCCTACTCTTAGAGCTGTATATGATGCAGGTCCGATGCATATATATAAATGCGATAGTTTTCTTGCAAAATTATATTTATTTGATAATTCTAGATATTTAATATCTATAGAATCACTAATTTTTGATTTTTTTTTATCAAGTAATTCTAGAGTTTTAATGAGGTTATTGTTATCAAACAATATAAATTTAGGTTTGGGCGAAATAATATCTAGGTAAAGTTTCATGTTAAGAAAAATTTTTTATAATACAAAATATTTTTTGATTTTTATTTTTATTATTTTGAACACTAATATTTATGCAGCTAATATTAAGAATTCTGCTACTGTTTTTATGTACCATAAATTTGACAAACCTAAATACCCTTCTACAAATATTAGATTAGAACAATTTTTGCAACATATGGAAGAATTATCACAAACAAAATATAATGTAAAATCACTAGAATATATTGTAGATTCTATCATTAATGATATTGAGATGCCAAATAATACTATTGGTATTAGTGTTGATGATGCCGATCGCTCCTTTTTAGAGGTTGCTTGGCCTATTTTAAAAGAAAAAGGATTTCCAGTAACTTTATTTGTTACAACTGGATATATTTCTAATAATAGCAAAAACTATTTAAATTGGGACGAAATTCGACAACTAAAAAAAGAAGGTGTCACAATTGGTGCTCATTCTCATTTACATGCACATTTATCTACAATGAGCTTAGATGAAATAAAGAGTGAAATTGAAACATCAAATAAAATATTTTTAAATGAAATTAACGAAATTCCAAGCTTGTTTGCATATCCTTTTGGTGAAACAGATGAAAAAATGTTTAATTTGTTAGAGGATTACAAATATAAAGTTGCTTTCGGTCAACATTCGGGGGTAATTAATGAAACATCAAATTATTATTATCTACCAAGATTCTCTTTAAATGAAAAATATGGAGATATTGAAAGATTTAAATTTGCTGCTAACGCTAAAGGATTAGGTGTTTATGATTTCGTACCAAAAAATCCAAATATTATTGAAAATCCACCATTTATTGGTTTTTCTTTATTAGATCAAAAACTAGCCAATAAAATAAATTGTTTTCTTTTTGACAGTGATGGCGAAGTTGAAAAAGAAGTTTATAAATTTAATGAAAGAATTGAAATTAGATTAAATCGAAAGTTAAAAAAAGGAAGATCGAGATTAAATTGTACTGTAAAAGACAATCAGTGGAGATGGTTCGGAATCCAATTCTATATTAATAATTAAGAATAAAGAGAATCTAAATCAGAAAATTTATCAAGCTTGTTTAATCTATTTGTAGTAATTATTGATTTTAACGTTTTAATATAATTTTTATCAGCAGCATAACCATTAAGATGATGTAACAAATCAAAAGGATTCAATAAATCATTACTTATTAATCTTTGCTTTTGTCTCTCTCTTCTAAAATCACTATAAGCATGATGTGTATTAATATTTAAAAAATATGATTTAACACTTTCTTCTTGATTATCAAAAAATTTAATTAAAAAAGTTTCTCCTTGACTTCTTTCATTTGGAATTATTCCATTTTCATAACTATAAGTATATTCTCCAAAAAGAGCATTATAATTTTTTGCGAATCGTGAAGAGCCCCACCCACTTTCATTTGCGGCTTGAGCAAGAACAATAGAATTTGGAATTTGATCTACTCTTAACAATAAATTATTAATAATATCTATTTTGTGTTGATTATTATAATCAATTTTATATTTTTTTGATAGTGTAATAATATAGTTGTAATGATCTTTCGTTAGAGTGTTATAATTACTAATATATTTATGTATATTCAGTAACTTTTGTCTTTCTAAAAGAATAAGATTATTCTGTCGAACAATTAGTGGTAATATTTTAACAATAAATTTTTCTTTATTTTCATTAAGATCTTTATTTAAAAAATCTTCTAAAACTATTTTTGTGTTTACTTGAAAAACTTCATTTTTTGAAAATATTTTTTTTGGCTTAATGATTGGTTTAAATGTTTTATTTGTTTTTTTTGTGGTAATTATTTGCTCCAAATCAACATCATTAAAATCCGAGCTTTCATTCATTAAAGAAATTTTCTTTGAAATATTTTTATTAAAATTAGTTAAATTATATATATCTATGGTAGATACATAAATTAAATATGTTCCTACAATCAAAAAAAAACTTGAGATATAAAATACCAGGTTTTTTAAAAAATTTTTTAATTTTGATTTAAGCATCTACTGGCCTTACTTCGCTTACTTCAGGTATATAATGCTTAAGCATATTTTCTATTCCCATTTTTAAAGTTGCTGTAGAACTAGGACATCCTGAACATGCTCCTTGCATGTAAAGATAAACTATGCCATCATCATATTTTTGAAAAGTTATGTCACCCCCATCCATAGCAACAGCAGGTCGAACTCTGGTATCAAGTAATTCCTTAATTTGTTTAACTATTTCTTTATCTTTTGGGGCAAACTTATCTTCTTTATTTTCTATTTTTTGGTCATCATTAATCAATATTTCTTTACCAGAATTATAGTGATCCATTATAGATCCCAAAATTATCGGCTTTATAACCTGCCAATCAATATCTTTTTCTTTAGTAATAGTTATAAAATCACTTCCAAAAAAAACACCGCTTACACCTTCGATATCAAACAAAACTTTAGCTAATGGTGAGGCAGTAGTATCATTTTTATTTTGAAAAAAAATGGTGCCATTGTCCATTACTACTCTACCTGGTAAAAATTTAAGAGTAAGTGGGTTTGGTGTAGGTTCGGTTTGAATAAACATCTGATTATTATATAGGTTTTATTGTGGCAAACGTATGAAAATATTTTTTTTTATTAATAAAATTGGGGATTTTAACGTTTTTTTAGACCTATAATTTCATATACCTTAGATAAAATCGAATCCGCTAATATTGTTGAATTTTCTTTTCCTCGAAGCAAAACATTATCTATATAATTTAAATCTTGCATTAACTTAGATATTTCTTTCCCAATTGGAGAGATTTTTTCAACAATTAATTCAATTAAATCTTTTTTAAAATAAGAAAAATCTTTGCCTGAATATTCATTTAAAACACTAGAAACTTCTTTATCATTCAATGAAGCAAAAATAGATATTAAATTATGAGCTTCTAATCTATTTTTAATATCTTCTAAATTGTCCGATATAGGATGTGAGTCAGTTTTAGCCTTTTTTATTTTATTTGAAATTTGATCAATTGTATCTGTAAGCATAATCCTTGAATAATCTGAGGGATCTGATTTGCTCATTTTCTTCGAACCATCTCTCAAGCTCATTACCCTTTTTCCATTTCCTAATATCAACGGTTCAGGTAACGGAAAAAAACTTGTATTAAAATCATTATTAAATTTTTGTGCTATATCTCTAGTTAATTCTAAGTGCTGCTTCTGATCCTCACCTACAGGTACATGTGTTGCTAAATAGATAAGAATATCAGCTGCCATTAATGTTGGATAGGTAAAAAGACCAACACTAACATTTTCTTTGTCTTTACCAGCTTTATCTTTAAATTGTGTCATGCGATTCAACCAACCCATTCTAGCAACACAACTAAATATCCATGCTAGTTGTGTATGGTGGGGAACATCAGATTGAGCAAACAGTGTATTTTTATTCGGATCTATCCCCGATGCTATGAAAGCAGATATAACTTTTCTTGTTTGATGTAACATAACAGAAGGATTCTGCCAGACAGTAATAGCGTGTAAATCCACTACACAAAATAAACATTCATATTGATTTTGGAATTTAACAAAATTTTTTATTGCACCCAAATAATTTCCAATGTGTAAGTCGCCTGAAGGTTGGACACCAGATAATATTCTATTTTTTTTCATACTATTTTTTTATATAACTCTTAAGGTCATGAATTGTAATGACTTTTAACATAAAAATCAAAAGAGTATAAATCAAATTACAAAGTGCTATGATTATTAACAATAGTGAGACCTTCAAAGAAAATGCCATTTGGTCTAAATTTACAAACCAATTTTCATTTAGTAGAAAGCATATTAAACCCATAAATAAAACAGATATGATTATTTTAAAAATATTTTTTTTAATTTTATTATCTAATTCAAAATCCTTATTTCTCTTCAATATTAAAAATAACAATAAAGCGTTAACCCATGCACTTATCGAAGTTGCTAATGCTATTCCCATTTCCCTCATTGTTTGTATAAAAATTAAAGATAAAATAATATTAATTAAAACACTTATAATTGAAATGTATAAAGGTGTTTTTGTATCTTCTCTTGCAAAAAAACATGTGACTAAAACTTTTATTAAAATATATGCAGGCAATCCAACAGAAAAAATAGAAAGTGTTTGAGAAGTATAATATGTATCTATAGGAAGAAACTCCCCTCTTTGAAAAAGTATATTTATAATAGGGAAGGAAAGAATAAACAATCCTATTGCTGATGGTAAGGAAATTAACAAAGAAAATTCTAAAGATCGATTTTGTATATTATTGATTTCTTTAAAATTAAATTTTTTTATTGATTTAGATAGACTGGGCAATAAAACAACTCCTAAAGCTATTCCAAAAATTGCAAGTGGAAATTGATTAAGTCGATCTGCATAATAAATATGACTTATGGCTCCAATGGGTAAAAACGAAGCTATGATAGTTCCTATAACTATATTTAACTGAATAACACCTGAGCCAATTATTGCTGGGAAAAAAAGTTTAAAAAAATTTTTTACTTTCTGATTTATTTTAGGAATTTTTAATAAAGGTCTGTAAAATTTTAAAATAGATCCATACATTAAAATAAATTGTAAAAGTCCTCCTAACAAAACTCCATATGATAAAGCATGGCCTGCTGTCGAAAAAAAAGAACTATAAACAAGAAGTGAGAAAATTAAACTAATATTTAATAGAGATGGAGCAAAAGATCCTGCTGCAAATCTACCATGAACATTCATGATAGAGGTAAAATGAGATACTAAGGATATAAAAATGATGTAAGGGAAAATGATTTTTCCAAAATGAACTGCATAATTATAAGCTTCAATATTTTTAGTAAAACCTGGTGCTAAGATTTGAATAAAAAATGGCATTCCTAAATAAAAAATTATAGTTAAGATAACTGTAGAAAAAAACAAAAAAGAACCAGTAGATTCGATAAAATCATGGGCATCTTTATTATTTTTTTTATTAATAACAATGCCTGATAGGACTGGTATAAGTGCAGCGCTATAAGCTCCTTCAGCAAAAACTCTTCTAAAAAAATTAGGAATACGAAAGGCAACAAAAAAAGCATCAGATATTACTGTTGAACCTAAATATTTTGCTATAAAAATATCTCTTATAAAACCTAAAATACGACTAAATGTTGTAAAAAAACTTACAGTAAAAAAAGATCTAAATAAATTACGCATAATTCAATTTTATATTGTGTGAGATGATTTGTATAAGAGTATTTTACGGCTTAATTATGCCCAAAACTATAGTCTGCAAAAAATATAAATTATGTGTTTTCGAATCAAAATTAAAAATTTAAAAAGCACAAAATATTATAAATGGAGCTCACATTAATTTATACAATTATTGGTTTTAGTCTAGCTGCCTACTCAGTTGTTGCAAATGACTCAGTGCAAACTCTTGGCACTTTTATGGCTTCAAACCAACGTTTCAAATGGTATTGGTTAGCATCAGCAGCTTCTGCAGTACTTGCCTTCACTCTAATTTATGGATGGAACGTCAATGATGGTGATATTACTTTTGGACGTCTCAATAAAATTCCCTATCAAACAATCCAGTGGTATCATGCTGCGGCCCCATTAATACTTGTTATGCTAACAAGAATAGGAATTCCTGTTTCAACAACTTTTCTAGTATTATCTGCTTTTGCCTCTACTGTTATTCTTGAAAAGGTGTTGATGAAATCAGTTGTTGGTTATGGTTTAGCAGCTATGGTTGCTTATTTGGTTTGGTTGACTATTAGTTATTTTATTAATGAAAAATTTGATAAGGTAAAAGAAAATCATAGAAATGCATGGGTTATTGGGCAGTGGTGTACAACTGGATTTCTTTGGTATACATGGCTAAGTCATGATGTTGCTAACATTGCTGTTTTTCTCCCACGACAAATATCTTTAAACTTATTAATCGTTTGTATTGTTTTGTTGAATGTTCTTCTTTTTTATATTTTTTGGGATAGAGGAGGACGTATTCAAAAAATTGTCTATTCAAAAACAGGTACTCGTTATACAAGATCAGCCACTATTATTGATTTCATATATGCAATTATACTGCTTTATTTTAAACAATATAACGATATTCCAATGTCAACTACTTGGGTTTTTGTCGGTTTGTTATGTGGAAGAGAGTTGGCAATAGCCACTATGAATAAAGATTATAAGCTTCGATATGTTTTCCCTTTAATTGGAAAAGATTTTTTAAAAATGATTGTTGGATTGTCAGTTTCTATTGGAATTGTTTTATCCATTCATTATATTCTAATACCAAACGGATTTTAAAAAATACTTACTTTTTCTTTTTTAGTTCCTTTTTTAATTTAGGCCAATAATCATCACTTAAAATATAACCTACACATTTTCTAGAACCACACTTGCATATATGCTCTTCATAATCTGTATCAAAGGCATAACCATAATTATAAGTTAATTCGCATCCTTTTTTAATTCTTTTAATAGATGATATCCAAATATGATTGTCGGTTATTTCAACTTCACAATTAGGGTCGCAGGAATGATTAATAAAGCGTGCATTATTTCTCGCTACACCTCCATCAATATCATATTTCTTATTGAGCTCAAAAATATATACCATTCCATTCTTCTTGCTCTTTTCTGCTTTTTTAATTTGTTTATCTGCTCTTTTATCACCTTCACGCTTAGTTACTTTATCACCAATGTATTCAATAACTTGTTCACCTTTTTTTATATTACATGCAGCAAAGAGACCAGAGCCATGTAGAGGTGATTTTTTTTTGTACCACAATTTTGACATATGAATTTCTTAGATAAGATTATCTTATACAAATTATTTTATTCTGACTATTTAAATATTAAACAAGAAAATAATTAAAATAACCAATCAAAAAAAGAGGGATCTGTAAACCAAAATTTGTTAGCAGTGCCTTATCCTTTGAGATAAATCCAGCCATACACCAACCTGCTGCACCAAGACCGTGACTAAATATATTTAATGGATAACTATTTAAGTTCGTTAATAAAATACCAAATAAAACTAGGGTAGTACTAAGCCATTTTAACTGATTTAAAGAAATATAACTCATGCTTTCTCCATTCTATTAAATGATAAAAATTTCATGTTTTATATATTGCGAAAATTTGAAAAACTATGAATTTGTAACAAAAATGTAACTTTGCTTTATTTTTTTAATAAAAGTTCTATAAGCACAAAATGTTTGGATTAAAAAGCAGTTCTTTATTTGGTGAAACTAAAAAATTAGAGAGAGAAATAGATGAATTTGTTGATATTTTATCAGAAGTAGGCTTGGTATTTAAGTCTATTATTCCTACTTATCTTAACAATTCTGCCAATGGTAAATTTGATGAAATGGTTGAGCAAGTTAAAATAATGGAGAGTAAAGCTGATAAAATCACAAAAGAAGTAGAGCATACCTTATATGAAGAAACATTAATTCCAGATGCAAGAAGTGATGTCTTAAGAGTATTAGAGCATCTTGATGAGGTCATCGGAATGTATCAGGGTAATTGCTATCATTTCTCAATTCAAAAACCAAATTTTCCAAAAGAGTTTCATGAAGATTTAATTGATCTAACAGAGACTGTAGTGAATTGCGTTGAGGCTCTATGTTTAACCGTTCGTTCTTTTTTTAGAGATATAAAGTCTGTTAGAAACAATGCACATAAGGTTACATTTTACGAAAAAGAATCAGATATAAAATTTAGTTCTCTAGCAAGAAAAATTTTTGATTCTGAACTTACTTTAGATCAAAAAATGCATCTTCGTTATTTTGTTGAAAAAATTGATCGCATCTGTGATCAAGCAGAAGATATTGCTGATGAAATACAGATCTACGCTATTAAAAGATCAGTTTAATTAACTTATGGAATTATTAATAATTGTTTTTCTCTTAGGAGGATTATTTCTAGGATGGTCTTTAGGTGCTAATGATGCAGCCAATGTATTTGGGACGGCGGTTGGTACACGAATGGTACAATTTAGAACAGCTGCGATTATTTGTAGTTTGTTTGTTATTTTAGGAGCAATTATTAGTGGTTCAGGAACTACCGAAACACTAGGAAAACTTGGTTCCATCAACGCATTACCTGGGGCATTTGCGGCATGTGTTGCTGCTGGTTTGTCAGTCTATCTAATGACTAAACTAGGTTTGCCTGTTTCCACTACACAAGCAATTGTTGGAGCAATTATAGGTTGGAATCTTTACACAGGTTCACCTACTAATATTCAAGTTTTAGTTACTATTCTAATTACATGGGTATTATGTCCGATTATTGCTGGTTTAATTGCTATGTTATTTTTTATTATTACAAAAAATTTTATTCAAAAAGTAAAATTACATATATTAAGATTAGATGCATATACAAGAACTGCTCTTTTATTAGTAGGTGCTTTTGGAGCATATAGTTTAGGTGCTAATAACATTGCAAATGTAATGGGTGTTTTTGTACCTATCTCTCCATTTACTGACATTAGTATTTTAAATAATTTTAACTTTTCATCTAAAGAACAACTCTTTCTTTTAGGGGGTGTTGCAATTGCCGTTGGTGTCTTTACCTATTCTAAAAAAGTAATGTTTACTGTTGGAAATGATTTATTGAAAATGTCACCTGTAGCAGCTTTTATAGTTGTTCTTGCACACTCAATTGTTTTGTTTTTATTTGCATCTCAAGGAATAAGTAATTTTCTTCAGTCAATCAACTTGCCTGCCATACCTCTTGTCCCTGTCTCTAGTTCACAAGCAGTTGTAGGTAGTGTGATAGGAATTGGATTATTAAAAGGTGGAAAAGAAGTGCAATGGTCAATTGCTAGAAAAATTTCCTTTGGGTGGATAACACTTCCTATTGTAGCTGCGTTAATATCAATAATAATTTTATTTATTTTACAAAATATATTTAATCTTGCTGTTAATATTTAAAAAAATTTTAACTTAAACTTTTATACGAGAGTATAAAATTTTCTTGTTCTTTTGTTTCTATAGCACCCTTTCTTTTTTCTCTAACGATCTTTATTGCTTGTTTATGATTTTCTCTAAACTCTATTAGAAGAATAGCAGCAATAGTTCCTGATCGTCCTTTTCCCCCCATACAATGTAAAATTATATTCTTTCCTTCTATTAAATCATTTTTTAATAATACTTTCGTTGTTTTCCATTTCTCAATAAATTTATGGTCGGGGGCTTTTAAATCTTCAATCGGCATATGTATCCATTTCAAATTATGCGTATAAATTTTTTGAACAAAAAACTTTTTATCACAAAGGTTTTCAATTTCTTTATCTTCTACTAAAGTCACTATAGAAGTACAATTTTGAGAAGAAAAATAATTTAATTCTTTTAAAAAAACATCTTTCTCGAAAGAAATTTTTTCTCCACTCCTACCAGGAAAACAGGTTAAAAATATCTTCCCTTTTATATCTTTAGGTTGAACATAATTATATGATCTTATTTTCATAATTTTATCATCTAGAGTTGCTTGTTAATTTGTATCAATAATATTGTATCGCCAGGCTTGTGTTTTTCGCAACACTTTTTTCGTAATAACTGTATGAGTGAGCCTTACAGCAATAGAAACATATACAATTAGCATTGCCATAGCAGCAGCTTTAGCCACTTCCCCCTGCTCATCTAGATGAATAGCTGAAACTGAAGCTAGAGTAGTATCATAAGAGTAAAGAAATATCACACCTGATACTGTTGTCATGGCATTAACAAATAAATAAATAGAAATATCAAAGATTGGTGGTAAGCAAACTGGAAGAGTGACACGCCAAAACATTTTATAAATAGGTATTTTTAAAGATAACGAAACAGATTCAAATTCTTTATCCATTTGTTTTAAAGCTGTAACAGCTGTTAAATGAGATACTGTATAAAAATGAACAATAGTATTAACAACTAGAATAATCATAGTTGCATAAATAAAATTTAATGGATTATCTTTTGCATTAAAGAAAAAAATGTATGCTAGACCCAATACTAATCCAGGCACAGCCATAGGCATCAGTGCAAAAAATTGAACTACATTTCTTGTTCCTTCATTAATTCTTAATTTTTCAATCAAATAAGCACCTACAAAAATAATTATAGTACCAAATACTGCCGCATAAAATGCTAATCTAACTGAATTATAAAAAGAATCCCATCCAAGTCCAGCGACTTCAAAATTATAATTTTTTAAAGTAAGATTTAAATTATAAGGCCAAAATTTTACTATTGCACCATACTGTGCCATTCCAATCATCAATATAATAATTAATGCTAACGCTGAACAAAAAGCGAGCATAATCATATCAACCTTAAAATGTTTTTTTGGCTTAAAAACAACTGATCTGGAAGTAAGTAAAGAAATTTGTTTTTTTCTTGAATATCGATCAATAAAAAAAGCTATCATGGCAGGAACTAATAAAACCATTGAAATCACAGCCCCCATTTGAAAATTTTGCATGCCAACAACTTCTTTGTAAATATCTGTTGCAAGCACATTGTAATTACCTCCTATGACTTTTGGTACACCAAAATCTGTAAATACTTGGGTAAAAATTACAAATGCAGTACTGATAATTCCATATCTTGCACCAGGAATAGTAATAGTAAAAAATGCTCTAAGTTTAGAAGTTTTTAAAACTTCAGCTGCTTCATATAAACGAGAATCAGATAAAGATAAAGAAGTGGTTAGTATTATAAGAGCATGAGGAAATGTCCAATAAACAGAAGCCATAATGATACCAATCGGACCATATATAGATTTTCCTAGTAAAACTTCTTTTAGCACTCCTTGATTTCCAAACCAATATACAAGAGCAATAGCTGCAAGAATAGAAGGGCTTAATAATGGTATTAAAGCTATTAATTTAAAAAATCCCTTAAAAGGCATACAAGTACGCGTTAGCGCATAAGAGAATAAAAATGCTAAGATTACAACTATAATAGTTGAACTAATTGCAACAAACAAACTATTGTAAAGTGATTGAAATAAAGCAGGCTCTTGAAGATATAAATTATAGTTTGCCAGTCCAACAAATTCACCATTTTTATTTTGTAAACTTTTTGAAATTAATGATCCTAAAGGCAAAACTAAGAATAATAAAAAAAGAATAATATAAGATACAAGCATAAATTGACCAACCCTATCACTTGAGTCTTTTCCTCTGCGAATATCACCAAACCTTAATAAATTCATAATTTACTTTGAATAAATACGTGCGTCTTGTTTGGAAAAATACAAATTCATTTCTGCATGATTAGCTAATTTAATTTTTCTAGCGTTTGCACTAGGAACATCTACTATAATTAAGTCATTTGTAAAACTCTTTGATTCAAAATAAACTCGTTGGAAAGATCCTAAAAATTCTATTTCTTTTATTGTAGCTAAAATGACATTATCATCTTGATTTTCTTTTTGAAAATAAATTTCCTCAGGTCTAATAGCCAATTGAACTGAATCATTTTCTCCAAAAGAACCTGTATCACAATTTATTTCTATATCATTACACTTCACTTTTTTTGAACTATCAATTTTTGCAGATATAAAATTCATACTTCCAATAAAAGAGGCAATAAAAGGTGAATTAGCTTTTGTGTAAATTTCACTAGGTGTTCCAGATTGAATGATTTTACCTTCGTTCATAACAAATATTCTATCAGCCATTGTTTGGGCTTCCTCTTGATCATGAGTAACCATAATTGTTGTGACTCCAAGCTTCCTCTGCAAATCTCTTATTTGTTTTCTTAAAAAAACTCTCACCTTAGCATCTAGTGCAGAGAGAGGTTCATCAAGTAACAATAATCCAGGTGAAGTTGCAAGAGCTCTAGCTAGAGCTACTCGCTGTTGTTCACCTCCAGATAATTGACTAGGATACTTTAATGCATGTTCGCTAAGATTAACTAGGTCAAGTAATTCATCTACTCTTCTTTTTATGTCAACTTTTTTCCATTTATTATTTATTAAGCCATAAGATATATTCGAAAAAACAGAAAGATTTGGAAACAAAGCATAAGACTGAAAGACAATTCCAAAATCTCTATTAGAAGGTGGTTTATGAGATATATCAATATCTTTTTGAATAACAGATCCAGCAGTCTGTGTTTCTAATCCAGCTATACATCGTAATAAAGTAGTTTTACCACAACCGGAAGGTCCAAGAAAACAAACAAACTCGCCTTCTTTTATATCAATGTCAATATTTTTAATTGCTTCAAAATTACCAAAAGATTTAGATAAATTTTTAACTTCAAGGTACATATTATTATTTTTGTGTTTAGTCATAAAATTTACAAAATTTAACTCATCAAATATATTAAGTTTTAGCCAAAATTCCAAACACTATATATTCTTATACCTAAAATAATATCAAAATTTATAATTAAATGTTAACAATTACGCCATATATATGATTAAGTTTATTAGTAATTTTAAAATAAAAATAGAATTTTTAATTGGAGGTAATCTTATGTTTTTAATAAAAACAACTTTTAAAGCAATAAGTGCTATTTTAATTATTACATCTGTATCTACATTTAGCAATCTTGCTAATGCAGGTGAACTTTTAGTATATTCTAGTACTGATGCTGATAATCTTAAATATTATATGGATGAATTTCAAAAAGATCATCCAGATATAAAAGTTAATGTTGTTCGAGAATCTACTGGAACAATGGCTGCAAAAATGATGGCTGAAAAAGATAATCCTCAGGCTGATTTTTTATTTGAGATGGCAGCTACTGTTGCTTTAAATATGGAAGCAGAAGGCATGTTTGTTGAATATACTCCGAAAGGTATGGATGCTATTGATCAAAGGTATGTAGATAAATCTGCGCCTGTTACCTGGGTAGGCAATTATGGTTGGGCAGGTTGTATTTGTTGGAACCGTATTGAAGCTGAAAAACTTGGTTTGCCTAAACCTACAACTTGGGCAGAGTTAACTAATCCAATTTATAAAGGCCATATTTCAATGCCTAATCCTGCTTCATCTGGAACAGGTTTCTTAGATGCTTCTAGCTGGATGCAAATTTGGGGTGAAGATAAAGCTTGGGAATACATGGATGCACTTCATGAAAATATTGGGGTCTACACGCATTCAGGATCAAAGCCTTGCAAACAAGCTGGAGCTGGAGAATATGCAATAGGTATATCTTGGCCTGGCAGAGCTATTAAAGTTATCAAAGCCGGAGCTCCAATTGATATGATTATTCCCGAAGAAGGTATAGGTTGGGAAATGCAAGTTGTAGCGATAATGGAAGGAACAGACAATCTTGAAGATGCTAAAACATTAATGGACTGGACTTTAGGAGAGGGTATGAAATTATTTGGTGAAAGACAATCAATTATAGCAGATCCTTCTAAAGTAACAAAAGATCCTGAACTTCCTGATTTTTATGATGAAGTTCAAGCAAAATTAATTGATAATGATTTTGTTTGGGCAGCTGCTAATAAAGATCGCATCGTTGCTGAATGGAAAAAAAGATATGATGGAAAAACTGAACCAAAAAATTAACATATTTAATATAAAAAATAATTATGGGGATGTTAGCATCCCCATTTTTTTGTTAATGCTTTAGAGAATCTTCTAAATAATTTTTAAAATGTTCTAAATTTGGAGTTTCTTTGTTCAAAACTTTAGCTTGATCATCAATCCGACGAAGTTCAACAGCTTCTTTCATAAAAGGTTTTTTAATAAACTCTTCTGCCTCTTTTTTTGTAAAAGGACCTCCTTGTGCCTCCAAAGAAATTTTTGAAGCCTCAGATAAAATTTCATAATATCCATCTTCAACTGCTGATAAATATCTTTTACAGGCTACATGGGCTCTTATGGGTCGTGTTACTTCTTCACCATAATAAGTAGATAAATAATCTGCTCCAAGATTTTCATGATAACCATCTTTTCCTTCATGAATAGGATCTTCTCCATCATATAACAAATGGCCAATATCATGAAGTAAGGCTGCTGTTATGATTTCTTTAGAAAAATTATTTTTTTCAGCCAATTCAGCACATTGGAGAGCATGCTCCAACTGGGTTACATTTTCATTGCCATATTGAATATTGCTTCCTTTAGTTTCTAATAGGTATAAAAGTTTTGTTACAATATTGTTATTCATAGCCCTTTACTTACTTTAATTAAACGATATTGCAAAATAAAAAATTATGACAAGCACCTCAATCTATTTACTTATTTTTTTTGCAGCTTTTTTACATGCTTTGTGGAATATTATTATTAAATCACTTAATAATTCATTAGTGGGGGTTGCTTGTAAAGTTTTTTTCCAAAGTATAATTTTCACCCCAGTTATTTTTTTTGTACCATTTCCAGAAGGCATAACTTGGTTTTATTTGATTTGCTCATGTCTTTTACATAGTCTTTATTTTATTCTCTTAGGTATTATGTATAATCGAGAAGATCTAACTTTTATTTATCCTGTGGCTAGGGGATGCGCACCAATTTTCGTTACTATTTTATCTTTAATTTTTTTGAAAGATATAATTCCTTTTATTGGGATAATTGGAATTTTAATAACGTGTATTGCTTTGATATTAATATCAATTAACAATTTTAATTCAAAAGTAGGTTTTAAAACACTTATTATTTCTGTTTTTATTGCTTTTATTATTTCTATATATACTTTTACAGATGGTGCTGGCGTAAGATCTGCAGATAACACTTCAACATTTATTGTTTGGAATTTTTTTTTCAGTGGATGGATTTCTATTGGATATGTTTACTTGACTAATAAAGAGTCGTTATTCAAATTAAAGATTAAAGAATTGCTTCTGATATTATTTGCAACAATTATTTCTTTTAGCGCATACACAATAATTATTTGGTCAATGAAATATGAGCCTTTTGGTTTTGTTGCCTCTATGAGAGAATCTAGTATAATATTTGCATCTTTAATAGGTCTTGTATTGTTAAATGAAAAAATTGGTTTTATAAGAATAATATCAGGAATATTATTTTTTATTGGTGTTTGTTTTATATTTAATGCCTAATTTTGCATAATTTTTAATATTTTTGTAGAAATAGTAAAAAAGTACTTGTAATAAAAATTGTTTTAACTTTAATAATCAAATTACTTATAAGTAAACGGAGGAATTATGAAAAGTATAATAACTACAATAAGTGTTGCTTTCTTTTTTATCTTAAGTTTAGCAAATGCTAACGCTGGTTCTTTAACTGTATACACAGCTATTGAGGCAGAAGATTTAAAAAGATACGCAGCAACATTTAATGAAGATCACCCTGATATAGAAATAAATTGGGTTCGTGATTCTACAGGTATTATTACTGCTAAATTATTAGCAGAAAAAAATAATCCGCAAGCAGATATTATTTGGGGATTAGCAGGAACAAGTCTTATGCT
>PTKV01000003.1 GCA_002937895.1 Alphaproteobacteria bacterium MarineAlpha5_Bin9 | reverse complement strand
CTGATCCTATTCTTCCTAAAAATAAATTTGCATCTGTAACAGTTGGTTCTAAACCACCTTTACCATAACAAGCGGGACCCGGATCTGCGCCAGCACTTTGAGGACCGACTCTTAGAGCTCCTGCTTCCAACCAAGCAATAGATCCTCCTCCAGCACCAATTGTATGAATATCTACAAAAGGAATAAGTAATGGGAGAGATTCTTGTTCAGTTTCATTAGTAATTTTAGGTCTTCCATTTATTATAAGGCTCATATCAAAAGAAGTGCCCCCCATATCTACGCAAATTAGATTAGGTTTGTTTATTATTTTAGATAAAGCAGCTCCACCAATGGTGCCTCCTACAGGACCTGATAAAAGAGTATGAACTGGATTTTCAATAGCTGTTTTTGCTCTGATTACACCTCCATTTGATTGCATTACATATAAAGTCTTAGAATAACCTTTTTTTAACAATTCATTTTCAAGGCGAATTAAATAATTATTAACAATAGGTCCAATGTATGCATTCATAACTGCTGTTGATGATCTTTCATATTCCCTCCATTCTCTTGCAATTTCGTGAGACAAAGAAATTATAATATCTTTTTTTAATTCTTTTTTTAATATTCTTTTTGCTTGAATTTCATGTGATGGATTAAGATAAGAATGGAGAAAACAAATTGCAACAGCCTTTATATTTTCATATTTTATTTTCTTTATTATAGATACAAAACTTTTTTTATCTATTTTTTCAATTATTTTTCCTTCCCAAGACATTCTTTCTTTGACTTCATGAACATCTTTTCTTGAAACAAGTTGTTTTGGTTTTCTATATTGAACATCATAAAGAGTTTTCCTATCTCCTCTTGCAATTGTATAAGTATCACTAATACCAGAAGTCATAATTAAAAGAACACGTGAACCTTTTCTTTCTAAAAATGCATTCAAACCAACTGTTGTTCCATGAACAAGAAAACTTATATCCTTAAAGTTAAATTTTATTTTTTGTAAACCTTCTAATACAGCTATAGCAGGATTCGAAGGTGTAGATAAAACTTTCAAAGTTGATGTTTTTTTATTTTTTTTATCTTCTATTACGATATCAGTAAAGGTCCCTCCTATGTCGGCAGAAATTCTATAGCTCATTTAATTTATCTTTTTCTCCCAGCGGTTAAAGCAACAGCTCCAAAAATTATTACACCTGTAGTTACATCTTTCCAAAATGGATCAGCGTTTAAAATATTAAATCCATTATTAATTAAAGCTAAAACCATTACTCCTGCTACTGATCTCCAAACTGCGCCATGTCCCCCATAAATACTTGTTCCACCCAATATTACAGCTGCAATTGCTTGTAACTCCATTCCCAATCCAGCCTGAGGTTGGCCTAAAGAAATTCTTGATACTTGAATTGCACCTGCTAAACCTGCAGCTAAACCTGTTAGAGCAAAAGTATAAATTGTTATTAAATTAACTCTGATTCCAGACAATTTAGCAGCTTCTTCATTCCCACCTACAGCAAAAACATTTCTACCAAATGTTGTTCTGTTTAAAATTATTGTCATTAAAATAGTGAATATTATTAGAATAAATACTGTATAATGTATGCCATAAATCTTTCCTCTTCCAAGCCAAACAAATTCTTGCATTCTAACAGGTATTAGAAAGCCACCAGTTATCAAAATTGCTATACCTCTATAAATTAAGCTCGTGGCTATTGTTGCTAAAAAAGAATGGACTCCTAAGGAAGTTATTAAAACTCCATTTATATATCCTAGAATAACTCCTAATAATGGTGCTAAAGCTAGCCCAAGTAAAGGATCAACATTTACAGCAATCCATGCAGCAGCACAACTTGCAACTCCAAAAACAGAGGCTGTAGAAAGATCAAAGCCCCCAGCTATAATGCAAAGTGTTAAAGCTGCTGCAATTATAGCTAAAGGTGCATTTTGATTTAATATATTTAATAAATTTCTTGGAGATAAAAAAGCATCACTCGCAAGTGATAAAATTATCATTAACAAAACAATTAAAATTAAAACTGCATATTCTCTAAGAAAATTTATTAATTGATAAAATTGCATATTTTTTTATTATTAATTAAATTTACTGGGCTAACTTAATCAAGTTTAGCCCAGCAAAAATCAAATATTAATAAATAAGAAATTATTTATTAACCTTTCCATTCACCTTTAAAATCAGGATATTGATCTAATATAGCTTTATTAATTAAACCAGGAACAGGACCTCTTTCATCCATATTAATTTCTGATTCAAAAGATTCTCCTCGAAGTTGTTTAATAACAGCTTCAGTTCCGTACAATCCTAAACTAAAAGGAAAGTCTCCTTTAGTATAATCCCATCTTCCTTGTCTTACCATATCTAATCCTATCGCGGATGCACCTCCACCCATGAGAAAAAGATCTTCTACTTTATATCCAGCATCTTCAAGCGCAATGTCAGCGCCTACTAAATGTTGGTCAGCATTGGAAAGTATAACGTGTATTTCTGTTCCAGCATTAGCCTGTAATGCATCTTGGACACCAGTCAAAGATGTATCTGGATCATAATTACCCATAACTTCAGCAACAACTTTAATATTGCTGTGAGCACTTAAAATTTTATTAAAAGTTTCCAAACGTAAGTTATCAAATGGATAAATTTTTTGCCCTATTATTATTATAACATTACATGGGTTAATACCTTTACAACCTTCATTTACGACTGCTTCAGCTTGCCAAGTTGCACCTTCAATAACAGGATGGATAACAGTTGCTGTAATACCACCAATTTGATCTTTCATAGTAGTTAAATCAGGGCCAATAGGAAACAAAGTAGTAGCTGTTGGAATTCCAGCATCTATAGCTTCTTTAACAAAATTTGCTATTCCTACAGAATCATTTGGAAGAACAACAAAGCCATCAAATTCTTTAGATGCAATTGCATCTTCTATTTGCTGAGCTTGAACAACCGCATTGAATTCACCGTTAAACATTTTACTTGTTGCTCCCATTTCTTTAGCTTTAGCTGCAACCCCCTCATAAACAGCTTGGTTAAAGCCATTTTCACTGGATGCTGCAAAAAAAGCTATGTGCTCACCTTTTGCATAAACTGTATTAAAGCTTAAAATAGTAAAAAATAATGAAAAAATTGATATTAAAAATTTCATAAATACCTCCAAAAAAAAGCTAGCATAGACATGAAATTAATACAATAATAATTTTTAATACTAAATATAAGTATTTTAATTATTTTTATTTAAGTATAATTTTTATACTTTAAATATAATATATATATAAAAAACTAAGAAAATTATTATGGAAAAAGTGCTAAAACTAGAAAATATTTCAAAAAACTTTGGTGGGGTTGAAGCTTTATCTAATATAAATTTATCTTTATCAAAAGGTCAATGTTTAGGTTTAATGGGTGATAATGGAGCTGGAAAATCTACACTTATTAAAATTATAGCGGGTAACTATCTCCCTACATATGGAAAAATTTTTTTACATAATCAAGAAGTAACTTTTCATAAACCATTAGACGCTCAAGAAAAAGGTATTGAAGTTGTATATCAAGACTTAGCTTTATGTGATAATTTACGAGCTTACGAAAATGTCTATTTAGGAAGATGGTTAACAAAATTTAAATTTGGACCAATTAAGTTTGTAGATTTTAAAGCTATGAAAGAAAATTCCAAAGAACTTTTTAAAGAATTAAAATCTGATACAAGATCTAACCAATTTGTTAAAACACTATCAGGCGGACAAAAACAAGCAGTAGCACTATCAAGAACAAGATTATCAAATCCTGAGATAGTTATAATGGATGAACCAACTGCTGCAATAAGTGTAAAACAAGTTAAAGAAGTTCTAGAATATATTTTAAAATTAAAAGAAAAAAATATTGGAATTATTTTAATTAGTCACCGAATGATGGATGTTTTTGAAGTGTGTGACAGAGTTATGGTCTTAAGAAGGGGTGTTAAAGTTTCTGATAAGGAAATTAAGAATTCATCACCTGAAGAAGTAACAGGCTTAATAACAGGAGCAATTGATAACTCTTTTTAAAATTTATATTATTTTAAATAAAGGCCTTCCTAATTTTTTTAAATCAACTGTTAACCCTAACCCTGGATTATTTGATGCAGAAAATTTTCCTTCTTTTCTTTTTGGAGAATTTTTTGAATAAGATAAAGTATTATAACTATTAAAATCAGTAGATGAGAAGCGAAATTTTTCTGGAGTGCTGTGTGAAAGATGAGAAATTGCTGAAGTTGCTATATCACCACCCCAAGAATCTTCGATAGTCATTGATATACCTAATTCAATACATAAATCTCTTAAAACTCTACTTTTGGTTATTCCGCCTAATTTACTTATTTTAATATTTATTATATCCATTGCTCTATCATTATAAGCTCTCAAAAAATCATTTATTGATTGGATACTTTCATCTAGGATAAAAGGATTAGTAGTTTTTTTCCTTATTGATAAACATTCTTCATAAGTAATACAAGGTTGTTCATAATAAACATCTAAATACTCAGTATCTTTTATTACCCTTAATGCATCATGCATTAACCATCCTGTGTTTGCATCAGCTACTAAAACATCTTTTTTACTCAAAGCAGATCTTATAAGTTTTATTCTGTCAATATCATCGTCGGGATTCCCACCAACCTTTAATTGAAATTTTGAATATCCTTCTTTTTTATATTTTTTGACTTTTTTTAACATAGTTTTCGGTTCTTCTTGAGAAATTGCTCTATAGAGATCTACAAAATTACCATATTTTCCACCTAACAATTTCCATAATGGTTGTTCAGTATACTTTCCTAATATATCCCAACAAGCAATATCAATAGGTGATTTAGTATAATTATGACCTTTTAAACCAGAATCCATTAAATCATTTATTTTATTTATTTCAGTTGGATCTGATCCAATCAATAATTTACCAAATTTCTTTATCCCTTCTCTAACTCCTTCAGGATATGCAGGAAGATAAGCTGGACCTAAAGTACACACTTCACCAAATCCATATATATTAGGATATTGTGTATTTACTTTAACAACTGTTGAATCAAAAGTTGAAACCGAATTACCATGAGACCAACTATATTTTCCTTCTTTTAGAGGAAGTTTAATTTTATATACTTCTATTGATTTTATTTTTAACATTTTTATTGATTATCAGACATCATAAATAGAGTTGCGTTACCCCCAGCAGCAGTAGTGTCATAAGAGTATGATTTTTCATTTACAAATTTCATTAAATAATTTGGCCCTCCTGCTTTTGGACCTGTTCCCGAAAGACCTCTTCCGCCAAAAGGTTGAACCCCAACAACAGCACCTACAATATTTCTATTAATATAGATATTACCTATGTTTGCATTATTAAAAATATAGTTAATAGTATTTTCAATTCTACTTTGAATACCCAGTGTTAAACCATAATTTAAAGAATTAATATCCTGAACTAATTCCTCAATTTTATTAGCTTGATATTTGTATACATGAATCACTGGCCCAAATACTTCTTCTTTAATATCAGTAATATTATTTATTTCTATAATAGTAGGTGTCACAAAAAAACCATTTAAATTATTATCTAAGGGGGCTTGGGCAATAATATTAGAATTAAATTTTTTAAGATGATTGTCAATTTTATTTTTTGCAGTATTATCAATTACAGAGCCAATGTCAGTATTTAATAAATTTGGAAGACCAACTTTAATTTTTTTTGTTGCTCCAGAAAGCATTTCTAAAGTTTTATCATAAACTTCATCTTGTATAGCTAATATTCTTAAGGCTGAACATCTTTGTCCTGCTCCATTAAAACCTGATTCAATGGCATCATCTACAACCTGTTCAGTTAATGCTGAGGAGTCAATAATCATAAAATTTAATCCTCCTGTTTCAGCAGTTAAAGGAATAATTTCACCATCTCTTTTGCTTAAATTGTTTTGAATATTTTTTGCAGTTTCACAGGATCCTGTAAATACAACACCTTTGATCCTATCATCAAGCAAAATTTTGGGACCTATATCTTCACCTTTACCCAAAATTAACTGAAGTGCTTCATAAGGTAAACCTGCTTTAAAAAGTAATTTGATTATTTCAAATGCAATTAAGGATGTTTGTTCAGCAGGCTTTGCTATAACAGTATTTCCTGTAACTAAAGATGATACAATTTGCCCTGTAAATATTGCTATTGGAAAATTCCAAGGACTAATTGCAAAAATCACTCCTTTACCTTCATAAATTAATTTATTTTTTTCACCTGTTGGACCTTTTAGTTCATTTGGTTTTTCAAACAATCTAATTGCCTCACTTGAATAATAATGACAAAAATCAACAGCTTCTCTTAAATCATCAATTGAATCTCGAATGGTTTTTCCAGCTTCCATAACGCATATTTTAATTAAATGATCTTTGTTTTCCTCAATTAAATCTGCGAATTTGTCTATTATTTTAACTTTTTCTAACAAATCATAATTTTTCCATTTGTTAAAAAAATTAGAAGATACATCTATAGATTTTTTTATAGTTTCATCAGAAGCAAAGGAAACTTCCCCTAATAATTCATCTAAATCAGCAGGATTATAAACTTTAAAAGATTCTTCAAAAATATTTTTTCCACTTACTATTGAACTCGCTTTTAAATTCAATTCTTTTTCCTGAAAAATATTTTCCATTTCTTTTCTAGTAAACTCATTTTCTAAATCATAACCTTTAGCATTTTTCCTAAGAGGTAAATATATTCTACTTGGTATGGGTATCTGTGGATTTGAATATTCTTTATACTTTTTTATAATTTCCAATGGATCCTTAATAATTTCATTTATATCAAGTTTAGGATCATTTATCTTATTAACAAAAGATGTGTTGGCTCCATTTTCAAGTAACCTTCTCATTAAGTAAGGAAGTAAATCGTCGTATTCACCAACCGGAGCATATATTCTGCACTTTTGATAATTATCACTTGAGAATCTATTGAAATAATCATGAATTTTATCAGCCATTCCATGAATTCTTTGAAATTCAAAAATTTTATCTTTTCCAAACTCTTCTATGAATGCAATTGAATATGCATTATGAGTAGCAAATTGTGGAAATATATTTTCCTGTAAAGTAAATAATTTCATAGCACATGCCATCCAAGATAAATCTGTGAGAGATTTTCTAGTAAATACCGGATAGTTTGGAACTCCAAGTTCCTGAGCAAGTTTTATTTCTGTATCCCAATACGCACCTTTAACAAGTCTTACATTAATTATTCTATTATCCCTTTTGGCAAGTTTATTTAGCCAATCAATTACAAAAAAAGCTCTTTTTTGATATGCTTGAACCGCTAAACCTAAACCATTCCACCCTTCTAAACTTTTAGTTGCTGATAATTTTTCTAAAAGTTTTAATGATAATATTAGTCTGTAATTTTCTTCAGCATCAATGCAAAGTTGAATATTATATTCTTTACATAATTCACACAGCTTAATTAATTTTGGTAAAAGTTCTAAATCTAAATCCTTTATTTTGTTTCTTTCATATCTTGGATGGAGAGCTGAGATTTTTATAGATACTCCATTTGAAAATTTAATATCGTTACTATTTTCAAGTTTTTTTCCTACTTCATGTATAGAATTAATATAATCTTCATAATATCTATTTGCATCTAACATTGTTCTTGCTCCTTCTCCAAGCATATCAAAAGAGAAGATGTTTTTTTTATATTTCTCAGATTTAGTAAATTTCATACCGTCTTCTATGGTGGGTTTAAAAACAAATTGCTTTGCTAAAATAGTTACTGCTTTTTTAACTGCAACTCTAATAACTGGTTCACTACTTCTTTTAATCAAACCTTTATATGTTTCCTCGAGTTTGGTTTTATCTGTTTCTTTTTTATCAAGAATACTACCTGTTAAAAAAAAGGCCCAAGAAGAAGCATTAACAAAGACACCTTTGTCCGCTCCAATATGAGTTCTCCAATCAACTGATGCAAATTTATCTTCTAAAAGTCTATCCATTGTTTTTTTGTCAGGTATTCTCAAAAGAGCTTCAGCTAAACAGAGTAAAACGGTCCCTTCTTTGGTATTTAATTCGTATTCTTGTAGTAAATTTTCGATTGGACTATCTGATTTAATTGACTTACGAACAGTTTTGACAATTTCATTTGCTCTATCATTAATATTTGAAATTCTTTTTGAATATTCTGGCTCAAAATAATTAAGTAAAATTTTTGATACATCGTTTTCTGAAGCGTAAGCTATTTTATTTATATCATCAAAAGAAATTTCATTAGTATAATTAAGCATAGCAATTATTTTTTATAATTATAAAATTTTTTAGCTTGTTCAAAAGTAATGTATTCATTTAATAAATCTTCTTCGATTAACTTAGAATCTCTATCTTCTGGTTTGCCAAAACCTCCCCCACTTCCAGTATGAATTCTTATTATGTCTTCAGGTTCTAAAGTTAAGCCAGTAATAACTGAATATTTATTGATTGTTCCATCTTTTTTAATATGCTCAATATAGTTTGGCGCTCCTTCATTTCCGCCTTGCAAAGCCCAAGGCAAACTTTTTGATCTAGTATATGCTACAGTTACCCAAGCATTTTTTGATCTTATTCTATAATCCATTATTATACCTTTTCCGCCACGGAACTTTCCTTCTCCACCATCTTCGTCATTTAATCTCATTTGATCTACATAAACACCATGACGTGCTTCAGAAATTTCAGCAGGTGTATTAAAGGTATCACCATGAAAAGCAGAAAAGTTTGCATTACAACCATCTCCCTTGCTATAAGCTCCCCACCCGCCTACTTGAGGTTCAATAATAATAAAAGTTGCTCCTGTATCTGGATGTTGACCACCCATAAAAGTTCCACAAATAGATGCAAAACTTCCTGCTGTTGATTTTTCTGGATTCAAACCAGATATTGCTTTCCAAATTAAATCATAAGATCTGATATCGGTTTCATAATATATTCCTTGAGCAGCTGGTCGAGTAGGATTAAACATTGATCCTTCATCTGCTATTACTTTTAAAGGTCTAAAAGTACCAGCATTACAAACAAAGTCCCCAGTACTTATAGATTTAAAAGCCATTTGAGCTGATACTATTGTGCCATCTAGAGAAGCATTGTTAGGACCATCATCTTGTTTTGGATTGTTTCTTAAATCTACTAAAAATTCTTTATCTGTAATAGTTACTTTTACTTGAATTTTTTTTCCATCATCTAATAAATCCTCACCATAAAATGTTCCTTTTGGTAATTTTTTAAGAGAATCTAATGAGGCTTGCTCTCCATAATCCATAAACAGTTGGACAGATTGTTTAAAAGTTTCTGTTCCATATTTATTTGCTATTTCTTTTATTCTTATTTCACCAACTCTTATAGAAGCAATAGCTGCCCACATATCTCCAAGAGTATATTGAGGAATTCTACTATTAGCAGTTATAATGTCTATAACTGATTGTATTGGTTTTCCTTTTTCAATCATTTTTATTACTGGTAATTGAAGACCCTCTTGGAAAATTTCTTTAGCATCTGCGGATATACCGCCAGGAGCCATACCTCCTAAATCTGGCCAATGAGCAATATTAGCGCTCCAGGCTATTCTTTCCCCTGAAGAAAAAATTGGCATAACTACTATGACATCATTTAAGTGGGTCACACCCCCATTGTATGGATCATTAGTAGCAAAAACATCTCCTTCTTTAATATCTGAGTTATCATATTTTTTAATTACTGCTTGAACAGCTTTATCGCACATAGCAATAAAGGCAGGAATTCCAGCTCCAGATGCAGCAATGTTACCATCAGAGTCAGTTATGGCAGTGCCAAAATCTAGAACTTCATATATTATAGAGCTCATAGCTGTTTTTCTCATAGCTATAAACATTTCATCACAAGCTGCTTGAAGTGAACTTTGAATTATTTCTGTAGTTATTGGATCAATTTCTTTTTTCATCAATTAACTCTCTTCTAATATAGAAATATGTAGATTAGCAAATTTATCTACATTACACTTTTGATTTGGGAAAATAACTACTGTTGTACTTGGATCTTCAACAATAGCAGGTCCATAAAATTCCATTTTTGGTTCTAAAAGATTAAAATCATAAATATTTGACTCATGAATTCCCATTTGATCAAAATCTACTTTTCTTTTTTCTTTTATAGTTTTTTCTATTGTCATACCTGTTATTTTTCTCTCCTGCAAATCAGGCTTATTTATTTTTGCGAAAGCAACCAAATGAAATTGAATCATGTCAACTTGACTATCTAGTTTATATGTAAATTCTTTTTCATATTGATTATGGAAATCATTTATGATTTCTAAAATAGATGATTTGTTAAATGAAGAATTTTTTATTGGTATTTCTACAGAATGATCCTGACCTAAATATCTAAAACTTCCAAATCTTTTAAAACTGATTAGATCTTTAGATATCTCTTCTTTTTCGAAACTTTTGTATGCTGCCTTTTCCATTTCATCAAAAGTGTCCTTTAAAACTTTAGTGGCTTCTTCATTCATAGTAGTTAATTTAGTTAGTATATAATCTCTTCTTAAATCACTCATGAGCATGCCCCATGCTGAAAAAACTGAAGAATTAACAGGTATGATAACTTTTGGAATATTTAAATCTTTAGCAAGTGATGTTGCATGCATTCCACCTCCACCCCCAAAAGCAACTAAAGTAAAATCCCTTGGATCATAACCTTTATTTACTGAAACTAATTTTAAAGCATTGATCATATTATTATTTGCTATTCTAATAATTCCTCTTGCTGCTTCATCTTTTGTAAAATTTAATTTTTCCGTTATGGGTTCAATATGTTTATCTACCGATTGCATATCTGCTTCAATTTCTCCTCCACAAAAATATTTCTGATTAATTCTATTTGTAATTAAGTTTGCATCTGTAGTTGTGATTGAAGTTCCACCTTTTCCGTAAGAAACTGGTCCTGGATCTGCTCCAGCACTTTGAGGGCCTACATGAAGTTTATTGTAATCATCAACCCAAGCAATACTTCCCCCCCCGTTTCCTATTTCAACAATATCTACTACAGGGAGCATAACAGGATAACCAGCTGATAAACGATTCTTTTCTATCCAATAATTAGTATTAATTTTGACATTTCCATTTTCAATTAAAGAACATTTAGCAGTTGTTCCTCCAACATCTAAAGTAATTATATTTTTTTCATTAATTAAATTTCCTAACTCTGCAGCCCCTAAAACACCGCTTGTTGGACCAGACTCTATCATTGTAAGAGGAATGTTTTTTGTTGATTCAAAAGTGTCTATTCCTCCATTAGATTGCATTACATAAGGATTTCCAGAAAAATTTGATTCTTTTAATTTGGTATTTAATTTATCAAGATAATTTCTTGCAATTGGCTTAATATATGCACATAAAGCTGTTGTATTTGTTCTCTCATACTCTCTCCATTCACGAGTAATTTGATGAGAAGACACTACATCAATTTCTGGCCAATTTTTTTTGATTTGTTCAACTACTTTTAATTCATGAGAAGAATTTGCATATGAATGTATCAGACAAACAGCTATTGATTTAACTTTATGCTTTCTAAAATTATCTAAGATAGAATTTAAATTGGTTAAATCTAATGGAGTAATTTCATTGCCTAAAAAATCTATTCTTCCAGCAATTTCACTTCTTAAATATCTTGGGATAAAAGGCTTTGGTTTTTGATATTGCATATTAAAGAAATCAGGCCTATCACCTCTTGCTATTTCTATACTATCTCTAAATCCTTTAGTTGTTATAAGTCCTGTTTGTACTCCTTTTCTTTCAGTAATAGAATTAATAACAACAGTTGTTCCATGAGCAAAAAAATTTGAATCTGAAATTTTTACCTTAGCTTTAGTTATAGCGTCAAATACACCTTTTTCATAGCTACTAGGAGTGGTGTCGCTTTTTGCTGTTTTAATACTTAAAGCTTTTCCGTTATTGTCATCAATTTCAAAATAAACTAAATCAGTAAAAGTTCCTCCTACATCTGTTGCTATTCTCAACATTTAATTTATCTCAATGTTTGGATAATATTTTTTAAGGTATTCTGTTGATATGTATCCTTGTTTAAGATCATTAATAATTTTACTTTTCTCTCTTTCTTCTGGCTTGCCATATCCTCCGCCCCCTCCACACTGAATTAAAACTCTATTTCCTTTTTTAATTGAAACTCTTGTGGCTTTAGCTGCCTCTGTGAACTTTTCATCTTGATTGATTACATAGCAGTTATTTGCTAATCCTTCTTTACCGCCATTAAGACCCCATGGGGCTAATTGAGTTCTTTCACAAACAGTAGTAGCATAAGAATCTTCTAACATTGTAAATTCTAAATTAACACCTAGACCACCTCTGTATTTTCCTGCTCCTCCACTATCTTGAATTAATTCTACTCTATTTACTAACCAAGGATTTCTATTTTCCCAAACTTCAGCTGGTGCAAATCTAGTTGCTGACTCAGCATGATGAAGGCATGTTGCTCCATCACCAAAAATGCTTGCACCTTGTCCTACTGGATGAGGAGCCCCATCAGCCCAAGGTTCTCCTGTTTTTTCTCTAATTCCCCACCATACTATTGCATTTATACAACCGCCACTACTTGCTGGAACTTTTTCAGGAAATTTTGAACCCAAGGCTCTATAAAACACTTCCATTGCTTGAAGGGCTGGCCAACCATATAAGAACACAGGAGCTGGAGAAATAGGGTGAAAAAGTGTTCCTGGTTTAGTTATAACCTCTATGGGTCTAAAAAAGCCTTCGTTAGGAGCTTCATTACTTCCTGCAAGCATACTCATAGCAACTCTTGCAGTAGAAACAGTTGAAGGTAATGGACAATTAATAGGTCCATTTTGCTGCTTAGGGGCTTTAGACATATCTAAAATTACTTTTTCGTCTTCTATGATTACCTTTATTTCAAAAGGAACTTTGCCAGGTTCAACTCCATTACTATCCATTTGTCCAAAACCAGTATATTCTCCATTTGGTATTTTTTTTAAATAATTTTTCACAATCATTTCACCAGCATCAAATATTGATTCTGCTGATGCTCTGAATTTTTTTATTCCATATTTTGAAAGAATTCTTTTTAAAGCTGAAGCTCCTGCTTTTACACCTATAGCTTGAGCATTTATATCCCCAGCAACAGAGTTTGGAACTCGAGAATTTGCTATACACATTTTATATATGTCATCAACTAGTTTTCCTTTACTAAAAAGCTTTACACCTGGATACACTGTGCCCTCCTGAAAAACATCAACGGTATCTGTTGAATAGGGCTCTTTTCCAGCAATATCTAACCAATGAGCTTTTATGGCTGTATAAGCTACTAATTCATTTTCAAAAAATACTGGCGCTACCAATGCTGCATCCTGTGGATGTGATCCTGTTCCATAAGGTGAGTTATATATAATTATATCACCATCTTCTAAATTATTCTCTCCACCTACTCCTTTTACAGCTTCTTCAATACAAAAGTTTAATGTTCCCATAAACAAAGGTAGGCTAGGAGCTTGAGCGAGCAATCTGTAATGGTTGTCATAAATTGCACCGGCAAAATCTAAAACTTCGTAAATAACAGGAGACATAGCAGTCCTACAAAGAGCTCTTTTCATTTGCTCTGCTGCAGAATTTAAAGAATTTCTTACTATTTGAGTAGTAACTGGATCAACTTCAAATTTTTCAGCTTTTCTATCAATTCCACATTTATAATGATGTAGTTCTTCATTCATAACGCATTACATTTCTCTATTATTTATAATTAAATTATTATCTTTATCTTTTTTTACATCATAATTAGCATCCACATATGTTATAGCAGTACTTTCCACTATAATTATAGGACCTGATGAATCTGATTTTAGATCAGATCTAGAAACTATATTGAAATCAATAATTTCATCTTTTTTAAAAGAATAACATTTAATTTTATTATTAGTAATTTTAATATCATCTTGTTTAATGTTTCCAGTTTCAGATTTTCTTGGTAGCGGAACCCTTAAAGAAGCTCTGGTTGAAACAATTTCTACAATAGTGTCAAGTTTACTTCCAAAGGTTCTTAAATATTCGTTCATAAATAAATCTTTTAGTTGATTTGAGTTTAAACTAATTTTCCCATCTTTTTCTTTTTCGAGTTTTAGAGTAATTGTATGTTCTTGCCCCATCCACCTCATATCTAGAGCTACTTCTTTAATTTGATTAGATGCACTAAAATCTATTTTTTGTCTTTTTTCTAATTCAGAAAATAATTCTTTAAGAATATTATTACATTCATTTATTGACTCATCAGATAATCTAAGAATTTTGGTTCTAGCATTCATTTGCAATAAATCTGCTCCTAAAAGTCCCCATGCTGAAAAATTTCCTGAGAAAGGTGGCACGATAATTTCTTTAATATCTAATTCTTCTGCAATTAAATTTGACATAAGTGGACCTGCCCCACCAAAAGCTAAAAGTTTTAATTCTCTAGGATCAATTCCCTGTTCAATTGTGATTTCTCTTATTGCATCTGCCATGTTGGAACTACTTATTTTTAATATTCCTTTAGCAGTATCATGAGCAGAAAGATTTATTTTTCCACCTACAGATATTAAAGCTTCTTCAGCAAAAGATTTGTTTAATTCTAAACCTGAAGCTAATTTTCCTTCACCAAGCATTCCTAAAAAAAATGCTGCGTCTGTAGTAGTTGGTTTCTTCCCTCCCTTGCCATAACATGCAGGCCCAGGAACAGCTCCAGAACTTTGGGGACCTGAACGAATTAAACCACCTTCATCAAGATAAGCTATGGATCCTCCTCCAGCACCAATAGATCTAACATCAACCCAAGGTGATTGAACTGGCAATCCTACTATTTTTCCTTCAAATTGAATTTGAGGTCTTCCGTTAATTATTAAACATGTATCAAAACTTGTTCCCCCAACATCGGCTGTAACTAGATTTATATTTTCTAATTTTCTAGAGAGCTCACCAGCGCCCTCTGCTCCTGCAACAGGTCCAGACATTATAGTTTCAAAAGGTCTATCTTCAGCCTCATCAAAAGTCATCGAACCACTTCCTGATCTGGTAACCAAAAAACTGCCTTTGAAACCAATAGAATTTAATTGTTTTTTTAAACTGTTTAGATAATTTGACATCCTATCTTTTACAAAAGCATCAATAACTGTTGTAGTAGTCCGTTCATATTCTCTATATTCTCCAGACACCATTGAAGAAAGAGAGATTTGGCCTTTGAAACCATTATCTCTAAAAATTTTTTCCGTATCTAATTCATGTTTTTTATTTGTATACGAATTAATGTATGCAATAGCTACACTAGTAACCTCTTCTTTAATAAAAAATTTACAAGCTTCTTTAATTTGATCTTTATTTAAGGGTGTATGGGTATTTCCATCTGCAAGCAATCTTTCTTCAATTTCTATCCTTAAATATCTTGGCACCAAAGGAGGGGAAGGTTGCCAAAATAAATTATACATTTCATCTCTATCACCCCTTCTAATTTCAAGTGTATCTCGAAATCCCTTAGTACAAATTAAACCAACCTTTGATCCTTTTCTCTCAAGTAAAGCATTTAATCCAACTGTAGTCCCATGAAGAAAAAAATCAACTTTTGATAAAGCATCTGCATCTAAATTTCTTTTTATTACTTCAACAACAGCTATTTCTGGTGAAGACGGTGTCGTAGGTATTTTATCTATTGTTACAGTATTTCCAGATTCATCATATAAAATGAAATCTGTAAAAGTTCCTCCAATATCAACACCAATTCTTGAAGACATAAAATAATGAATTTAATTGTTTCAATTTAAGTTATCAGATGCAATATATAATACAACATTTTTTAATGTTGTTTTAAAAAAAAAAAAAATGATACATATTTTTGAATCAAAAAAACACCAAAAAATTACTAATAAAAATGTAGATCCTATTACTACAGAAATAATAAGGAACTCGCTTAACTCAGCAGCAGAACAAATGAAAAAAACTTTAATTAGATGTTCTTTTTCTCCTATTATTTATGAAGTTTTAGATTTTGCTAGTGCATTATATGACACTAATTATTGTATGCTGTCCCAATCTCCAAGTTTACCTGGTTTTATGGGAACGTTAAGTTTTTGTGTTGAAGAAGCAGTTAAGGAAGTTGGAGGTGAAAAAAATTTATATGAAGGTGATATTATTATATATAATAATCCATATGGTTCAGGCTCACACTCTCAAGATGCAGCTATAGTAAAACCAGTTTTTCTAAATAATAAATTAATTGGCTACAGTGCAATTAAAGCACATTGGTTAGACACAGGGGGCAAAGAACCTTATTCAACAAATACTGTTGATGTTTTTCAAGAAGGGACTATTTACCCAGGTTTGAAATTATATAGTAAAGGCAAATTAGTAGAAGATATTTATAAACTAATAATAGCAAATACAAGAGTTCCAAAAGCTATAGTTGGTGATCTTAATGCTCAATTAAATGGAGTAACTACAGGAGCAAATGCATTAATACGAATTGTAAAAAAGTTTGGATATGAAACTTTTTACAATTCAGTTTATGATATTTATGAGCATGGTGAAAAGTTAGTAAGAACAACATTAAATAGAATTCCTGATGGTAACTATAAAGGTTATGGTCAATTAGATAATAACGGTGTAGATCCTGGAGAGGTTAAGTTTAACATTTCTATAGAAGTTAAAAACTCAGATTTAATTATTGATTTTTCAGAAGTTCCTAATCAACAAAATGGACCTATAAATTGTCCTTTGCCTTCAACTGTTTCAAAGGCTAGGGTTGCCTTTAGTATGATGGCTGGAAATGGAGAGCAACCCAATGAAGGTTTTTTTAGACCTTTGATAATTAAAACTAGAAAAGGATCAATGTTTAATCCTATTTCTCCTGCTCCATGTTTTCTAAATGGATGGCCTGGCTTGCAAGTTATGGAATTAATTTATAAAATTCTCTCAGAAAAACTTCCTGAAGTATTTCCTGCAAGTAGTGGAGGTTGTTTAGCTGCTGCTGTTTGGTGGGGAAAAAGAGAAAAGGATGGTGAACCATGGGCAGATGGAGCACCTCATCCAGTTGGGCAAGGGGGGTTTTTTAAAGGTGATGGTGTAACAGCAATGCATCATAATTCTGCAGGCACAAGATTTTCACCAATAGAAATTATGGAATCAAGAAATCCTTGGTTAGTTAAAAAAATTGAGCTTGCACAAGACTCGTGTGGTGCTGGAGAATATAGAGGTGGATTAGGATTAGATATAGAATATCAAATGTTAGAAGAAACTTTTATTACATCAGTAGTAGAAAGAACAAAGTTTCCTCCTTGGGGTATTAAAGGAGGAAAATCAGCTAGAGCAAACAATGTAAAAATTGTTACTGAAAATGGTGAAATTTTTAATATGCCTAAAAAATCTGGTCATAAACTTAACAAAGGAGATAAAATAACTTTTATGACTGGTGGAGGAGGAGGATATGGAGATCCAAAAAATAGAAATATTGAACTAATAAAGAATGACTTAAAACAAGGATATTTATCTAATAAATATGTTAAAAATCACTATAAAAACTATCAATTTACTTAAATTATTATTAATATTTTTTTATAGTTTTTTACTATTTGTCTAATTTAAACCAATCTATAATATCTAATTTTGTCTAAAGTTAATAAAATATTTCTATTTAATTTTTTAAGATATCAGATACTATCTATATTAATAATAAGGAGGAAATATGAAAATTAGTTATTTATTTAAACTAATAACGATTTTATTAGTTACTACATTTTCTATTAACACTGCCTTTGCAAAAACAATATTAAGAACAGATGAGGCAGCAATTGGTGAAGCTGATCCAGCAAAAGCAACTGACTATGTTGATTCTGTTTTAATGTTCAATGTATATGATGCTCTAGTTGATGAAGATAGAGGTGGCAGTGGTGGATTAAATCCACTTTTAGCAAGTGGTTGGGAGTATACTAGTCCAACTACTTTAAAAATAACATTAAAGGATGGAGTTAAATTTCATAGTGGTAATACTATGGATGCTGATGACGTAGTCTTTTCATATAATCGCTTAATGGATATGGGACAAGGTTTCTCATTTCTATTTGGAAGTGTTACAGATGTCAAAGCTTTAGACTCTAAAACTGTCGAAATAAATACTGCAGAGCCTTATGCTCCTCTAGTAGCTAGTTTAATTAGACTTGCTGTAGTAGATAAAGATACTATACAAGCTAATACAGCTGCAGGTGAATATGGTGATAATGGCGATTACGGAGAAGCTTATCTTTTAACTACTTCAGCTGGAACTGGAGCTTATAAAATTGTTGAGCATGATCCTAATGTAAAAACAGTTTTAGCAAAAAATGACAATTATTTCCAAGGTCATAGTGCTAAATCTCCTGATGAAGTAATTATTAAATATAGTGTAGAAGCTGCTACAATCAAAACTCTTTTAGTTAGAAATGAACATGAAATTTCTAGTATGTGGTTACCTAATGAAGTTGTAGCTGCTCTAGAAAAAGAGCCTAACGTAGATATTATTCCAATTCCAAGACCTGGTGCTTGGATGAATAAGCTAAATAATAGAAAAGCGCCTTTTGATGATGTTCATTGCAGAAGAGCTATTCAATTAGCATATGATTATGATGCTTTAGAAAAATCATTTGCAGTTACTGACACTCTAATAGCTGGTAAAAAATCAAGCGGTCCATTAATTCCTGGTTTGTTAGGTTATGACGCTAATAAGCCTGCTATAGAGAGAGATATTGATAAAGCTAAAGCTGAACTTGCTAAGTGCAAATATAATCCTAGCGATTATACTCTTGATTTAGCTTGGATTGCTGAAGTTCCATACGAAGAACCTTGGGCACTTCAATTACAAGCTAATGCTATGGAATTAGGATTTGATGCGACAGTTACAGGCCTTCCATGGGCAAAATTTACTGAGCAAGTTGCAAGTTGGGAAAATACTCCTCACGCAACTGTAGTTTCTGTTGTAGCAAATTTTCCTGATCCTGATGGTTTATTATATCCTCAATGGCACTCATCTACTGGTGGTACATGGATGTCAGCTGAATGGGCAAATGATCCAGAATTAGATGCTCTATTAGAAAAAGGTAGAGCAGAAACAGATGCGAATGAAAGAATAAAAATTTATCAAGCAGCGAATCAATTGATTATTGATAATGCTATTACTCTTTTCATTACTGATTTCGTTGGTATGCAGCCTGTAAATACGGCAGTATCAAATGCTCAAACTGCAGGTACTCTTACAGGATATGGAACTATGGGTAGAAACTTATCATTTAGAGAACTTGAAATTAATTAGTAATTAATTTTAATATTTAAAGGCCGGATTAGCCGGCCTTTATTTAATTATTCATCTAGGTTTAATTGTTTTGTCTGCTGCTCAATATTTTTTTAGAAGAACTTTTATATCCATCATTGTTTTTTTTGGCGCTTCTATTGTAATTTTTTGTCTTGCTAGATTAATTCCAGGAGATCCAGCTAGAATTGCTCTTGGTCCATTTGCTAGTAAAGAAATGGTAGAACAATATAGAGAATTACTTCATTTAAATGAATCGATATTTATACAATATAAGATTTTTATAACAAATTTATTTCAAGGAGATCTTGGTATATCAACCTATACGAAAAGACCTGTTCTTATTGATATAAAAAGTTATTTTCCAGCTACTTTTGAATTAGTGCTTATGTCTGTTACTTTAATGGTATTAATTGGAATGCCTTTAGGCATCTTATCTGGAAAATTTAAAGATACTTTCGTTGATCATATATCAAGAGTATTTTCCCTTTTAGGTGTCGTTACACCAAGCTTTCTTTGGGCTATAATATTAATGTTAATATTTGCCTTTTGGTTACCAATATTCCCTGTTTCTGAAAGATTTAGCGAAACTCTAGATCCTCCTAAATTAGTAACTGGTTTGTTGCTTATTGACTCATTAATTGAAGGTAATTTTCATTTTTTTAAAGATGCTGTTGCACATTTATTTTTACCTGGTCTTGCTATCGCGATGCCTGCTATTGGTAATGTCGCAAGATTAACCCGAACTAATCTTAGCGATATTTATGACAAACAGTATATAGAATTTGCCAAATCATATTCATTTAGTGAATTTAAAATAGCAACTAAATATGCCTTAAAGCCAGCTTCTATACCAACTGTAACAATAATTGGATTAGATTTTGCTTTAATGTTGGGAAATGCATTTTTGGTTGAAACAGTTTTTGTATGGCCAGGAATGGCTAAATATGGGGTAGAGGTAATTCTTGCAAAAGATCTCAATGGCATAGTTGCAACTGCGTTAATTATTACAACTTTTTATTTAGTAATTAATATGGTAGTGGATTTTGTAGTTCTACTATTAAACCCTAGAATAAGTTTTAAAGATTAAAAATGAATATATTTAAAACAAAATCTTTCTATAAATTTAGTAGAAATCCTTTATCAGTTTTTGGATTAATTATAGTTGTCATTGTTTTATTATTAGCTATATTTGCTCCATATATTACTCCATTTCCTGAGCATGTAGGACCTTTTACAGATTTTGCAAACAAATCTAAACCACCAGATTCAACTTATATTTTTGGCACTGATAAAATTGGAAGAGATATTTTTACTAGATGTATTTATGGTTATCGTATTTCTTTAATTTTAGGTGTTGTAGTTTTATCAATTGCAGTACCTATTGGAGTTACAATGGGATTATGTGCAGGATACATAGGAAAAAAAACTGAATTGATTTTAATGAGAATAACAGATATTTTTTTAGCAATACCTGCTTTAGTTTTGGCTTTATCAATTATTGGTCTACTTGATAGACCTAATTTGGTGTATACAATGATTGCAGTTTCCATGGCTTGGTGGCCATGGTATACAAGGTTAATTTATAATTTAACAAGATCAATTAAAACAGAAGGTTACATCACTGCTTCTGAAGTAATGGGGGCATCAAAATTCCATATAATGTTTTGGGAAATATTGCCAAATTGTCTGCCTTCCTTATTAACAAAAATAACACTAGATCTAGGTTTTGTAATATTAGTAGGCTCCTCTCTTAGTTTTCTTGGCTTAGGTGCTCAGCCCCCAACTCCTGACTTAGGCACTATGGTTGCAAAGGGTGCCTCTATGCTTCCGGATACTTGGTGGTTTTCACTTTTTCCTGGATTTGCTATATTAATTGTTGTTCTAGGATTCAACTTAGTTGGAGATGGTTTAAAAGATATGTTTGATGTCGATGTCTAATAAACTTTTAAAAATACAGGATTTAGAATTATCATTTAAAATGTACGAAGGAATTTCATATGTTTTAAAAAAAATTAGTTTAGAATTAGATAGAGGAGAAAAAGTCGCCTTGGTTGGAGAATCTGGATCAGGAAAATCAGTCACAACAAAACTTATTTTAGGATTATTAAATCAAAAAAATGTCTCAAAAAAGGGGCGAATAATATTTAATAACAAAGATATATTAAATCTTAGTCAAAGTGAATTTAAAAAAATTAGGGGAAATAATATTTCTATTATTTTTCAGGATCCTATTGCTGCACTAAATCCAGTTTTTAAAATTAAAGATCAATTTTATGAAGTAAATTTAAATGGTGGTAAAATTTCAAAAAAAGATTCTTTTTTAAAAGCCTGTGAAGCTCTTCAAAAGGTTTCTATAAGAGACCCAGAAAGAGTTTTAGAATCTTATCCTTTTCAATTAAGTGGCGGACTTGCTCAAAGAGTTGTTATTACAATGGCAATGATTAATAAGCCCGAATTGCTTTTAGCTGATGAGCCTAGCACAGCGCTTGATGTTACAGTGCAAAATCAAGCTTTAGATTTAATGAATGAACTAACTGAAGCAACAAATACAGCTGTATTACTAATTACTCATAATATGGGTGTTGTAAGAAAATTTGCTGAAAAAGTCTATGTTATATATAGAGGAGTAATTGTTGAAGAGGGTACAAAAAATCAGCTTTTTAATAATCCAGGACACCCTTATACAAAAGCATTATTAGAATCAATTCCTAAGTTAAGTGGAGATGGACTACCTAAACATAATGAAAATCCACCTGACTATGCATTAATTAAAAAATATACACATTAAAAATGATTAAGATAAATAATATTTCAAAAAAATTTTTTATTAAAAATAATGAAGTTCAAGCTTTAAATAAAATAAATTTAATAATAGAAGAAAAAGATTGTTTTGCAGTAGTTGGAGAATCTGGATCTGGAAAAACTACTTTGGCAAATATTATTTTAGGAGTTTATCAACAAGACAAAGGGGATTTATGGTTTAATGAAGAGCAACTACATAAAACAAGAAATTTACAACAAAGAAAATTAATTCAATATGTTCAACAAAATCCAATGTCGACATTAAATCCAAAAAAAACTATTTTTAGCACTATCTCATTACCTTTAAGAATACATAAAATTGTTAAGAAAAATGAACTTGAAGAAAGAGTTAAGCAATTATTGTCTTATGTAGGAATGGAACCAGAATTTATGGTTAGATATCCAGACACTTTATCAGGAGGACAAAAACAAAGAGTTGCAATTGCAAGAGCTTTGGCGGCTGAACCAAAAGTTTTAATTCTAGATGAGCCTACTTCAGCTCTTGATGTGATAGTTCAATCAAAAGTATTAAATCTTCTTTTAAAAATCAAAATGGAATTTAATTTAACTTATATATTTATCACTCATGATTTAAGTGTTGTAAGAAATATAGCTAATAAAGTTGTGGTTATGAAAAAAGGAATAATTGAAGAATTTGGTGAAACAAAAAAAGTTTTTCTCAATCCACAAAGCATATATACGAAAGAATTAATAAATGCTATACCTACTGTTCTAGATAAAGAAGATATGTTAAAACCAAAATAATGAAGAAATTAGATATAAAAATATTAAATGATTTTATGAATATAAAAAATGAAAAAGTTTTTTTAGATAAAATAAATCAAACTATAAGAAGGGAAATAGGATTTATTTTATTTACCCTCACAGTCAAACATCCAAAAAAGAAGATAGTTAAAAGAATTTACTCTTCAAATAATAAAGTTTATCCCACAGGTGGAATGAAAAAAATTCCTAAAAATTATTTTTTTAAAGTAACTTTTGAAATGCAAAAGTCTTTTATAGGTAACAATATTAAGGAAATAAGAAAATATCACTCTGATCACAAAAAAATAACTGATCTAGGTGCAGAAGCTATTTTAAATCAGGTTATCATTTTTGACAAACAGACCATTGGAACACTTAATTTACTAAATGTTTCAAATTATTTTAACAAAAAACATTTAGTATTAACTAATATGATTTCAAAATTTTTAACTCCTATTTTTTTAAATCATCAAATTAAAATGTTAAAGAAATAATGACTAATAGATTAAAAAAACTAGATAATTTATTCGAAAAAAATTCAATTGATGCATTCGCTATTGTCCCTGGATCAAATTTTAGATATCTGACAGGAGGAAATTTTCACTTAATGGAAAGACCTACTGTTTTAATAATTAAAAAAAATCATAAACCAGTTGCGATATTGCCCTCACTAGAAATTGATAGTTTTAATGCATTATCATTAGATGCTGAAATAATTTCCTGGCACGATAAAGATGGCTATATAGATGCTTTTAAAAAAGCATCACAAATTTTAGGACCATTAAAAAATATTGGTGTTGAGGGACAAAGAATAAGATTTTTTGAATCACTAGCTTTGCAAGAGTCATTTAAGGATTGTAAAATTGTTAATGCCCACTCTCTAATATCTACAGTAAGATTAAATAAAGATAGTGATGAAATTAAAAATATAGAAAAAGCAATTTCAATTTCTGAAATTGCTCTGTCAAATACAATTAAATATGTTAGTCATGGCAAAAGCGAGCTTGAAATTAAAAATTTTTTAATTCAAGAACTTTATAAAAATGGTGCAGAAGGAATTGCTTTTGATCCAATTGTATTAGGATCAAAAAATTCAGCTTTGCCTCATGGTCATTCAACAGATTATATCTTAGAAAAAGGTGATGCACTTTTATTTGATTTTGGAGCATCAATTAATGGTTATAATGCAGATATAACTAGAACTTTTTTTATAGATAATGCTTCAGACTATCAAAGGAATTATTATAACACAGTTCTAAAAGCAAATAATGCAGGAATAGATAAATCCCGAATTAACATAACTTTAGATGAAGTCGATGACACAGTTTTAAAAATCTTAGAAGAAAGTGAATATAAGGATTTTGTAGTTCATAAAACTGGTCATGGTTTAGGTTTGGATGTCCATGAAGATCCTTACGTCGTGAGAGGAAACAAGAATGTTCTTACTGAAGGAATGGTGATAACAATTGAACCTGGCTTATATAATCCAGATTCTTTAGGAGTAAGAATAGAGGATGATGTTCTTATTACTGAAACAGAACCTAAAATTTTAACAAAATTTTCTAAAGAATTAACTATTATATAATTAGTTATTAATTATTATACCAATTTTATTAGAAGACGAAAAAATTGCTTCTGTTTTTTTACTTTTATTATTTGTATAATCACTACTTGAACAACCTAAAAATATAAAAAATATTGAACATATTAATATTTTAAGCATTATTTTTTTTATCTAGAAGTTAATCTAAGTTCTATTCTTCTGTTTTGTTTGTATGCATTATTATTTTCTTCATCAGATAAAGGATAAAATTCCCCATAACCTGCTGCTGATAATTTTCTTGGTTCAAATCCAAGTTCTAATAATAATTTAAGAACAGTATTAGCTCTTGCAGTAGATAGTTCCCAATTTGAAGGGAATCTAGGAGTGTTGATTGGATTTTTATCTGTATGACCCTCAACTTGAATAATCCAATCAATATCTTTAGGTATATTTGATGTAGTTTCTTTAAGAGTCAAACCGATTTGCTTTAGCTTTTCTTCTCCATCTTTTTGGAGAGTAGCAGAACCAGAATCAAAAAGCAATTCGGACTCAAATATAAATCTATCACCTACTACTTTAATATCATCTCTATCGCCTAAAATATCCTGGAGTCTGCCAAAAAATTCAGAGCGATATTTTTGTAATTCAAAAACTTTTGATGTTAAGGCTTTATTTAATCTATCTCCTAATACCTCGATTTTAAGCTCCTTAGTCAAATTGGCAATTTCACTTGCCTCTAAAGCCGAATTTAAAGTTGCTATTTCCTTATTTAAAATATCAATTTCATTGCTTAATGTCCCTACTTGTTCTAAAGCTCCTGAAGCTTTTTTTTCTGAAGCAAGAATTTCCGCTGAAGAAGATGTTTCAAGATTTAATTTATCTTCTTCCAAGGATAATACTCTTTCACCAAGATTAGAAATTTCTTTTTCTTGTAAGATTTGTTTTTCTTCAGAAATTGATAAAATATTATTTAATTCTAAAATTTTATTAGTTAAATCAAATATTACTGTTTCCTTTTCAACTAAATCTTTATTTAATTCAGTTAACTTTTCATTTTTCTTTTTTATTGCATTTAATTGATCATTCAAATCTGCATCATCTAGTCCTAAACTTTCATTTATTGCAATTAAATCATTAGTTAATTTTTGATATTCAAATACTTGTTCTTGTAGATCTTCTTCTTTTTTTGACAATAAAGTATTTAATTCTTCAACTTTTACAAGTTGTCTAGAGGTTTCTTCTTGTGAAAATTTTAATTCTTTGTTTAAGTTGTTTAATTGATCAATTCTTGATGCCAAAGCTTTATTAATTCTTTCACCTAATCCACTAGTTTCTAAACCAACAATTTCCTGACCCTCGTATGTTTCTAGAGCTTGAGCTACAACTCTTAATTCTTTTAATAATTCTGCAATTTGAAAAGCTAGATTATCTATTTTTAAATCCTGTATAGATAATTCCTCAGTTTTTGTCTCTATATCTAAAGTCAAACCTTCTGATTTAAGAATTTCTTCATCTAAACTTTCTTGCGTATCTTCTAATTTTGTAAGAGCTTCTTGTTTTTGTGTTGATTCTATAACAAGAATTTTTGATAATTCATTTATCTGTTTCCTTAGATCATCAAGGGCTTTATCCCGACCAGAAATAGCTTCACTTAAATAAATTTGAGAAACAGTAAATACCATTAATATAAAAATTATTACTATTAAAAGAGTTGATAAAATATCAACAAAACCAGGCCATATATTAGTATTTTCAGTTAATCTTGATTTATATGATCTAACATTCATTTAAAATCATTTTTTTTTATTAATAATGAATTTCATGCTCTTATCTATATTACTCAAAATTAATTTTGTTTTTTTATCTATTATACCGTCCTTTGAAAGTCGAGATGTCAATTGAAGTATACTGGATTCGGTGTTTAATTGAGTCGATAAAAAATTAGATAATTTTTTTTCTTGATCTCTACTATACTTAGTTATTTCATGAAGTTGTTCCGATAATGATTTTAAAGAATTATAAAGTTCTTTTTGATAACGTGAACTTTCTTTTATCGAAAAAACTAAAGAGTCAAGATTATCATAAATTTTTTGAATAGAAGAAAGTGTTGTTTTAGATAAGTTATTTCCCTCGTTTATAAAATCTGGGGAACTATTTTCTATTAAAATTTTTTCAACATAAATTGACAATTTATTTTGAGATTGTCCTAATTGTAAATCCATAAAACCTAAAATCAACGAACCTGATAAACCCAAAAGAGAACTACTAAATGCTATACTCATTCCATCCAAGGGAGCTGCTAATCCACTTTTAAGATTGTCAAAAAAACCTGCTAAATTTGTATCATCTATTCCTAGTCCACCTATAACATTTCCAACTGAGCCAATTGTTTTCAACAATCCCCAAAAAGTTCCTAACAATCCTAAAAAAACTAAAAGGCCAACTAAATATCTAGAAGTTTCTCTTATGCTTGATAAGTTTATATCAATTGATTCAAGTATTTTGTCTATTCTAGAGGATTTAAATTTATATTGTCCATCTATTTCAGAAATTTCTAATATAAGGTTTTTAAAAATACCTTTAAAATTTTTTAGAGTTTGTGGTGATTTGTGTATATTAAAGTTGTTCAATATATCAAAGTTATCCTTAATTTGATTTAAATGATAAAAAGAATACGCAATTCCAAATAGCAAAGTAAGAACAATGACTGAATTAATATAAACATTAGATAAAAATGCAGATATTAAAACTGGATATAAAAATATGACTAAGATTATAATGAGCACTAAGAAAATTATTGATCTTAATAAATACTGATTTGTAGACGGTCCCATAAATTTTATAAAAAAACAATTATTTTAAACATGATTATCAACATAATTAAATCAATAATATGACAAAGATGTTATTTAATTGTAAATATAATTTCTAGTTAATGGCAAATTATTGATTTTTTTAGATATTTGTATTTGGAAATTCACATTACCCATGTTTCTAAATGAATATTCACTTGAAACTAAATAAAATTTCCACATTCTATAAAATTTTTCATCAAAAATGCTAATAATTTTTTCTTTATTTTTTTGGATATTTCTATGCCAATGTTTTAATGTTTCTGCATAATGCAATCTTAAGATTTCAATATCAGTTATCAACATGTTATTCTTTTCAGTAGAATGCAATATTTCTGACAATGAAGGTATATATCCACCTGGAAAAATATATTTTCTAATCCATGGATTTGTTGCAGCTGGCTTTCCCTTGTATCCAATAGTATGTAATAGCATAACCCCATTGTCTTTTAATAAATCATTGCATTTGGAAAAAAATTTGGAAAAATAGTTTATACCTACATGTTCAAACATTCCTACTGATACAATTCTGTCATATTTATTTGTTTCAGTTCTATAATCTTGAAATTTAAAATTTACTTGATCCGATAAACCTTCTTCTTCAGCACGTTTCTTTGCTGTTTCTAATTGATTTTTTGATAAAGTAATTCCAGTTACTTTTGCTCCAGTATTTTTAGCAATCTGAATAGCAAGCCCTCCCCAGCCAGATCCAATATCTAAAACACTCATTCCCTTTTCAATATTTAGTTTTTTTATTATATGATTTTTTTTATCTAGCTGAGAATTTTCTAAACTAATATTGTTATTATGGAAATAACCACATGAGTACTGCATATCTTTATCTAAAAAAAGATTATATAATTTTTCATCAATATCATAATGATGTGCAACATTTTTTTTTGACCCTATTAAATCATTAAACTGTTGTAATGATCTAATTAAAGTCGAAAAATTATCAAATAACAATCTTATAAAATTTACCTTATGAAAATCATAATAACTTTCAGTAATAATATTAATAAAATCTTCTAGAGTTCCTTTTTCTATAGTTAAATTATTTTTCATATATTCCTCACCTAGATATAAGCTTGGATTATATAATAGTTTGAATTCAGTTAATTTATTTTTTAATCTTATTTTAACAGAAGGAAAATTAGAAGTTTTTGTTCCAAATATACGTTCAACTCCCATACTATCTATTATAGTAAGTTTTCCCTTAAAAGGAATTTTTGTTAGCAGATAATATAACATCTAATTTTATTATAAATAATTTTCAGACTATATTAATTGAAAAGTCAAATAAAAATTTATGCAGCAATAAGATGTTTGTGAGATTCTTTATCTTTTTTCAAATCTTTTTCATCAACATAAGCAACATCACAATGTTTTTTGCAATAAGGTTTGTTGATAAGAGTTTTATCGCCACAAAAATGAAAATCTTTGTCTTGCGGATCACCATTAGGCCATTGGCAAGTTTCAAAAGTGTGAACAACTTTATTCTGTTTAAAATAATTTTTTATTATCGACATAGCTTTTTTTAATAATTAATGAAATTATTTATTAATTCCGATGCAATTTATAAATTTAATATAAAAAGTATCAAGTTAAAATTGTAAAAAATCCTTATATATCAATATGTAATAACTAAAAGGCCTCTTAGATACTATATGTAGTTGTTATTAATTTTCGTAGAAATAAGAAAAAACGAATCGACCTAACTAAATAAATAAATAATTCCGTATAAAATTAAGAAAACTAATAATGAATAGATTAAGTATTTTAAAGTCAATTTTGAATTTGGGGGCTTTCTAAGATAAATAAAAATTAATATTAATAACCATAAAATTAATAAAACATAATAACCAACATATATTGCATTTATAAAATATTCTTTCATCAATTTTTAAAAATTTAAGTTTTTTTACACAAATAATTTTGATGATATTCTTCTGCTTTGTAAAATTGAGAAGCTTCTTTAATTTCAGTAACAATACTATTATTAAATTTAGATTGCATATTTATTTTAGATTCTTCAGCAATATTTTTTTGATCTTCATTAAAATAAAATATAATTGATTTATACTGCTCACCAATATCATATCCTTGACGATTTAGTTGAGTAGGATCATGGCATTTCCAAAAATAATTTAATATATCTGAAAATTTAATAAAATTAATATCAAATTTAATTAAAACAACCTCTATATGTCCAGTATTACCTCTACATACATCCTCATATGATGGATTTAGAGAATGACCTCCGGAATATCCAACTGTTGTTTCCTTTACACCATCAATTTTTCTAAAAAATTCTTGAACTCCCCAAAAACAACCTGCTCCTATTATAGTTTTTGAAATATCCATTTAATTATGTTCCTATTCCAATTTCATAAGGTTGAACTAATTCTCTGCATATAAAAGTTATATCCAAGGAGATTAAATTCTCATCTAGTGTTTGATATTCCTGACATTCATATACTTGATTATTTTTTTGCAAAACTGTTACAAAAAAAAGAAAAAAAAATCCATCCTTATGTTTGATATTATTAATATCATATGCTTTAATTTCAAATCCTTCATTTATTAAATCCAAATAAGTTTTTTCGGAATCTTTCCATTGATCAATATTATCTTTAGAATATAAAAAATTAGATAGAAATAAAAAAAATATAAAAATTATAAAGCTTTTCAACATATTATTTATTTTAATACCATTTATTAAATCTTATAAAAATAAATTCAACAAATTTATTTAATTCTCTTTTAGCCAATTAATTACATCTTTTACATTTCTATCTGGAGGAAAAATTGGATAAAAAACTTTTTCAATGTATGAATTTTGAATTATAAATGTGATTCTTTTAACAAATATAGTTTTATCAACTTTAAAAGTTGGGATTTTTAGAGCTTTTATAAATTTAAAATTTGCATCACTTAAAACATCATAAGGTATTTTTAACCTTAAAGTCATTTCTTTTATCTCATCAACAGATTGAGTAGTAAGACCTACTGGAATTGAATTATTTATGATTAAATCATCATAATTATCTCGAAAACTGCAGTTTTGTGGTGTGCATCCTCTAGCACCAGGAATAAGATCCCATTTTTCTGGGGAAGGTTTGTTAGGAATACCAGTCATTGGATAGCAAAAAAGAACTAAACGAAAAGAATCTTTTCTACTTAATTTTAGATAATTTCCGTCTTGATTTGGCAATTCAATATCTGGGACAAAACTACCCTCTAAATGATTTGCAGTTCCATCATCTTTAGGTATTGGCAAATCTCTTGGGAGATTGTTAAAATTCATAATAAATATAAAGTTTTATCATAAATGTATACAAAATCATTAAATATTGTAATAAATTAAAAACAAGGTAATTTAAAAAATTAATAATTGATTTGAAATGAAAAATATTAAACCGCTAGCAGGTATGTCCAATCCTAGATTTGCTGACATAGCTACTTTTTTTAGACTACCAATTATTAAGGATTTAAAAAAACTAGATTACTGCATTTGTGGTGTGCCTTGGGATGGAGGAACAACAAATAGACCAGGAGCTAGACATGGACCCAGAGAAGTAAGAAATGCTTCATCACTTATTAGACCTTATCATCCAATATCGCTTCAGAGCCCATATGACAATTATAATGTTGCTGACATAGGTGATTGTCCAGTAAACCCAGCAGATTTAAATGATACTTTAAAAAAAATAGAGATTTTTTATAATGAAATAAAAAAAGAAAATGTAATTCCAATTTCAATTGGAGGAGATCATTTAATATCTTTACCAATTTTAAGATCTTTAGCATCAGATGGCCCTATTGGAATGTTTCAGTTTGACTCTCATTCAGATACCTGGGATAGTTATTTTGGTGGAAATAAATACACTCATGGAACACCCTTTAGAAGAGCTATAGAAGAAAATTTAATTGATCCAAAAAAATATGTAATGATAGGATTAAGAGGATCTTTATATGATCCTAAAGATTTTAATTGGGCTTTAGATCAAGGTGTTACAATCATAACTATTGATGAATATTATAAATTAGGATTTAAAAAATGCATGGAAATAATAAATGACAAATTAGGAAAAACTAAATCATATTTAACTTTTGACATAGATGGAATTGATCCTACTTTTGCACCTGGAACAGGGACCCCTGAAGTAGGTGGTTTTTCTGTAAGAGAATCTCAAAAAATAATTAGAAATTTAAAAAATATTCAATTTATTGGGGCTGATGTGGTTGAAGTATCACCACCCTTTGATGTAAACAATATGACCTCTCTTGTTGGTGCAAATATTGCATTTGAAATACTCTGTAATATCATAGAAAATAAAAAATAAAAAAATTATGAGAAGAAATAAAAAAATAAATAAAAAAAAATCGATCCTTAAAAAGAAAAAAAAATCAAATAATCAATTTAATTTTACTACTAATGTAAGTAATTTTATAAAAAAAATAATAAGTTAAATTATTCAAACCCTCCAAAATCTTTAAACAAATTCTCATCTCCAAAAATATCACCATAATCCTGATTTCCCCCTAAATTTCCGCCCTCTAAAGATTTTTCATCAACTGTATCTGCATTTTGTTGCAATAATTTTAGTTGTTCTGCAAAATTAGATTTTTTTGCAGATTCTGCTGCTGAAACACATTTGTTTCCGTATAAATCATTTTTTATGAGTTGATTAAATCCAAAAGTGCCCATTATGATTAATAAAATTATTACAAATATAAATTTAGGAATCTTAAATGAGCCTGTTTTTTCTTTTTTAAGTCTACTATCTTTAGTTTGTTCATATATTAGCTGATCTTGTCTTTCTTTCTTTTTTTTATCTTCCCTTCTTCTTAAAATTTCATATATTATTGCAGCCATAAGTGTTAAAGCTATAATAACTAATGCAAGGGCACTTATAGCAGGACTAATTCCAAGACGCACTTTTGAAGCAATTACAGTTGTAAGAGTTTGATCAGATAAAATACTAAAAACCGTTGTATTATAATTTTCAAATGATGCTAAAAAAGCTATTACTGCAGCTGATGCTATAGCAGGCATTAAATATGGAATTAAAATTTTAAAAAATACTTGAGTTTGACTTGCTCCTAGATCAAGTGCTGCTTCTTCTTGTGTTTGATCAAATCTTTGAAGACGAGCAACAAAAATAAGAAAACAATAAGTGGATATAAAACATGTTTGACCAAGGATAGTTAAAAAAATACCATTACGACCTATATCTGATAAAAAACCTTCTCCTCCAATAGTAGCAATTCTGTCCCACAAAACAACAGTAGAAATACCAATAATCACTCCAGGAAATAAAACTGGCATAATAGAAACTGAATAAAAAATGGTTCTTAGTCTACTATGGACTTGTGTCAGAACAATTGATGCAGCCATTCCAATAGGAACAGATAAACACACAACGCCTAAGCCAATAATTAAACTTTTAATCAGCCCATCATGAAGTCTCCAATCAGTTGATAAGCCTGCTAAATGTTGCCCATCATAAGCAATTTTACCTTCTTGAAACCATCTCCAACTAAAACATTCCCACGGAGTAATTGATGGGAATTCAGCTGAATTAAATGCTGTTACACTCATTATTAATAATGGGCCAAATAAATAAGTTAAAAAAATAAAAATATATATTCCTAGCAAAATATTTAGAAAATGTTGTGATTTCATCTAACTATCTCGCCGATTTTTACTTTAAATATGCGCATCATTAATAAAACAAAAACTACAGATACACTTAATAGTAAAATAGAATATGCAGATCCTCTTGACCAATTGTCATTCATATTAAACCATTGATAAATTAGCTGGGTAAACCAATAAGTATTTGGACTACTTAAAACTACAGGTGTAGCGAGTGCTCCTGCTGTTAACATAAACACCATAGTGCATCCAGAAGCTATTCCTGCTTTTGCATGAGGAATAACTATTCTCCAATGTGTTCTAAAAGTTGAAGAACCTAAGTCTTTCGCAGCTTCTAGTTGATTTGTGTCTAAACTTTCAATCGCATTGTAGAGAGGAAAAATCATAAGAAGAATATATGCATAAGTTAAACCTGTATAGAGAGCTATATCTAAGGCTATAAAATTAATTCCGGTATCTATAAGCCCGGTAGCTAATAAAATATTATTTATAACTCCTTCTCCAGCAAACAAAATTCTCAAAGCAAAAGAACGTAGTAACTCATTTATCCAAAATGGAATAATTAAAGCAACTATTAAGAGTCTTGCTGAATTTGGTTTAGCAACCTTTGCCATATAAAAAGCTATTGGATAACAAAAACACAAATTTATAATTGTAACCATAATAGCTGTAAAAATTGTATTTAAAAAAACACCAATATCTACATAATTGTATGGATCATTACTAGTTTCAGAACCAAAAATAAAATGCTTATAATGAACAAGAGTATGAACATCATCTGGTCCACCTCTTAATAAAGGTGGTAAATTTGGTCTAAACGACAAATCTAACATATAGAGTTGAGGTATTATAATTAAAAAAATCAACCAAAAAACTATAGCTATTATAAAATAAGTTGAAATTAATGGTCCATTTTTTTTAAAAAAAGAATTCATTTAAACAAAATTAATCAACAGCGAGTTGGCCTTTTGGAAGAACTACTGCTTTTTTTGAAGAAAAAGTTAACTCAACATCTTTGTTACTAGATAATTCACTTGTATCAACTGCATTTGGAACACTAAATCTAACATCTATATTAGAATTTATTTTCACATAAATATTTTTTAAATTGCCTTCAAACTCAATTGTATTCACTTTAGCAGAAAAAAAATTATCTAATTTATTATTATCATTTTTTATAAAAATTGACTCAGGTCGAATAAACATTATAACCTCATCACCTGGCGAAAAAGAATGGTTTTGATTTTCATTGATTTTTCCAGCTGTTGCTAAAAATGTATTACCTTGGGATTCTACTTTAACCTCATTATTATCAACTGATACTACTTTTGCATAAAATGGATTATTTTCACCAACAAATGTAGCTACGAAAGGAGTATTTGGATAATCATATACATCATCACATAATCCGACCTGTTCTAATTCTCCCTCATTCATCACTGCTACCCTATCAGACATTGTTAGGGCTTCACCTTGATCATGCGTTATATAAATAAATGTAATACCTACTCTTTTTTGAATTGCTCTTAATTCAGTTCTCATTTTTTGTCGTAATTTAAGATCTAAAGCTGATAAAGGTTCATCTAATAATAAAACCTCAGGTTCAATAGCTAAAGCTCTTGCTATTGCAACACGTTGTCTTTGACCTCCGGATAATTCGTGTACTTTTTTATCCCCTTGACCACTTAAAGCTATTAACTCAAGAAGTTCATCAGCTCTTTTTCTTCTTTCATTTTTTGATTTACCTCTTACCTCTAAAGAAAAAGCAATATTATCAGCAACTGACATTAAAGGAAATAATGCTAGATTTTGAAAAATAAGTGAAGTCGGTCTTTTATTAGGACCTATGCCAGCCATGTCTTCTCCGCCAATTAAAACTTTTCCCTCTGAAGGATCTAAAAATCCAGATATTGCCCTAAGCAGTGTTGTTTTACCACAACCTGAAGGACCTAAAAAACTAAAAAATTCTCCTTGCTTAATTTTAACATTAACATTTTTCGCTGCATAAAAACTTCCAAAAGTAACAGAGATATTTTGCAATTCAACATCAGCACTCATAATTATTCCCCCTGAAATGATTATTTTAACAAATTTAAATTTAAAAACTATTAAAAAAGCGTCCTGTTTAAACAGGACGCTCATTTTTATAAAAATATTTAATTACGCAGTTTCAAATTTATTTGCATATTCAGCTCTTGCATCAGCATACCAAGGTGGCTCTGGTGGCCATGGATTCAGCTTAGAAGCTGTATCTCCTGGATAAATTGCTTGTGCTAACGCTTTAGTCTCATCTGAATAATGATCAGAAGCACCTATTACTGCTGAGTTATAACCAATTTCATTAACTGTTTGGCCTCCAACTTCTGGTGTGAAGCTATAATTAATAAGTTCATATGCCTCATCAATATTTTCAGCTTTAGCAGATAGAGTTATTCCATCAACCCAAGCTAGAGCTCCCTCATCAGTTGTTTGATAAGCTACTGGCTCACCAGCTTTCATCATTGCTGCAATTGGACCATCCCAAGTTTGACCAACAATAACTCCATCTGATGTGAAACCTTGTTTTTGAGGATCTGCACCAGACCAAAATTTTACAAGATTACTTTTTTTAGAAATACAATAATCAGTAAGTACTTCCCAATTTTTTCTCATAGTATCTTCGTCTTTATAAGATGACCAAAAGTCCATCTTGCCTTGATGATGCATCCAAATACCACAACCAGTCATCATTGAGTAAGTTCTACCCATCATAAATGCTCCATTAATTGCTGGATTTGGTTCCCAGATATCTCCAAAACTTGGAAGACCATCTGGTGTCCACTTATCAGTTCTCCAAGAGATTGATTCAGTGCCCCAAAGTTGTGGTACCCAGTGGGAACCTTTTCCACCAAAATTCCAATCTCTTTCTCCTACTGCAACCATTCCTGGATTTACATTACCTATATTTGTAATTCTACCCATGTCAAACGGCTGAAGTACTCCAAGGTTTTCCCACTGAAGTGCTCTCATATTAGTTGGACTTGCTAAATCATAACCAGCACCACCGCCAGCTTTCATTTTAGCAATAATTTCTCCATTATCACCAATCTTAGTATGGTTTACTGTAATTCCTGTCTTAGCTTTAAAATCAGCTACTACAGAGTCAGGTAAATATTCTCCCCACATTACTACATTAACTTCTCCACTTGAGGCAGCAAATGCATTTTTTACAAACATGGGAGCTGCGCCAACAAATGCCGCTGCAGCAGCACCTCTTTTCAAGGCAGTTCTTCTTGAAAACTTTCTAGCCTCTTTAAGAGTTTTGTGGCTTGATTTTTTAAGTTTATCCATATGGATCCCTCCTAATTAAAATTACTTGAACATAAGAAAGCTCAAATGACAATATTTTTTTTACTTATTTATGCAATTTAAATGAAATTATCCCAATAAAATAAAAAATTTATATTTTTCATACCTTTATTTAGTATATATTCTTAAATATTATGTTAACTACAGTAATTGGCGCTTATCCTAAGCCAAATTTCCTTAAAATCCCAGATTGGTTTAATGAGGAAGGAGGAACTGATACGCAATTTCCAACAAAAAATTATACAGAGGCATTAGAAAAATTAGGTAATAATGCTGAACTTATTTTCTTAAAAGCCACAAAAGAGGTAATTCAAGATCAAGAAAAATGTGGGATAGATATAATAACAGATGGAGAAATAAGAAGAGAAAATTATATTCATTATCATTGTAGATATTTAAACGGAATCGATTTTAAAAAATTAACTGAAAAATCTGCAAGAACTGGTAATTATAAATGTTGGCTGCCAACAATAACTAAAAAAATAACTGCAAAAGAACCTTTTCTATCAAAAGAGTGGGTGAGTAATCAAAAGCTAACTAAAAAACCAATTAAAGTTACTATTCCTGGACCTATGACTATAGCAGATACTATTGGAAATAGCTTTTATAAAAACGATGAAGAGATGGGAATTGATCTTGCTAAGGCGATAAATATTGAAATAAAAAGATTAGAAAAAGCAGGTTGTAAATATATTCAAGTAGATGAACCTCTTTTTGCAAGAAAACCTGAAAATGCAATAGCATTTGGAATTAGAAATTTAGAAAGATGTTTTGATGGAATAGATAGTAATAAAGTAGAAAGAATAACTCATATATGTTGTGGCTATCCTGATAAATTAGACGCAATCAATTATCCCAAAGCACCTCTTGAATCATATAACAAAATTTCAACAGCTCTAGATAAATCAATTATTGATACAGTATCAATTGAAGATGCTCATAGATATAATAATCTAGAAATTTTAAAGAAATTCAAAAACACAAAAATTATTATAGGATTAATTAAAATTGCTAGTTCTAAAATAGAAAGTTTTGAAGAAATCAATCAAAGAATAAATAAAGCTCTAAGATATATATCAAAAGAACAATTAATTGCTGCTCCAGATTGCGGGTTAGGACATCTACCAAGACAGTTAGCAATTTCAAAATTGAAAGTTTTAGTTGAGGCTGTCAAGGAAATATAAAAAAATAAAATAATTTAATTTAATACATTTATAGGGGGAACATATTTATAATTTAAATCTTTAGCAACAGCTTTATGCGTTACCTCTCCTTTGAAAATATTTAAACCAGCAAGAAAATTATCATCATCTAATAAAGCAGATCTATAGCCGTTTTGAGCTAATTTAATAATATATGGTATTGTAGCTGAATTTAAAGCTATAGTTGATGTACGTGGCACTCCTCCTGGCATATTTGCGACACAATAATGAACAATGTTTTCTTCAATATAAGTTGGACTTGAGTGAGTAGTTGGTCTACTTGTTGCTACACATCCACCTTGATCTATAGCAACATCAACAATAACTGAACCTTTTTTCATTAATTTAAGCATTTCTCTAGATACTAATTTAGGAGCATTAGCTCCTGGAACTAAAACTCCACCAATTAATAAATCACAATCACTCAAATAATCTTCTAGATTTACTTTATCACTATTAATAGGAATAATTGATTCACCAAATTTTGAGCTAAGCTCATCTAATCTTTTTTCAGACTTATCCATTATAAAAACTTTTGCTTTCATACCTGTGGCAATAATAGCTGCATTTTCTCCAACAACTCCTCCTCCTAAAATCAAGACATTTCCAGGCAAAACTCCAGGTGCCCCTCCGATTAATAAACCTCTACCACCATTTGTTTTTTCTAAAGAATTTGCCCCAGCTTGTATAGACATTCTTCCTGCTACTGCACTCATAGGAGCCAACAAAGGTAGGCGATTATCTTTATCTGTTACAGTTTCATATGCTATGCATATTGATCCAGAATCAACTAATCCTTTAGTTAAATTCGGAGCTGCTGATAAATGTAAATATGTGAAAAGGATTTGATTATCTTTTAACATTTTGACCTCTTCTAACTGTGGTTCTTTAACTTTTACAATCATATTTGAATCACTAAAAACATCTGAGTTATTTTTAATAATTTTAGCACCAACTTTTGAGTAGTCATTATTCGTAAAACCTGCGCCAAAACCTGCATTTTGTTCAATCAGAACTTCATGATTCAAGTCTGTAAGTTTCTTCACACTTGATGGGGTTAATCCAACTCTATATTCTTCAGTTTTAATTTCTTTAGGAACTCCAATTATCATTATTGATCTTTCATATAGAGATTTATTCCCTTGCGCAATTTTTCAATAATTTCATCAATATGATGTTTTTCACAAATAAAAGGAGGCGCAACTATTAAACAATCACCTGTCGCTTTTAAGCTCAAACCAGCTTCAAAAAGTTTTTTAAAACATGCATATCCGGCTTTTCCAGGTCTTTCATCAAATCTAATATCAATGCCACCCATCATACCATAACCTCTAATATCAGTAATAATATCTAAATCCTTTAAAGAAAATAAGTTATCTAAAAAATAAGGGGACATATCTTTTGCACGTTGAAAAAGATTTTCATTTTTAATAATTTTTTGCATTGCTAATCCAGCAGCCATTGAGACTGGTATAGCTGAATAAGTATAACCATGAAAAAATTCAATTGCTCCACTTGGAGATGCCTCAATAATTGTATCATATATTTTCTCTTTAGAAGCCACTGCTCCTAAAGGAACTACTCCATTTGTTATAGCTTTTGCCATGGTCATAATATCTGGAGTAACTTCGAAAGCTTGTGATGCAAAAGGTTCACCTGTTCTTCCCCAGCCAGTAATAACTTCATCAAAAATTAATAAAATCCCATATTTATCACATATTTTTCTTAGTCTTTTTAAATATCCTTTAGGAGGGACTAAAGTACCGGTAGATCCTGCAACTGGTTCTACTATACAAGCAGCTATGTTTTCTGGACCGATATTCATAGCTATTCTCTCAAGATCATCAGCTAGTTCAGATCCTGTTTCTGGTTGGCCTTTTACAAATTTATTTTCTGAAAGATGAGTATGCCTTAGATGGTGAACATTAGGCATAAGTATATTTGAAAATGTCTTCCTATTTGCAACCATGCCTCCTACAGATATTCCACCTATATTCATTCCATGATACCCTCTTTCTCTTCCAACTATATGCGAACGATGACCTTCTCCTTTAGCTTTAAAATAAGCAATCGCAGTTTTTATAGCTGTTTCAACTGCAGACGAACCACATATTGTAAAAAAAATTTTGTTTAAATCTTCTGGAGTATGCTGGGATACGAGTCTTGCTAATTCAAAAGATCCGCCATAACCTTGTTGAAATGGTTGAACATAATCCAATTGTTCAAGTTGATTAGAAACTGCTTCTCTAATCTCAGGTCTTGAATGGCCGGCCGGACTACAAAAAAGTCCAGAACTGGCATCAATTAATTTAGTTCCATGATGATCAGTATAGTAGACTCCTTCAGCCTTAACCATTAATCTTGGATTTTCTTTATAATCTCGATTTGCTGTAAACGGCATCCAATGCTCTTCAAGAGAGTTAGGTATTTGTTTATAATTTTCTAAGTCCATATTTTAAGTCCTTTTTATCAATATTTAATAATTATATCAGAGTAACAAAAAGTAAAATAGAATAATAATAACAATATTTATTAATTATATAGGAAAACATAGAGCCCAATTAAAAAAAAGTGTATATTAATCATTATGTTTCCCAATAATAAAACGAGTGTTCCAGATAATTTAATTAAAATCTCTAAAAACAAAGGAAGGGTTAGAGCTTGTATAGTTTTTTCTCATGATTATTCTACACTTACCTCTGCAAAAAATGCTTATGATTTAGGCTTAATAGAGCCTGTTTTTATTGGGAAAAAAGAAATAATTTTTAATCAATTAGAAAAATTAGAATGGAATATAGAAAATTTTGAAACTATTGAAAAAACAACAGATGAAGAAGCTGCTATTTCAGCAGCTGAGTTGGCCAGTGAAGAAGAAATAAAACTCATTATAAAAGGAGATTTGCATACAGACATCTTAATGAAAACTTATCTAAAAAAAGAATATAAATTGATAAAAAACCAAAGATTAAGTCATATATGGCACATAACTATTAACAATCGTGATAAACCTATATACATCACTGATGGAGCTTTAAATGTATTGCCAAGACTCGAAGTCAAAATGCATATTTTAAAAAATGCAATTAACTTTGCTCATAAAATAGGAAATCAAAAACCTTCTGTGGCTATTTTATCGGGAACTGAAGATCCTATTTCTAGCATGCCAAGCTCAATAGAAGCAGAAAAATTAATGATTATGGCAAAAAAAGAAAAACTTGATGCTTTTGTGCAAGGACCTCTAGCTTTAGATAATGCTATCTCTATAGAAGCAGCAAACATAAAAAAGATTAGTGGAGAAGTAGCAGGCAAAGCTGATATTTTACTTGTTCCAAATTTAGAAACTGGAAACTCTATTACAAAAATAATGGTTTATTATTTAGGGGCATGTGCTGCTGGAGTAATTATTGGAGGTAAAGTTCCAATAGTTGTTCCAAGTAGAGCAGATAATTCTTCGTCAAAACTAGCTTCAATTGCTGCAGGAATTATTGCAATTTAGTGTTTTTTAAAAATTCAAATAAATTAAATGTAGTTTTTTTAACTATTTTTAGTACTTTTTCTGCAGCAATTATGGCAACAGGAGTAAAATATCTTTCTGAATTTCTTAATCCAATTATGATTGGCTTTTATAGATGCTTTATCGGATTAATTATCATAATCCCTTTTATATTAAGAAATAAATTTGAAGCAGTTAAAACTAAAAATTTAAAACTTCATTTTTTAAGAAGTTTAATTAATGTTATTTCTTTAATTGCCTGGTTTTCAGCTATAGGATTACTTTTCCTTGAAAAAGCCACAGCTCTTGGGTTTACAACTCCACTTTTTACAACAATACTTGCAGTCTTATTGCTTGGAGAAATCATTAGAATTCATAGAATTGCAGCTCTTTTACTAGGGTTTATAGGAGTAATAATAATAGTTAGACCTGGGATTATATCTTTTGATTATGGCACAATTTTAATTCTTGTTGGAGCAATAACATTTTCATTTGTTCTAATAATAGTAAAAAAACTATCTGCTACAGAATCAAGTATTACTATTACCTTTTATCATTTATTTTTTTGCACACCAATTCTATTTATTATTTCTTTATTTTTTTGGCAAAATATTAATTTAAATCACTTATTTATTTTTATTATAATGGCTATTTCAGGATTAATAGCCCATTGGTGTTTAGCACAATCTTTAAAATTAAGTGATGCAACTTTTGTTATGCCATTACAATTTTCAAAACTAATTTGGGCTTCTTCAATAGGATTCTACTTTTTTAATGAGGTTCCAGATTTGTGGACATGGATAGGATCAGTAATAATTTTTTCATCAGTAATATATATTACTTATAGAGAAAGTTTTGTTAAACAAAATAACTTAAAAGTTAAACAAATAGATAGAGCTATTATTGAATAAACTAAACAAAATCAAGAGGGATATAATTATTTTTTTTGATTACTTTTAAAACTATGCCAGAAGAAATATTGTTAAATTCTAATTCATTTATTAATTTTTGCTGTAATTCATCATATTGTTTAATTGAAGGTGCAATAACTTTTAATAAATAATCACTACTTGATCCTGTTAATCTATAAACTTCAGTAATTTGATCATATTTATTGATAACATTAATAAAATTGGTTAACCATTTATCAGAATGACTGTTGATTGAGAGAGAAACAAAAATTGATATAGGTAAATTAATTTTTTCCTGATTAATTTCTGTAAATTTTGATAAAATTATACCTTCTTCTTCAAGTTTTCTGATTCTATTCCAACATGGAGTAGATGAGATGCCAACTCTTTTAGAAATTTCTGTTAGAGGAATGTTAGCATTCTTTTGAAGTAAGTTTATTATTTTTTTATCAATTTCATCTAGTTTAAACATAAGGTATTATACACGATTATAGAAAATTATTCTAATTAATTTAGAATTAAAAGAAAATAAACTAAAAATCAAAATAAAATATTGATAAAATAGAAAATATTTCTATTGTCAGCTGATTGTTCTTGTCTTTTTGGGGAGTAACAAGTGATAGAATAAATTTTCCAATTTATTCTATCAAATTTGTGGGTAGTTTCATAATTGCTTTTTTCTACCCACAAATTCTTATTTCGAGATCATCAATGTTCCTTCTACACACAATAAACTCAGATGATCTCGATATTATCTCAAAGCAGCCCCTCGTCCTTTAATACTTTTTTAGCAACTTTAAAGCATTCTAATGATTGAGGTATTCCACAATAGATAGCAATAACATGGATTATTGATCTTATTTCTTCCTTGCTTACTCCATTTTTAAGAGCACCTTTGCAATGTATTTCCCATTCACTCATTTTACCCAAAGCACCAATCATTGATAAGTTCATCATTGATCGTGTTTTTAAATCAATAATTTCATCACTCCAACCAAAACCCCAACACCATGCTGTCATAGCTTCTTGAAAGGGTCTTGTGAAATTATCTGCTTTATCTAAATTTTTTTCAACATAATCAGCACCTAATGTTTCTTTTCTAATTTTTAATCCTTTTTTAAATAAATCATCATCCATGTATTTCTCCTATCTATATAATTATTTAAGCTTTCCTTTTGATCTAAGTTCTTTTCTAATTTTAGTTGCAGATATAAGATGAATTTTTTCACCTAAATCATGTTCGGTAAAAGAATACCCTACACCGCGTCCATATGAAATATCAATAATATTAGGAACTTTTATTACAACAAAATCTTTTTCTTCTTCATATCCGTGTTTAGCTAAACCTTCTATAATTTTTGGTTTTACTTGTTCAAATGTAAAAGGGTTATCATCCTGTCCTTGAACACCTGCGTCCACACCTCCTACATCTCTATACATAATACAAACTTGACCAGTTATTTTTAAAGCTCTTTTAAAAAGTTCTGTATGACCATCATGCCATGGTTGCCATCTTCCTAACATTTGTACGGTAGGTTTTTTCCAATCAAACATTTTGAGATCTCCTATGAAATGTCTTTATAATTAAAAAATTGCTTACTTGAAGCAATAAAACTAGAATTTATAATACTTTCTTTTAGATTATAATTAATTTTACAATTATTTATACTTCTTATATAGCCTCCTGCTTCCTCTAAAATTATTTGCCCCGCAGCAATATCCCATTCACTTGTTGGGCTAAATCTAGGATAAATATCAGCAATACCCTCTGCAACATCACAAAACTTTAAAGAACTTCCCTTATTGATTGTTTTAAATTTATTTAAGTTGTTGTGTAACCATTGAATAGTTTGTTTATTATTGTGAGATTTGCTTAAAATAGCAATATTCTCTTTAGATTTTTTTTTATTTGGAATTTTTATTTTAATTGATTTATCAAAGTTTATTATTCTTTTATTAGTTTTTAATTTATACGATCCGAATTTTTTAGAAGCATAATATAAAAGTGATTTAGCAGGTGCGTAAATAACTCCAAGTATTGGTTTATTTTTTTCAATTAAAGCAATATTTACTGTAAATTCGCCATTTTTATTTAAAAATTCTTTTGTGCCATCAAGAGGATCTATAAGCCAGTATTTATTCCAACTTTTTCTTGATCTCCATTCAACATAGGATTCTTCAGAAAGAATAGGTATTTTTAAATTTAATTTTAATAGTGAATTAATAATGAAATTATTTGATGCTATATCTGCATCTGTTAAAGGAGATTTGTCATTCTTAAAAGCAACATTTATTTTTTTATAATAAAACTTATTGATGATAAGTCCTGCTTTAAATGCTATATTACAAATTAAAAAAATTAAATCTTTTTTTTTCATTATTATCTAGTCATAAAATTTCTATCCGAAAATTTCTTTATAAAATCTTAACCAGTTTTTTCCAAGTATCTTAAAAATTTCACTTTCCCTCATACCTACTTTTTTTAATCCTTCATATATGTTAATAAAATCACTTCCTTTAGTAAACCAATTAGGTTGTTTGGGCCAAGAGATACTATTGTTTTTTGATTCACCATAATCAAGTTTTTTTGTCCATTTTCCATTTCTCATCCACATTACTACCTCATCATCCCAATTTTTACATAAATCACTTCCAATTCCTACATGATCAATTCCTATCATGTTAACTAATTTAATGATCATATTACAAAAATCTTCTAATTTACATTTACTATTATTTTTTAGATGAAATGGATATAAACTCAAACCTATAACACCTCCTTTTGTTGCTAAATTTTTTAATACTAAATCATCTATATTTCTTTTTGAATTATGAAAAAATAATGGATTTGCATGTGTAAAAGATACTGGTTTAGTAGAATAATTTATTGCATCAATACATGTTTTTTTTCCTGCATGACTCAAATCAATAACCATTCCCAATCGATTCATTTCTTCTACAACTGCATGACCAAATCTACTCAAACCTGAGTCATGTGATTCAAAACATCCTCCACCAAGAAAGGTTTGATTATTATACGTTAATTGCATAAATCTTACACCTTTAGAAAAAAATTTTTCTAGTAAATAAATATCATTACCTATAGGCGCAGAATTTTGAAATCCAAATAATATTGCTAATTTATTATTCTTCTTTGAATTAAGAACATCGTTTGAGTTTTGAGCAAAACTAATTATATCTTTATATTTTATAAAATTTTTTTCCCACTCATTTATTTTTTCAAAAGTTTCTTTGGTATTTTCCCAATAAATCAAAGTTACTTGAACAGCTGTGATACCTCCATTCAAAAGATCTTCAAATAAATGCCTATTCCAATTACAATATTGTAAACCGTCTATAATAATTTCGTTTTTAAAAGGATTTTGCATTTAATTTATTATAATATTATAATAGCTTATTATATAATTAAATCATATGCTACAAAACAATCCTATAAGAAAACATAAAAATATTATGAATTTAGAAAAAATGGGTTCAAAATATCCATCAAGATTAAGTTTTTCAAGAAGCATGCTAAGAAGAATGATTAAAGAAAAATGGAAAATAAAAAAAAATAAATTTAGAATAGATAAAAAAGGTTATGGTTACGCAATTTATGAAATAACTGCAAAAAATGAAATATATTCTTTAATATGTTTTTCTGAATATTTAAAAGATAGTGAAAGAAGTGACAGGGTAATAGCAGAAAAATGGGACACATCTTATACTTTACACGTTGGCAAAATTGACAATAAATCAATTAAAAGATTAAAACAAAATATTCCCTTACAAGAGTCTGGAAGAGCATCTTCTAAAGAATTAGTTTTGAGTAGGGCTAATAAGAGTGTTAGACTTTTTGAAAAAGTTGTAGATTCTTTATCAAATGGAATCCAGCCAGAAATAAATGAAATTAATAAAGTTGGATATTTACTTAGAACGACCGCAGTTTATGGAAGTGGAAAATTTGGATTATCTGACTTTGCAAAAACTAAAAAATACAAAATTTTTAATCAACCATTTAGAGCAGAAATGTTAGCAGTATATATTATCAGAGAATTTAGTGTAGATTTAGTAGAACATATTGCTTTCCATCGAAATCCAAAAAAAGCTGTAAAATTACAAAAAGAAATAAAACAACATTTGGGAATTGGTAATTCTACAGGTTTAGGTATGGCCCCTTTTTTGATCAAGCATCCAAAATTAATTCACCAATGGGTATATCAATATGAAAATGCAATTATGACGATAAGAAAAATTAGATATATAAAAAAAGAAATTTTTGTTAAATATTTGTTTCTACTAGAAAAATCAAAAAAATATTTAGAAGAGGTTTTAACCTCTGATAAACAACAGCAAAATAAAAATATAAGAGCTCTAAAAGACTTAGTTATTATTATAAATAAATTAAAAAAAATGAATCTAAATAAAATTAACTGGTCTAATATTATTGATTATTGTGAAAATAAATTTTCTTATGATGCTCAAGAAATTATTAAAGTTCAAATGTTAGAACTTTATCCAAAATTAGTAGATAATTTAGCTGAAAATATGTCTATTTCTGATGAATTAAAAATTAAAAATCATTTAACAGTAAGAAATCTTAAAAAAATGATTGAAAAATATTATAAATGGGCAATTCAAATAAATTATAAAAATAAAAATAATAACTTCCTTTTTTGGTATACTTCAGAAGAAAAATTAGAACCAAGATTAGGAGAAAGATATAATGAACCTGGTTCGAAATTAGAACAACCTTTAGGTATTGGGAAAATGGTAAATGAAATTTATAATTTTCTTTGTAAATTAAATAAAAAACAATTATCTTTAACCATCGCTGAGTTTTTAATTTTGTACCCAAAGTTTAGAGGAATAGTTAGAAGAATTCATTCATTATCTGACTACCAATATGCTGAAATCAAAGAAAATATATTAGCTAAAAATATTTTAGCTACTAATATGTTGAGATTTAAACTATCATTTTTTGGAGCCTCAAGATTTGATCCTAAATCTGATCGATGGTTGAGAGTAAGTTTTTATAATGGAGCACCTTTTTACAATGATATAAATACCAGAAATGTGGATCAATGGGGCTTTAATTCAATTAAACCATACAATTAAATTTTTGTGAAATTATCTTATTATGAAATTTATATTACAAGTTTAAGAGCTTGCTCGGCCATGGGGTTTCCCTATGGATTAGATGAAGATGCAGCAAATATTATTACATGGCTTGAATTTAATAATTTAAATGGAATAGAAAAATTAGCAAAAATTACTAAAGATACCTGTAATATAAAAAGAAAAATTAATTTAGAAAATATAAAGATAAGTAAAACTATTAATCTTAATAAATCTTCCCTACTTTATAACGGTCCTGGACTATTTGACTATTTATACGAAAAAATGAAAAGGAATAAAACCTCATCAATATATTTAAAAAACTGTAAGGATCCTGAATTTATACTTCCTCTAATTACTAAATTCTTAAAAAAACATAATTCAATTAAAATAAATTTTTTTAAAAAATCTATAAATAGAAAAACATTTTATATATCAAAAAAAAAAATATTAATTTCAGAATCAAATAATAAATCTTATACTTTAAATAATTATTGTACAATTCAATTCTATAAACAGATCAAAAAAAATCCATCTTCTGAAAAAATAATAAATAATATCAATTATGAAATAAAAGACTCTGTAACACCTAATTTGAAATATTGGAATATCGTTGCTAAAAAAGCTAATGAAACATTTGTACCTGCTACAAAATCATCTAGAGATAAAGGAGCTGGCGGTGGAGATGATAATGATTAATAATTACAAATCTTTACAAATTCTTAAAGAATCATAAATTGCGGCATGAATGTTTCTGCTAGAAATAGCATCTCCAACCCTATATAAGTAATATCTACCTTGAGAATTAATTTTAGATTCTTTTAACTTTCCATCAACTAGAGAATAATAATCTATAGATCCTAAATTATAGGAGTCTTTTTTTAATTCAAAATAAAGATCATCTAAGGGAATAGTTCCATGTTCAATAACAACTTGACTAGTTTCTATTTTTTCAATTTTATCTGAGTAATCAGAGCCAATTGAAAGTAAGAGATGATTATCCTTTTTATCAATCTTGCTAATTCTTCTATGAAGTAAAATATTAACGTTTTTTTCAATAAAATTTCTAGCATATGGAACATAATTCATTCCTCCAATTTCAGGAGAAAAAAATCTTTCCGGAGAAATAATTTTTAATTTTGACCCTTGATTTGCAATTTTTTCTGCAGCTTGAAGACCAGGGAATGAGCCATTGTCATCATATAACACCACATCTTCTTCTATACCTTTGCTACCACTTATTATATCCCATGTAGAACAAGCATACTCAGAACCTTTGTCAATATTATTAATATTAGGAGTGCCTCCAGTAGCTATTATAATTATATCTGCTTTTTCTTGAATAATAATTTCTTTATTAGCATAAGTATTAAAAATAAATTTTACATTTAGTTTATGACATTGTTGAAATCTCCAATCAATAATTCCTTTCATATCTTTTCTTCTATCAGATCTGCAAATTAAATTGATTTGACCACCAGGCTCATTTAAAGCTTCAAAAACAACTACTTGATTACCTTTTTCAGCACAGACTCTTGCAGCTTCTAGTCCTGCAGGTCCTGAACCCACTATAACAATTTTTCTTTTGTTTTTGGATTTTACATCTATTTCATGAGGCATAAATTTTTCCCTTCCTGTTGCGGGATTATGAATACACAATGCCTCATTCCCCTCATAAATTCTGTCTAGACAGTAAGTAGCTCCAACACAAGGTCTTATAGAATTTTCTTTTTTGTTAATTATTTTTTTTATTATATGTGGGTCAGCAATATGAGCCCTGGTCATTCCAACCATGTCAATTTTTCCAGATGAAATTGCATATCTTGCTGTAGCAACATCATTTATTTTTGCAGCATGAAAAACTGGAAAATTAGTCAATTTTTTTATTTCTCCTGAAAAATCTAAATGGGGAGATGATGGCATACCTTGTATTGGAATAACTTTTGTTAAAGAAGCATCTGTATCAATATGACCTTTGATAACATTTAAAAAATCTATTTTGTTACTTGAAGTAATTTTTTGTGCTATTTTAATTCCTTCTTCTTTTGATAATCCCTTGTTCCAATCTTCATCAGTTACCATTCTAATTCCTAAAATAAAATCATTTCCTACCTTTTTTCTTACAGAATCAATTACTTTTAAAGAAAAGCTAACTCTATTTTCTAAACTTCCACCATATAAATCTTTTCTTTTATTTGTAGCAGGAGACCAAAAAGAATCTAAAAAATGCCCATAAGCTTCAATTTCAATACCATCTAAACCTGCTTGCTTAATTCTTTCTGCTGCGATAGCATAATCATTAATTATTCTATCAATATCCCAGTCTTCTGCCTCTTTTGGAAAAGATCTATGTGCTGGCTCTCTAACAGGTGAAGCTGATAAAACAGGTAACCAATCTGAATGATTCCAATTTGTTCTTCTTCCTAAGTGGGTTATTTGAATCATTACTTTAGTATCATAGTCATGACATTCATCAGTTAATTTTTTTAACCATGGAATTATTTCATCTTTGTATGCATGAAGATTATTATAAGCTGGAGGTGAATCAGGAGAAACAACTGCGCTTCCCGCTGTCATAGTCAAACCAATACCACCTTTAGCTCTTTCAACATGATAAAGTCTATACCTATCTTTTGGCATTCCATCTTCTGCATAAGAAGGCTCATGAGCAGATGTCATTAATCTATTTTTAATTTCTAAATTTTTTATTTTAAAACTTTTTAATAAGGGATCATTATTCATAATTAATGATAATATAGCATTTAAATATACTTAATAAGATTTTTTTCTAAGATAAATATTTAATATTTAATCTCTTTATTTACATCTTTTAAAGTTTTATCTGTTCCATGATGAAAATGTTTACTCATATCAGGATAAAACTGATTAGAAATACATTTTTTACCCATAGCTAATGACATTTCCCTTACATGATGTGGTTCAGCTCCACAACAAACACCTATAAAGTTTATATTTTTATTTATACAATCTTTAGCAAATTCTGCCATTTCAAACCTATTACAATAAAAATTATCTAACGCTACAGGAAAAGCATTACCTCCTGGGATGCATTCACAACCTGGATCTTTTAAGTTTAAAAAAGTAGGATCTTTGTTTGTTGTCCTATACGGGACAGGAAGTCCTGCGACATGGCAAGATACATTTTTTCTAATTTTGGATAATAAAGACATTGTAGTTTTAGGACCCCGGTAACAATTAAGACCTACAACATCGGCTCCTAAATCTTCAATTATTTTACAGGCTTCTTCAGGAAGAAATCCATCTCTAGTTTTATCTCCTCTTGGTATTGCAAAATTAGCCACTGCAATAAATCCCTCATCTTTTATGGCTTTTAAAGCAATTTTCATTTCATCTAACCAACTTATGGTTTCGGCAACTATAAAATCAACTTTTGCTTCCTTAGCCCAAGTAATTTGTTCTTCAAACATTTTTTGACATTCTTTAAATGAATTTTTATCTTTTGGATCAAAAATATTTGTATTTGCTACATCCCCACAAACCATAAGATCTAGGTCTGGAAATTCTGATACAACATCATTAGCAATTTTTAATGCATTTTTTTGCAAAGGTTCTAATAAATTTTCTTTTCCAATAATTCTTAATTTTTCTCTATGCCCATAATAAGTAAATGCCTGAACTACATCTGAACCAGAACGTATAAACTCACGATGCAATTGTGTCACTACTTCAGGATTATCCAAAACTACTTCTGGAACAAAAGCTCCTGCTTGAAGATAACCCCTTCTTTCCATCGCAAAAAGATATCCTTCAGCACATAAGACTGGTCCATTGTCTAATCTAGTTATTAAATTTTTATTCATATTTTAATATTAAGCATATATTTTTAGAAAAAAACAAGTAATTTTAAATTATTCATTTAAATTAGATTAAAAAAATTACTTCCATCCAGCAATAGTTTTTACTTCTAGATATTCTTCCAAGCCCCAAGAACCTCCTTCACGTCCATTTCCTGATTGCTTATATCCTCCAAAAGGGGTTCCTTTTGTAAAACTTTTTCCATTTATTTCAACCATACCAGAACGAAGTTGTTTTGCAATTCTCTTTGCTTTTGTTTTATCTTCAGTTTGAATATAATTAGTTAATCCATATGAAGTATTATTTGATATTAATATTGCTTCATCTTCATTATCAAAAGGCATTATTGAAATAACAGGTCCAAAAATTTCTTCATTTGCTATCTTCATATCAGACGTAACATTAGAAAAAACAGTTGGTCGAACAAAATATCCACTATTAAATCCTTCTGGACGTCCTAAGCCTCCTGCAACTAGATTAGCCCCCTCTTTAATACCACTTTGAATTAAATTTTGAATTTTTTCATACTGAGTTTTTGAGACTACTGGACCAATATGATTGCCTTTTTTAGAAGCAATATCCACTTTTGTATTATTAGCTACACTTATAGCTTCATTAATGACTTTTTCATAAATTGACTTTTCGACTAACATTCTAGTTGGAGCATTACAAGATTGTCCTGAATTGCTGAATACTCTACGAACACTTCTTTTTATTGCGTCCTCTGGAAAATCTTCAAAAACAATATTAGCTCCCTTTCCTCCTAATTCTAAGCAAACTCTTTTAATTGTTTCACCTGCATTTTTTAAAATTAATTTACCGGCTCTTGTAGATCCAGTAAATGATACCATATCAACATCCTTATGTTTTGAAAGAAGTGTGCCCACTCCTTCACCATTTCCATTAACTAAATTAAATACCCCTTTAGGAAAACCTGCCTGTTGAATCATTTCAGTAAATAACATTGCTGATAAAGGAGCAATTTCAGAAGGTTTTAAAATCATTGTACAACCTGCTGCAAGGGCAGGAATAACTTTTAAAGTAATTTGATTAATTGGCCAATTCCAAGGTGTTATTAAAGCACAAACCCCTATAGGCTCATAAGAAATAATATTATCAGATTCTTTGTTAAAGTTTTTTTCAAATTCAAAACTTTTTAGAGCATTAATAAAAGCTTTTATATGACCAGAGCCAGTGTCAGTCTGTTGAGAAGTGGACCAATCAATTGGCGCTCCCATCTCTAGTGAAATAGTCTCAGACATTTCATCCCACCTAGATTCATATATATTAAGTAACTTATCTAATAAATCTAACTTTTCTTCTTTTGATGTTTTACTCCAACTTAAAAACGAATTTTTAGCTGCTTCAACAGCATTATTAGTATCCTCGTTATTTCCTAAACTAATTATTGCAAAAGATTTTTCATTAGATGGATTTATTACTTCAAAATCATTTTTTTCAATTGGATTTATCCATTCGCCATTAATAAAAAATTTTCTTTTATCCAGCATAATAAAACATCATTATTTTAATTTAAATATTTTTAATTTATTTGAAAATAATTATATATTGTATATAGAACATATAAAAGCAAAAAAAATAAACCACTTGTTTTTCCTAAATGAAAAGCCTGAATATTTAATTTTTTTAATCCAAATCTAACTTTAAATACAAAAATAAAAGTTACCGCTATCATAATAAAAATATTAGTTATCAAAATAATAGAATTACCTATTTGTTCTGTATTCAAAAAAAGTATTACTGCAAATATTCCTACTATATTATATATATTAGATCCTAAAATAGTACCAACTGCTAAACTTGATTGCTTTCTTATTGCTGCGACTATCCCGGTAGCTAATTCAGGTAAAGACGTTCCAAAAGCAACTAATGTTAATCCAATAATAGAGTCTGAGATATTAAAAGAAATAGCTAACTCCTTGGAACCTAAGATAAAATACTTTGATCCATAATATAAAGATATAAAACCTAATATTAAAAAAAAGTATGAAATAAACTGTGAATATGTTTTATTAGTTTGTATAACATTATTATTTGATCTTTCATTAATATATTGAAAATATAAAAAAAATAAAAAAAATAAAATTAAAATAAAAGCAAATAAATTAGAATTTAAATTATTATTATTTAAAACTATATAAAAGATTAGTGAGGAAAATATTGTAAGAATAAGAACTATTAAAGTTTGATTCTTTTGTCCTTTATCTTGAGAAAAAGATATAGGACTAATTATTGAAACTACTCCTAAGATTAAAAGAATATTAGCTATATTTGAACCAATAATATTTCCTAATGCAATTCCTATACTGTTTGCTATATTTAAAGCTTGAATACTTGCTGCTAGCTCTGGCAAACTTGTGCCTAGAGCAATCACAGTAAATCCTATAAAATAACCACTTATTTTATATTTTTTTGCTAAATTAATAGAGTTTCTAACAATTAGCTCAGCCCCAATACCTAAACCTAAAATTCCAGCAACAATAAAAAATAAAATTATATACACAAAAAAATAATTAATTTATTTAATTATATAACTATAAATTAAAATGGATGAATTTGACTATATAATAATTGGGGCTGGATCAGCTGGATGTGTATTAGCTAATAGATTATCAACTAACAAAAACAATAAAATTCTACTTATAGAAGCAGGTGGAAAAGATACATATCCTTGGATTCACATACCAGTTGGATATCTTAAAACCATGCACAATCCCAAAGTTGACTGGTGTTTTAAAATTCAGAGTGATCGAGGTCTTAATGGAAGAAGAATGAATTACCCTAGAGGTAAAGTATTAGGGGGAAGTTCTTCGATTAATGGATTGTTGTATATAAGAGGTCAATCTAATGACTACGATCATTGGAGGCAATTAGGAAATACAGGATGGGGGTGGGATGATGTGCTTCCATATTTTAAAAAAGCAGAGAATTTTGAATTGGGTGAAAGTGAATTTCACGGATCTGGTGGCCCTCTTTCTGTAAGTAAACAAAGGATAAAATTAAAATTATTAGATGTTTTTATTGATGCAGCAGAAGAAAAAGGAATTCCTCGAAGCAATGACTTTAATAAAGGCAATAATGAAGGCTGTGGATACTTTCATGTTACTGAAAAAAATGGATTACGCTGCAGCACAGCTGTAGGATATCTTAATCCAATAAAAAAAAGAAAGAATTTAAAAATAATCACTAATGCCCATACAAAAAAAATTATTTTTAACCAAAAGAAAGCCGTGGGAGTGGAATATTGGCAAAACAATGAAATAAAAAAAATAAAATGTAACAAAGAAATCATTCTTTCATCTGGCTCAATATCTTCTCCTCAGATACTTCAAGTTTCAGGAATAGGTTCAGGAGAATTTCTTAAATCTAAAAATATTGAAGTAGTTAAAGACTTAGTTGGTGTTGGAAAAAATCTTCAAGATCATTTAATGCTGAGACCAGTTTATAAGATTAAAAATATTTATACACTTAATCAACTTTATCACAGTAATTTTAGAAAATTGTTAGTTGGTTTAGAATATTTATTTTTTAGATCTGGTCCAATGACAATGGGAGCTAGTCAACTTTGTGGTTTTACAAAAAGTGATTCTTCATATGAAACTCCTAATATACAATTTCATGTTGCTCCCATGAGTACAGACAAATTAGGCGGCACTTCTCTTCATAAATTCCCTGCTTTTACTCCTACTGTATGTAATTTAAGACCCACTAGTAGAGGAAATATTTCTATTTTAAATAGTGATTCAAGAGAAGATCCTCTAATAACTATGAATTATTTGTCTACAGATCAAGACAAAATTGTAGCTTTAAAATCAATTAAAATTGTTAGGGATATAGTTTTGAATTCAAATGCATTTAAAAAATTTGAACCTTTAGAAATGAGGCCTGGAATTAATTTGAATGATGATGAAACTCTTAAAGAACTTGGAAAATACGCAAATACAGTATTTCATCCCGTTGGTAGTTGTAAAATGGGCAAAGACAATTATTCAGTTGTCAATGATCGTCTTCTTGTTCATGGGATTGAAAATCTAAGAATAGTTGACGCTTCTATAATGCCACATATAACATCAGGTAATACAAATGCTCCAACAATAATGATAGCGGAAAAAGCAGCAGATATGATTTTAGCTGGTCAAAAAAATTAATTTTTCATATCAGATAAGTTTATACCAGCGACAGTTACTGGTTTTTTCATAGCGTCTCTTCTAAATGGTTCACCAAGCTCCTGATTAAGAATAACCTCAATAAAAGTTGTTATACCTTTTTGTTGCTCTGCACATGAAATTTTAATAGCATCGGTTAAATCCTCACTAGTTTTAACTATAACCCCTTTAAAACCGCAAGCTTCAGCAATTTTAGCAAAACTTAATTGAGTATCCAATTCTGTTCCTACAAAATTATTATTATACCAAAGTATAGAATTTCTTTTTTCAGCTCCCCATTGAAAATTTCTAAAAATTACCATCGTAATATTAGGCCATTCTTTTCGATTCATAGATGACATTTCAGACATTGATATTCCAAAAGCTCCATCCCCGGCGAACCCAACTACTGGTGTATTTGGACACCCTATTTTAGCTCCTGTAATAGCTGGAAAACCATAACCGCAGGGACCAAAAAGTCCTGGTGCCAGATATTTTCGTCCTTTTTCAAAAGTCGGATATGCATTACCGATAGCACAGTTATTCCCAATATCACTTGAAATAATTACATCCTTAGGCAATCCAGCTTGAATAGCTCTCCAGGCCATTCTTGGTGAAATCAAATTGGGATCTTTCTCTCTTGAGTCTTTATTCCATGAAGTACCTGGATCATCTTCTTCATGATCTAAACTTGTTAAAGTTTGTAGCCAAGATGATTTAGCTTGATGAATAAAAGCTTTTCTTTTTTCTCTATCAAAATTACCTGCATTTGAAGATAACTTTAATAATAATTGTTGAGCAACTAATTTTGCATCTCCACAAATGCCTACATCAATTTTTTTTGCTAAACCTATTCTATCAGAATTAATATCAACTTGAATTATCTTAGCTTTCTTTGGCCAATAATCAATTCCGTATCCAGGTAAAGTTGAGAAGGGGTTTAATCTTGTTCCTAAAGCTAAAACTACATCAGCTTTTGAAATAATTTCCATTGCAGCCTTTGAACCATTATATCCTAGTGGTCCCACAGCTAAAGGATGGCTTCCAGGAAAACTATCATTATGTTGATATCCGCAAGCAACAGGTGCATCTAGCCTTTCAGCCAATTTTTTACAGTCTTCAATAGCATCTGCTAAAATTACTCCTGCACCTGATAAAATTACTGGAAATTTAGAATCAGACAAAATCTTAGATGCTTCTAAAATAGCATTTGCACCTCCTGAACTTCTTTCCATTCTTATAATGGATGGTAATTCTATATCAATAACTTGTGTCCACATGTCTCTAGGTATGTTAATTTGAGCAGGAGCAGAACCTCTAATTGCTTTTTCAATAACTCTATTTAAAACTTCTGCCATTCGGGAAGGATCTCTAACTTCTTCCTGATATACAACACAATCTTTAAATAAATTCAATTGTGGCATTTCTTGAAATCCACCTTGTCCAATTGTTTTGTTTGCAGCTTGAGGAGTTACTAACAACATTGGAGTATGATTCCAATAAGCTGTTTTTATGGGAGTTACAAATCCAGTAACTCCAGGTCCGTTTTGAGCAATACACATGGCTATTTTACCTGTAGCTCTAGTATAACCATCGCAAATTAATCCTCCATTGGATTCATGGGCAACATCCCAAAAGGTAATACCTGCTCTAGGAAAAAGATCAGAAATTGGCATAAAAGCTGAACCAATTATCCCAAAAGCATGCTTTATTCCGTGCATTTGAAGAACTTTTATGAAAGCTTCTTCTGTTGTCATTTTAGCCATAAAAAACCTATTATATAATAAATAAATAATATTAAATGAATTATTATTTATTTGAATTATATTATTATTTAATAACAATCTACTTGAAAAGATATGATTAAATTAAAAAAAATATCGGATCAAAAGTATTCAGAGGATCTTCATAATAAAAATATAATATTCCACAATTATAAAGGTCAAGATATAATTAGGCATTTTTCAAAAATAGCTCCCAAAAAATCAGGCGTTTATCAAATGGAGTCAAAAAATGGAGAAATACTATATATTGGAAAGGCTAAAAACCTCTCTAATAGACTAAAAAATTATTCTTCAATTAATAATTTGACTAGAAGATTACAAAGAATGGTTGGACTAACAAAAAATGTAAATGTTTTTGTTACAAATACAGAAATAGAAGCTTTATTATTAGAATGTAATTTAATTAAAAGATTTAAACCTAGATTTAACATTATTTTAAGAGATGATAAATCTTTCCCTTACGTTATAATTAATAAACAACATGAAATTCCAAGAGTACAAAAATATAGAGGGCCAAAAAAACTTAAAGCAGATTATTATGGCCCATTTGTTTCTCCTTCAATTGCAGATTTTACAATTGTTTCTCTTCAAAAAATTTTTTTATTAAGAAGTTGTTCAGATTCTATTTTTAAAAATAGATCAAGACCATGTTTATTATATGATATTAAAAGATGCAGTGCTCCTTGTGTAAATTATATATCTAAGAAAAAATATTTGGAAAGTTTACAGGACTCAAAGAAATTTTTATTAGGAAATACAAAAAAAATTGAAAAAAAACTATTCTCTATGATGAAAGAAGCAAGTAAAAATAAAAATTTTGAAGAAGCAGCAAAACTAAGAGATAGAATTAAATCTATTAATCAAATTCAAAAATATCAATCCGTATATATAAAGGATATGAGAAATATAGATATATTTGCTATAAAAGCTCATGAAAATAAAAGTTGTGTTCATGGAATGTTTTATCGTAATGGAAGTAATTATGGTAATAAAAGTTTTTTTCCATTACATGAAATAGATGCAAATGAATATGAGATATTAGAATCTTTTTTATTTCAATTCTATGAAGATAAAGAGCCTCCACCTAAAATATTAATTAATTTAGATAATAAATATTTTAAGAATGTAGAAAATTTATTAAATAAAAAAAATTCAAATAAATTAACAATTTTTAATCCAAAATCTGGTGAGAAAAATAAACACATTAAACTTGCAGAAAAAAATGCTCTAGAAAATTTAAAAATTAAAAAGAATAGTTTAGATAATCACATAAAATCCATGAATATGATAAAAAATTTTCTATCATTAGAAGTTATTCCAAAGCGTATAGAAGTTTATGATAATAGTCATACTTTTGGCAATCAACCTGTAGGAGTAATGATAGTAGTTGATCAAGAAGGTTTTAATAATAAAAATTATAGAAAATTTAATATTAAATTCAAAAATAATGGCAAAAACATCTCTAAAATTAATGATTATTATATGATTGAAGAAGTTTTGGATAGAAGATTGAAAAAAATTAATGATGAAGGATTCAATAATCTACCAGATATAATAATAATCGATGGAGGAAAAGGGCATTTAAATTCTGCTAACAAAATTATTAAAAGATATAAATTAAATTCTATATCATTATTAGCTGTGGCTAAGGGTGTAAAAAGAAATTCTGGAAGAGAAATCATCCATACAAAAAATGATCAAATAATTTTAAAACCAAATGATGAGCTTTTATTTTTTATTCAAAGAATAAGAGATGAAGCTCATAGATTTGCAATAAATTCTCACAGAAAAAGAAGAGATAAAAATATAAAAAAATCCATATTTGAAGAAATAAAAGGGATAGGGCCAAGAAGAAAAAAAGCATTGATAAATCATTTTGGTTCATTTCAGGCAATAAAGGAAGCGTCATTTACTGAAATAAGTAAAGTTAAAGGAATAAATAATGAAATTGCAAATCAAATATATGGTTTTTTTAATAGCCATTAAATATTATATCAGATAAAAAATATAATCATGAAAATGAATATTTCAAATTTACTTACTATTTTAAGAATATTGGTGATTCCTTTAATAGTTTTGTTGATTTATTTAAAAGATCCTTTTTCTGGTTGGTTGGCATTCATTTTGTTTTGCTTAGCAGGTATTACAGATTTTTTTGATGGTTATATAGCCAGAATAAGAAAAGAAATTTCTGACTTAGGAACTTTTCTTGATCCAATTGCTGATAAATTATTAGTCTCTGCGGTAATACTTATACTAACTTCAAAGGGAGTAATAGATGGTTTAGATATAATCCCTGCTTTAATTATTTTGCTAAGAGAAATAGCAGTTTCAGGTTTAAGAGAATTTCTAGCTGGAATTAAAATAAGTGTTCCTGTTTCTAAAATTGCTAAATTTAAAACCTCCTTACAATTAATAGCAGTTGGAATATTAATCTTAAGTGAAGCAGACATAACTCTTGTTCCTATATTATTTTTAGGTAAAATAGCTCTGTGGATCGCAGGTCTTTTAACTTTATATACAGGGTTTGATTATTTAAAATCAGGTATTAAACATTTAGAATGAAAATAATTTATTTTGCTTGGCTTAAAAATATTACTGGAAAAGATCAAGAAATAATTAAAAATGTAAATTTAAAAGATGTAAAATCATTAAAAAAATTTATAATTAAGAAATATCCTAAACTAAAAATTCATTTTGAAGAAAAAAATTTAATCAGAGTTGCTATAAATCTTAAATATACTAATATAAATATTAAGTTAAATCAAAATGATGAAATTGCTTTTTTCCCTCAAGTTAGCGGAGGATAATGATAAAAATACAAAAAAAAGATTTTAATATTGATATTGAAATAAAAAAAATTAAATTAAATTACTCTAATATTGGTGCTACATCAATTTTTTTAGGCAATGTAAGAAATGTTAATGAAAATCAAAAAGTAAAGTTTATAGAATTAGAAGTTTATAAAGATATGGCTATTAAAACTCTAGATACAATATGTTTAAAAGCTAAAAAAAAATGGAATTTAATTGATACTCTAATCATCCATAGATATGGAAAACTTAATATAAATGATAAAATAGTTCTTGTCGCTGTATTTTCTTCCCATCGTAAAGATAGTTTTGAAGCATGCAATTATATAATGAATTATTTAAAAAAAGATGCGCCTTTCTGGAAAAAAGAATATTACAATAAAAAATATAAATGGTTGTAAATTTTATTTTGATGAATTAACTAAATTAGTAAAGTCATTCATAAGTTTAAAAGAAATAGTATTCTTACCTGTAGCAAAATTTATTTTATCTATTGATTTTATTGGTGTTATTTCAGCTGCGGTTCCTGTTAAAAAAGCTTCTTCATATTTTTCTATTTCATCTGGCAAAATATGTTTTTCGATTAAATTAAAACCTTGAGATTTAACCATTTCAATGACAGTTTGTCTTGTAATTCCGTTCAAAAAACAATCTGGTATAGGTGTGTAAATATTGTTTTCTTTGATAAAAAATATATTTGCTCCTGTCCCTTCTGCGACATAGTTTCTGTAATCTAGCATTAGAGCATCATGATAACCTTTTTGCTCAGCGAATTCTTTAGACAGTGTACATATTATATATGGCCCTGAAGATTTTGATTGATGAGGAGAAGTTTCTGGTGAAGGTTTTTTCCAAGGAGATGTAATTAATTTTAACCCTTCTAGTCTATCACTAATTTTAAAATAACTAGACCAATCATCCCAAACAGCTATAGATACATTTACATCCGCCATAGAAGTAGACAATCCCATTTGCTTAGATCCTCTCCAAACAACTGGTCTTACATAACAATTTTGGTAATTCATTTTTTTTATCAATTGATTTTTAGCATCCATAATTTCTTCAAGAGAATAAGGAATTTTAATTCCAATAATTTCAGCAGATTTAAATAAACGCTCAGTATGTTCTTTTGATTTAAAAATTATACCATTATAAGCTCTTTCTCCTTCAAAAACTGAACTTGCATAATGTAAGCCTTGATTAATAACATGAGTTTTTGCTTCTCTCCATGGAATCATCGCTCCATTTAGCCAAATCCAACCTTCTCTGTCCGCAAATGATTTATTCATATGATCAATAAATTAAACAATAGTTATTTTTTTGATGACTTTGAACTATCAGTGATACATAATTGTGTCAATATGCTTGAATCAAAATATATATATGAAATTATAATTATAACTAAATACATAGGTTTATTTTAATGAGTAATTCTATACTGATAATAGATGATGATAAAAGATTACGAGATCTTTTAGAAAATTTTTTGATAGATAAAAAATTTAGAGTTTTTAATTGTGATGATTACAAAAATGGCGAGAATCTAATTAAATTTTTTATATTTGATTTAATAATAATTGATAGGATGATGCCCACAGGTGATGGTATAAATTTGATTAAAACTATAAAAAAAAATTCATCTACTCCAATAATTATGCTTACAGCCTTAGGAGACTCTAATAATAGAATTGAGGGCTTACAAATTGGCGCAGATGATTACATATCAAAACCTTTTGAACCTGAAGAATTATATCTAAGAATAAAAAAATTATTAAAACTTTACAGCAAAAATGCAGATGTTAACAGGTTAATTTTTTTTGGTGAATATTCATATAATCTTAAAACTTTTCAACTGAAAAAAAATAATATTAATGTTTATTTAACAGAGGGGGAGGGTAAATTATTATCTCAATTAATAGTTAAAAAAAATGATATAGTATTAAGAGAGGAACTTGCCGAAAATAATTATGAAGAAAGTGAATATAGAAACATTGATGTTCAAATAACTAGACTTAGACAAAAAATTGAAAAAAATCCTAGAAGACCTGTTTTTATTAAAACTGTTAGAGGAAAAGGTTATAAATTAGTTACATTATAATTTATGAAAAAAAAATTATTAATTCCAAAAACTTTATTGGGTAGATCATTATTTATAGTTTTTATTCCAACTATAACTGTTGTTTTAGTTACAACTTTAGTTTTTTATCAAACTTCATGGAACATTATTTCAAAAAGATTAACACAATCTGTAGTTGCAGACATAAATGTAATAATCAAGTTAATTGATCAAAATTTAGAACCCATTGCTTTCAAAATAGCTAAAGAAGATTTTAGAATGAATATTAAAATAGAAAAAAATAGAAATATAAATTTATTATCTTTTAAAAAACAAAGAGGAATACTTTCAGAAAGACTACAACAAGCTCTAGAAGATCTTCAAAAACCTTTTTTTTATGATTTAAATAATTTAGATCAGGGAGTAAAAATTGTAATTCAATATAATAAAGATTTACTCATAATTAATGTTCACAAAGATAGACTTTATAGTGGTTCAGCTTTTGTTTTTTTATTATGGATGTTTTTTGCTTCAGTAGTTTTATTATTATTAGCATATTTTTTTATGAAAGGACAAATAAGGCCTTTAAAAAAATTATCAATAATAGCTGAAACTTTTGGAAGAGGATTAGATGCCCCTGAATTAAAAGAATCTGGATCTTCAGAAATCAGGCAGACAACTAATGCTTTTAATCAAATGAGAACAAGAATAAAAAGATTTTTAAAACAAAGAACTGATATGTTAGCTGGAGTCAGTCACGATCTTAGAACTCCTTTGACTAGAATGAAACTTCAATTATCATTAATTAAAAATGAAAAAACTAAAACGGATCTTATATCAGATATAAATGAAATGACTGCCATGCTTGATAGCTATGTAAGCTTTGTTAAAGGAGAAATACCAGATCCAATTGAAATAATTTTTTTCCATGATTTTCTGAAAGAAATATGTGAAAATATTAAAGATGATCAAATCGATATAAAATTAAATATTCTTAAAAAGATAAAAAGTTCTGGAAGACCTTTACAGTTAAGAAGATGTTTTATAAATTTGATTGAAAATTCAATTCGTTATTCAAAAAAAATTGAAATAAAACTAGATGGAAATGAAAATAATATTTTAATAACAATAGAAGATGATGGGCCAGGAATACCTCAAAAGAATTATGAAGATGTCTTTAAACCATTTTTTACACTAGATCCTTCTAGAAATAAATTAAAAGGAGAAAGCGGCTTAGGTATGACGATTTCAAGAGATATAGTTAGATCGCATGGTGGAGAAATATCTCTTAAAAAATCAAAATTTAACGGTTTAAAAATTGATATTTCATTGCCTGTCTAAATATAAAGTTAAAAAATTTTAGATCCATTTTCTATTTTCTTATCTGGTGAAAATAAAATTGGCTCTTTATCCAAATCTGGAAAGCCTAAAACCAGAACTTCAGATATTAAATTACCTATTTGTTTGGGTTTAAAGTTTACTACTGCAGCAACTTGTTTATTCACAAGTTTTTTTGGAACATAATTAGCGGTTAATTGTGCAGAACTTTTTTTAATTCCTATATTTTTTCCAAAATCAATCTGTAGAATTATATAAGGTTTTTTTAAACCTTCACTTAATTTTGCTGTAATAACTGTTCCAACTCTTATATCAACTTTTAAAAAATCTTTAAATTCTATGATATTATTACTCATTTTATGAAATCAATTTTAATACTCTTTCAGAATCATTTAAATACTTATGAAGTGTATTCATTGTCTTATCTAATGAAGAGTTTTTATCATTTTTCCAAGTTAAAAAAGCAGCAAAATAAATTACTAATAATCCATTTAACTTGATAAAATTTAAAGATTTTTTATTTTTTTTCATTTTAGCAATACTTGTAATTAAATCTATTGAATTTATAAAATCTGGAAGAAGAGAAACGAAAAAATTTGGATTTTTTTTAAAATATTCATATATCTTTATAACTGCACTTCGATGTTCATTCAATATGTCAAATCTCACCATTAAAAGTTCAAAAATCATATCCTTAGTAGTAGATTTTTCTATTGATTCACTTATTTTTATAAGTTTTTTATCAAAATAATTATTAATTGATTTTAATAAATAAATCTTATCTTTAATTTGAAAATTATTATTTTTCTTTTTTTTCAAACTTTTTAAAACCATTGAAACAGTTATCTTATTAAAATCATATTTATCCAATAAGAACAAAGTTTTTTCAGCAACTTGAAACTCTAAACTTTTCATTAAGCATTTTTACCTAACTCTAATGATTTTTTATATGCAGCTTTTAATGCCCTATTAATTAATTTTTGAAGATTTTTATTCTTTTGAAAAACATTTATTGCCGCTTCTGTAGTGCCACCTTGAATAGCTATGCTTTTTCTTAATTCTTTAGCTGTAAAATTACTTTTGTTCAATAAAATAATTGAGCCTAATGCTGTTTGGTAAATTAATGTTTTTATTATTCTTTTATCAAATCCTAAGGATAAAGCTTCTGATAACATATGCTCAATAAATAAAAAAAAGTAGCCAGGTCCACTTCCTGAAATTGCTGTAACTTTATCTATATCTGATTCTTTTTTTAGCCATAATACTTTACCAAAATTATTAAAAAGATTCTCAATATTTTTTTTTACAGATGCACTAGATTTTTTATTAGAAACTATACTACTCATCCCTTTGTTAACAATTACAGGCATATTAGGCATTATTCTATAAACTCTATTTGATTTTCCAATTATTTTTTCAAAAAACTTAATTTTTTTTCCTGCCATAATACTTATAATAATGGTATTTTTATTAATACTCTTAAATTGACTGACAACTTTGTAAGAAATTTGAGGTTTAACTGCAAATATAATAAGATGAAAATTATTTATATTTTTAATATCTTTAAAATGTTTGTAAATTTTTGTCTTTTTTTTAAATTTCTTATGTATATTAATTTTTTTTTTGGGATCAAGAATTGATAATGAAATTGATTTTTTTTCTAACCATGAGTTAGCCATAGCTGATCCCATGTGTCCACATCCTACTAGTAAAATTTTTTTCATAATCAATTAATAAAATAAATAAAAAATTTGTAAAGAGATTAGGCTTGACCTATTGTTTCCATACTAGAAAATTCTAAAGCATTTTGAGGAGACTGATTATCAAAGAACAAATATTGAAAAGCTGGATAATATTTTTCGCACTCACAAATAATTATATCTAAAATTTCTTCTATTTGAGAGTACATAATGTCCTTATCATTTATAACCATAATTGTATGTCTAAATGCTAAAATTCCACCCTTTGAAGTAATATCAAAATGACCAATCCATAATTTTTCGTTAATTAGTGCTAAGAGTTCATGAATATTATTATTTACAGCAAATTTTGTATCAAAAGTAATTGTAAAATTAATAGCTTTAATAGCTTTTGACCATGAAAAATACAATCTATAAGTCCCCCATCTTGAGCCAATCTCTGCTACAAGTTCATCATCAGTTGATCTGCTGAAATTCCACTGCTTAGAATAAATAATATCTTCTACGTGATCTATAGGGTTATTAGAATTTATACTTTCTGCATCCATAATATATAGTGTCTTAATTTTATAAAAGCACTATATATTGTATGTCAAATTTAACTATGTTTCGCAATTAATTTAAATTAATAAAAAAATTATATGTGAATAATTATATATTTAGAAATTATTTCAATTATGATTGTTTTTTTGATTTTTTTTGATTTTTTTTTGATTTTTTAGTTTTTTTTCTTTTTTTTTGAGATTTTTTGATATTTTTTTCCTTTGAGAGTTTCTGTACCGAAATTTTCAATGCTTCAAATTCTGCTCTTTTAACTAATTGCATCCTATTAATCGTTCTCTCAACTCTCAATTTAACTATTGTTTCAATCTCCTCCTTTAGTCCCCTAAAAGTATTCATCGACTCAACCAAAATCTTTGATAATTCCGATAGTATTTTAGTTTTATTGCTCATGAGTTATAATAAAGTATTATAAATTAAAAATGATAATTATACACCCATTAATTGACCCTGTTATTTTTTCTTTTAGTTTTATTGAAATTAGATGGTATGGCTTTGCTTATGTTCTTGGCTTTATAATAGGAATTTATTTAATTAAATATATCAATAAAAATTTATCCAAACCTATCAATAGCAAATTTTTTGATGATTTATTTATTTGGTCTATTTTAGGAGTAATTATAGGTGGAAGAATTGGTTATATTTTATTTTATCAAACTAATACTATTCTAAATAATCCGATTCACATTTTTTATATATGGGAGGGCGGAATGTCATTTCATGGGGGATTAATAGGTATAATAATTTCAATTTTTATTTTTTCAAAAATTAAAAAAGTTAATTTTTTTTATTTATCTGATCTAATTTCAATTGCTGCACCTATAGGTATTTTCTTTGGAAGAATTGCTAACTTTATAAATGTAGAATTATATGGAAGATCTACCAATTTTCCTTTTGCAATTATATATCCAAGTATTGATGGAGATACACGACACCCTTCTCAGCTTTACGAAGCTTTTTTTGAAGGCTTAATTCTTTTTATAATTCTTTTCATTACTTCCAAATATTTTTTGAAAAATAAAATGTATGGTGTTATTACATCTCTTTTTTTAATTTTTTATGGAATATTCAGATTTTTGCTGGAGTTTTTAAGAGAACCTGATCCTCAAATTGGTTTTTTATTTAATTTTCTAACTTTGGGGCAAATATTAAGTGTTCCTATGATAATGTTTGGAATAATAATTCTCTGGAAAAAAAATTGGATAAAATAAAAAAAAAATTAATTAAATTAATTGATAAAAATTCAAATGGCATACTGCTTAGTCATTTTATAAATTGCTGTTTATTTGATAAAGATGGATATTATAATAAAAAAAATCCAATAGGAACAAAAGGTGATTTTATTACAGCGCCAGAAATTTCGCAATTGTATGGAGAAATAATAGGTTTATATATTCTAAATACATGGAATAATAAAATTAATTCTAAAATAAATTATATTGAGTTAGGGCCAGGAAAAGGAACTCTTACAAATGACATATTTAGAATAACAAAAAAATTTCAAGATTTTCAAAATTCAGTTGATTTATATTTTATAGAAATTAATGAATTATTAAGAAAATTTCAAAAAGAAAATATAAATATATCTTCAAATAAAAAAAATATATATTTTTGGTTAGATAAATTTAATATTAAAAATAAATATCCATCTATAATTATTGCTAATGAATTTTTTGACTGTTTTTCTATAGATCAATATATAAAACCTAACAAAGTTTGGTTAGAAAAAAGAATAAAATATAACAATATTGATGATAAATTTTTTCTGTTTAATAGTAAGATTAAAGATTTGGAGTTTTTTGAAAAAATAAAAAAAAACTTTGATTACGATATTTCTAGAAATTTAATAATTGAATATTCTAAAACAAGAGAAAAATATTTTAAAAAATTATGTAAACATATCAAAAAAAATAAAGGAGTAATAATTATATCTGATTATGGATATAAAAAGCAGCCTAATCACTCAACATTACTTTCTTATCAACTTCACAATCAAGTAAATATACTGGAAAATCCTGGTAATCAGGATATAACTTCGCATGTAGATTTTAATAGTTTTATAAAAATTAGCAAATCCTATAAACTAAATTGTATCTTCTCAACACAAAGGGATTTTTTAATTAATCATGGAATAAATGAAAGGCTAAAAAATATTAAAAATAAAAATAATAAAATTGATACTAATATAATTGAAAATGGTTACCATAAACTTGTTGATAATGATAAAATGGGTAATTTGTTTAAATTTTTAATTGTAAGCTCCTACTAAAAATGGAAAATATAAAATATTTTAAATCCAAATATTTTAATAATAAAAAATTTATATATGGATTTTTTAGTAGAAAGGGTGGCTATTCTAGAAAACATTTAAAATCTCTAAATTGTAGCATGAGCAATAAAGATTCTAAAAATAATGTTATTAAAAATAGAAAGAAATCACAAAAAGCATTAGGTTTAGAAAAAACTAAATTAAAATTTATTAATCAAATCCATAGCAATAAAATATATATGATTAATAAAAAAAATATAAATAAGCCTTTAGTTGGTGATGCAATTATTACTAGTACATCAGATATTTCTCTAGCAATTTTAACAGCTGATTGCGCTCCTATTTTTTTAATAGATATAAAAAACAATTTAATATGTGCTATTCATTCAGGATGGAGAGGAAGTTATAATGACATTGTGCACAAAACAATAAACAAAATTAAACAAACTAAAAAAAATAATAGATTAATTGCCATTATTGGTCCTTGCCTTGATCAAAAAAACTTTGAGGTTGATAAAAAATTTTATTACAAATTTTTAAAAAAAAACTTACTCTATAAAAAATTTTTTATTAAAAAAAGCATCAAATATTTATTTGATATGAGAGGATTACTTAGATATCAATTATTAAAATATGGGGTAAAAAAAGTCATCAATATTAAATTAAATACTTACTCAAAAAAAACTCTTTTCTTTAGCCATAGACGTTCTAAACAAAATAATCAAAATTATTCAGGAAGAATGATAAATATTCTTGGTTTTAGCCAAAAAATATAAAAATTTTAAGTTGAACTATTTTTGATCTGATTATATTGAGGGATTATAATAAAATGAAAATTATCGCATGCAATAGTAACAAGAATCTTGCTAATGCCATATCTTCTTATATTGGAATACAAATATGCGATGCTTTAATTCGTAAATTTGCAGATGGAGAGATTTTTGTAAAAATAAATGAGAATATAAGAGGAGAAGATGTATATATAATTCAATCAACATCTCCACCTGTTAATGATAGTTTAATTGAATTACTTATAACTATTGATGCAGCAAGAAGAGCGTCAGCAAAAAGAATAACTGCAGTAATACCATATTTTGGATATGCAAGACAGGACAGAAAAGATGAGGGTAGAACCTCAATATCTGCTAAGCTAGTCGCAAACCTAATAACTTCTGCAGGTGCTAATAGGGTAGTTACTACTGATTTACATGCAGGACAAATACAAGGATTTTTTGACATACCCCTTGATAATCTTTTTTCAGTAAATGAGTTAATTGAAGATATGAAAAAAAAGATTTTAAATAATAATGACTTTGCTATTGTTTCTCCTGATGTTGGTGGTGTTGTTAGAGCTAGAGCTTTTGCTAAAAGAATTGATGCTGCACTTGTAATTATAGATAAAAGAAGAGAAAAAGCTGGTGAGTCAGAAGTAATGAATATTATTGGAGAAGTTGAAAATAAAACATGCATTTTACTAGATGATATAGCCGACTCTGCAGGAACATTATGCAATGCCGCTAAGGCATTAAAAGAAAATGGTGCTAAAGATATTTATTCTTATATAGTTCATGGAGTTTTGTCCGGAAATGCTCTTAAAAGGATAGAACAATCAGAGATTAAAGAGTTGATCCTTACTGATAGTATAGAAGCTTCTGAAGATGTAAAAAAATTAAAAAAGATTAGACATATTACTATAGCTCCTTTATTGGGGGAGGCTATTAAAAGAATAAACAGCGACTCTTCTGTTTCTGAATTATTTAATTAATAAATAAATTATGAATACTTATAAAGCACTTAATAGAGAAGATAAAATAAGTAATAAAAGCTTATTAAAAAAAGGGCTTGTGCCTGGGATTGTTTATGGAAAGAAATCTGAACCAAAAAAAATAGCCTTAGAGGATAAATTGTTAAAAAAGTTATTAGATGAGGTTGGATTCTACACAAAAATATTGAATATAGACATAGAAGGAAAGCTATTTAAAGTTCTTCCAAAAGAAATACAATATCACCCTGTAAAAGATAATGTTATTCATTTTGATATGCTAAATGTTAGTGAAGACACTAAAGTAACAGTTGATGTCCCTGTTGAATTTATAAATCAAAATATATGTCCAGGTTTAAAAAAAGGTGGTGTTTTAAATATAGTTAGAAGATCAGTTGAACTAATATGTAACGCTAATAAAATACCTGAAAAATTAATTGCTGATCTTGAAAAAAGTGAAATAGGTGATGCTATTAAAATTAGCAACATATCTGTCGAAGAAGGTATTAAAACTACAATTTCTGATAGAGATTTTGTTATTGCAACTGTAGCTCCTCCTACTGTAGAGGTGGAGGAAGTAAAAAAAGAAGAAGCAACTCCTTCTGAAGATGAAACTAAAACTGAAGACAAAAAGGATGCTACTCCTTCAGATGATAAAAGTAAGGATCAAAAGCAAGATCCGCAACCTCAATCTAAAGAAGAAAAAAAGTAATTTAATAATCAAAAATGAATATAATTTGCGGACTTGGAAACCCGGGTAGGCAATATAACAATACAAGACATAATATTGGATTTAAATTTATTGAAAAATTAATTATTACTAATAAATTTGAACAAATTAAAACTAATAAATTTTTTAAATTATACAGTGGACAAATACAATCAAAACAAATTACATTAATAAAGCCCTCCACTTTTATGAATTTGTCTGGAGAAGCAATTTTAAATTATTCTAAATTCTACAAATTTGAACCAAGCAAACTATTGATTATTCATGATGATTTAGATTTAAAAATAGGAAAAATAAAATTTAAAATTGGTGGAGGCAATGGAGGTCATAATGGTTTATTAAGTTTGGATCAAAATATAGGAAATAGTTACAATAGACTTAGAATTGGAATAGGAAAACCTCAAAATAAAAATTATGTAAATAAATACGTTTTAAATAAATTTAATGATTCAGAAAAAAAATTCTTTGATAAAGTAATAAATGTATGCATAAAAAATATTTTTGATCTATTTAATGATAAAAATATTTTTTTAACAAAAACAATATCTGAGATACAAAAACTGTAATGGGATTTAAATGTGGTATCATAGGATTGCCTAATGTTGGCAAATCTACACTATTCAATGCGTTAACTGAGTCAAACAAAGCTGAAGTCGCAAATTATCCATTTGCAACTATTGAACCTAATGTAGGAAGAGTTGCAGTGCCTGATGATAGATTAAATATTTTAGCCAAGATAAGTAAAAGTGAAAAAATAATTCCTACGTATATAGACTTTGTTGATATAGCTGGTTTAGTGAAGGGAGCTTCCTCAGGAGAAGGGTTGGGAAATAAGTTTCTTTCACACATAAGAGAGGTAGATGCAATTATTCATGTGGTAAGATGTTTTAAAGATAATAATATAACTCATATAAATAATGATGTTTCTCCACTAAAAGATATTGAAACAATTAAAACTGAATTGCTTTTAGCAGATATAGAAGTTTTAGAGAGAAAAATTCAATCATTACAAAAAAAGCAAAAAAGTGGAGATAAAAAAATCATTTATGAATTAAAAATTTTATCAAATCTTTTAAAAAAAATTGATGAAAATTTAAGTAATAATTTATATGAATCTGAGATTAAAATAATTGATGAGTTAAATCTTATAACGACTAAACCTACTATGTATATTTGTAATGTTGATGAAAAATCAATATTAAAAGGAAATAATTTTTCTAAACTAGTACATAGCAAAGCCTTAAGTGAAAATAATGTTTCTATAAATATATCAGCTTCAATAGAGGCCCAAATATCAGAATTAGAAAATGAAGAAGAGAAATTAGAATTTATTAATGATTTAGATTTAAAAGAAACAACACTAAATAGATTAATAAAATCAGGATATAATTTATTAAATCTTATAACTTTTTTTACCTCTGGGCCTAAAGAAACTAGAGCATGGACAGTTGAAAAAAATACAGAAGTATCAATAGCTGCTGGTAAAATTCATTCTGATTTTCAAAAAGGATTTATAAGGGCAGAAACTATAAAATATGAAGATTACAAAAAATTTAATGGTGAGTTAGGTGTGAAAGAGGCAGGAAAACTAAAGCAAGAAGGTAAAGGATATATAGTAAAGGATGGAGATATATTCCATTTTTTATTTAATGTTTAATTAATTTCCCTCCATAATCTAATTTTTGCCAAAAAAACTAAAAAACCAAAAAGTATAAAGAAAAGAATTACTTTTATTCCTAAATTTTTCCTTTCTTCTAATTCCGGCTCAGCTGCCCATGCTAAAAAAGTTACTAGATCTCTAGATAATTGCTCTAGATCATTAGGTGTTTTATCATCATATTCAACTGACTCATCATAAAGAGGCTGAGGCATAGCTATTTGGTTTCCCTCAATCCACAAATTATAATACATTCCATCCCCCAGTTCAAAATTTTCAGGAGGTTCAGAATAACCCATTAGTAAGTTATGCAAATAATCAACTCCATATTTTCGTGCTTTAGTAATTACTGATAAATCAGGAGGGTAAGATCCATTATTACTTATTCTTGCTTCTTCCTTGTTAAGATATGGATCTACAAATCTATCTGATGGGATAGCAGGCCTTTCATACATACTTCCTTCTTCATTTGGTCCATCAATAACTTTGTATTCTGAGGATATTACTTTAATTTCTTCTTCTGTAAATCCAACATCAATCAAATCACGATAATAAAGCAAATTCATTGAATGACAAACAGCACAAACTTCTCTGTAAACCTTGAACCCCCTTTGAACTGATGCGTTATCAAAAACACCAGTGACCCCCTTAAATGACCAGTCATGTTTTGGCATTTCAGTATTACTACTTTCTTTTGCATTTATATAAAGAGGTAATAAAGATATTAAAAATATAATTAAAAAAAGTCTAAAAAAATCTTTAGAAATCAAAAATATCTTTTTATTATTTTGAAAATACATCACTAATACTTGCAGGTAATTCTTTTGTTTTTTCAAATCTATGAATAAAAGGGGCGATAATAATAAAATATCCAAAATAATATAATAAACCTATTCTTGCTATTAGAAGATATAGACCTTCAGCTGGTTTCATGCCTACATAGCCAAGAGCAAAAAAATTAACGAAAAATAAAATTGTAAACCATTTAAATAAAGGTCTATAATTACAACTTCTTATTTTAGAGCGATCAACCCATGGTAAAAAAAACAATATAGCTATAGCCCCAAGCATTAAAACAACACCTCCTAATTTATCAGGAATAGCTCGAAGAATTGCATAAAAAGGGGCCAAATACCAATTAGGCACTATATGAGCAGGTGTAACCAAGGGATCAGCTGGTATGTAATTATCAACTTCAGCCATTAAATTTGGTCCGAAAAAAATGACAGAAGAAATAACAACTCCAAATACACAAAATGCTAAAGTGTCTTTGATAATCATATAAGGAAAAAAGTTAACTGTATCTTTTTTAGATTTAATATCTACTCCTGTCGGATTATTTGATCCATGCACATGAACTGCAGCTACGTGTAGTCCCACTACTCCCAGAATTACAAAAGGGAAAACATAATGTAATGCAAAAAATCTATTTAAAGTTGCATTTCCTACAGTATAGTCACCTAATAACCACATCTTAAGACCCTCACCAATAAGAGGAATAGCACTAAAAAGATTTGTTATTACAGTAGCTGCCCAATAAGACATTTGTCCCCAAGGAAGAACATATCCCATAAAAGCTGTTGCGATCATTAATAGATATATAAAAACTCCTAGCAACCAATTTAATTCTCTTGGATATTTATAAGATCCATAATACATTCCCCTTACTATATGAATATAAATAACGATAAAAAAGAAAGAGGCTCCATTAGAATGGATATATCTAAGTAACCAACCATAATTAACATCTCTCATTATTCTTTCTACACTGCCAAAAGCCATATCCACATGAGGTGTGTAATTAAATGCTAAAAAAATTCCGCTAACAATCATAACAACTAGTATAATTGTAGCTAAAGCTCCAAAGCTCCAAAAATAATTGCAATTTTTAGGCATTGGATAATCTACATATTCTTTTTCAAAATAAGAAATAATAGGAAGCCTAAATTCAATCCAATTTAGAAATGAATTTTTATATTTTTTTTTATTGATTGGCTCATTCATAAAATCTTAATATTATATAATTCATATAAATTAAATAGAAAGAATTTATTAATTATTTAAATCTCTATGATTATTCAGTAAGAGATATTGTAACAATAGGTTCCTGTGGCCACATTTCACATTTACTATCACTTATTCCTGCCCCAAGAGCAGTAGATGTATCAAAACTCACTTTAATTTTTGGAGCTATTGGTCCAGCAATATATGTAGAAGTTAACTTATAAATTAGCTGAACTTCACTACTAGATGGAGATCCTATTGTAATCGAAACTGCTGAAGAAGGACTAGCATAACTTATCGTAATGTCATTGCCATCACCATAATTTGTAGCAGCATCTGCCAAATAAAGAGTTTGATCTGTTCCATCTGTTGGACTATTATCAGTTTTTAAAGTTCCTCGATGTAAAGCTGTTGCTGTTCCAGCAGCACTAGAATCAGTGCTACACCAATTATCACCACTTACGTTGACTTCTCCTTCAATAGTAAAAGATCTATTTAAAGTAACTCTTAAATGAGTAAAAGAAGTTCCTATAGGAAGTCCGCTAGTCGAGCCAAATGCTGCAGCTTCAGCACCAGCAGATAAGCTTGCCACATTAACTGATTGGGAACCTGTGGCAACAACAGTTGGAGAAGAACAAGATGAACTTGTACATAATTCAACTTTTTTCATTGTAACTTCATACTTATCTGCTTCACCACTTGCTGCGAAAAGATTATAAGAAAAAAAGAAAAAAAAGAAAAACTTTATAACAATGCTATGCATAACTATTCTGCTCTAGCCATAACAACACCAGTTCCTTCTGATTCAATAACTTGTTTGTTAGAACGTCTAACTTTTGATAATAATTCTAGACTCATATCATCAGATGAAAAAGCTTTCTCTCCAATAAGTTTAGAAGAAGCAGACTGATTTTCTCTGCCAGGAAAAACAAAAAAAGCTTTTAAGAAATTATTATTTCCGTCTATATTATTATCATTCATTCCACCTTCAACAACAAAATTTGGTGTTAAAGTTAGTTCAATACTTATTTTGTCACCCTTGAGATCTTTAGAATTTTTTTCAGCAGACCATTCATAGTGATTAGCAACTATGTTAGCCCAAGGAATATAAGGAATTTCTCCAATTATACTTACTTCGTAACCCCCTAAAGTTCTCTCCTTGTAACCATTTACTGATTGTGCATTTGAAATTGGAAAATAATAATTAGCAAGCGCTTCAAACGCAGATGATCTTAGCTCTAATCCAACACTAGATCTTGCATTACCTTCTTCATCATAATCTATGAACAAATTAGCCCCAGTAAAAGAATTATTATTTTCAGACAACTTCCTATATCCTATACCTGTATTAATTGAAAACCTTCCTTTTCCTCTAATTTTTGTTTCATTAAATTGTAATTGAACAAACCACGCATCTACTCCCGGGTGAACAGTTAAAGGTCTTACTGTCATTATTGATATTTCAGGTTTGTAATCTTCTCCAGTAGCTATAGCAACTTCAGTATCTCCTTCTCCGCCTATAACATTCTGTAATCCAACTGCTAAAGAATTAGTGATATTTGAAATTATAGATTGTTTGGTAGAGCTAGAATCGTCAGCTAAAATTGAATTTGTAAAAAATAAAATTAATAAAAATAAAAACTTTAAGTATTTCATATAAATCTTTTTTAATTATTAAAATTAACTATAATGATAGTTTTTTATTATCAACATTTATCTTTTTTTTATGAGAATTGCACTATATGAGCCTGATATACCTCAAAATACTGGTAATATTTTTAGATTAGGGGCATGTTTTGGTATCCCCGTAGATATTATTGAGCCAACTGGCTATATTTTTAATAACAAAAAATTCAAACGATCTGCAATGGATTATATTAAAGAAGTTAAATATAAAAGGCATGATGATTGGAATTCTTTTTTTGATTGGACTAAAATCAATAAATTTAGATTGATTCTATTAACCACTAAGGCAAAAAAGAATTATTATAATTATAATTTTAAAAAAAATGATATTTTAATTTTTGGAAGAGAAAGTGCAGGAGTTCCATCAAAAATACACGAACTAGTAGATATAAGATTAAAAATACCAATGAAAAAAAACTTAAGATCATTGAATGTTAGTAGTGCAGCTGCTATAGCTGTTAGTGAAGCGTGTAAGCAGTTAAAAATTTTAAAATTTTAAAAATTATTTAATTGCAATTTTATTTTATCTAATCCTCGAACAAAATTTTGCTGAGTCCAAATTTGAATCAAATATTCAATTAAAACATTTTTCTTTAAACTATTATTAATATCCATAAATGAATTTATAGAATATGGATTTTTTGCCATTTTATCTAATTCAATTAAAATTTTATCATTAGAAACATTTAAACTTAATTTTTTTAAATTTTGCAAAATTATATCGTGATATTCAAAAATTATGTTAGGTGTTTTAAACATTGCTAAGAATCTATAATATCTAACTATCCTTAGGTAATCCTCCTCAATTCTTTGTTGAGCATCTCCAATAAATCTTACTTTATTCTCTTTAATATCTTTTATACCTTCAAAAAAATCACTTATTTCTCCATTTGGAGTTAGATATATTGCATTAAATGAAAAATCTCTTCTGCATGCATCTTTTTTAAAATTTGTAGTAAATCTAACATCTGCCTTTCTTCCTGAGTGATTATAATCTTCTCTAAGAGATGTTATTTGTATAAATAAATTTTCATCTAAAATATTAATACTTCCATATTTTTTCCATTTATTATTAAATAATAGTTTATTTTTTAATAGTATTTCTTCTATAAGATATGGTGAACAATTTACACACAAATCAAAATCTAAACTTTCTATATTTAGCAAAGAATCTCTTACACATCCCCCTACAAATCGTATGTCTAATCCTTCACTTAAAAATGAATTTGTGATTTTTGAGATTATTTCTAAGGATAGCCAATTTTTTAAAAAATTATTTATCATAAGATATGCATTATTTTTAAATTTACTATATATTTAAATATAAATAATGGATAATGAAAACAACAAACCTGATATAATTTTCAAAAAAATACAAGCTGAAATTAATATTTCTCTAACACAACGAGGGCATGCTTTTCGTACCCCATCATTTAATCATTTAGACTCTAACAACAAAATATCTTCTAAAATTGTAGTTTTACGTTCATTTAACAAAAAAAATATGAATATTAGTTTCCATACTGATATTAGATCAAATAAAATTGAAAATTTAAAAAAGAACCTGAATACTTCTTTTTTATTTTATGATGCTAAATTAAAAACTCAACTTAAAATATTTACTATTTCTAAAATCAATTTTAAAAATAAAATTACTAAAGAAGCTTGGAAAAAAACTTCATTTTCAAGCCGCAAATGCTACTTAAGTAAATTACCTCCAAGCTCAATTGTTTCGAACCCAACTGATGGAATACCTTTAGAATTAAAAGGAAAAAACCCCAATAAAGAAGAAAGTGAAAATGGATATAAACATTTTGCAGTTATAACTAATCAAATAAAATCAATTGAATGGTTATATTTATCTTCATTGGGGCATCGTAGATTAATTATTAAAATTAAAAGAGTTAAAAACAAGTATCAATGGCTTATTCCCTGAAATGTAAACAAATTATAATATATATTGACTTATTCTATTTCAATTCGTAATAGCCCCTTTGAAAGAGATATTTAATTAATAATATGAAAAGAACTTATCAACCAAGTAAATTAGTGAGAAAAAGACGCCATGGATTTAGATCAAGGATGTCATCAAAAACTGGGAGACAAATTATATCTAGAAGAAGATCCAGGGGAAGAAATAAAATATCTACATAAGTAAAGGCCACATGGCCCATAAATTAGAAACAATTCAAAAAAGATCTACTTTTTTAAAAATAAAAGAAAAAGGTAAATTTTATAAAAGTGATTCATTTAATTTAATTATTCTTGAAGATATTTCACTAAACAAAGCTACTTTTTTTGGTTTTACGGCAACAAAAAAACTTGGAAGTGCAATCATAAGAAATAAAGCTAAAAGAATAATGAGAGAGTTAGCAAGAAAAATAATTCTAGAATGTTGTAAAAAAAATTATTATTATGTGTTAATAGCAAAGTCTTCAATTCTAAAAAAGAAACATTCTTCTTTAGAAATTGAAATAAAAAAACTAATATCAAAATGTTAAAAAAATTAAATTCATATCTTACTTTAATAATAATATTTTTAATTAAAATCTATCAATTAATTATTTCACCTTACATAAAAACTAATTGTAGATTTTTACCTACTTGTTCAGAATATGCAATTATTGCATTTAAAAAACATGGCATAATTTTTGGATTTTATCTTTCCTTTAAAAGAATTTCTTCTTGTCATCCTTTAGGTAATGGTGGATTTGATCCTGTTCCTGAAAAAATATCAAAAAGGATAAAACAATGAACGATCAAAAAAATATTTTTTTGGCAATAGGATTTTCAATTTTAATTATTATATTTTTTCAAATTTTCTTTCCTCAACCCACTATGGTTCAGCAAAATGAAAGATTAGCTAAAGAAGAAAATAGAGATGAAACTAATCAATCTAATATTCTAAACGAGCAAATTGACTCCAATAAAGAAATTATAAAATCGAAAGATGAGATTATTTCTGCTAATAACAAGAGAGTTAAAATTGACACTAAATCACTTAAAGGATCTATTAATCTTGTTGGAGGATTTTTAGATGATATTACCCTTAAAAATTACAAAGAAAGTTTAGATAATAATTCAAATAATATTGATTTATTAAATCCTGACAATACTAATTATCCTTATTTTATAGAGTTTAAATGGATTTCAAATAATTCAGAAATTGAGATGCCTAATGAAAATACTCTTTGGGAAACAAATAACGAATTGTTAGACGCCAATAATCCAGTTATTCTTAAATGGAAAAATAATCATAATATTACTTTTAATTTAATTTTTGAGATAGATGATGATTACATGTTTTCTATTAATCAAAAGGTCGAAAATAATAGTAACAAAGAAATCAATATTAGAGCTTATAGAACAATAAAAAGGATAAATAAACCTAAAACAATTGATTTTTTTATTTTGCATGAAGGAATAATAGGTGTGTCTAGTGAAAGATTATGGACTGAAAAATACAAAACTATAAAAAAAGAATGCTCGGATAATGAAGATATTAAAAAAGAATATTGTGAACAAAAATTAGTTGGAGGTTGGTCAGGTTTTACTGATAAATATTGGATGACAGCACTAATTGCTGAAAACAATGATATCGATATTTCATACAAACATTATAATAAAGGTAGAGATATATTTATTGCTAGACATCTTGATAAGCCTACTAATTTAAATAAAAATTCAGAATATAATTTTAATGGAAATGTTTTTACTGGAGCAAAAGTTCTTAGAATTCTTAATGTATATGAAGAAAAATTTAATATAACTAGATTTAATGATGCTATTGATTGGGGCATGTTTAGTTTTCTAACTAAACCAATTTTTTATTCAATCAATTGGTTCTTTGGAATAGTGGGTAATTTCGGAATAGCTATAATTGCTTTTACATTTTTAATGAGATTATTTCTTTTTCCATTAGCTCAATCATCATTTAAATCAATGGCTAAAATGAAAAAATTACAGCCTGAAATGCAAAGACTTAAAGAAATATACCCAGATGATAGACAAAAAATGCAACAGGAACTAATGGCTCTTTACAAAAAAGAAGGCGCTAATCCAATAGCTGGATGTCTACCTATTTTTTTACAAATTCCAATTTTCTTTTCACTTTATAAAGTGCTTTTTGTAACAATTGAAATGTATCATGCTCCATTTTATGGATGGATTAATGATCTTTCAGCTCCCGATCCTTTGGGTATCCTGACAATTTTTGGCTTAATTCAGTGGGATGTTTGGCCACAATTATCAATAATTAATATAGGAATATTACCTATCTTAATGGGATTTACTATGTGGCTTCAACAAAAATTAAATCCAGCTCCAGCCGATCCAACTCAAGCAAGAATTTTTGCAATACTTCCATTTGTTTTTACTTTTGTTTTAGCTGGTTTTGCAGCTGGCTTGGTTCTATATTGGACAGTGAACAATATTTTATCTATCGCTCAACAATGGATAATTCAAAGAAAAATTCTAAATACAAATGAAAAAGGGTAACAAATCCCTAAATAAATTTTTTTCAGATTCTATTTTTATAGGATCATTTTTAAATTATAAAAATATAAAAAAATCATTAATTCCAGAGTTTTGTTTAATAGGTCGTTCTAATGTAGGAAAATCTAGCTTAATTAATTCTATAATTGGATCAAAAAAAATTGCAAGGACTAGTAAAACAGCCGGAAGAACTCAAACTTTAAATATCTACGAAATAAATAAAAAAATAAATTTAGTTGATTTACCTGGATATGGATATGCAAGAATTTCAAAATTTAAAAAAGAAGAAATAAATGAATTAATTGAAGAATATTTTTTTAATAGAGTAAATATTAAAAAGATTTATCTTTTACTTGATTGCAGAATAGGTTTAAAAGAATTAGATATTAATTTATTAGATATGATCAACGAAATAAATAAAAATTTTTCTTTAATATTAACAAAGACTGATAAATGCTCAAAGAAATTAATTAATCAACAAATAAATTCTTGCTATTCAATATTGAAAAATAAATTTAATTCTAATGAAAAACTTTTTATTTCAAGTAATAAAAATTTTTATGGAATTAAAGACATACAACAAGATATTTATAAATTATCAAAATTACAATGAAGTTTAATTTTTTATCTGAAAACGAGAAAGTTAATTTTATAAATAAAGCTTCTACATTAGTAGAGGCTCTTCCATATATTAGAGAACACGCTGGAAAAACTATAGTAATAAAATATGGAGGACATGCTATGATTAATCAAAATTTATCTAAAAGCTTTTCTCAAGATATTGGGCTTCTAAAAGCTATTGGAATTAATCCTGTAATAGTGCATGGAGGCGGTCCTCAAATAGAAAAGGAATTAAAAAAAAATAAATTAGATACTAGATTTTTAAATGGATTAAGAATTACTGATAAAAAATCACTAAAAATTGTTAAGAAAGTTTTATCAAAAGAACTAAATCTAAAAATAGCTAGTGAAATTAAAAAAACCGGAGGCAAACCGATAGGACTTTCTGGTCACTTAAACAATCTAATTATTGCAAATAAAATAAAAATACCAAAAACATTTAACCTTAAAAAAATTGATATTGGTTTTGTTGGAGTTCCAGTAAAGCTTGATAAAAAAATTATAATAAATAGAATAAAAAATGGTTATATTCCAGTTATATCTCCACTAGGAACAGATGAAGAAAAAAATGTTTACAATATCAATGCAGATACTGTTGCAGGGTTTGTTGCTAGCTCTTTGAAAGCCAATAAATTATTATTACTCACTGATGTCTCTGGAGTTATGAATAAAAAAAATAAACTAATAACTTCATTAAAATTAAATAAAGCAAGAAAAATCTTAAAAAAAGATTACATCACTGGGGGAATGAAACCAAAAATTGAAACATGCATAAATGCAATTCAAAATGGTGTTAGTGAAGCAACTATTCTCGATGGTAGAGTTTCTCATTCACTAATTTTGGAATTATTTACCGAACATGGAATAGGTACTCAAATTTATAAATAAAATGAATAAACATTTATCTCAAATTGATACCTGGTTATTTGATTTAGATAATACACTATATCCTGCTGATAGCGGAATATTCCAACAAGTCCATGTATTAATGGGAAAATTTATTTCTAAACGTCTAGGTTTAAAAATAGAAGAAGCTAAGAAAATTCAAAAAGAATACTTTAGAAAGCATGGAACAACTTTAAGAGGCCTCATGGATAATCATGGCATCGATCCTGATGAATTTTTAGATGAAGTTCATAATCTTGATTATTCAATCGTAAAGCCAAATCCTGAATTGAGAAATAGTCTAACAAAACTTAATGGGAAAAAAATAATATTTACAAATGCTAACCTTGCTCATGCGGAAAAAGTTTTAAGCAAACTTAAAATAAAAGACTTATTTGAGGATATTTATGACATTAAATTAGCCAATTATATTCCTAAGCCAGAAATGGAACCCTACAAAGATGTTATAAAAAAATACAATGTTGTACCAAGAAAAACAGTTATGTTAGATGATATAGCAAAAAATTTAGTTCCTGCTTCAAAACTAGGTATAACAACAGTATGGATTGATATGGGATATGAAAATTTTAGTGATGATATTGAAAATTCTAAAAAATATCTGAATTATCAAATAACTAATTTGCCTTTATGGCTTAATTCAATTATCAAGGAATAATAATGAATAATTTTGAAAAAATAATAAACGATGCATGGGAAAATAAAGAGCACATTGATGAAAACTCTGATAAGTTTATTATAGATTCCATCAATCAAATAATTAAAAATTTAGATCAGGGAAAAATTAGAGTGGCTGAAAAAATTGATGGGGTATGGACAACTCATCAATATGTAAAAAAAGCTATAATGTTAAGTTTTAGAATTCATAAAATGGAAGCGTTATCAGGACCTTATAGCTCTTGGTATGATAAATCGCATCTTATTAAAGGAAAAACTGCAGGATGGACTAAAGATGAATTTCAAAAAGCTGGATTTAGAATGGTTCCTAACACACCAGTAAGAAAAGGTTCTTTTATTGATAAGAACGCTGTTTTAATGCCATGTTTTATAAATATAGGTGCATATGTTGGAGCAGGCACAATGATGGATACTTTTTCAAGAGCAGGATCTTGTTGTCAAATAGGAAAGAATTGTCATATATCAGCAGGTAGTGGAATTGGCGGAGTATTAGAACCAGCTCAAGCATTACCAACAATAATTGAAGACAATGTGTTTCTTGGAGCAATGTCAGAAGTAGTTGAGGGAGTTATAGTTGGAGAAGGTTCCGTTTTAAGTATGGGATTATGTATCGGACAATCAACAAAAATAGTTAATAGAAAAACAGGAGACATTTCGTTTGGGAAAATACCTCCATATTCAGTTGTTGTACCTGGATCATTACCTGATAAAAATAATCCTTTATCTCCATCTTTGAACTGTGCTGTAATAATTAAACAAGTTGATGAAAAAACTAGGTCGAAGACATCAATTAATGATTTATTAAGAGATTGATGAACGATATAAATTACGATCCTGTAATATTAACTAAATTATTAATCAAATGTCCCAGTATAACTCCAAAAGATATGGGAGCACTAAATATTGTTCAAAAACATTTGGAATATATTGATTTTAATTGTTTTAACTTAAATTTTTCAGAAGCTGGAACTGATGATGTAAAAAATTTATTTGCATCAATAGGAAAATCTAATGGGAAACATTTAGCATTTGCTGGTCACACAGATGTTGTTCCTATAGGCGATATAAATTCGTGGAAATTTCATCCTTTCGAGGGAGTTGTATCAAATGGAAAGCTATATGGCAGAGGAAGTGAAGATATGAAGGGTGGCATTGCTTGCTTTATAAGTGCCACGAAAAAATTTTTGGATAAACATAAAAAAAATTTCAATGGAAAAATTTCTTTTATTATTACAGGTGATGAGGAAAAAGAAGCAATTAATGGAACTATTAAAATTCTCAAATGGTTAAAAGAAAAAAAAATTAAAATTGATCACTGCATAGTTGGTGAACCAACCTCCAATAAAATAATTGGTGATAAATTAAAAATTGGACGTCGAGGATCAATAAATTTTTATTTAAAAGCAAAAGGTGTTCAAGGTCATACTGCTAATTCTAATAGAGCAGAAAACCCTGTACATTTATTAATTAAATTTTTGAATACGATAATTAGTGAACCATTAGATAATGGAAATGAATTTTTTTTACCAAGCTCAATTCAAATTCCTACATTTAATGTAAATAATACCGCTGCAAATGTAATACCAGAAGTAGCAACTGCTACAATTAACATAAGATATAATAACAAACACAATGCTGAAAGTTTACAAGAATGGTTACAAAAACATATAGATAACTATTTCAGTTTAACAGATAAAGCTTCTTGTTCATTTACTATAGATAAAACAGGGAAATCTTTTCTAACTAAACCAGGCTTTTTAAGCAAACTTGTAAGTGAATGCTGTAGAGAAATTAATGGATTAAATTCTAACCCTGAATTAGCAACAGACGGTGGAACTTCTGATGCAAGATTTATAAAAGATTATTGTGAAGTAGTTGAGCTAGGATTAATAAACAAAACTTTACATCAAGTAAATGAAAACGTAAAAACTAAAGACTTAGAGCAACTAACTAATATATACTTAAAAGTCTTAGAAAAATATTTTGGCCTTAATTAATATCCTCTATTAATATCTACATCACTTCTAACTTTTTTACTTTTATTTATTTTTTTAAGAGTTTTGTAATAATATTGTACTGCAGAATCAATAACAGTAATGCTAGCTACATGAGGAGTAATTATAACATTTTTTAAATTCCAAAGTTTGCTTTTTTTTGGCAAAGGTTCTTTTTTAAATACATCCAAAGATGCATGAAAATTTTTATTTCTTTTCATGTGTGTAAATAAATCATCTTCATTAATACTACTTCCTCTCCCAACATTAATTAAAAGAGAATCTGATTTCATATATGATAAAAATTGTTTATTGACGAAATTTAATGTATCTGAAGTATTAGGCAACACAAGCAATACAATATTTGAAGTTTTTAAAAAATTTTTTAAATATCTTTTTTGATAATAAACTTTAAATTTACATTTTTTTAAAGGTTGAGTTCTTTTGAATCCTTGAACATTGTAACCCAATTTTAGAAGTGACTCAGCTACACTTTTGCCCAGAAATCCAATACCAATAATACCTATAGTGCAATCTTTGTTAAATATTGGATTTAAAAAATTTATCCATTTTTTCTTTTTTTGCATTTCGTAATAAAGTTTAAGATTAAGTTGATAATTTAATACTTGAGAAATTATATGATTAGACATTCTTTCTGCCATTAATTGATCTTTTAATCTTATTATAGGAGTTTTATTATAACTAGGTAAAGATATAATATGATCAACACCTGCTCCTAATGAAAAAATTAATTCAATGTTATTTAATTTTTTTAAATATTTATCAGGTAGTTGCCAAATTATCGCATATTTAATTTTTGAAAAGTTAGTACAGTTATATATGGTATAAATTTTATAGTTTGTAAAAGTTTTTTTTATAGAATTTAACCATTTTGTTTTATCATGCCAAGTACAATGAAATAATATCATTTGTTTTTCTTAAATATAATTTTATGATTTACATCTATACTTCCATCCAAATCATAATCTATAGACATAGATATTTCTCTTCCTGATTTTTCTAATATAATACTACCAGGGATTTCATTATCTATTCCTTTTTTACCATTGTGTGCATTAATCAATTTAATTTTATTATTAAAATAATTTTGAATTTCATTAATGTTTGGAAAATTTTCACAGGATGAGGTAAAAATTAAATCTTCATTTTTGAAATCACAATTATTTAATTCAAGTTCAATTTGAACTTTTACGAAGTTAAAATTTTTTTTTGAAATTTTAATTGCATTATTTTTTTTAAATTCATTAAAAAATATAAATACTATTAATATAATAGTAATTAAAATAACTGTTATAATACTTAAATCTATTAATCTTGTTTTGTGTTTCATTTGTTAACCGTTTATATTTAAGATTTAAACTCAGATAAATATTTTTTTATTACAATTTCCCATTTAAAATATTTTTCCGCTCTAATTTTTGCGTTATTTCCTAGAAAATTCAACTTCTTTTTGTTTTCAAAAAGTTCAAGTATATTCTCATATAGCTTATCTTGATTATGTAAAACAATACCTGTTTCATTGTGAACAACTGCTTCAGAAGTGCCACCCACATTAGAAGTTATTGATGGAATTCCAAAAAAAGCAGCTTCGATAAAGACTATGCCAAATCCCTCTATAGATTGATTTTTAGTTTCATCTAATGTAGTCATAACCAATAAATTCGTAATGGAAAATATAGATTTTTTAGTAAAATCGTTAATAGCACCTACAAAATCAACATTCTTATCTATTTGGTTTTTTTTAACATAGTTTTGTAAATTTTTCTTTTCTTTACCTTCCCCCGCAATTATATATTTTATCTCCGGGTAAATAATCCTAAGTTTATTAATAGCTTTTAGTACTTCTAAATGACCTTTTCTTTTCTCAAGCCTGGCAAGTGTAAAAATAATAGGATTTCCTTTGATTTTAATTTCTTTTGTTGTGGTTATTTTTCTTAAATCAGTAGCTCCTGGATATATTACTTTTATTTTCTTATTGTTTCCCGAAAATTTTTTTACAAGATTTGCTGTATAATTTGAATTTGCAATAATTGAACTTACTTTATTAAAAATATAAGATATTTTCTTTTGTTTTTCATCATCTTTAGTAAGAAGTTCATTTCCATGAGCCAAACAAAATGTAGGTATATTATTTTTATGTATTTCATCAATACATAGCTCTAAACTTTTCCAAGTATCAGTAATTATTGCTTTTATTTCATTAGATTTAATAAAAAATTTTAAATCATCAATTTTTCTTCTTTTTCTAAAAAATTTAATCCCCCCGTATCTTTTTATATAAATTTTTTTATTATTTTCTTGATCGAAAATTGCATCAAATAAAAAGTGTTGTCTATCAGCCAATACTATTACCTTTTGCCCTTCCTTATCCCCAAGTGTAATGGATAAATTTCCAACCAAATTCTCTATTCCCCCTATTCTTGAAGGAAAACATTGAGTTAATATCAAATACATAATATTAATATAACCTTAAAAACTAGAGAGTAAAAATGAATAAACCAAATATCGCTCAAAAAAAATCTATTCCTATAGATGTAGAAAAGAATAAAATCTATTATTGGTGTAAGTGCGGTTTGAGTAAAAAACAACCATTTTGTGATGGCTCACATAAAACAACGGTTTTTAAGCCAATTAAATATATACCAGAACAAAATAAAAGAGTTTTTTTTTGTGGATGCAAATATTCTTTAAAACCACCCTTTTGTGATGGTACGCATAAAAAAATTTAAATAATTTAAATTAATAAAGTATTTTGATATGCATTTTTTGCATATCTATATTAATTTTATAATGCTTTATATGCATAAATAATAATGTATAAATTTTTCCAATTAATGTCAAATGTTTTTAAAATCTTATACCAAATATTTAATTCTATTTTTTTTATTAATGATAATCACTTCAATAAAATTGATGAAAACCTCATCCGATACTTCCGTACAGAATATGGATCAGAATGGAAGATTGCGGCTGAAAATTACTTACGAAAAAATAATAAAAACTGATAAAATATTTTTTTTCTAAATTTTGAGAGGTGAAGTCACTTTAAATAACCATTTATTTTGTTCATTATTTAAATAAATATGAACTAAATCATATACTTTCTTGTGATAATTGTTTATCCAAGAGATCTCTTCCTGATTTAACAGTTCTATCATTATTAAATCTTTGTCGATTGGTACGTAAGTAAGTATATCAAAACAATAACTTTTATAGTTAAAATCTTTTATTAAAAGTAAATTTTCTATTCTAATACCATATTTCATTTTTTTATAATAAGCAGGTTCATTTGATAAAATTATTCCTGAATTAAAATAGTGTTTATTTTTAATCTTAGAAATCCTAAATGGTAACTCATGAACACTTGAAAAAGATCCTACTCCATGTCCTGTTGAATGATTATAATTCTCATTGATCTCCAAAAGGCTTTTTCTAGCTAAATTATCTAGATCATTACCTTTTGATTTTTTGCTAAAAACTCTAGTAGCAACTGAGATATGTCCTTTTAAAACTCTAGTAAATTTACTTTTTTGTTCGATTGATGCTTTGCCAATGATTATAGTTCTAGTCATATCTGTAGTGCCATCAAAGTATTGAGTGCCAGAATCAATTAAATAAATAGAATTATTAATAAATTTTTTATTATTTTTTTGATTTGGAATATAATGAGGCATTGCAGAATTTTTACCTAATGCTGATATAGTTTCAAAAGATAAAGAGAAAAAATTTTTATTGGATTTACGATAAAATAAAGCTTTTTTTGCTGCAACTAATTCAGTAGTATTTTTAATAATCATTTTGTTTTTTATCCAATAAATAAACTTAGTCATACTAACACTATCTCTTAGGTTGGCCTTTTTAGCTCCTCTAATTTCAGTTTTATTTTTTATAGATTTAGGTATTAAACAAGGATCTTCTAAATATTTTATCTTTAAATTATTTTCTTTTAATAAATTTTCAAAATATATTGAAGTTGCGTTCTTATCTATGCCAATAATTGAATTTTTTTTTATTCTTTTTAGATAGTTTGAAACATAATCTAAATCATAAATATTACAAACTTCTTTTAATTTACTTTCAGTATTTTTGATTTTTTTCTTACTTATAAACAGTGAAACTTTTTTTTGTCGAGAGATATTAATTATCAAATATGAGATATTAAGAGGTGTAAATTTAAAATCATTCCCTTTTAAATTTAATAACCATGAAATAGATTCTAAATTTAATAAGATATAGAAATTACACCTATTCCTTTTTAAAAATTTGATTATCTTATTTATTTTTTCTACACTAGTTTGACCCGAATAGATTAATTTATGTAAAAAAGAATTTGAATATGGTCTATGTGGTTTATTCTTCCAATATTGATCTATAGGATTTTTGTTTAAGAATTTTAAATCTATGTTCTTTTTTTTATATAAACTTAAAATTAATTTTAAATTATGCTTAGTGTGTAAAGTAGGATCAATACAAACAGTTTTATTTTTACAAAAATTATTTTTAATCCATTTAGAAAAATTTGAAATATTTTTTATATAAAAAAATTTATTATTTACCTCCTTTCTAGCCTGAATAGTATATCTGCCATCTACAAATAAAATTGATTTTTTTTTTGAAATAATTGCTATTCCATAGGATCCACTAAAACTAGTGATCCAATTTAATCTTTTTGCATATTTAGCTGTATATTCACTCTGAAATTCATCATTGTGAGGAACTAAAAAAAAATCAAAATTGTTTAATTCTAACCATCTTTGAATTTTTTTTACATTATTCATTTATTTCATTAATTATTTTATGAAAATAATCTAAATCTATATTTGATCCTGATAACACAACAACGACTTTTTTATTTTTTAAATTTATTTTATTATTTAATACTGAAGCAGCTGCAACAGCGCCGCCTGGTTCAATAATTAAATTTAACTCTTCTGCCAATAATTTTATAGTTTTTTTTATTTGTTTATCACTTACAGACAATCCCCCATTTAAAATTTTATTATTTATAGGAAAAGTTATTTTTCCTGGTTGAGGCTCTAAAAGAGCATCACATATAGATTTATTTTTATTGTTTATTTTGATTATTTTTTTCTTTTTTAGTGAAAGTTGATGATCATTAAAGAATGCTGGTTCAGCAGAATAACATCTAATATTTTTATATTTTCTTTTTAAATAAAATGATGATCCAGCTATAAGACCTCCTCCGCTAGTACAACAAATATATACATCTGGTATAACGTTAATTGCATTTAATTGTTCTACAATTTCTTTTCCTACAGTTCCTTGACCGGTTATTATATCTATATCATCAAAAGGCTTAATAAGGATTGAACCTTTATCTTTAGAAATTTTATTAGCTATTTCTTCCCGCCTTTCTTTTTTTGGATCATAGAGAACAACTGTAGCTCCATAATTTTTAGTTTTTTTAATTTTTATTTTGGGAGCATTATATGGCATAACTATGGTTGCTTTCACATTCATTTGTTTAGCTGCATAAGCTACTCCTTGTGCATGATTGCCTGAAGAATATGCTACCACTCCTTTAGATTTATCTTTTCTGCTTAATCTAGAAATTTTATATGCTGCTCCTCTCAATTTGAATGAACCAGTCTTCTGCAAATTTTCTAATTTAAAATAAATTTTAGAATTAGTTAATTTATTAATTTTATCATTAGTTATTAGAGGAGTATAATTAATAGTATTTTTTAAAAATTTATGAGCTTTATTTATTTTTGAGATTTTTAAATCAAACATATTTTTTTATAATTACCTTAACCTACTTGATATTTTTAAAAAGATATATAAAAAAAAATTAGATATATTCAATAATAATTTTACTGAGTAAATTACATTTTTATTAATATTTTATTTTTTTTAAATATAGTCCATTAGCTGGAGCTGTTGGACCAGCTTTTGCTCTATCTTTGGATTTAATAATTTTTAAAATTTCTTTAGGCTCAATATTCTCTTTACCTACTTCTACTAAAGTACCTACCATAATTCTAACTTGGGAATGTAAAAAAGATTTAGCAGAAAACAATAAATAAATATAATTCCCTTTTTTATTTATTATACACTTATCGATTGTTTTTAAAGATGATGATGATTGACAATTTATAGATCTAAAAGAATTAAAATTTTTTTTTCCTATAAAATATTTAATAGCTTCTTTCATTTTTTTTACATTGAGTTTTTTATAAATTATCCATGCTTGATTTGATTGAAAGGTTAGAGGTGATCTTCTGTTTACAATAATATATTCATAAGTTCTTTGTTTTGCAGAAAACCTTGCATGAAATTTTTTACTTGCTGGTTTTATATTTAATATTGATATTGGTAGAGGTCGAAGATAGAAGTTTAGACCATCTTTTAATTTATTTAATTCAAATTTTTTTTTTAATTCAAAATGTGCAGACTGACCTTTTGCGTGAACACCCGAATCAGTTCTGCCAGCACCGAATAGAGTTATTTTTTCATTTGAAATTTTTTTTATTGATCTTTCAATAGAGCTTTGAATTGATTTTCCATTTTTTTGTTTTTGCCAACCTACAAACTGTGTGCCATCATATTCAATTGTAAGTTTATATTTATTCATTTATTTTTTCACCTGCTTTAAAATTAAAACCTCTTACAAAATCATTTATATTTAAAGGAATCTTACCTTGTCTTTGAATTATTTCTGGTATTATTGATCCGTTTTTACAACCAATATGAAATGATTGATTCAAAAGTATTGAAGGTGAGGATTTATGAATATTAAATTTACATTTTATAATTTTAAATCTCTCGTTTTTATAAAGAAACCAAGCACCTGGATTTGGTGAAAAAGCTCTAATTTTATTAGAAATTTTTTGGGCATCTTCAAAAAAATCTATTTTTGTTGTTTTACTTGAAATTTTGCTAGCATATATTGCTTTAACATTATCTTGTGCAACAAGACTAATTTTATCTTCTAAATATTTTGGAAGTATATTTATTAATAATTTCATGCCTGTATTATTAAGTTGATTAAATAAGTCTTTCTTTGAAATTGTATCATCAATATCAACTGACTCACTTGCAATAATAGGCCCTTCATCAAGAGCATTATTTATTTTAAAAATGGTAACGCCAGTTTTTTTATCTCCATTCATAATAGCATGTTCTACGGGTGCAGCTCCTCTCCATTTTGGAAGAATAGAGTTGTGAATATTGATACATCCAAACTTAGGTTCATCAATAATTTCTGAAGGCAATAACATTCCAAAAGCCATAACAATTACAAGTTCGGGTTTGAGTTTTTTAAATTCAATTATATCATTTTTATTCTTAAAATTTTTAGGAGTAAATACAGGTATCCCATATTCTATCGCTCTTAAATTTACTGGTGACATTTTTAGAGACATGCCTCTATCTTTTGGTCTAGGTGGTTGAGTGTATATTCCAACTATATTAAATTTTTCCTTTTGTAATAATGCTAAATAATTTGAAGCAACATTTGGAGTACCCATAAAAACTATTCGAATTTTGTTCATTATATTTTTCCAATTTTTTTTAATTTTATAACTTTTTTTATTATCATATTTTTTTTTAAATTAGATAAATAGTCTATAAAAAGTATACCTGATAAATGATCAATTTCATGTTGCAAAATTCTTGATTCTATTCCATCTTTGGTTTCTTCGATAATTTGATTTTTTTCATTTATGTATTTTACCTTTATTATTTCTGGACGTTCAATCTCAGCAAATTGAAGAGGTATAGATAAGCATCCTTCTTCCATAATTATTTTTTTTTTTGAATAACTCGTTATTACAGGATTAAATAAAGAATATATTTTTTCTTTACTTTCAGCATCTTTTTTTATTCTCACAGTAACAATTTGCTTCATTATTCCAATTTGAATAGCTGCCAAGCCCACACCTGGTGCATTTTTCATAATTTCGATCATTTTATTTGATATATCTATTTCTTGATTTGTTACTTTAGCTAAAGGAATAGATTTTTTACGTAATAATGAATCTGGTACAATTAAAATATTTTTCATTTATTTTATAAAATAGATTTTCTTGATTGAAAAGCAGTGCTAATAGTATTTTCATCTAAATATTGAAATTCACCTCCAATTGGAACTCCTTGTGCTAACTTGCTTACTTCTACATCTAAAGATTTCAATTTATCTGCTATTACATGACTTGTTGTTTGTCCTTCCATATTGGTGCTTAAAGCAAGTATTACTTCCTTAATATTATTATCTTTGACTCTGTTTATCAGCTTATTTATTGAAAGATCATCTATTCCTATCCCGTTGACAGCAGATAGATTCCCTCCTAATATATGATATAAACCTTTATAGAAACCAATTCTCTCAAGAGTCCAAAGATCTGAAATATCTTCGACTACACATATTGTTAGATGATCTCTCTTATTGCTTTCACATAAGGAACAAGGAGTTACAGTATCTATATTAAAACAAATTTCACAATTGATAATTTTATCATTAGCAGTTTTCAATTTTTCTATTAAAGGAACTAGAGCTTTAGATTTATTCTTTAATAAAAATAAAGTTATTCTTTGTGCTGATTTTCTTCCAAAACCTGGAAGTTTAGAAATTTCATTAATTAAACTATCGATTTCTAAATTAGACATCAAAATGGTAATTTCATTCCTGGAGGAAGTGGTAATCCCCCTGTTAAATTTTTCATTTCTTCTTGAGCGGCTTCTTCGCCTTTTAATTTTGCATCATTAATTGCTGCTACTATTAAATCTTCTAAAACTTCTTTTTCGTCTTGCTTAATTAATGATTCATCTATGTTTATTCTTTTTATCTCTCCTTTAGCTGTTGATATAATTTTGACAAGACCTCCTCCTGAAACCCCTTCTACCTCTATTGATTTTAATTTTTCTTGAGCTTCACTCATTTTTTTTTGTAATTCTTGAGCCTGCTTCATCATATTTGTAAAATTTACCATTATATCTCCTTATTTATATCTTTGTTTTTAATTTGATTATCATATTCAAATTCCTTATCACTTGTTTCAATTATTGGAGTAATAGAATGAATTGAAACTCCAGGAAATTTATCCAAAAAATCCTTTATGTCTTTGTTTTTTTTGAATATCTGTATTTTGTTTTGCAGATTAATCAGATCCTCTTCTTGTAAAGATTTTCCAATATTACTATCAGAATCAATTACGGTCCATATTCTACCTGTCCACTTTGAAATAAGTTTTGCAACCTTTCTGTTAAAATCTTTATCTGAAATACTTTCTTTATTTATTATTATTTTTCCTTCTTCAAATGAAATAAGTTTAACTAAATTATATAACTTTGAGTGCAAAATTCCCTCTCTTTTTTTGTAAAAAATATTTACAAAATCTCTAAATGAATCAATTTTTGTGAGATTTGATTCTGTTTTATTTATTTTTTTTTCAGATTTATTTTTTTCTATATTATTAGTTTCAAAATTAGAAGATTCACTTTGAATTGAAAATTTTTTATCTTTATTATTGGTATTCTTTTGTATTTCTTTTTCAATTTTATTTAATAAGCCCTCTGGAGATGGTCCATCATAAAAATAAATTAATCTTATAATTATCATTTCTCCATGCTGATACAAAAAAATTCCTTTTTGCAATTCTTGATATCCTTTAAAAAGTAATTGCCACATCATTCCAAGATTTGATAAAGATAAATTTTTTATTAATTCAGAACCAAGTTTTTTTTCCAATTCAGGAATAAATTGATCTTCTAAATATTTAGGTGAAATTTTAATTTGAGTTAGAAAATGGATAATTTTCAACATTTCATCGAAAATCATTAAAATATCTGCTCCAGATTCATATAAATTTTTATAAATATTTAGAGCGCTTTCTACTTCAGATTTAAATATAGAGTTTAAAAGTTCAAAAACTTTACTTCGATCTGCCAAGCCTAACATAGATGAAACTGTTTCAGCTGTAATTTTATTACTTTCATTTGCTATTGCTTGATCTAAAAGACTTAATGCATCTCTTACAGAGCCGTCTGCCGCTCTTACTATTAATCTTAAAGCTTCATCATTTATCTCTATTTTTTCACTATTTGTGATCTTTAATAAATATTTTGATAGTTCTACAGAGTTTATTCTTAGAAGATCAAACCTTTGACATCTTGATATAATCGTAATAGGAATTTTTTTAATTTCAGTAGTAGCAAAAATAAATTTAATATGAGAAGGGGGTTCTTCAAGTGTTTTTAGAAGAGCATTAAATGCATTTTTGGATAACATATGAACTTCATCGATAATAAATATTTTATAATTAGAATTTACAGGTTTATATTTGACATTATCAATTATATCCCTAACATCTTCAACGCCAGTTTTACTAGCAGCATCTAATTCAATTACATCTATATTTCTATCTTCTTTTATTGAAATACAAGAGTCACATTGTACACAAGGCTCAAATTCATCAATTTGTCTATTATTACAATTCAATGCCATTGCAATGATTCTTGCAGTAGTTGTTTTTCCAATACCTCTAACTCCTGTTAAAATATAAGAATGGGCAACTCTATTATTTTTGATAGCATTTGATAAAACTTTAACAAGAATTTCCTGACCAATCAAATCGGAAAATTTCTGGGGTCTATACTTGCGAGCCAATACCCTATATTCTAAGTTTTTGGTTGTCATAATTTAATTTGTGGAAGGCAAAAATAACCCAGATAATTTTGTTACAGCTGCTTCTTTTCAGACCTGACTGAATTCACAAGTTATCTGCCCATTTTACCTTCCAATAAATCTAATATACCATCATTATAAGAAAAGAAATAACTAGAGTTACGAAAAAATATTTACTTTTTTCTAAAATCTGAGGATTTATATACTCCTAAAATGTTTATTTCCTTACAAAAAAATTTCATTTCCTCTAATGCCAATTTTACTGACTTATTATCTGGATGACCTTCTAAATCTATATAAAATTGTGCTATATCAAAACCTTGTGGATGCACGTAACTTTCAAGCTTTGTTAAATTAACACCATTACTAGCAAATCCCCCTAGAGATTTATAAAGAGCAGCTGGTATGCTTCTTACAGAAAAAGTTAATGTAGTAATTAAATTTTTAGAATCTATATCAAAATCTTCCATTGCTTTTGACATTAGTAAGAAACGTGTAACATTATAAATATTATCTTGAAAGTTTGAATTTAAAATTTTTAAACCATAAATTTCAGCTGCAAGTTCTGATGCTATAGCTGCTTCTTTGTTACTTTGATTTTGAGAAATCATTTTAGCAGAACCAGCTGTATCTGCTGCAACTATCATTTCTTTGTTTAATCTAATCAAATTTTCTCTACATTGTGCTATAGCTTGCTCATGACTATGAACTCTTTTTATTGTTTCTAAAGATGAGTCTTTAGTAGACATTAAACAATGATTTATTTTTAAAAAATGTTCACCTACAATTTTTAAATTTGAATTAGGTATCAATCTTTGAGTATCAGCTACTCTACCGGCTCTTGAGTTCTCAATAGGAACTACTGCAATTTTAGCTTTATCATTTTTAACGGACTCAAACATTTCCTCAAAAGTATTGCAAGGAAGACCTTCAAGATCAGGATATTTTTCTTTGCCAGCTAGCTCACTATATGCGCCTCTAACACCTTGAAAAGAAAATTTAATTTTATTTTTATTCATATTTTGTTTTTGATATTTTATTTCTAATTTTTATTAAATCATTTTCAGTATCTATACTAATTGGAACATTATTAACATATCCTAATCCAATAGTCATATTTGAATCTAATGCTCTCATTTGTTCCAGTTTTCTTAGTTTTTCATTTGAGCTAATTGGTAATGAAACAAATTTTTTTAAGGTTTCAATTTTAAAACTATAAATTCCCACATGATGAAAAACGTTGTTAGAATTAAAATAATTATAGTCTTTATTAAAATCTATAGCTTTTCCAATATAATATTTTTTTATCCATTCTACACTTACCTTAGTAATATTATAATCAAAATAGTCTTTTTTGTTTTCAAAATTAGTAACTAAAGTTCCTATCTGGAATCCTTGTTGAATTGGTAAAATTATTTTTTTTATATCATCAGAATTAATTAAAGGCATATCTCCTTGCAGATTAATAACTAATTCATAATTTTCATTAGTCATCATATTCTCTAAAGCTGCGTATACTCTATCAGTACCTGAAGGTAGTTTTGGATCAGTCATTACAGCTCTTCCTCCTATTGAAGTTATATGTTTTTGAATAATTTCATCTCCACAAGCAACTATTACATCACCAATATTGGATATTTTAGCCTGTTCCCAAACTCTTTGAATCATAGTTTTTTTATGAATCATAACCATAGGTTTGTTTGGCAACCTTTCTGAAGCCATTCTTGAAGGAATAACAATAACTATTTTCATTATTTTTGATTATTTTTTAATTTAAATTTTTTGATTTCTACAATTATATTATCTTTATTCACAAGTATAAATAATTTATATATACACCATATCATGTCTGGATTTGAAATTAACAAATTATTTGCATCATTAATTTTAGCTATTGTATTGGTCATAATTATTGGAATTATTGGAAATATTATAATCAATCCTAATAATAAAAATGAACAAAATGCATACAAAATAGAAATTCCTGACTCTAATGATTCTAACACTTCATTAGCTTCTAACTCTGTTTCAAATGAAATTGTCCCTATATCAAATTTACTTATTAATGCATCTATTGAAAATGGTAAGAAAATATATAAAAAATGTGGAACATGTCATGCTATAAAAAAGGAAGGTAAATCTAAAATTGGACCTTCTTTATGGAATATTGTTAATAATAGAAAGGCTAATGCTGATGGATTTGCTTATTCAAATGCTCTTATTCAATTTGGTGGACATTGGCCATATGAGGAACTCAATTTTTTCTTATATAATCCAAAATCATACATACCAGGAACTAAGATGAATTTTGTAGGTATTAAAAAACCACAAGATAGGGCTGATTTGATTTTATGGTTAAGAGAAAATTCAGATCAACCTTCTCCATTGCCTTAAATATAATATGTTAAAAAATGAAATTAATAATTTTGCAAAATTTGCAAATAAATTAGCTGATATTTCGGAAAAAATAGTAATGAAGTATTTTAGAAAAGAATTTATTGTTAAAAAAAAAATAGATGGCTCTCCTGTTACTATTGCAGATATAAAATGTGAAAAGAAAATAAGAGAGATGATTTCTAAAAAATTTCCATCTCACAATATTTTAGGGGAAGAATATAAAGAAAAAAATAATAAAAATAAATATACTTGGGTAATTGATCCTATTGATGGAACTAGAAGTTATATTTCTGGTCACAAAGATTTTGGCACCCTTATCGCTTTATTAAAAAATAATGAACCTATTATAGGAATAATAAATTGTCCGGCCCATAAAGAAAGATGGGTTGGTTTAAAAGATCAACCTACAAAATTAAATAATAAAATAATATCAACTTCAAAAAAGAAATTAATTAGTAAAAGTTATGCCTATAGTTCAGGTTTATACTTTGATAATCAGAAATTTAGAAAAGGCTTTGAGAAAGTAACTAAAAAATCAGCATATTATCGTATGGGTGGTGATTGCTATATGTACGGAATGTTAGCGTCAGGACTTATAGATATAGTTATTGAAGATACCCTAAAGGTTCATGATTATATGGCTTTAATTCCAGTGATACAAGGAGCTGGAGGTGTAATATCTGATAAAAACAATAAATCTATAAAAATAGACTCTGATGGAAGTTTAGTAGCTTCAGCAAACAAAAACATTCACAAACAGGTGATAGAAATATTGAAAAATATTTAAAATATAATTAAAATTAATTTTTATTTTTTTAGGATAAATTTATGAATAGATTTTTTATAACAAAGTTACAATTATGTATTTTTCTTTTTGTTTCATTCTCTTTAAGTGCAGAAATAAATATTTCTCATGGTATTGCTATGCATGGAGAAACAAAATACAAGAGTAATTTCAAACATCTTGATTATGTAAATCCTGAAGCAATTAAAGGTGGTAAAGTAGTCTTTAGTACAACAGGCACTTTTGACTCTTTAAATCCATTTATTTTGAAAGGTAACCCTGCTGCAGGAGTTTCTAATCTTTTTGAAACATTAACACTTGCATCAAGTGACGAAGCTTTCTCTCAATATGGATTAATTGCAGAAACCATTGAATGGCCAGATGATAGATCTTGGGTAGCATTTACATTAAGAGATGAGGCAAGATGGCATGATGGAAAAAAAATTACCGCTGATGATGTTATTTGGACTTTCAATACTTTGATGGAAAAGGGGCACCCATTCTATAATTTCTATTATGGAGATGTGGTTGATGTAATCAAAGAAAATAATTTAAAAGTAAAATTTATTTTTAAAGGAAATACTAACAAAGAACTAGTTTTAATCGTTGGTCAATTGCCAGTTTTACCAAAACATTATTGGGAGAATAAAGATTTTGAAGAAACTACATTAGAGATACCAATTGGAAGTGGGCCATATAAAATTAAATCTTTTGATGCTGGAAAAAGTATTACATACGAAATTAATTTAGATTATTGGGGTAAAAATGTTCCAATCAAAAAAGGAACAGATAATTTTGGAATAATAAAATATGATTATTATAAAGATAGAAACATAGAGAGAGAAGCTTTTAAATCAGGAGAAATGGATTTCTTTTCAGAAAATAGCTCCAAAGAATGGGCTACTAGTTATGAAATACCTGCTGTGGAAAATAAACTAATTATTAAAGAATTGATTGAACATGAGAATCCACAAGGAATGCAAGCATTTGCATTTAATATTCGTAAAGACTTTTTTAAAGATAAAAAAGTGAGAGAAGCTCTTTCATATGCATTTGATTTTGAATGGAGTAATAAAAATCTTTTTTATAACGCATATAAAAGAACTAACAGCTATTTTGAAAATTCAGAATTAGCATCAGATGGATTACCTTCAGAACTAGAATTAAAATTTTTAAATAAATACAAACAAGATTTACCTAAAGATTTATTTATAAAAGAATTTAATCCACCAAAAACTGATGGTTCTGGATTTATAAGATCTGAACTAAAAGAAGCTACTAAACTTTTAAAGGAAGCTGGCTGGGATTTAGTAAATGGAAAACTAATAGAAAAAGAATCAAAAAAACATTTTGAATTTGAAATTCTTTTAAATTCACCTGCCTTTGAAAGAATTGTACTGCCTTTCAAACAAAATTTAGAAAAGCTTGGAATAACTGCAAATGTTCGAACAATTGACTCAGCACAATACCAAAAATTATTAGAAAATTTTGAGTTTGATATGGTTGTAGCTACTTTTAGGCAATCTTTATCACCAGGAAATGAACAAAGAGATTTTTGGGGCTCACAAGCAGCAGATACAATAGGTTCTAGAAATATTATTGGTATACAAGATCCAATTGTTGATAAATTGATTGAAAAATTAATTAATGCAAAAGATAGAAAAGAGTTAATTACTCTCACAAAATCTTTAGACAGAGTACTCTTATGGAATCATTATATAATACCTCAATGGCATATTTCATCATATAGAACTCTTCATTGGGATATATTTGATAAACCTGAAGTTAGACCTAAATATTCTTTGGGAACTAATACTTGGTGGATCGATGAGAATAAACAAGGTAATCTCAAAGAAAGAAAGAAATCTATTCAATAATTTATTTAATTGAGATTATTTATTCATAATTAATGCTATAATTAAAAGTATGACCGCATATATTGTTAGACGGTTACTTTTAGTAATCCCAACGCTGTTTGGAATAATGTTATTAAATTTTGCAGTTGTTCAAATAGTTCCAGGTGGACCAGTAGAACAAATGATTGCTAAAATAACTGGAACTGCAATAGAATCTACTGCAAGATTTTCAGGTAGCGATGAAGGAGAAACTTTAAGAAGCTTTGATAACACTTCAACAGATAATATTGATAGTAAATATAGAGGAGCTCAAGGATTAGATGAAGATATAATTAAAGAAATAGAAAAAATGTATGGAATGGATCAACCTCCTTTAAATCGTTTTTTTAAAATGATCAAAAATTATTTAACTTTTAATTTCGGAGAAAGCTTTTTTAGAAATACACTAGTTATTGATTTAGTTTTAGAAAAAATGCCCGTATCTATATCTTTAGGATTATGGACAACTTTGTTAGTTTATTTGATATCAATCCCCCTTGGAATAAGAAAAGCAATTAAGGATGGAAGTAACTTTGATATTACTTCAAGTACAATTATAACTATAGGTTATGCAATTCCAAATTTTTTATTTGCAGTAATATTAATTGTTTTTTTTGCTGGTGGAAGATACATGGACATATTTCCCTTAAGAGGTCTTTTTTCAGATAACTTTAGTGATTTAAATTTAATAGAAAAAATCATAGATTATTTTTGGCACCTAACGCTTCCTTTATTAGCAATGATAGTAAGTGGTTTTGCAGGTTTAACTTTCTTAACTAAAAACTCGTTTATTGATCAAATTAATCAACAATATGTAATGACTGCTAGAGCAAAAGGTTTATCAGAAAGAAAAGTATTGTATGGGCATGTATTTAGAAACGCTATGCTAATAGTTATTGCTGGATTTCCATCGGCTTTTATAGGAATTTTGTTTTCTAGTTCTTTATTTATAGAAGTTATTTTTTCTCTCGATGGATTAGGCCTGTTAGGCTATGAAGCAACCTTATCAAGAGATTATCCGGTTATATTCGCTACACTATATTTCTTTTCTTTATTAGGCTTAATCATGGGGATTATAGGTGATGTCATGTATTCCATAATTGATCCTAGAATAGATTTTGAATCAAGAGAAATTAAATGAAAAATATATCTCCTTTAAATAAAAGACGTATTAATAATTTTATATCTAATAAACGTGGATTTTACTCATTCATTATTTTTGTGACTTTATTTTTTATTTCCTTATGTGCTGATTTTATAGCGAATGATAAACCTTTGATTATGAAATTTGAAAGTAAATATTATTTTCCTATAATTAATATCTATTCTGAAACTCAGTTTGGTGGAGATTTTGAAACTGAAGCAGATTATTTGGATCCTTATGTAAAAAAATTAATAAATAATAAAGGTTGGATGGTTTGGCCAATTATTCCTTATTCTTATGATACAATAATAAGAGATTTAGATTCTGCTGCTCCTTCAGCTCCCTCACCTAAAAATTGGTTAGGAACAGATGATCAAGCTAGAGATGTTCTATCAAGGTTAATTCATGGATTCCGTATTTCTATTTTATTTGGATTAACTCTTACTTTTTTTTCAATGATTATTGGAGTCACAGCAGGTGCTGTCCAAGGATATTTTGGAGGAAATATTGATTTATTTTTTCAAAGATTTATGGAAATTTGGTCAGCTATTCCAACACTTTATGTATTAATAATTTTAGCAAGCGTAGTTCAACCAAATTTTTGGTGGCTTCTTATCATACTCCTTTTATTTAGTTGGATGGGATACGTGGGAGTAGTTAGAGCAGAGTTTTTGCGTGCTAGAAACTTCGACTATGTAAGAGCTGCAAAAGCTCTAGGCGTTTCCAATACTAAAATTATTTTTAGACACCTTTTGCCAAATGCAACTGTGGCAACAATAACTTTCCTTCCTTTTAATTTAAGTGCTTCAGTTACAGTTCTCTCTGGTTTAGATTTTTTAGGCTTTGGCCTACCTCCTGGATCAGCTTCACTAGGTGAGATGGTAAATCAAGGAAGAAACAACTTACAAGCACCCTGGTTGGGAATAACAAGTTTCTTCACTCTTGCAATAATGCTAAGTCTTTTAGTGTTTGTTGGAGAAGCTATTAGAGATTCTTTAGATCCAAGAAAAACATTTGCTCAAAACAAATAATATGGAAAACTTAATTGAAATTAAAGATTTAAGTATAGGTTTTAATTCTCAAGGTGTTGAAAAAAATGTTGTTAATTCAATATCATTTAATATACCGAAGGGGAAAACCGTTGCATTAGTTGGGGAATCTGGTTCAGGAAAAACAGTTACAGCTTTAAGCATTTTAAAATTACTACCCTATCCTTCCGCTTTTCACAAAAGTGGCAAAATAAGTTATCAGAACAAAAATTTATTAGATTTAGATGAAAAAGACATCAAATTAATTAGAGGTAATAAAATAACTACAATTTTTCAAGAACCTATGTCCAGCCTGAATCCATTGCACACAATTCAAAAACAAATAAATGAGATAATTTTACTTCACAATTCTATTAATAAAATTGATGCAATGAAAAAAACAAAACATTTATTAAGTTTAGTTGGTTTAAATAATCTTTCTGATAGATTAAAGTCATATCCACACGAATTATCTGGAGGACAAAGACAACGAGTAATGATAGCAATGAGTATAGCAAATAATCCTGATTTATTAATTGCTGATGAACCAACTACTGCCCTTGATGTAACTATACAATTACAAATTTTAAAACTATTGAAAGAACTCCAGAATAATTTAAAAATGTCTATTCTTTTTATTAGTCACGATCTTGCTGTGGTAAAAAAAATTGCAGATTATATTTGTATTATGAAAAATGGTACAATAGTTGAGCAAGACTTTACTAATATAATATTTAAAAGTCCTAAGCATAGCTACACAAAAGAACTTATTTCTTCTCAAGCAAAAAATAAAACTCTTTTTGATAAAAATTCATATAAAAAAAATATATTAGAAGTAGAAAAATTAAAAGTTTGGTATCCAATAAAAAAAGGGTTGTTTAGAAGGGTTGTTGACTATGTAAAAGCAGTTGATAATATCAGTTTTAAACTTAATGAAGGTGAAACTATAGGAATTGTTGGCGAATCTGGCTCTGGCAAAACATCATTAATAATGGCTTTACTTAAATTAATTAACTCACAAGGTGAAATTATATTTAGAAATAAAAAAATTAAAAACTTAAATTTAAGTCAAATAAAAGAATTACGAAAAGATATGCAAGTTGTTTTTCAAGATCCTTTTAGCTCATTAAGCCCTAGAATGACAATTAAACAAATTATTTCTGAAGGATTGGATGTGCATTTTAATAATTTAAATGATAGAGAAAAAAATAACAAAATTAAAAATGTAATTAATGAAGTTGGACTAGAATATAAAGAAGTTTATAATCGATATCCACATGAGTTTTCAGGAGGTCAAAGGCAAAGAATATCAATTGCTAGAGCCCTTATATTAAAACCTAAACTTATGATACTTGATGAGCCTACTTCTGCTTTGGATGTAAGTATACAAAATCAGATTTTAGATTTATTAAATAAATTACAACTAAAATATAGTTTAAGTTATATTTTCATTAGTCACGACATAAAAGTTATTCAAGCTGTCGCTGACACAATCATAGTTATAAAAAATGGAAAAATTGTTGAAAAAGGGGTTGCTAAAAGAATTCTTAATCATCCAAAAAGTAATTATACAAATGAATTAATTAGAGCTATTTCATAAATATTTTCTGATAAAATATATTATGTATAATTTATTAATTTTAATAATTAATTAAATAAGATCTTTTATTAAATTAAACGTTTCAATAACAACTAATAAAGTGATCAAAAACATAAATGCTATTATTATCGTATTTAATTTTTTCCATACATTAATTGAATTTAAATAACTGGAAAAAAATTTTGATAGATAGCCAAGAAAAAAAAAGAATGATAATGAAGCTAAACTAGCACCAAGTCCAAAAAAAATCTTTTGATTTAATAAGAAAGATTTAGAAAAATTGCCTAATATAAATACTGTATCAGAATAAACATGTGGATTCAAAAATGTAAAACTAAGTGTTTTAAAAATCACTTCAGAAAATTTTTGATTAGCTTTAGAAATATTTAAATTAATATATTCTATATTTTCTTTCCATTTTTTCCGTATAAAATATAATAAAAAAAATATTAGTAAGATATTTAAGCTTAATTCAATTAAAGGAGTAAATAAATTCTGAAAAAAATTAAAAATAAATATTCCTATAAAAATTAAAAGAAAATCTGAAAATGAACAAATAAAACAAACTAGAAAAACAAATTTATTTTTTAATCCTTGTTCAATAACAAAAATATTTTGTGCACCAATAGCAAGTATAAGACTTAAACCTGTTAAAAAACCAATAATAAAAAAGTTAATCAAATCTAATCTATTTTTCCTAAAAATTTCTCTCTTCTTATAACGAACAATCCACTTAAAGATATTATTATAGCTCCTATTAACATATTAATGCTTGGTATTTCATTAAAGAAGAAATAGCCTAATATAATTGCAAAAACTATTCCTGTATATCTAAATGAAGAAGTTAAAGATAGTGGAGCATAAAGAATAGTTAAAAAAGAAAACAAATATGCCATAGTTAGGACAGCGCTTGCAAATAATATATAAAATATGTTTGTAATATTAAAATCAACTGGAAAAAATAAAGAAGCTATACCAAAAGAAAAAGTGACGAGAACTGCTGTTATAAAAATTATTTCTAAACTATTAGAAGAATCTTTATATCCTTTTGAAATTACATCCCTCATAGTAAGAAAAATTGCAGAAAATAAAGGTAAAATAAAAATAGGTCCAAACTTCAAATTTGAAGGATTAATAACTATTAAAACTCCAATAAAGCCAATAAATACTGCAGACCATCTCCTTATTCCAACTTTCTCATTATAAAATAATGCGCCAATAGCAGTAATTATTAGAGGAATGGTATTTAAGAGAGTATAAACATCACCCATAGGCATTAGCATTAAGCTAGATAAAAAAGTAAAAGCGGCTAGAACTTCGCATAATCCTCTTAAGTACGATCGTTTATCATAAAAAATTTTTTTAAATTTAAAATTTCCATACAAAAATATTAGTATCAAAATAAATAAACTTGTAAAAATACCTCTTAAGAAAACTACATCGAATAAAGAATTATCATTTTTAATTTCTTTAACAATAAATTTAACTAGTGCATCATTAATTGAAAAAAAAAATGCAGCTAAAAGCATAAAAAGTACACCTTTTATATTATTATTTTTTAAAATTTTGATCATTACATTTTTTATTTTTTAATTCATAAAATAATTATTAAAGTTTTATAAATTATTTAATTCTCAAAAATCCTAAACTATCTACTGTAAGTTTTTGATTTGGCAAAACCATAGTTACAGTTGAGTCTTCTTCTACAACTAAAGGTCCATCAATTTCTAAACCAGTTGGTAATTTATTTCTATCAAAAATTGTAGCATTATGGAGACCTTCTTCACCAAAATTTATTTCTCTTTTTTCTATAATAGAATCTTCTAGCTTATAATTACTTGAGAGTTCTTTTATTTCTGGCTTAGGGGAATTTGATGATGCAGAAAGTCTAAATGTTACGAATTCTATAGAAGTATTATCTAAAGAAAAAGTGTATGTTTTTTTATGCTCTAAATGAAATTCTTGAAGAATATTTTTAATATCAAAATCTCTTTCATTAATAGTTATTGTAACAGTGTGTTCTTGTCCTAAATATCGCATATCTATTCTTTTTTCAAAATTTATTTTATTTTTATCTAAATCAATGTTTGAGGTAAAATAATTATAAGCATCTTCTTCAAGTTTACTAAAAATAGATTTGATCTTATTAATATCAATTTTTTCAGATCTTATAAGTGATGTTATGGCAAAATCTGATCTTTGATCAGTTGCTAACATCCCCCAGGCAGAAAAATATCCAGGATAAGGTGGAATAATTATCTCACTTACTCCCAGTTCTTTCCCCAAAGTACAAACATGCATTGGGCCTCCCCCACCGCCAGCAACAAGAACAAAATCTCTTGGATCATAACCTCTTTGAATAGATACCAATTTTAGTGCGTTAATCATATTAGCTTCTGCTACTCTAACTATTGAAGACGCAGCTGTGATTAAATCAACACCTAAACCTAAAGCTATTTTATTTATTGCCTTTTCTGCCAACTCTTTTTTTAATTCAAATTGTCCAGATGCAAAATTTTTAGGATTTATAACTCCAGTTATAAGTTTTGCATCAGTAATTGTTGGTTCTGTTCCACCTTTATTATAAGAAGCAGGACCCGGATCTGCACCGGCACTTTGAGGACCTACTTTAAGAGATCCTCCAGCATCAAACCAAGCTATTGAGCCTCCTCCTGCACCTATCTCAACTAAATCTGTGACCGGAACTCTTATAGGATATCCAGGATTGAATCTGTTCCACTCAAGTTTATATTCAGTAGTAACTTTAGGTTTACCGTTTTCAATTAATGCACATTTAGTTGTTGTTCCTCCTACATCAAAATAAATAATATTTTCTTTATTTGTTAAATTACCTACTAAAACTGCTCCATTGACTCCAGCAGCTGGACCAGATTCAACAAGAGTTATTGGTTGTCTTTTAGCGCCATTAAATGAAGTTGTACCACCGTTTGATTGCATTGCAGTAAAACCACAATTTATTCCTAGATCATTTAATTTTTTTTCTAAGTTATTAAAATATTTTAAAACTATTGGTTGGACATAAGCATTAAGTACAGCTGTATTAGCTCTTTCAAACTCTCTCCATTCGCGTGTTATGTCACTAGAAATTGTTATTGAAACTTCTGGAAATCTTTTTTTTATGTATTCTTCACATTTTTTTTCGTTTTCAGTAAAAAGGTAACTATGCATAAATTGAATTGCTATAGACTCAACCTTATTTTTTTTACATATATCTATAATTTCATCTAAAGATTCTAAGTTCAAAGGTGTTAAAATCTTGCCCTCTGAAGTTACTCTTTCTTTTACTTCAAATCTTAACTTTCTTTCAACAAATGGAGTTGGTTTTTTTGGCTTTAAATTATACATATCTGGTCTATTTCCTCGCATAATTCCTAAAATATCCCTAAATCCAAGAGTAGTAATAAGCGCTGTTTTAACTCCCTTTCTTTCAGTAATAGCATTTATTACTGTTGTTCCCCCATGAACAAAAAAACTTATATTTGCAGTGTCAATTTTTGATAAATTTATAGTGTTTACAACTCCGCTAGAGGGATCTGATGGAGTACTTAAAGATTTATATGCAGTTAATTTACCATTTTTTTCATTAAATAAGATTAAATCAGTAAAAGTTCCTCCTAT
>PTKV01000022.1 GCA_002937895.1 Alphaproteobacteria bacterium MarineAlpha5_Bin9 | reverse complement strand
GCCGCGTTAGCTCATTTGGTAGAGCAGTTGATTTGTAATCATCAGGTGGTCAGTTCGAATCCGACACGCGGCACCATTTTATATGAATCAAGTTTCACCTACAAATAAGATCTCAAAATATGTTAAACTGCTGGCAAATTGTGTAATTTCTTTTTTAATTTTATGTTCTTGCATATTAATCTTTTATGCAATTTTTAAAATAAATTTTCTCTCTAAAAATATTTCACTATATTTTTATTTTATTTGCATTCTTTGTGGTATTTTTTTTAATTTATTTATGATTTATGTTTTTTTTTATTTCAAAGATAATTCTAAAATAAATATTTCATTGTTTTTTTTAAGCGTAGGCATTTCTTTATATTGTTTTGAAATATATTTAGAATATTCAAAAGAAAAAAATTATAAAATGAAAATTGAAGAAGATAAAAAATTAACTCAATCTATATTAAATTTTGTAGAAAAAAATGGTCTTTCATATGATAATAGAACAAAAATAGAAGTTTTAAATGATTTAAAAAAAATGGGATATAATTCTTTTCCCAATATATTGCCAAGTTTTTTTCTTTCTAATAAATCAACAGTTAATGGTTTAGATAATTTAAATGAAAAAATTTATCCACTTGGAGGTATTTCAAATATAACTACAATTTTATCAAATGAATTAGGTTATTATCCAATTATACAAACTGATCAATATGGTTTTAAAAATCCAGAAAATTTTTATAATGAAGAGATTGATATTGCTTTAATAGGAGACTCTTATGCTGAAGGTTCATCTGTTAAGGAAAATCAAAATATCGCAAGTGTTTTGAGGTCTAATGAACTTAAAACTATTAATTTTGGAATGGGTGGTATTGGAAGTTTAATAGAATATGCTATTTTTAGGGAATACATTATTAAATTAAAACCAAAAAATATCGTATGGTTATTTTGCTTCAATGATTTTGAAAACTTAAGAAAAGAATTAAATTCCGATTTATTAAAAAAATATATTTATGATGATAATTTTTCCCAAAATTTAATTACCAAGCAAAAGATGATAGATATTTTATTAAAACAATATGCCAAAAAAGAAAAAGCAAAAGAAAATCAAAAAAATAATGCAAAAATCTCAGTAGAAAAAAACAATATTTATTCTACTTTTATTATTTTTATAGAAAGGTTCAAATTATCAAATTTAAGATCTTTATTAAAATTAAATCCTATACAAAATAATAATCATGATGAAATTAAAAAAATTATTTTTGATATAATATCTAAGACAAATGAATCAATTTCTATGTGGGAAGGAAAGCTATTTTTGGTTTATATTCCAAAAAGTTTAATAAACGGTAATAGTAAAGATTTAAAAAGTATAGCAAATCGTGAATTTATTAGTAACTTAGCTGAAGAACTAAACATTCCTTTTTTAGATCTTAAAAAAGATGTTTTTAGTCATCTAGATGATCCTTTAATTTTATTACCTTTTCGGTTAAAGGGTCATTATAATGAAATAGGTTATAAATTAATTTCTGATGAAATAATAAAAATGATAGAAAAAAATTAAAATATTATTATATGATAGAGAATACAAAGCCTTATACAAAAATAAAGATAAGTTCAGAAAAAAATTTTGGATATACCTTTGCATTTTTTTTTCTAATTATAAGTTTATATTTATATATATTTAGGGATCAAATAAATATTTGGCTTTTATTTATAACTTTATTATTTTTTGTGATTTCTTTTTTTGTTCCTAAATTTTTATATTATCCAAATTTATTTTGGAATAAATTATCTATTCTTTTAGGAAATATAGTTTCTCCACTAGTTATGTTAATATTATATTTCTTAGTATTATTTCCTAGTGGTATTTTTGTAAAAATTTTAAGGAAAGATTTACTAAATAAAAAGATAAATTTTGATAAAAAAAGTTATTGGATAATTAACAAAGAGGATAATCATTCTATGAAAGATCAGTTTTAATTTACATGAATTTCTTAATTGAATTTATGAGATTTCTATATTTAAGAAAAAAATATTGGCTTTACCCAATTATTATAATGTTATTATTATTTGGAGGTTTAATTATTTTAACTCAAGGCACAGCTGTTGCCCCGTTTATTTATACTCTTTTTTAAGATGCAATATATATTAGGCATATCTTCATTCTATCATGACAGTGCAGCAGCTTTGCTAGGAGATGGTAAAATTTTGGCAGCTGTTCAGGAGGAACGTTTTACTCGAATTAAAAATGATGCAAGTTTTCCAATTAATTCTATATTATACATATTACGATCAAATAATTTAAATTTAAATTCAATAGATAAAATAATTTTTTATGAAAAACCTTTTTTAAAATTTGAAAGAATACTAGAAACTTATCTTGCAGAGTCTCCAAAAGGATTTAATTCATTTAGAATTTCAATGCCTATATGGCTTAAGGAAAAGCTTTTTCAAAAAAAACTTATCATTGATGAATTAAAAAAAATTGATAATAAGTTTGAAGGAAACAAAGTATTTTTTTCTCAACATCATTTAAGTCATGCTTCAAGTGCTTTTTTCCCATCTCCTTTTAATGAAGCTCTAGTTCTTACTTTAGATGGTGTAGGAGAATGGTCTACAACAAGTGTTTATATTGGCAAAGAAAATAAGCTATCCTTACTTAAGAATATAGATTTTCCTCATTCCTTAGGTTTGCTTTATTCAGCTTTTACTTATTATATTGGTTTCAAGGTTAATAGCGATGAATATAAGGTAATGGGTTTAGCACCATATGGTAAAGATAAATATAAAAAAATTATTTTAGAAAAAATTGTGAATTTGAAAGATGATGGCTCATTTAGATTAGATATGAGTTATTTTAATTATACATCTGGATTAACAATGATTAGTAGTAAATTTGTTAAATTATTTCAAGAACCAATTAGATCAAGTCAAGAAAAAATTACTCAGTTTCATATGGATATAGCTTCTTCAATACAATCAGTTATTAATGAAATAATAGTTAAAATTACTACATCGCTTTATAAAGATTATAAAATAAATAATTTATGTCTGGCTGGTGGTGTAGCTTTAAATTGTGTAGCAAACTCAGAAATTGTAAAATCTAATTTATTTAAAAAAATCTGGATACAACCTGCATCAGGGGATGCAGGAGGAGCTTTAGGAGCTGCCCTTGCATATTGGTACAATGAACTTGGAAATCAAAGAATTATAAAAGAGAATGATAGTATGCAAGGCTCTTATCTTGGTCCTCAATATAGTCAAAATCAAATTGAAAATTCATTAGTTAAGTTAGGCGCAAATTTTGAGGTTTTTGACGAAGATATTATATTAGATAAAACTGTAGAAGAGATTATGAAAGGTCAAGCTATTGGATGGTTTCAAGGTAAAATGGAATTTGGACCTCGCGCTCTTGGGGCAAGGTCTATATTAGCAGATCCAAGAAATGAAAAAATGCAAAGATTATTAAATCTCAAAATTAAGTTTAGAGAAAGCTTTAGACCTTTCGCCCCTTCTGTTTTAAAAGAATTTGCTGAAGATTGGTTTGAAATTAAAAATGAAAGTCCATATATGTTGTTGGTAGCAGATGTTAAAAAAAATAAAAGAAAAAAACTTTTATCATCAGAAAAAAATCTTTTTGGAATAGAAAAATTAAATATAAATAGATCTGAAATACCTGCTGTTACACATGTAGATTATTCGGCTAGAGTTCAAACTATAAATAAAGATTCAAATAAAAAATATTATAATTTGATAAATAAATTTCACAATAAAACTGGTATACCAGTTTTAATAAACACTTCTTTTAATGTTAGAAATGAGCCTATAGTATGCACGCCTGAAGATGCATATAATTGCTTTATGGGAACTGATTTAAATATATTAGTTATAGGGAATTGTTTTTTAAAAAAAGAAAATCAAGATAGTAAATTAAAAAAAGATTATAAGAAAAAATTTATTGGATAATATTATCTATAAATTTTTTTATAAAACTCATATAACGCTATAGAGCATGCATTTGAAACATTTAAACTTTCAATATTATATTTTAAATCTTTAATTATAGGAATTTTTGTTAACAAATTACATTGTTGTTTAGTACTATTTTTGAGTCCTTTGTTTTCTGCTCCAAATATAAAAATAACTTTTTTAGGAAATTTAATTTTGTTTATTTCTTGATTATTTTTCTCATCAAATCCTATAATAAAATAATCAATTTTTTTTAATTTGGTTATTGCATCTTTAATATTGTTTACTTTAATATAATTTACTTTTTCAATTCCGCCTGAAGCTGCTTTCACCATTGAAGGAGTAATTTCAGGTGAATTTTTTTTAGATACTATGATTGTATCGCAGTTTAATAATGAACAAGATCTAACAATCGAACCAATATTTTGAGGATCAGTGACTTGATCTAAAATAACAATTATATCGAATTTTGATTTCTTTTTTCGATTTATTAATTCTTCAATTGAAGGTTGGATTATTTTTGAAGTTAATAAATAAACCCCTTGGTGGTTCTTCTCATTTCCATAAATTTTGTTCATTTGCTTATTATTCATGATAATAAATTCTGAAACTCTTTGTCTAAATTGTCTAAATTTTTGTTCATTTTGACTAGAAACCACTAATTTCTGATTTTTTCTTGAAGAATTATTTAAAGCTGCAAGAGAGCTATGAATCCCATATATTTCTGAAAAACCCTTATTTTTCTTAGTTTTTTTAAATTTTTTTTTCATAAAATTAATACATTATTAATAAATATGGATAAATATCAATCTAAAACTATACAAATTCAAAAAATTTGTTTAGAAGGACACCGTTTTTAGAACTTGCTAAATTTTGCGTGGTAAAACTGATTTACATTGACAATCATACTATTAACTTAGTATGTCCCCAATTCTTCTTTTTTTTTTGGGAGGGGTGGTCGAGTGGTTAAAGGCACTAGACTGTAAATCTAGCCGCGTGAGCGTTCGTAGGTTCGAATCCTACCCCCTCCACCAAATACTTGAAGGGAAGTAGGAAAAAGAGTAGGTGAGTCAGTAAAATGCGGGTGTAGCTTAGTGGTAAAGCTCCAGCCTTCCAAGCTGGCTACGAGGGTTCGATTCCCTTCACCCGCTCCA
>PTKV01000021.1 GCA_002937895.1 Alphaproteobacteria bacterium MarineAlpha5_Bin9 | reverse complement strand
TTTGGTTGTGAAATACTTGATTCAAAAGGCAATCAAATAGCTCACTCACCAAGAGCAATGCCTGTTTTTAATTTAACATTACCAATGGCAGTTAAAGCAATGATAGAAAATTTTCCAACTCAAACACTTAAAAAAGGTGATGTTTTAATTACTAATGATCCATGGCTTTGCGCTGGTCATGCTTACGATATTGCTGTTGCTGCTCCTGTTTTTTATAATAATCGTGTTGTAGCTTTTGTTGGGGTAGTTGGTCATGTAAGTGATATTGGGGGAACTTTAAATCATCTAAAAGCTCAAGAGTTATATGAAGAGGGTCTTCAGATTCCACCTATGAAATTATTTAATGAAGGCACTCCTAACGAAGATATTTTTAAAATAATAAGAGAAAATGTTAGAAGCCCTGATCAAGTTTTAGGAGATATACATGCACTAGTATCCGCATGTTTAACTGGCTCTCAAAGAATAGTTGATTTTATTCAAGAATATGAAATGAATGATCTTGAATCATTTGCTTTGGTTGTTCAAAAACGTGCAGAAATAGCAATGAGAAAAGCAATAAAAAAATTACCTGATGGAATTTATAAAAATATAATAAAAGGAGATGGTCAAAAACAGACTCTTGATTATCCTGTAAAAATTACTGTTAAAAATGATGAAATAGAAGTTGATTATAAAGGTGCTCCTAAACAAACTGAACAAGGAGGAAGTAATTGTACTTTTTCTTACTCATCAGCTCATACAGCTTATGCATTAAAATGTATTCTTACACCAGAAATACCAAGTAATTTAGGCTGTTATAAACCTATGAGTTTTAAAGCTCCTAAAGGCAGTATATTTAATTGTGAGAAACCTATGGCTGTGAATACTAGAACAAGAACAGGCTGGTACATAGCTCCAAATATTTTCTTAGCATTGTCAAAAGCTGCGCCTGATGATGTAATTGCATACATTGGACTCCCTTCTATGATTGAAGTTTATGGTTTTGATAAAAATAATAATAGTTTTCACGATCAATTATTTCAAGGAGGTGGTCAGGGTGGTTCTAAACATAGAGATGGTAAATCGGGAATTTTATATCCTACAAGTGCTGCAAACACTTCGGTTGAAATGTTTGAAAATAGAGCTCCAATATTAGTTATATGTAAAGAATTTATCATTGATAGTGCAGGTGCAGGCTACAAAAGAGGGGGCTTGGGACAAATGGTAAAAATACGCAAGCTTTATAAAGATAATATTTTATGTAAGGCAGGAATTTATCCTAATGGAGTAATGAGTCCTATTAAGGGATTATTTGGAGGAAAGCATAGTTTAACTGCTAAAGCCTGGATTATCAATCGTAATAATAAAAAAATTGATCTAGGAGTTGGAGGAATAATAGATTTAAATTCACCTAAGGAAATTGCTTGTTTGAGATTAGCAGGAGGTTCGGGATATGGTAATCCTAAAAAAAGAAAAATTAAGGATATTAAAAATGATATTAAAGAAGAATATATTTCTATAAGTAAAGCTAAAAAAGATTATGGGTTTAAAAACTAAATATTAAACCTTACAAGTCTCTCCTCTTTTTAAAAATTTACCATAATTATAACTACCGACCCACTGATCTTTATCTACAATAAGAGATCCTCTTAAAAAAACTTTTTTAACTTTTCCATTTATTTCCATTCCTTCATATAAAGAATAATCAACATTACTTTGATGATTGCTTGCACTAATAGTATTTTTTTCTTTTGGATCAAAGAGAACAATATCAGCATCGCTTCCTACTGCTATTGTTCCTTTTTGAGGAAACAAACCAAAAATTTTGGCCGGAGTAGTCGATACTAATTCAACAAATCTATTTAAAGATAAAATACCTTTGTTAACTCCTCCTTCAAAAATTACTGGCAATCTAGTTTCTATACCAGGAGCTCCATTTGGAATTTTTGAAAAATCATTTAAACCTAATGGTTTTTGATTAGTTTTACCTAAATGACCTTCTTTCATAGTATACGGACAATGATCTGTTGAGATTACTTGGAGATCATCTTTTACCAATGCTTGCCACAAAATTTCTTGATCTTCTTTTTTTCTTAAAGGAGGACTAATTACATATTTTGCTACATCAAAGTCATCACTTTTATAAACTGAATCATCAAAAAAAAGATAATGAGGACACGTTTCTGCATATACTTTAATCTTTTTTTTCCTAGCAGCAATTACCTCATATAAAGATTCTTTGCATGAGACATGGACAATGTAAATAGGAGCATTCGTTAGTTCTGATAATTTAATAACTCTATTTGTAGCTTCCGCTTCCATTATGGCTGGTCTAGAAAATCCATGGTGTCCTGGACTAGTTAATCCTTTTTTAATATTTTCTTTAACTATCTGATCAATGACTGGGCCATTTTCTGCATGAATGCAAATTAATCCTCCATTTTCACCAGTAACTTTTAAAGACTGATATATTGCAGCATCATTAGCCATAATAGCAGGATAAGCCATAAACATTTTAAAACTTGATATACCTAAATTATTGATAACATTTTTTAAATCAATTAATGATTGTTGATCTATGTGAGATAAAACTAGATGAAAACTATAATCTATACCAGCTTTATTTTCAGCTAATCCTATAGAGTATTCAATCGCTTGCTGAGCACTTCTAGATTTATTTTGAAAAGCAAAATCAATGATCGTAGTAGTTCCTCCAAACGCAGCAGCTCTGGTCCCTGTATCAAAAGTATCGCATGTTATTGATTGACCAAATTTATTTTCTAGATGCGTATGGCAATCAACTCCTCCTGGTAAAGCAAGCAGACCTTCAGCATTATGAACGTTAAAATTTTCCTCAACATTTATACCTTTTTCAATAGAAATAATTTTTTCATTTTGAATTAAAATGTCAGAAACAAAATCTGATTTATCTGTTATAATTCTACTATTTTTAATTAATGTTATAGAAGAGTTACTCATATTAATATTTGATACCTGCTAAAGTCATTGCTGCTTTTAAATTATTTATTTCTATATTATTTAGTGAGTTCATTGAACTTCTCATTTTATCATTAGGTATTTTTCCAAGTAATTTTAAACATGTTTTTAATCTTGCAGTTGCATAACTGGCTGGATTAGTTCCATAAATAGCTTGTGCCAAAGGATAAATAACTTTATGATAATTCATTGCTTCTTTTAAATTATTACTGATTATTGATTGATATAAACCAATAATAGCCTCAGGAATAATTATAGCTAAACTGACTAGACTACCTTCAGTGCCTATCATAAAACAAGATAGTAAGTGCTCATCTCCCGATGCCATTACTGCTACTTCTGGTCTTAAACTTTTTACTAATCTTCTATTAAAATCATATTTTGAAGTCTCCCAACTTCCTTCTTTTATTGCTATAACTTCAGAGATATTTATTAATCTTTCTAATGTATTTGGTTTATAAGCCATTGATCCTGCATTTATACTTGCTTGATAAATCATAATAGGAGATTTAATTGTTTTAGCAATTATATTATGATGATTAAATATAAGATCTTCATCGTAAGATAGAGCCCAGGAAAAAGGAGGAAAAATCATTATTGAGTCTGCTCCATTATCAATCATTTTTTTAGCAACTTCCGATCCAATTTTAGAGCATTCAGTATTTAATCCAGAAACTATCAAAGTATCTTGTGAAACAACAGATCTAGTTATTCTAACTAATTCTACTTGCTCTTCTTGACTTAAAATATGATTCTCTCCTGCATGTCCATTAATTAATAAACCTTTTATTCCATTAACACTGCTTATTTCTTTAAGATGGTGAGTTAATATAGCTTTATCTATAGTCCCATCTTGTTTCAAGGGAACAATTGTAGCTGCATATACGCCGTGAAAATTTTTTGCACTCATTAATAATTATTATATCAATCGTGATAGTGAAAACAAGTCATGATATATTTTATCTTCTCCTTGGATAATTTTAGACATTAAATAACCAACATAAGGACCGCTTGTGTATCCAGAATGAAATGAGCCTATTACAAAAGCATTATTATTTTGAGGTATTTTATCCATAATAGGCATTGCATCTTTTGTTTCAGCTTCCAAGCCTCCCCAAACTCTTAAAACTCTAGATTTTTTTAAGCTTGGTATAGAATGGCAAGCCAACTGCATATTTCCAATCAAATTTTCAGGCAAATGTTCAAATTTATCACTATCAATATTCCTATTACCTGGCCATCCTCCCCCTATTAAAGTTGTTCCATTTGAAAATTGTTTCATAGAAAGTTTTCCATTAGCTATAGTAATTACATTTTTTAAAATTTTTTGCATTCTTTCTATGACAATCAATTGTTGAGGCAAGCATTTAACTTCGATATTGATATTAAACCATTTAAGCATTTCTTCTAGCCATACGCCTCCAGCTAAAACTATTTTATTAGCTTTAATAATATTATTATTCTTTGATTTAATCAAAAAATAGTTGCCTTCATTTTCAATCATTACAATTTTTTCATTTTCAATTAAATTCACCCCTAATTTTCTAAATTGTTTTGAAAAAACTAAACCAGTTTTATATGAATTAACATAACCATCCATTTCACAAAATGCAGCCATTTTCACACTTGGATTTATGTTGGGTTCCAAATTAAGAGTTTCTTTTTTACTAATAAGTTTTATAGGCGCTCCTTGTTCTATCCTGGCTTTTGATCTTTCAACTAATAATTTTTCATCATCGTCAGAAAAAGCTAAACAAAGCCCTGGAGCTTTGGTAACCTCTATTTCTTCACCTAACCACTTTTTTGAATTCATCCATAGCTCCCAACCTTTAATGGCATAAGGGATAAGTTGCGCTCTTGTCATATGTATTGTTAAAGTTCCTGCATTCACACCAGATGCCTCTCTACATATTTTTCCCCTATCAATCAGTAAAGTTTTCATTCCCGACTTAGCTAAATGCAAAGCCGTAGTACAGCCCATAATTCCAGCTCCAATAATTACAACATCATATTTTGTTTTGTTTATCATAGCGGAGCTTCTTCTATTTTGATTATGTCTTCATATTCAAATTCTCCAACCGCATCTTCCATTAAAATAGGTTTTAAGGGAAATCTTCTAGTAAAGGTGCCTACTTTTTCTCTAGATCCAAAATGTTCTGACATAACTCTAGCAATAGCATCTTCGCAGGTTCTACCTTGGCATGATCCCATACCGCATCTAGTCCAAGATTTTAATTGGTTAATTTCTCTAGCTCCAAATTTAATCGCTTCTTCTATATCTCCGCGCTTAATATCTTCACATCTGCAAACAATAGTATCCTTTGTTACATTTTTTATTATCTTAGAAGGTGGTGTCATTAGTTTTGCCATTGATTTTCCAAACTTTTCCAGTTTTTTTAATCTTTTAAATATTTTGTTTGTAATCAAATCTAATCTATCTTTTTCAATATATTTTAATTGGTAAGATGATGCGTTACCAGCAATTAACCCCTTTTCATATGCAGGTACTGCTCCCGATATGCCTGATCCATCTCCTACTATATAGAGTTTTTCGATACTTGATTGAAAATATTTATTTATCTTAGGTAACCAGTTCGAACTCAAATTTTCAAAATATAGTTCTACACCAAGAGATTTAGAAATATCGACCGATGGAATTAAACCATGACCAACACATAAGCTGTCAGCTTTTAATTTTATTTTACTGTTTTTTTTAAAGTTATTTTGAACTAGTGTTATTTCTAAATCATTATCTTTTTTTATTACTGACTCAATAGTACTATTAAAATAAATTGGTGTTCTCGCAAAAATTATATTTTTTAACCACCCTATTCCTTCAAATAAATTTGAAGGATTGGATAACATTGGAGTAATTGAAGATAACCAATCTAAAGATCTATTTAAATCAATTACAGCTCCAACCTTTCCTCCAGCCTTAATAATTCCTGAAGCTACTACAGCTAATAATGGACCACAACCAGCAACAATTGTATTTTTACCAGGTAGAACTCTATGTGACTTTAATAGTGTAGTTGAAGCAGCTAACCCTATAACGCCAGGTAAAGTCCATCCTGGAAAAGGAATAATTCTTTCATATGTGCCTGTAGCAACGATTAAAATTTTACATTTCCAAACAGTAGTTGAATTATTATTATTGTATGCATATACTTTGAAGCCATGATTCACTTGCCAAACAGTGTGCTCTAAAGCTATGTCAATTTCATTTTCTTTAATTAATTTTGAAAAGGATTTTTGAATTTTTAGTTCTTTTGATGAAACCTTAGTAAGTTGCTTATAGGTTCTGGGAGGAGGTTTATATACTTGTCCACCGGTATCAATGTTAGAGTCTATAACTAAAACTTTTACTCCAT
>PTKV01000020.1 GCA_002937895.1 Alphaproteobacteria bacterium MarineAlpha5_Bin9 | reverse complement strand
TGGGCCCGTAGCTCAGTTGGTAGAGCAATTCCCTTTTAAGGAATGGGTCACAGGTTCGAATCCTGTCGGGCTCACCATTATTAATTTTATGAAAAAGACAAAGATTAAAAATATTGAAACTGGTATTACCAAGAATTGTGATATTCTAAGTATAAACGAAAAATACTTAGAGGTTGTAATTGAAGATACTACGGTAAAGTTATTGTTAAAGAAAAATCAAGATTACTATATTGGTAATTTTAAAAACATGGAATTTATATCTGATGGTAAATAATTCTATAATTTAATTATATTTTGTTCATTAATAATATCCATTTTAATTTTTTTATTTATTTGTATTTTACTAATTTTTCTTCCTTTACCTACTCCTGGACAAAATGACATAATATTTTTGTTCCATTTTTTTGCATTCATATTTTCTTTCCAAAAAGGCCATGTTCTGCATTGAATAGGTCTTGCTTTATAAACACTACATCTTTTTCTTTTTAGAAATTGGCAATCTCCATTTTTTTTGAATTCTTTTAGTGAAAGATAACCATCAGTAAAATTACAATATTTTTTTTTAAAAGTCTCTTTTGAAATATTAAAATATTTTGATAATCTTTTTAAATCAATATTACTTAAATAAACAAAACCATAGCTTCCTCTGGAAACACAGCAATTAGAAGATCCTTGACACTTGAATCTGATTTCATTTTTATTTAATTTATTCATATTATCCTGCTAATAATGTTTTTAATGCATTATTTTTCTCAAATAAATATAGAAGATTCTTAATATTTTGTGCCTTTGATGTTTTAAATTCTGGATCATTTTTTATAAAATTTTCAACATTAAGAATTGCTTCATCTAGTAAATCTTTATCTGAATTTAAATCAGCAATGTTAAAATCAGGAAGGCCTGATTGTTTCTTACCTAATAGTTCTCCAGGACCTCTAATTTGCAAATCTTTTTCAGCTATTTTAAAACCATTGTTAGTTTCTTTCATTACTTCAATCCTTTTTTTTGCATTTTTACTTAAATTATTTTGATAAATTAATACACATATAGATTCTTTATTATTTCTACCTACTCTTCCTCTAAGTTGATGTAGTTGTGCTAATCCAAATCTTTCTGAATGTTCTATAATTAATGTATTAACTTCTTTTATGTCTATTCCTACTTCTATAACAGTTGTAGTTACTAATATTTTATAATCTTGATCTTTAAATTTTTTCATTATAATTTCTTTTTCATTCTCTTTCATTTGTCCATGAAGTAATAAAACTTTTTTATTAAAAGTTTTATATAATTCATTAAATCTATTTGTAGCAGCTTGTAGATCCAATCTTTCTGATTCTTCAATTAATGGACATACCCAATAAACCTTATCATTTTTATTTAATTTACTTTTTAATCTGTTAATCAAATTTTTTGTCTTAGCAATTGGAATAGATTTAGTTAACGTAGGTATTCTTCCTTTAGGTTTTTCTATAATTTTGCTTTCGTCCATGTCTCCATATATAGCTAATGCTAATGTTCTGGGAATTGGAGTAGCTGACATAACTATAATTGATGGTTTTTTACTTTTATTAGAAAACGCCATTCTTTGTAAAACTCCAAATTTATGCTGTTCATCAATTACAACTAAACCTATAGATTTATATTTAACATCATCTTGAATTAATGAATGTGTTCCAATAATAATATCAGCTTTACCTTCTTTTATTAAATTTAATTTATTAATCCTTTTCAATCCTTTATCTCTACTTGTTAAAGTTAATATTTTTACATCTAAATTAGTAATGTATTTTTTAATATTGTCATAATGTTGCTGCGCAAGTATTGAAGTAGGCGCCATTATTACAGCTTGAAATTTTGATTCTACCGAAAGTAACATTGATAATAATGCTATTATTGTTTTTCCAGATCCAACATCACCTTGGAGTAATCTCACGGTATGCTTAGAAGATATTAAATCATTATATATTTCATTCCAAACATCTTTTTGAGATTTAGTTAAATCAAAATCTAGATTTTGAATACATTTATTTACTAGATTTTTTTTATCAATAAAAGCTATTCCTTTTTGTTTTTGATCATAATTTTTCATTATTTTTAATGCGAGTTGATGAGCAAATAATTCATCAAAAGCAATTCTTCTTCTATATACATTATTAAAATCAAAATCTGATTTTTCATTAGGGTGATGTAAATTATAAATAGATTCATTCCATGATTTTAGATTAAATTTTATTAAAGTTTTATTATCAATCCATTCATCTAATTGTGGTAAATCCTTAGTTATTATATTCATAATTTTTAAAAAAAATTTGTTTGTTAGTCCAGAAGTTAATCTATAAACGGGTTCAATAATTTTGACATCATCAATATTTTTATTTTTTAAATATTTTGTAGGATGAGTAATTTGATACTCATTTTTAAAATGTTCTAATTTACCAGATAAAATTATATCACTATTCATTTCATAATTTGATTTTAAATATGAATGTTTAGCGTTAAAAAAAACTAAATAAATAATTTTTTCATTTAATATGCATTTTATCTTATAGGGTTGTTTTATATACCTAGATGGAAAGTGGTCTAAGACTTTAACTTTGATTATTATTATTTTATTAATATACTTTTCATCTAATTTACAAATTTTTTCTTTTTTAATAAAATTATATGGCACATGCCATAATAAATGTATTAATTTATCTCCAATAAATTTTTTTAACAAAATTTCAATTTTTGGACCAATACCTTTAATAGAACTAAAGGGTTTAAATAAATAGTTTATTTGCTCTGATCTCATTTGACTTTTATTTGCTAATTATACACTTATTTATATAAATATAAGAATATATAAAATGTCTAAAAATATTCAAATAATTAAAAAGCAAATAATATATAGGTGTAGGCATACAGGTATAAAAGAATCATATTATATTTATCAAAAAACCATATTAAAAAATTTAAATAAATTAAATTTTAATGATTTATCATTACTTATTCATTTTTTTAATGAAATATCTGAATTAGATATAATAAATATATTAAATAAAAAAAAGAAAATTCCAAAAAAATATAATAATACAATAAGAAAAATTATAGATGATTAATAATAATATTGGAAATATAGATGATGGATTAGAATTTATTTATATAAATAAACATTATTACAATAATCAAAAATCTATTATGTATATAGGAAGTAATGATAAAGAAATTATAGATATTGAAGAAAAATTAAAATGGTTTTTACCAAATAAAAAAATATTTATTTTTAAATCATGGGACAATATTCCTTATGACGCAGTTTCACCTAATATTAATATCCAATCTCATAGAATAAGGATATTAAATAAATTAACACAAAATAAAGATAAGATTATACTTTTAATTTCAACAAGTTCGTTAATTCAAAAAGTTCCCTTTAATGATATTTTTGAAAATAACATTATAGATATTTCAAAAGCAAAATTATATAATTTTTCTGATTTAATCTCAAAATTAATAAACTTAGGATATAAAAGAACTTCATTAGTAAATGAAAATGGAGAATTTTCAGTTAGAGGAAGTATCATCGATATTTTTTTAGCAAATTATAATAGTCCTTTACGTATCGATTTTTTTGACAATAAAATTGAATCAATAAAATTATTTGATCCTGTAAATCAAAAATCCTTCAAAAATATTAATTATGATAATATAAAAATATTTCCTACAAAAGAAATTATTTTATCAAAAGAGAAGATTCTAGATTTTAAAACTAAATTTAGAAAATATTTTAATAATTATAGAGCTAGTGAAATATATAATAACTTAAATAATTTAAATAATATTTCAGGAATTGAAAATTTTTTGCCATTATTTCATAAAAAAATAGTTTCAATTTTTGATTATCTTAATGAATTTGATATTATACTTAAACAAGATTTTAATGATCTTATTAGTGATAAATATGAACAAATCCATGAATTTTATAATGCTAGAATTAATAATCAAGAAAAATTTAATCTTCATCCAAGTGAATTATATTTTTCATATGATGAAATCAAAAAAAAGCTATTAAATTATAACATATATAACTTAAATAAATTTTCCATTAAAAATGGATTAAACTTAAACATAAAATTTCAACAAAAATTATCTTCTTTTAAAAAAGAATTAGATAATAATTTTATAAAACAATATTTTAACGCAAATTCATCTAAAAAAATAATTGTTTGCACAAAAACAGATATAAATATTAATAGAATTAAAAAATTCTTTTTTGATAATTTATCTATTAACTTAATTGAGTTGGATAATTTTTCTAAAATTGTAAACTTTTCCCAAAATTATTTTATTACTATTTTATCTTTAGAAAATTCATTAATTTATGAAGATTATATTTTTTTAAATGAAAAAACTATATTTGGATATAATCTAACTTCATTTAGAAAAAGTAATAAAAATAAATATTTTCTAGACAGTTTAAGCACTTTTACAAAAAATTCAATCTTAGTACATTCCGATTATGGGTTTTGTAAATTTAATAATATTGTTAAATTAAAAATCAATGAATATTTGCATGAGTGTATTGAACTTGAATTTTATGATAAACAAAAATTATATCTACCAATTGAAAATTCAAATTTAATATCAAAATATAGTAATGATCCTACAAAAATAATTCTTGATAAATTAAGTGGAACATCTTGGTTTAAAAGAAAACTTAAAGTTAAAAGAAAAATATTAGAAATTGCAGACTTTTTAATTAAAAACGCTGCAAAAAGATTTATTTCTAAATCTCCTAAAATTATATTTAATAATATAAAATACGAAAAATTCTCCTCAACCTTTCCCCATATAGAAACTGAAGATCAAATGAAAACTTTTTCAGATATAATAGATGATTTTTCTAAAGATTATCCTACAGATCGTTTAGTCATTGGTGATGTAGCTTATGGTAAGTCAGAGGTGATTATCAGAGCAATATTTTTAGCAGCACAATCATCTGTTCAATCTTTAGTTTTAGTTCCAACAACTCTATTAGCAAGACAGCATTATATAAATTTTCTTAAAAGATTGTCTATATTTAACATAAAAATTAATCATCTTTCTAGATTGATATCTAAGAATGACAAAAAAAATATTTTAAAAGATTTAGAAAGTGGAAAAATAGACTGCGTTATTGGTACACATATATTATTATCCGATAAATTAAAATTTAAAAATCTTGGTTTAATTATTATTGATGAGGAACAACATTTTGGTGTTAGAGCTAAAGAAAAATTAAAAAAATTATCATCAAATTCTCATATAATATCTTTATCAGCTACGCCTATACCAAGAACTTTACAACTTTCATTATCTGGCGTAAAGGAATTAAGTTTAATTCTCACACCTCCTTATAACAGATTATCTATAAGAACTTATATTTCACCTTTTGATAAAACAACTATTAAAGAAGCTATTAAAAGGGAGATTTATGGACGAAAAGGAGGAGTTTTTTGGGTTACACCAAGAAAAAAAGATATACCCTTTTTAGAAAATTTTATAAAAGAAGAATTACCAGAAATTAAATACAATATTGCTCATGGAAAATTAAATTCTGATCAATTAGAAAAAAAGATTGCAGAATTTTATAATAATGAAGTCCCTTTATTAATATCTACTAATATTATTGAGTCAGGCTTAGACTTACCTAATGTAAATACAATAATTATTCATAGAGCTAACATGTTTGGATTAAGTCAACTTCATCAATTAAGAGGAAGAGTTGGGAGATCATCTAATATAAGAGGATATGCTTACTTAACTTACAATAAAAATATAGATTTAAATGATACATCTACAAAAAGATTAAAGATAATTAATACATTTGATCAAATTGGTTCTGGTTTTAATATCGCATCTAGCGATATGGATCTTAGAGGTTCTGGAAATTTATTAGGAGTAGATCAGTCAGGTTTTGTTAAAGAAGTAGGTTTAGAATTATATAATAAATTATTGGAAGAAGAGATATATAAATTAAAAAATAAAATTTTTGATAACAAGATATCGGAACAAATCTCATTTGAACCAAAAATTAAAATACCTGAGTCTATTTTCATACCTGATACTTATATCAATGACATTGATGTAAAATTACAAATTTATAAAAAAATTGTGTCGATATCAAATAACAACGAAAAGGAAGATGTATTATTAGAAATAAGAGATAGATTCGGCATTTTGCCTATTGAGGTTAAGAATTTATTTAAAGTTATTGAAATAAAAATATTATGCTATCAAGCATTAATAGATAAAGTTGAATATGGTAAAAATGCTATATTAATTAAATTTTACAAGAACAAACCGAAAAATTTTGAAAAAGTTATGAATCTTAGTTTAAATAATAACAGCTCTAATTTCAAAATACGACCAGATAACATGCTTATTTTTTCAATTAATCATATGAAAAAAATAGATAAATTTGAATTAATAAAAAAAATTATCTCTCAATTGGTATAATTTTTTTGGCGGAGAGAGTGAGATTCGAACTCACGAAGGGTCGCCCCTTGCCGGTTTTCAAGACCGGTGCTTTCAACCGCTCAGCCATCTCTCCTAATTTAATGAAATCTATATATTAGTTAGAATCTATTTTAAACCTAAATTTATGTATTAAATGATATTTTATAATTTGAACATAGTAATTTTATTTTATATTATTTATATTCATAAGATATTAATTTGAGATTATAAATTGAAGATTCTAAAAAGCAAAATTAAAGGTTTTGATATTAAACCTAACCTAAGTTCTAGCAGAATTATTGATATACTTATCAATGATGATTTAATAAATCATTTGACAACTTCATTTAATAAATTTGATTTGGAGACAATTGAATATAAACCTTTTACTCGTTTTACAATTGCAAAAATTATTGATGAATATACTGAAAATAAACTAAGTAAATTATTAAATATAATTTTAAAAGATAGAAATATGGGTTGTATAAAATTAGAAATCAGAAAAAAAAATAAAAAAATTAGTGACATTTTATTAATCTTAATATCAACAGGAATAACACACTTAATTGGAATACCAAACTTTGATTCTATGTCAGGAAAATTTTATGCTAGATTTTCTATCAAACACAAAGATAAGAGTGATTCTTATTTGCGTAAAGCTTATTTAAATATGGATCTACATACTGATGGCACATTCGTTAAAGAAAAAACTGATTGGTTAATGATGACAAAATTACTAGAA